>CAKPZJ010000004.1 GCA_934204655.1 uncultured Prevotella sp. | reverse complement strand
AACTCGATTGTTCCCTCTTTCCGGGGTTATTTGATTAATATTTAACTGGTCCCGATTTTAACGGGACACTAATGATACTATTTAAGAACCAAATAACCAATCTTCAAATAGTAGATATGCAATGAACAAGGGTAATAAAAATCAAAATACCTTGCAGCAAAGAGAAATCAGTCACTAATGTTTAAGACACAACTGCTAAAAGATGAAAGATGTTCAATTCGGTGACAAAGGTAGTGGTAATTACGATGCCAGCTATCGCTCCTACCCATCTTTTTGCTGTTAGGGGGGGGCAAATTTCACGTTATTTAATCATTCATGGGTAAGTGCGATTATTTTATTAACAATCATTAAGACGGCAGACACCATCACGGCCCCTACCGCCATGGTTAACGGAAACGGGCAGAGCGACATTCCCATTTACTGCAACCATCATGGGCGGAAAAATAAAAAGGGGAAAGAGTAAAAAGGCAATTTTGAAAGGTAAAAAGGTAAAAGAGTAAAAAAGTAAAAAGAACTCCCAGTGCGCTGGTACTGGCTTTCTGCGCACCAATGGTGGTCGCAGAAATCGTGGAGACCGGTCTTTACGTTTCCCGGAGCGGTCTTTAGAAGTCTAAAGACCGGTCTTTTCATTTCTCGCGATGGCCAGTAGCGTACTGGCAAACCATCGCTCGCATACCAGCAGCGCTTTTTACTTTTTTACTCTTTTACCTTTTCACCGTTATACATCCCCCTTGGAGGCTTGGGGGCCACTTCCCCACTCCGTCTAATACTTAAACGAACTGCCACCGAGGAACTCGCGGAGCAGGCTGGTGGGCGGCAGCTGTCTGTAGGATATGGGGTGGAAGTACTTGAGGAACTTGAGCAACCTGTAAGCCTCGGCGTGCTCCTCACAGTTCTCGGGCACCAGCTCCAAGAGGGGCTCGGCCTGATGCTTGATGACTGCCAGCTCGTAGAGCATGGCACTGTTGAACATGGCGTCGGCATTTTCCTGGTAGGGGAATATCCATTTCTCTTCCCCGGCACGTACGCTCGGCCACCGCCGTATGGTTTCCTGGGCACTACAGCCACGGTACTTGTAGTCGCGGATGATGCGGCGCAGCAGTCGGTTGTCGGTAGTGGGAATATAGTTGTGCTCGTCCAGCAGGATGGTGGTGAGCGCCGACGCATAGACACGGAATTTCTGTGCCTCGGGTATCTGGGCCGTCAGTTCAGGGTTCAGCGCGTGTATGCCCTCGACCACTAAGATGTCCTGGGGCTTCATGCGGAGTTTCTTGCCGCTCTTCTCACTCTTGCCGGTCTGGAAATTGTACCTGGGAAGCTCCACCTCGCCGCCACTGAACAGCGTGGCAAACTGCTCGTTAATCAGAGGGATGTTCAGAGCATAAATGCTCTCGTAGTCGTAGTCTCCCGTGGCGTCGCGAGGTGTCAGCTCGCGGTCCACGAAGTAATCGTCGAGCGAAATCTGCAACGGCTTGAGTCCATTGGCAAACAGCTGGATGCTCAAGCGCTTGCAGGTGGTTGTCTTGCCCGACGATGACGGCCCCGCCAGCAACACTAATTTAACATCGGGCCTTGCGGCTATCTCATCGGCTATCCCGGCTATCTTCTTCTCCTGCAAGGCTTCGTTAATGTTGATGATGTCGGTAGCAAAGCCCTTGTCTACCGCCTCATTCAGGTCTCCCACGGTCTTCAGGCCCATGATGTCCTGCCAGCGGTGGTGCTCCTTGAATATCTCGAACATCTTGTGCTGGTCGGGCATGTCACACAGCACCGCCGGGTTATCTGGCGAGGGCACCCTCAGCAGCATGCCACCGTTAAAGGGTACCAGCCCGAAGAGGTGTATGTCGGCCGTGTTGGTCATAAGCGCTCCGTAGAAGTAGTCGATGAAGTCCTCTATCTGGTAGTACACCGTGTACAGGCTGCCCAGCCCACTGAGCAACTTAACCTTGGACATGTCGCCCTTGGCGGTAAACAGCCTGACAGCCTCCTCGGTCGGCACCATGTGGCGCTTGATGGGCATACGCGCCGCGATAATCTCCTCCATCCGGAGGCGTACCCGCTCGGTATCGGCCGCCGTCACCTCGCGTCCTATGCGCATGTCTACGAAGTAGCCCTTGGACACCGAGATGTCTATGCGCACCTCGGCCTGTGGAAAGAGGTCGCTGATGGCCTTGCAGCATATAAAGAATAATGTACGCGTGTACGTGCGCGAGCCCGAGCCCGTGTCTATACCCATAAACTCTATGTCCTTGTCATTATAGAGCCTGTAGTGCATGCCCACGACCCTGTTGTTGACCTTGGCGCATACCGGGGCGTACGCCATTTTGATGTCTGCGACAGAAAAAACTTCAGAAAGTGTGCTGCCAACGGCTACTTTTAAAGTTTTTTTATTATTTTTGCAACGTAATTGTAACAACTGTTTCGTCATTGGATAGATTCATTTGATTTACAAGGGCTAAATTAGCAATAATTATCGACTTCTTACAAACATTTGATATAAAAAAACATGTCGATTTGGATCTTTTTCAAACTTATCGGTTCTCTGGCACTTCTGATGTACGGAATGAAATCGATGAGTGACAGTCTGCAGAAGCTGGCAGGCCCTCAGTTGCGCCATATCCTTGGCGCCATGACCACCAACCGCCTCATGGGCATCCTCACGGGTACTTTCATTACAGCCGCGGTTCAGTCCTCAACCGCCACGACCGTCATGACAGTCTCGTTTGTCAACGCCGGACTGCTCTCCCTGGCACAGGCCATCTCGGTCATCATGGGAGCCAATATCGGCACCACCCTTACCGCCTGGATAATGAGCGCGGGGTTCTCGTTTAACATCACCGACTTTGTATGGCCGGCTTTCTTCATCGCTATCATATTGATTTACTCTAAGAAGCGGAAGATTGCCGGCGATTTTATTTTCGGTGTGTCGTTCATGTTCCTCGGCCTGGGCACCCTGAGGCAGACGGGCATCGACATGGACCTCTCGCACAATCAGGCAGTACTCGACTTTTTCTCCAGTTTTGACCCCAACAGCCTGCTCACTACCGTTACATTCCTGCTCATAGGCAGCCTGCTCACCATGTGTGTGCAGAGTTCGGCCGCCATCATGGCCATCACCATGATACTATGCTCTACGGGTGTGCTGCCCATCTACCAGGGTATAGCGTTGGTGATGGGCGAGAATATAGGTACCACCGTAACGTCGAATGTGGCTGCCCTGACGGCCAACACCCAGGCGCGGCGAGCCGCACTGGCTCACATGGTATTCAACCTCTTCGGTGTGTGCTGGGTGCTCATCATCTTCAGGCCCTTTGTCGACATGGTGTGCGGGTTCGTAGGCTACGATGAGACCATGACCAAGGGGCAGCCCGGGTTCCTGGCCAATGCGGCCAAACTGAGCTTCGTCTTGGCGGCCTTCCACACCACCTTTAATCTGGCCAATACCTTTATACTGGTATGGTTCGTACCAGTGATAGAGAAGGTGGTCTGCCGACTTATCAAGCCCAAGAAAAACGCCGAGGAAGACGACTTCCGCCTGCGCTTTATCCAGACCGGAATTATGAAAACACCTGAGCTGAGCGTGCTCGAGGCGCAGAAGGAGATACAGAGTTACTCTGAGCGCATCCAGCGTATGTTCGGCATGGTGATAACGCTGCTCAGCGAGACCGACAGCGAGAAGTTTGTCAAACTGTTTACCCGCATTGAGAAGTACGAGGGCATCTCGGACCACATGGAGGTAGAGATAGGCAACTACCTGGACAACGTGGGCGACGCGCACCTAAGCGATGAGACCAAGGCAAAGATAAGGGCCATGCTGCGAGAGATAAGCGAGATAGAGTCGATAGGCGACAGCTGCTACAACATAGCCCGCACGCTGAGCAGAAAGTTCAAGAGCAAGGAGGAGTTTGTCGCCTCGCAGTTCGAGCACGTTCACCAGATGTTCGGGCTGGTAGACAGCGCGCTCACGCAGATGAACACCATGTTCAAGAAGCACAAGGAGAACTTTGACCCTAACACTTCGTTCAACCTGGAGAACGAAATCAACAACTACCGTAGTCAGCTCAAGACCCAGAACATCAACGACGTGAACACCCACGCCTACTCGTATGCCTGTGGCACCATGTACATGGACATTATACAAGAGTGTGAGAAACTGGGCGACTATATAGTCAATGTAGTAGAGGCCCGCATGGGTGTGCGACAGCACGTGGTGTAAGCGACCATGACCGCGGGGCGTGCCGTGGCCGCCACCCCTACCCTACTTACGACCGAAGCCGTATCTGACTTACCCTTCAGGGGTGCAGATACGGCTTCGGTCTGTTATATCCCTACTCAATGACCATGACGAAACCACCGCCGGGAGCCAGGTGTACCTTGAGCTGTCCGTCCTGCGGTATGGTTATCTGCTCGCGACGGTAGTCCTCGGCCGTGCGGTCAGCGTTGATACCGTCGTAGAAAGCATCGGCCTTACGGCCACCGATGCGCAGCGGCGAGAGGTCAAGCGTCAGGTCGCGCGGAGTCCAGTTGGTGAGTGCCCCCACGTACCAGCGGTTGCCCTTGCGGCGCGCCACGGCCACATACTGACCTATCTCGCTCTTCAGGGCTATGCTCTCGTCCCACACCGTGGGCACACCCACGATAAACTGTGTACATTCAGGCTCCTGCTCATAGCGAGTAGGACTGTCGCAGAGCATGTTGAGCGGCGAGAGGAACACTACGTACTCGGCCAACTGGTGGGTACGTGTGCCCTGGCTCATGGGGCGGCTGTTAGAGGGTGCGTAGCTCTTGGGGGTGCTGTTAATCATGGCTCCCTGGGTGTAATCCATCGGCCCGGCGAACATGCGGGCGAAGGGAACGGTAACGTCGTAGGTGGGCTGGTCGTACTCCTGCATGGTACACCACTTAGTCTGCTCCTGGCCGTTGACACCCTCGAAGTTGATGACGTTAGGATAGGTGCGGTTCAGGCCCGTGGGCTTGTAGGTGCCGTGGAAGTCTATGAGCAGATGGTACTTGGCGGCCATGGCGGCAGCGCGGTAGTGGAAGTCGACGATGCGAGCATCGTCGCTGTTGATGAAGTCGACCTTGAAGCCCTTGACACCCATCTCGGAGTAGTGCTTGCACACGCGCTCCATGTCTTTGTCAAAGGGGTAGTAGCCAGCCCAGAGGATGACGCCCACACCCTTCTCCTTGCCATAGTCGACAATCTCCTTCATGTTGATGGCAGGAATGATACTGAACAGGTCGTTCTTACGGATGGTAGCCCAGCCCTCGTCGAGGAGGATGTACTCGATGCCGTGACGGCTGGCAAAGTCGATGTAGTACTTATAGGTCTGGGTGTTGATGCCGGCACGGAAATTGACCTTGTAGATACCCCAGTCGTTCCACCAGTCCCAGGCCACCTTGCCTGGTCTAATCCACGAGGTGTCGCTCACACGGCTGGGCGAGGCCAGGCGGTACACCATATCATTGTCCAGGAGCTGGCCGTCGGCTGTGGCGTAGGCGATAATGCGCCAGGGGAAAGCCTGCTGAGGGCGACTCTTGACGAGGTAGTTCTCGCGGCCGGTGGGCAACTGCTCCAACTTGCGGTAGCCGCCTATCTTGATGCCACTGGGATAAGGAGCCGACACGCCCTTGATGCAGGCAGTATTGCCGTCGCCTATCCAAAACTGGCCGGGATAGTTCTCGACATCGCTCTCGGCCACGCAGAGACGGCGGCCGCCGTCGGCCTCAACAATAAGTGGACTGAAGATGAGCTGGGTGGGCTTGAGCTGCGACAGCTGGGTGTGGGTATAGCCGTTCTCGAACGAGTTATGCAGCTGGTCTTCGCGGTCGCCCTTGTCGCGCACGTAGGGAATGTAGGCGTTCCAGTCTTTGGCAAAGCGTATCTCGGCCTGCTCGTCTACGATGGTCACCACGCGCTTCTGGGTAGAGGCAAAGCGGTAAGCCATGCCCTCGTCGTAGAGGCGGAAGATAAGGGCGAAACCGTCCTTGAACTGCAGCAGCAGCTGGTTGTAATCATCGGTCACCGTGGCGCGCTTATAGGCAAACGCCTTGATGGTGCCCTTGTGGGCCGAGGTGGTGGCGCGGCGCAGGGCCGAACCCTCGCCCCATGTACCGCGGTCGGTCTTCATGGCTATGGCCGATGGGGCCACTAAGGCCA
This sequence comes from uncultured Prevotella sp., assembly GCA_934204655.1. Taxonomy (GTDB): domain Bacteria; phylum Bacteroidota; class Bacteroidia; order Bacteroidales; family Bacteroidaceae; genus Prevotella. The sequence continues at coordinate 133,680 of CAKPZJ010000004.1, read as the reverse complement.
CGTCGCCGGCCTGCAGCGAGTAGGTAATAGACTTGCCCACCGCTATCTTGGCGGTAAGCTGTCCGTTGGGCGACGACACGGTGTAGTCCTTGGCCATAAGGACGGTGCCGGCGGTGAGCAGCATCAGGGCTGCCATCATCATTCTTTTCATGCTTGGTATGTTTTATATTAACTTGGTATTACGAATAGTCACTACAAAATTAGTGTAAACCAAGTGAAATACAAAACAAATCAGCCTTTTTTATTGTCAGGGAGCCCACTTTGTCCCCTCTGCCCACCGCCGGCCGCCCCGCGATTAGCGGGCTATGTACATCTTGCCGTTCTGGATGTACACACCGCCATGGACGGGTGTGTACACACGCTGGCCGCCTATGTTGTACAGCGGAGCGGTGGTGGCGGGAGCCTCATCGGCCGTAACACCGTCGATGCCGGTAGTGCTGTTGGCCCCTATCATCACGGTAACCTCATCGGCCGTAGCGGTAGAGGGCAGCGTGAAGTAGGCGCGCAGGCCGGGCAGCGAATAGAGGTTATTGTTCTTGTCCACCTCGGCCAGCGTGCCGTCGGGCTGGATGACCACCATCTTGGTAAGGAGCGACACAGGACTGGTGGTACCTACAAAGGAGTAAGCGCCGTGTACGACGATGGGGTTGGAGATGAGTTTCATGGTGACGCCCTGGACAATGGGATTGTCCACGGCCTGGGTGGGCAGCACCAGGTAGGGCTTGCCGGCCTCGATGGCATCGGCCAGTACAAAGTTGAGGGTCTTCTTGCCGAGGGGAGCGCTCTCGAAACGGGCCAAGCGGGCTCCGGTACCAAACACCTCGGTAACCTGCTGCGCGGTGAGGTCAAAGGGCAGGCACACCGAGTTCCACTCGCCTTTGGCCATGGTGCGGCCCAGCACCACGTCGACCACCTTATTATTATAGCGGGTCATGGTGGCAAGGTTGTTCTTGGCCTCGTCTATGTTCACCATCTCGGTAAGGGTCACGTCGTCGAGCAGCAGGGCCTTAAAGGCATCGGGATTGGTAAAGGACAGCTGGGTCTTGGCCGTGCAGTTCTTCAGGATGAAGCTGAAGGTCTCAAACTCCTTATTGGGCAGGTCTACGGTAACCGCATTACCCCCTACGCCCACTATCTCGCCCCCGTTCATCACGGTTATCTTCAGGCGGGTCTTGGACTTGACAGTGGCACCGGCACGAAAGGTGAGCACGGCAGCGCCCTTGAGCTTGGCAAGCGCCGGCGACACCAGGTTGCCGGTGGTGCCTATGACCACGCACTTGTAGGCTGGGCGCACATCGGTAATGCCGTGCTTCCATCCCTCGTTGATGGCTCCATCGGTGCCAAACTGGCGCACGTCTATGCTATACGATATAGACCAGTTGCCATCGTTGCCTCCCTTGCCGGCCATGTTATCAAATGATTCGTAAAAGAGTGTGTCTTCCTGAACTGTTGTCGACGCGTCATCGCGTACCTGTGCCTGCACGCTCAGGCCGGCCACTGCCAGCACGGCGAGCATGAATACCTTAATGTTTGTCATTCTTGCTAATTTTATGAATAATAGTGAGAAAAAGACAGGCTGCACCTCGGCCATCAGAGCGAGTCACTGGCGCACGTGTGGCGCTGTCTCTGCAAAAAACGGTGCAAAATTACGCTGATTTTTTGATGCCCGCAAATGATTTGGCAACTTTTTTCGGCATCAGAGGTAATGGTTTACAGTATTTTCGCGCTTCAGGACACCCACCGCGCGATGGTGGGCACACCGCTACTGATAGTAACGCTGTACCAGGGAGAGGATGGCGGGGGGCACCAGGGCGGCCACAGACTGTCCGGCGCGTACCCGCTGGCGTATCAGGGTACTGCTTACGGGATAGAGCGACGACGGCACGTACACCACATGGGGCGGCAGCGACTCGGGGCGCACCTCGTAGCCCTCCCGGGGATAGACAGCCACGCTGTAGTGGGCCACGATGTCCTGGGCGTGGGCCCAACGGTCAAAGGCGAGCCAGTTATCGGCACCGATAAGGAGGGTGAAACGGGCGTGGGGATAACGGGCAGACAGGTGGCTGAGGGTGTTATACATATAGGAGGGACGGGGCAGGTGAAACTCGCAGTCGCTGGCCTCAAGGCTGGGCTCATCGCGCAGCGCCAAGGCCACCATCTGGTAGCGCAGATGGTCGTCGAGCAGGTCGGAAGCGGTGGTCTTGAACGGGTTGAGGGGCGATACGACAAACCACACCTCGTCCAGACGAAGTGTGGTTAACAGTTGGCGGGCCAAGGCTATGTGGCCCACGTGAATGGGGTTGAACGAACCGCCAAAGATGCCTATCTGCCTAACAGGGGGCTCCATGGTACTTACCGGGATGATGAGGGGCGGCCCACGAACTGACTGACTAACTGGTAGACTTCTGCCTTGGCCTTCTCGAGGTCGTCATTGACCACCACGTGGTCAAAGCGGGGCGCAAAGGTAAGCTCATAGGCGGCCTTGCCGACGCGTTGCTCGATGGCCTCAGCACTATCGGTGCCGCGCGAGATGAGGCGGCGGCGCAGCTCGTCGACCGAGGGCGGCTGGACGAAGATGCTGAGTGCGCGCGAGCCGTAGAACTCCTTGATGTGGCAGCCGCCCTTGACATCGACGTCAAAGAGGACATTCTCGCCACGCTGAGTCTGGGTGTCGACCTGGCTCTTGAGGGTGCCATAGAAGCGGCCGGGGTACACCTCTTCGTATTCCAAGAACTCGTTGGCCGCTATGCGCGCCCGGAACTCATCGGGAGTAAGGAAGAAGTACTCTACCCCATTCTGCTCGGTACCGCGGGGAGCCCGCGAGGTACAACTGATGGAAAAAGCAAGGTTCAGCTCGGGATGGGCGGCCATGAGCCACTGTACCAGCGTACTCTTGCCCGAGCCCGAGGGGGCACAGAATATAATAAGTTTGCCTGTAGTAGTGTCAGTCATAATCAGAGTGCATTAAGGACTTGTTCTTTAATCTGCTCGAGCTCATCTTTCATCTTAACGACGATGTTCTGCATCTCGGCCTGATTGCTTTTAGAACCGGTGGTGTTGATTTCGCGTCCCATTTCCTGAGCAATAAAACCGAGTTTCTTACCATTAGGCCGCTCCTCGCCCATAGTCTCGCGGAAATAGTTAAGGTGGTTGGCCAGGCGTTGCTTTTCCTCGCTGATATCGAGCTTCTCAATGTAGTAGATGAGCTCTTGCTCCAAGCGGTTCTTGTCATAGTTGGCCTCGGGGAGCATTTCAAGTCCCTTGACGATTTGTTCGCGTATCTTCTGGACGCGAGCCTTCTCGTAGGGTTCGATGCTGGCCAGCAGGCGCTCGATGTTATCTACTTTCTCATTGAACTTGCGCTCCAAGGCGGCTCCCTCCTGACGGCGGAAAGCCAGAAGCGCGTCGACAGCGCTGTCTATGGCTTGGCGTACCACGACCCACTCGTCATCGCTCAGTACCGGCATCTCTACCTTGGTGGTTACGTCGGGCATGCGGAGCAACGTGTAGAACCAGTCGGCCGGCTCGGGTATGCCCGTGCGGGCTGCTATGTCCTTAATCTGGTGATAATAGTTCTCCACAAGGGCCGCGTTGATGGCCGAAGCCTCTGTGAGCTCGTCCTTCTCTATCCACACAGAGAAGTCGACCTTGCCCCGAACCAGCTTGGCCGTAAGCATCTGGCGTATCTCCATCTCCTTTTCGCGGTAGAGTGGCGCTATGCGTGTAGAGAGGTCCATCGTCTTGCTGTTCAGAGACTTTATCTCAACATTAATTTTCTTTTCACCATAGGAAAGGACGGCCTTGCCGTAGCCCGTCATAGACTGTATCATAGTTGTTACGCGTAAAATTTCTGCAAAAGTAACAAAAATGTAGGAAAAAAGCCGTAAATTTGCAGTTATTTAGAATAATATTTATCATGTCGTGCATATTAAGTATAGAGACAAGCACTAACGTGTGCTCCGTAGCCGTGAGCGAGAACGGAGCCTGCATCTTCAATCTGGAAGACCACGTGGGGCCCAACCACAATGAGAAGCTGGGCTCATTTGTCGACGAGGCGCTCTCATTTGCCGAAAGCCACGCCATACCGTTGGACGCGGTGGCCGTAAGTAGCGGCCCGGGGTCGTACACGGGACTTCGCATAGGTACGTCGATGGCCAAGGGCGTATGCTACGGCCGCGGCGTGAGCCTGATAGCCGTGCCCACACTGGAGCTGCTCTGCGTGCCTGTCCTGCTGAGGGAACTGGTAACCGAGGAGGATGCCCTGCTGTGTCCCATGATAGATGCCCGCCGCATGGAGGTGTACGCCCAGATCTTCGACCGGTCGCTCAAGGAGGTACGGGCCATCCAGGCCGACGTGGTAGACCACGACACATATCGCGAGTGGCTGGACGCACACCCCATGTACTTCTTTGGCAATGGCGCTGCCAAGTGCATGGAGACCATAGACCACCCCAACGCACACCTGATAGAGGGCATAGAGCCCCTGGCCAAGAATATGTTTCCCCTGGCTGAGCGCAGCATAGCCGAGGGCAAGACGGAGGACGTGGCGTACTTCGTGCCACTCTACCTGAAGGACTTCGTGGCCAAGATGCCCAAGAAACTGCTCTGACGGAAGGGCTGCCAGCACAGCCGCGACAGCCGCCACACTTATCACCACAATCAACTACACATTATATATATCATATGGAAATAGAAGGACTTGACTATAATACCCAGCGAGAGAAACTGAGACTGCCCGAGTACGGCCGCGAGATACAGAAGATGGTAGACTACGCCGTGGAGCTTCCCTCCAAGAGCGAGCGGCAGCACTGTGCCGAGGCCATTGTAGCCATCATGGACCGCATGTACCCCATGAACCGCGAGAATGTAGACTACCAGCAGAAGCTATGGGACCACCTGGCTATTATGAGCGACTTCAAGCTCGACATAGACTGGCCATATAATATAGAGCAGGCGCGAACCATCACCACCAAGCCGCAACCCATGCCCTATCCCATGTCCAAAATTCCGGTAAGGCATTACGGCAAGATGATGTTCGAACTCTTTGACAAGCTCAAGACCATGGCACCTGGCAAGGAGCGCGACGATCTGATTAAGCTGACGGCTAACCAGATGAAGCGAAACCTCTACCAGTGGAGCCATGGGTCAAGCGACGACGAGAAGGTGGCTTCTGACCTGGCCAAGTTTACCGATGGCAAGGTACAGCTGGACTTGCAGAAATTCAAGTTCGAGAAGATAGACTACCGCGACACTGAGCGGAAACGTAACACGAAGCGCAAATAACAAGACAGCCATAGCCATGGAATCATTTATCATCGAGGGCGGTCACAGCTTGACTGGCGAGATTACACCACAGGGCGCCAAGAACGAGGCGTTAGAGGTTATCTGTGCCACGCTGCTCACCACCGAGCCCGTCCGTATCAGCAACATCCCCGAGATACTGGATGTATGCAACCTCATAAGACTTTTACAGGACATGGGGGTCACGGTGGTGCGTAATGCCCCCAATGACTACACCTTTACTGCCAGCAAGCTCAACTTAGAGTACTTGGCGAGCGACGAGTTTGTCCGCAAGTGTGCCTCGCTGCGCGGCTCGGTGCTCACCATCGGTCCGCTGTTAGGCAAGTACGGTCAGGCCACCGTGGCCCAGCCTGGCGGCGACAAGATAGGGCGTCGCCGGCTTGACACCCACTTCATCGGCTTTCACAAACTGGGTGCCCAGTTTGTCCATGACGAGCAACGCAATGTGTTCGACATACAGGCGCAACACCTCAAGGGCTGCTACATGCTGCTCGACGAGGCCTCGGTAACCGGCACGGCCAACATTATCATGGCCGCCGTACTCGCCCAGGGTACCACCACTATATATAATGCGGCCTGCGAACCCTATATCCAGCAGTTGTGCCACTTGCTCAACCGCATGGGGGCCCGCATCAGCGGCATAGCCTCTAACCTGATTACCATTGTAGGCGTAGACGAGCTACATGGGGCCACGCACACCATACTGCCCGACATGATAGAGGTGGGGTCGTTCATTGGCATGGCCGCCATGGTGGGCAAGGGCATACGCATCAAGGATGTGTCGCTGCCCAACCTGGGCCTTATCCCCGATGCCTTCCGCAGGTTAGGAATAACCATCAAGGAGGAAGGCGACGACCTCTTTATTCCCCAGCAAGACCACTATGAGGTAGACTCGTTTATAGATGGCTCTATCATGACGCTCTCTGACGCGCCCTGGCCCGGACTTACGCCCGACCTGCTGTCCGTACTCATCGTGGTGGCCACCATGGGACGCGGCAACGTGCTCATTCACCAGAAAATGTTTGAGAGCAGACTGTTCTTCGTGGACAAGCTCATTGACATGGGGGCTCAGATTATCCTGTGCGACCCTCACCGAGTGGTGGTCAATGGCAATGACCACGCCAAGAGGCTCCGCGCCGGACGCATGACCAGCCCGGACATCAGGGCGGGTATAGCCCTGCTCATAGCAGCCATGAGTGCCAACGGCACCAGCCGCATAGACAACATAGCGCAGATAGACCGTGGCTACGAGGATATAGAGAACCGGCTGAACAGGCTGGGCGCACACATACAACGTATCGTAAGCTGACCCGAGGACATGATTAAGCAAGAAGAGGTATTTCTGATAGGTAAGTTAGGCCGTCCCCACGGCGTAAAGGGCGAGATTACCTTTATGTTCACCGACGATGTGTTCGACAGGGTTGATGCTGAGTATCTGCTGTTGGAACTGGACGGTATACTGGTGCCCTTCTTCATGGAGGAGTACCGCTTCAAGAGCGACGAGACGGCCCTGATGAAGTTCTGCGACATCGACACGCAGGAGCAGGCCCGCCGCCTTACCGGAGCCAGGGTCTTCTTTCCGCGCGCCCTGTCCGACAGCTCCGAGGAGGGCCTCTCCTGGAGCGAGATAGCGGGCTTCAGCCTGATGGATGCCGCCACGGGACAGCTGGTGGGAACCATCGCCCAGGTAGACGACTCTACCATCAACACCCTGTTTGACATACACACTCCCAAGGGCGACAGCCTGCTCATACCGGCCCACGCCGAACTGATAGAGAAGGTAGATGCCGAGGCCAAGACCATCTGGGCCAGACTGCCCGAGGGCATTTTAGACATATAGACTGACAATGAAGAAACAAATCTGCATACTGGGCAGTACGGGGTCCATAGGCACGCAGGCGCTCGACGTCATCGCGCAGCACCCAGACCTCTACGAGGTGTACTGTCTTACTGCCAACAACCGCGTGGCCGAACTGGCACAACAGGCGCGCCGCTTCAAGCCGGCCGCCGTGGTCATAGCCAATGAGGAGAGATACGCTGAACTCAGCACCATGCTGGCCGACCTGCCCGACATCAAGGTCTACGCCGGCAAGGATGCCCTGAGCCAGATAGTAGAGGCCGAGCCGATAGACATGGTGCTCACCGCCATGGTGGGGTTTGCCGGCCTTACGCCCACGATACACGCCATCAAGGCCGGGAAGAAGATTTGCCTGGCCAACAAGGAGACCCTGGTCGTGGCAGGCGAACTTATCTGCCAGCTGGCCCAGAAATACCACGCCGCGATACTCCCGGTAGACTCCGAGCACAGCGCCATTTTCCAGTCGTTGGTGGGCGAGGGCGACAATGCCATCGACAAGATACTGCTTACCTGCTCGGGCGGTCCCTTCCGCCACTATAGCCACGAGCAGCTACGCTCCGTGACCGCCGCCGACGCGCTCAGGCACCCCACATGGACCATGGGGGCCAAGATTACCATCGACTCGGCCTCGCTGATGAACAAGGGCTTCGAGGTCATCGAGGCCAAGTGGCTTTTTGGTGTCGAGGCCGACCGCATACAGGTACTTATCCATCCACAGAGCATCGTACACAGCGCCGTGCAGTTTGTCGACGGCTCCGTCAAGGCCCAGCTGGGCGTGCCCGACATGCGCCTGCCCATACAGTACGCCTTCTCTTACCCCGACAGGCTCCCCCTCAGCGGAGAGCGGCTCAACCTGTTTGGCAAAAGCCTCGAATTTGCCGAGCCCGACACCGATAAGTTCAAGTGCCTGGCCCTGGCATTTGCCGCCATACGCACGGGCGGCAACATGCCCTGCATTGTCAACGCAGCAAACGAGGTGGTCAACGAGGCGTTTCGCTCTGGACGCTGCGGGTTCCTCGATATGGCCGACATCATCGAGCGCACGATGGCCGCTGTGACCTTTGACGCCAGCCCCGACTACGATGTATATATACAGACCGACGCGGAGGCTCGGCGAGTGGCTTCCGAATTACTCAACAGATAACATTAGCAACCACATCCACAATGGAAATATTTTTAATCAGGCTACTTCAGTTTATATTAGCCATCTCCTTACTCGTATTCCTGCACGAGGGAGGCCACATGTTCTTCGCTAAACTCTTCGGAATAAGAGTTGAGAAATTCTTCATCTTCTTCGACGTCAATATCGGCAAGTGGTCGGGCAAGCTCTTCAGCTTCCGCCCGCGCCGCAGTGACACCGAGTACGGTATGGGCTGGCTCCCGCTCGGCGGTTACTGCAAGATAGCCGGCATGATAGATGAAAGCATGGACACGGAGCAGATGGCCAAGCCGGCCGAGCCGTGGGAATTTAGGTCCAAGCCGGCCTGGCAGCGACTGCTGGTAATGATAGGAGGTGTGCTGGTCAACTTTGTGCTGGCGCTCATCATCTACGCGATGGTACTCTTTGTCTGGGGCGAGTCGTATGTACCCGTCAAGGACATGACCATGGGCATGAAGTTCAATACCGAGGCCAAGCAGTTAGGCTTCCAGGACCACGACATCCTCTTGGGTACCGACCTGGGCACCTTCAAGGACTTCAACGCCGACCTGGTGCGTGGCCTCTCCCAGGCTCACCGTGCCGACATCGTCCGCGACGGACGCCACATGAGCATACACCTGCCCGGCAACCTCAACCTGCTCAATATGATTAAGGATGTGCCGCCATTCGTGCGCCCGTTCGTACCGGCCGAGGCCGCCGAGATACAGCCCGGGTCGCCGGCACAGAAGATAGGCATGAAGAAGGGCGACCGCATCGTGGCCGTCAACGCCACGCCGATAGACTCGTGGAACGCCTACCAGGCGCTGATGGCCAGCGTGAGCCAGAAGATGGAACAGGCGCAGACCCACAGGGACAGCATGGCACTGCGCACCGTCACCATCAGCTACGTGAGCCAGGGCGACACCCTGAAGCGGGCCGCCACGCTTACCCCCGACCTCAAGCTGGGCGTGGGCATGACCACCATCCTGGACTACTACACCCCGGTACAGGTAGAGTACGGCTTTATCGAGAGCATACCGGCCGGCATACGCTACGGAGTTAACACCCTGTCGGGCTATGTAGGCGATATGAAGTACGTGTTTACTGCCGACGGAGCCAAGAGCCTCGGCGGCTTTGGGGCCATAGGCAGCCTGTTCCCCCCGACGTGGGACTGGCACATGTTCTGGCTCATGACGGCTTTCCTGAGTATCATCCTCGCCTTTATGAACATCCTGCCCATCCCCGCGCTCGACGGCGGACACGTGCTGTTCCTCCTCTACGAGATGATAACCCGCCGCAAGCCCTCCGAGAAATTCATGATTTACGCCGAGTACATCGGCATAGGCATACTGATACTGCTCATGTTGGTAGGCAACCTCAATGACGTGCTGCGCTTCGTGGGCCTTATGCACTAACACATACATAAAAGTACTATATATAACCATGGGAAAAATAATATTGACTGGCGACCGCCCCACAGGCAAGTTGCACTTAGGCCACTACGTCGGCTCGCTCCGGCGGAGGGTCATGCTGCAGGACGAGGGGGCTTACGACCGCATGTTTGTATTCATGGCCGACGTACAGGCCCTTACGGACAACGCCGACAATCCTGAGAAGATACGGCAGAACATCATTGAGGTGGCCCTGGACTACCTCTCGTGTGGGCTCGACCCCACCCGCTGCACACTGTTCATCCAGAGCCAGATACCAGAGCTGGCCGAACTCACCACGTACCTGATGAACCTCATCAGCGTGGCTCGCGTACAGCGCAACCCCACCGTGAAGACCGAGATCAAGATGCGCAACTTCGAGTCCAACATCCCCTTAGGTTTCTTCTGTTACCCGGTGTCTCAGGCAGCCGACATCACCGCCTTCAAGGCCACTACCGTGCCCGCCGGCGAGGATCAGGAGCCTATGCTCGAGGTGACGCGCGAACTGGTGCGCCGCTTTAACCAGACCTACGGCGACGTGCTGGTAGAGCCAGCCATCATGCTACCCCCCAATGCCACCGCCCGCCGTCTGCCGGGTACCGATGGCAAGGAGAAGATGAGCAAGAGCCTGGGCAACTGCATCTACCTGAGCGACGATGCCGCCACGGTATGGAAGAAGGTCAAGAAGATGTCCAACGGTGAGCCCCGCATGAGCATGGAGGAGCCTGGCCACCTGGAGGGCAACGCCGTGTTTACCTACCTGGAGGCTTTCAGCACACCCGAGGACTTCGCCGAGTTCTGGCCCGAGTTCCACTCGCTCGACGAGCTCAAGTCGCAGTATGTCCAGGGCGGCATCGGCGACGGCACTTGCAAGAAGTTCCTCAACAACGTACTCAACAAGATGCTTGACCCTATTCGCGAGCGCCGCCATGAGTTCGAGCAGGACATCCCCGAGATATTCCACATCCTGCAGCGTGGCTCCGAGGCTGCCCGCGAGGCTGCCGCCCAGACCCTCGACAAGGTGCGCACCGCTATGCGCATCAACTACTTCGCCGATGAGGACCTTATCCGTCAGCAGGTGGCCAAATACAGCAAGTAGCCGCTGCCCCTACCCCACTATCCATCCCCATAGACGCGCCACACCCCATCGCCGCGTCTATGGGGATGTTCTTTTTCATCCTATTTACAAGCAAGACAAGCACCCTTGACAGCGTTGCTCGCGTAGGGACTATACACAGGGCGCTGCCCCAGTCTTTATACTGCTGCGCCTATAGCGCGCGCTGCTTGCGAAGTTCTCGCCTAATCCTCAGAGACCGCCATGACCCACCCTATATCAGCCATGGCTTTACCCAACATGACCGCGGAAAACGAAAAGACCGACCTTCTGACTTCTAAAGACGGCCCCCAACTCGCTAATGACGGCTCCGGAAAACGTAAAGACCAAACGGCTCTATTATCCCTGCATCTATCTTATATGGGGAAACAGGGATTTATAAAACCTACTGCCATCACTAATGTGTAAATACCAATCACACAGACCACACTGACCAAAGGGGAGAAACCGAAAATCCATAAGAGCAGGCATATCTATAAACTTCAAAACCTATGAACAGATTTATCCTTCCTGTTTTAACAGCCGCAACATTATTGGCATCGTGCAGTAGTGTCATAACAGACACTGAAGAATTTGGCAAATTAAACGAGAGCAAGCTCCAAGAAGCCAAGGCTTTTGTATCTAAAGTCAAGTTCAAAGTATCTGCAGTTCCCGTTAATGGGCAACCACTGAGAAATACATTTAAGGTTACGTTGACCGATTTGCAAGCCATATCAGCAGACAAGTAAGTTACAAGAAATGCCACTCCCACTATAAATAGTATAGAGCCAGTCATCTACAATAATGATACCATTATGTATTTGGTCAACTATCAGAAAGGCTGGAGGCTATACTCAGTAGATAAGCGCATGCCGACCATCTTGGCAGAGAACCTTGTCGAAACTGGGAAAAAAGCAGCCGACATTTTGAGTAATAAAGGCATCCGATTTTGGGTTGCTGACATCGCTGGCCAGGCTCGTCACCGTAAGCGCCAACTACTTTGATGCCAAATGGGCATCGCCTTTCGACCCTGCCGTAACTAAGCAGCAGCCGTTCTACAACACCGAGGGCCAGTCTACTAACGTTATGACCATGAGCCAAACCCTGGCTGCCAACTACTACGCTGATGATGTACAGCAGATGGTAGAGCTGCCGTACGGCCAGGGCTACTTCAGCATGATGATAGCCATGCCCAAGCAGCCAGAGCAGTTAGACAGCTTGATACAGCACGCTGACTGGTGGCGTTGGCATGAGCAGATGACCACCGGCAGAGCCGAGGTGATGCTTCCGCGCTTTGCCATCTCATCCAGCCAGACCGACGTTGCCTCCATGCTCAGTTCGCTCAACATGGCTAACGTTAACAAAGCCACCTACCCTTACATAGCAACGGGCGAGCCTCTGGAGCTCAGCACCATAATACATTCCGCAAGTATCAAGGTCGATGAGAATGGTACCAAGGTGGCCTCAGCCGCAGGCAGCAAGATGGAAGACCTGATAGCCCCATACACACCGACCCTCGCGTTCGACCACCCGTTCATCTTTGCCATCCGCGAGAATACCACGGGGGCAATACTCTTCATGGGCAAGGTAATGCAGCCCTAAGACGGCATAAGTTGCAACCACGCTTACAAGCGGGAAGCCTCTCCACACTAACAAGGGAGGGGCCTCCCGCTCTTTTTTTATCATACCGCTACAGCCCACCGTGACTGAGGATGCCTTTTTAATATGTTAAATATTTGATTTCAAGTCCCTTGAATGTTTTTTTTCGCTATCTTTGCCAGCAGCAAGAGGGCCGCGGGCACACTGCCTGTCACGGGCCTACTACCAATAAGAACCATAAACCTTCTAATAGACACCATACAGATGAACATGCTACGAGCCACCATCCTTACCATTGTCAGTGCCGTGCTACTGGGTAGCACCGCCATGGCCGCACCCGTAGACCCGCAGACAGCACGCACGGCGGCCAGCCGTTTTGTGGCCCTGCGGGGCAAGGCACTGAGCACCCCATCGGCCCCGGCCAAGGCCCCGAGCGAGGGGGCGACTGCGGGCCAGGCTACACCTTATTATATATATGACGTGGCCGACGGGGGCGGATTTGTCATCATCTCGGGCGATGACCGCACCCCAACGGTGTTAGGATATACCGACCGGGGCAGCTACACCACCACCGATATGGAGCACGGACTGGGTGCCCTGCTGGCCGTGTACGCCAGCCAGATACAGGCCATGGCCCAGACGGGCGCGGCGAAGGCTCCGGCAGCAGCCGAGACTACCATAGCACAACAGGCACGCCACTATGTGGCCCCGCTGATAAGCACCCAGTGGAACCAGCGGGCACCCTACAACAACCTGTGCCCAGTGTACAACAACAGCAACGGGTCGTCGAGCGGACAGCGGGGACTGACGGGCTGTGTGGCCACCACCCTGGCCCAGATAATGGCTTACTACCGCTATCCGGCCAAGACCACGGCGGCCATACCGGCCTACTCCTTTACAAGCGGGGGCAAGGACGTACGCGTAGAGGGCGTGGCGGCCGGCACGGCCATAGACTGGGCCCACATGACCGACACCTACACCAGTGCCAGCACGGCCGAGGAGCAGCAGGCGGTGGCCCAGCTGATGCAGCTACTGGGCACGGGGGTCCAGATGAACTACGGCAGCCAGTCGGCAGCCAACCTGACGTTAGGCAAACCGCTGCTGCGCGACTACCTGGGCTACGACGAGCGCATAGACTACGTGTATCGCCGGGGCTACAGCCAGCGCCAGTGGACCGACCTGCTCTACGGCGAGCTGGCCCAGGGTCGCCCGGTGGGCTACCGCGCCAACTCGCCCTCAGGAGGCCATGCCTTCGTCATCGACGGCTACGACAGCGACGACCTCTTCCATGTTAACTGGGGCTGGGGCGGCAAGAGCGACGGTTTCTTCCGCATAGGCTCGCTCTATTCGGCCGAACCGGGAGCAGAAAGCACGAACTTTGGCTCCGGATATGCCTACGAGCAGGAGGCCCTGATAGGCATTATGCCCAACGACGGGGTGGATAGCGGCACCGATGTGACCGCGCGGCCCACGGCACGCTATATCAAGGTGAGCGGCAACACGGTGAGCATCACCTTTACCAACTTCTCGGGCACCACCATCATCCAGCAGGGTGGCATAGCCATAGCCCAGGCCGACGGAACACTCAGCACGCTGGGCAGCACGACCCTGTGGCTGAGCACTAACTACGAGAGGACGGTCACGTTTACCATCAAGGGACTGGCCGACGGCACCTACCACCTGGTGCCTGTGTACACCCCGCTGGGAACCACCGCGTGGAAGCCCTGTGGCGAGGTGGCCACTGAGTATGTACTGGCGGTGGTAAAGGGGGGCAAGGTTACACTCAGCTTAGGCCCCGCGGACCAGTCGGCCGTAACCGTCAAGTCGTGGGCCATGACGGGCAACCTGGTCAAGAACGTAAAACAGCTGGTCAAGGTAACACTGACCAACACGGCCAAGGAGTATTACGGCAAGCTGTACTGCCTGGCCAGCCCATCGACCGCCAAGGGGTCGGCCGCCAGCACGGCCCAGGTGGCCCTGCCCACAGGCCGCGAGGTGCTGGCATCATTCTACTTTACACCCACCACGGCGGGCACCTACCATGTATGGATAGCCAAGGACGCAGCCGGCAGCCAACCCGTGGGACACACCACGGTAACCATAACCGATACCGACCAGAACCAGGCCAACCTCTCGGTGGGCTACGTGGCTTACGACAACATAGTAAACAATGTGGTGTATGGCACCACGCGTACGGGCACACTCATACTGAACAACAAGGCAACAGCCGACTTTGACGGCCGCTTAGTGGTAAAGCTGTACCGGGGCGTCACAGGTAGCAACAGCATGACCGTGATAGACAAGCAGCTGGTGTCGGTACGGGTGGCTGCCGGGGAGCAAACCCGGGTGCGCTTTGGGTTTGCCAATACGCCCGTGGGCTACCGCTACGGACTGCGCCTGTTCTACGAGGGCGAGCAGGCAGTGGTAGACAACAACGCAAATGTCATCTACTCGCGCGCACAGCGTTCCGGCATCATCTTCTACGATGAAACGGGAGCCACCACGGCCACTCCGCCATCGGCCACGGTAGATACGGGCGACGCGGCAGCCATAGATATGCGCGGGGTGAGCGGCATCAGCACTATCAAGCCGTCGACTAACCCCAACGCGCTCTACATCCTGGATGCCGGAGCCACGGTGCCGGCAGACATAGCCAAGAAGAACGTGGTAAAGGGCAACTATGCTAACACCATCACGCTGAGCGACGGCTACGCACTGGCTGTGCCGTGCGACATCGAGGTGGGCAGCATCAGCTATGCACGCTCCATGGCAGCCAACACGCAGGGGGCACGCAACTGGCAGACACTGGCGCTGCCCTTTGCCCCCTCGGCCATCACCACGGCCACGGGGGCCGTACAGATAGACCAGAAGCGGCTGTACGTGAGCGAGTTTGGCGGCACGGGGGCCGATGGCCTGCCTGTATTCGTAGCGGCCAACAAGATAGGGGCCGACCGCCCCTACGTCATCAAGGCCGAGGGCGAGCTGAAGGGAGCCACACTGACCTTCAAGGCTACCCATGTAACGCTGAGAGCCCAGCGGGCCCAGCGAGCCATGACCGATGCCTATGACATGGTGGGCTCTACGCTGCACCAGAACCTGACGGACAGCTACGTGCTCAACGGCAGCGGCAACGCGATGGCCTACCAGGCCGAGGGAGCCGAGGTGGAGCCCTTCAGGGCCTACATGGTGCCCAAGGAGGTGGCTGCCCAGCGCCCAGCCAGCATAGTCATCGAGGCCATGGCCACAGGCATAGACACCGCCACATGGAGCCAGGACGAGGAGGGGGTACCAGTGTACACCATAGGCGGCCAGCTGATAGGTACTACACAGATACGCAACCGCCGCCCACAGTTGCAGCAGTACGGCCACGGCACCTATATTATAAAAGGTATCAAGGTGACTCACTAAGCAGACCGCCGTACCCACGGCCATAACCACGGGTACGGCCAGGGTATAAAGACAAGCGAGGGATGCCGGCTCCATGCCAGCATCCCTCGTCTGTTTAGGATATAGAGATAACGGGGCTACTTGCCCTTGCGTACAGCTACCGACACGCGAGAGTCGGCACAACCGTAGTACAGGTACCAGGAACCGTGGAAAGGCACTAAGCCCTCGATGAAGACAGTACCGGCAGGATACTGACCACTCTTCTCGAAGTCGAGTTCGGGTTTAAAGAACGGTTCGTCAAGGCGGTCCAGCAGCTTGTTAGGGTCCTTGCTGCTGAAGAGTGCCTGGCCGGCGCAGTAGGCGTTAGCCGTGTACTTGGGGTCGCCGTTGCTCTTGCTGTTCTTGCCATTGTAGAAGAGCAGGATGCCCTTCTTGGTGAGCAGGGCAGGAGGGCCGCACTCGGTGAGCATGCTGTCGAAGTAGCCACGGCGCGGGGTCATGGCCTTGAGGATATTGCCCTTGTCGTCGAGCGTGGGAGTCCAGTGGATGAGGTCGTCAGAGGTGGCCACATTGACAAAGTACTCGCCCCAGAACATCACGTACTTGCCGTTGAGCTTAGTAATGACCTGGCGACCATTCTTCATCTTGGTAAGGATAGAGGCCGACTTGGTGTACTTAGTGCCGGGATAGCGCTTGTTGTCGCCAAAGACGGGGCCGTGCTTAGTCCAGTGCTGCAGGTCGCGAGAGGTGGCCACGGCGAGCTGAGCGTACTTGTGGTTCCACTGAGTATAGAACATGACGTACATTCCGTCCTCGGTAACGGCCACGCGGGGATCCTCGCAGCCACCGGGGTGCTCGTTGGCAGCCTGGCTGTCGTTGTCGGGATAGAACACAGGCAGCGGGCGGCGGTTGAAGTGGATGCCGTCGGCCGAGGCAGCATAGCCTAAGCGCGAGGTACGGCTGCCGATGCCCTGATGGGTGTTGTCCTCGGCACGATAAAGCACGATAATACTGTCGCCCTTGATGGTGGCAGCTGGGTTAAAGGTCTCGCTCTCCTCCCAGCCGATGGGGCGGCCCTGCATAGGGCAGTTGAACACGGACGAGGGACGGGGCGAGATGACGGGGTTGACTCCCGCGGGCCGCTCAAAGTTGAGCCAGGCCCACTTCTTCTGACTGTTGGGCGTGTGCTGAGCCCAGCACAGCACGGGCACGGCGGCCAGCGCCGCGCCCAGTAGTATAGCTGATAATTTTCGCATAGTTATGGTTATTTAACTTGTGTAGACTGAGGGCCCATGTACGAGCGCTTCATACCGCCAAAGTCGAGAACCACCTTCTGGAGAACGGTACCAGGGTCGCCGCAGATGATGCGGAGCTTGTGGTGACCGGGAGTCATTACATTAAGGGTGGTCTTGTTGATGCGGCAGTTGCGCATGACGCTCTCGTACCACTTTTGGGCATATTCGAACGACGAGGTAGAAGCCTCAAGGATACGGCTGTTGTCGATGGTGATGCCGTAGTGGGTCTCGATGTTGGTGCGCTCATGGCCAGCGTAGCCGCGGTCGTTATTGAGCGTGAAGGTGGGCAACACGTAAGTGTAGATGTCAACGGGGCCCTGGGTGAAGCAGTAGAAATCGTACTCGACATAAGGAGCGCTGCGGCGGTTGGTGTACCACTGGGTGGCCACGGGGTCGCCAAGCTGCACGGCCTTGCCTTCGGCACCGAAGTTGTCAATGACAGAAATCTTGACGTCCTTAGCTTCCTGCTTACGATGGAAGCCAACGGCGGGGATGGCTATGTAGCCGTTGGTCTCGACGTACTCGCCCTTGAGCTCGCTCTTAGCAGGAGCGGCGGGGTTGAAGAGCGACACGAGGACGGTCTCGCGCTGACCGTTATCGGCCGTCACCGTAACCTGGCCGGCCACGCGGTCGCCCACAGGAGCCTTGGCCCAGTCTACCGAAACCTGCAGACGGGTCTCCTCGGTCACGGTTCCGGCAGTCTTAGACAGCTTAATCCAGGGGGCCGAAGCCTTGGCAGTAAACTTGAACGCCTTCTTGCCGCGGTTGAACACCTCTATATAATAAGAGGTGGGCAGGTACTTGCTGAAGGCGGGCAGGGCGTGGTAGCTGCTGGCTCCGCGCAGTACATCCTCGTCTTCGGCCAGCAGGGCCATGTCGGCGCCATCGACCAGGGTGGCCTTGCGCAGTTCCGGACGCTCAAAGTAAGCCGAGGTGCGTTCCTGGCGCATCGTAATAACGTGGTTCCACTTGCCATTGAGCATGGTATTATAGCGCTTGGTAATGGTTTCCAGGCTGTCGAAGCACTCGGTAGACAGTTTGGCCCATGTATCGGTGGCTGCCCGCTGCTGCAAGGCATACCAACGGTTGCGCTGGCCGTAGAGGATGGTACGGTTCATCAGCTCACAGCCCTTAACCTGGTAGTACACGTTCTCATAGAAACAGGCGCGCTTGTCGGCAGGCATCTGGGCGAGCATGCGCTCGGCCTTGGCACCTATGCGGGTGTACTCGGCGATACGGCGCTGGGCCTCGCCATAGTTGGTAAGCGAGAACTCGGTATCAACATTGACCTCGCGGCCGTGAGCGTCGTTCGTCCACTGAGAGCCAAAGCCCATACACTCGGGTTTACGCTGGAAAGCGAGGTCATAGAAAGAGCGGAAGATGTCGGCAATGTCGCCCTTGTACTGGCTGCCTAACATACCGCACGTCCACTCGGTACGGTAGTTGACAGTACGCTGGTAGTCGAACGCGTCAATGTCGTAGGCGAGGTTGAGGAAGTAGTCAACAGCAAACTCGCAGAGCTTAATGTCGCCGGCGTTGAGCAGCCAGATACGGTCGGCAGTCGAGTCGTAAGCCTTGCGCAGCTCCTCGTACATCAGGGCGGGCGAGGTGGTATTCATCCACAGGTAGTTATGCGGCCGGCCCAGATACGAAGAGTGATAATACACACCCGAGCGACCCGAACGCTTCTGCTCGGTGGGGTTGCTCAGACGCTTGAAGTAGCCATAGTTGTCATCGGGCCAGATGAGGGTGATGTCGTCAGGCAACTGGAGTCCGTGGTCGTACACATCAAGCACCTCCTTGTAAGGAGTAAAGGCTTGGGGAACGTCCTTGGCGGGCCGCTTGAGTACATCGGCCAATATCTGGCGCTGTCCCTCGACAGCCTTAGCCATCACGTCCTTGCGCTCGCCCAAGTCGTTGCTTCCAGCCATGGCCACGTCGTGCAGGCCGCGTAACGCCACGGTATAAACGTTCTCGTAGGGAGCCGTTTCCTTGACCCTGGCGGTCAGCACGCTGTCTATGCCGCGCTTATTGGTCACATAATTCCACTCTCCGAACTTCTTGCGGTCCCACTCTGTAGCCGTATTGAGGAACAGAGGCTCGCAATGGGAGGTGCCCATGACGATGCCAAAGCTGTCGGCGACCACTTTGTTCTCGGCGTCCTTGTAGAAAGCCAGCGAGCAGTTGTGCATGGCGGGACAGAGATAATTGGCATTGAGACGGAGCAGCAACTCGCAGATGCCGCCATAAGTGCGGGGGCCGAAGTTGCCACGGTCTTTCTCAAAATTGTGCTTAGCCCACTGGAAGAGGCCCCAGTCCTCGTCGTTAATGAATATGCCGCGATACTTGACGCTCGGAGTTTTCGAGGTAAAGGGCTTCACGTTGACAGCCACGTTAGTACGCTTGGCCACAGGGGCATCGGCCCAGAAGTACCAGGGATTGACACCGATGGCGCGCGATACCGAGAGCAGTCCGTAGGCGGCTCCACGGCGGTCGCTGCCGGCCACTACCAGGGCCTCGTCTATTCCGGAGGCCGGTTTCTTGACTATCTGGATGCGGTAGCGTTCCCAGGCGCCCGTAAGGCCCGTGGTGTCTATCTTGCCCTTTTGCGCCATGCGCTTAATCCAGACATTGGCAAGGGTGCCCACGATGACGGCACGCTTGGCCTTGACCTTGCCCTGACTGATGTCGGCCACAGCGGGTCGGTGGTTGGTCACACGGTTTACGTCGTCGGCAAACAGCATGGACACGCGCTTCATGAGCGTGGGCTCGTGGCCATCGTAACATACGGTAACCGTGCCGGTACTCCCTGCGAGTGGGAACTCGGAGCCCAAGGTGGCCTGGGCAGAGACCGAGAGGACTCCCATACTCAGGGCAAGGAGAGATAATATAGTCTTCTTCATATATAATAATGTAAAGCGTAGCCCCGGAGGACTACTGATAGTTAATGTCTTCGATATGGAAATTACGCTTCAGCTGGAGCAGCTGGCGGTCGTCGGCCAGCAGTACACTGGTGGCCAGCACTTCGCCCTCGGCACCGCCCTGGGTCCTGACAGATACCTGGCTACGGCCTTCGACCCACTGGCCGGTTATCGGGTTGACGATGTGGCGCCTCGTGGGGGTATCGTTGCCCGACGTGGTGAGGCAGCCGGTAAACTTGCTGGGCACGTGGCCCATGGCCAGCACCGAGCTGTTGCCCATGTTGACAATGGCGTCGGCTATGCCATGAGCCGCGAGCATCGGCTTAATCTGGTCGAGGGCATAGCCCTTGATAAAGCCGCACAGGTCGAGGCTCACGGTAGGCTCGTCAAAGTAAATGGTATCTGCAGTGAGGTGTACCAGGTCAATGGTATGTGGGGAGTGGCTCCTGGATGAAACAGTAATGTCAAATAGTCCCAGTGTCAGCGCATTGAAGCGCAGGCACTGGGCTATCATGCGGTACAAGTGGCCTTCTGGATGAGTAAAGGCCATCTGCCCATTGCGGTTGAGTGTTGCTAACTGGGAGGTAGGGGCGAAACGGTTGCCCGCAGCCTCTATCTCCCCGATAAGTTGTCTCACGTCATGTACAGCAGGCATCAGCAGGGTGCTGTCGGCCGCCTTCAGCAGAACGTCCACACGGGTGTGCATAGCCATGAACCACGCATAGAGTGCCGTGGTACCGTCGGGCAGTTCTCTGATGATATGGGCCATTCAGATGATTACTGGAGTTCGAGAATCTTTACGTTCTTGAACCACACCTCGTTGCCATGGTCCTGAAGCAGGATGTTGGCATCGGTAAAGTTACCGAAGTTAGGCCAGTTCTTGTACTTACTGTAAGCTACGAGGGCGTTCCACTCCTGGTTGTTGCGCTCATACTCCAACAGTTTGACGCCATTAAGCCAGTGCTCGACGTGATTGCCGCGCACAACAATCATTGCAGTGTTGAACTTGTTGATGTCAAACGGCTTGTTGGCTGGAGCAGGGATGAGGTCATAGAGAGAACCGAGCTTGCGGTTGCCCTTAACACCCAGCTTAGCATCGGGGTGACGCAGGTCGTCAAGAATCTGGAACTCGCAACCGATGGCCGAGCCGGCGCCCTTGTTCATAGAGGGGTCAACGAAGTACTTGATACCACTGTTGGCACCCTTGGTAATCTTGAAGTCTACCTTGAGGATGAAGTTGCGGTAAGTACGTGTGGTAACGATGTCGCCACCGTTGGTAGACTCACCACCGTTGCCGGCGAGCACCTTCAGAATACCGTTCTCGACAACCCAGCCCTTGGCGGGGAACTTATCGAGCTTAGCGCCACGCCATCCGTTGGTGGTCTTACCATCGAAGAGGAGTTTCCAGCCCTCTTTGGCCTCGCGCTCAGAGATAGTGTTGTCCACGAGATTGATCTGCTCTACGCTCTCGTTTGCTGGGGTGGCGTACTTAGCCACGTCCTTGGTCAATATACGTATGTTCTTCCAAGCTATAGTCTTACCTTCTTCCTTGCCGTCCTTGCCAATGGCGTGAACCTGGAGTGCGATAAAACCGTTAAGGGTAGTGTTGTCCAGCAGGTCAGCACAGGCAATGCCGTTAACCCATGTGCGGATAGAGTTGCCGATACACTCAACACGCGCCTTGTTCCACTCGTTGTTCTTGAAGGCCTTCTTGGCGGCGGGGTTGTTATTGAGGTTATAGAGCCAGCCACGGCGAGCCTCGTCGTAGACACCACCGGTCCAAGCGCGCTTAGAGGGGTCTATCTCGAACTGGTAGCCGTGTACACGGCCGTTCTGATAGCTCTTCAGGCTCTCGCTGCGGAACTGCACGCCAGAGTTGATACCGTTGTCAACACGGAAGTCGAACTCGAGGATGAAGTCGCCATAAGTCTTCTTGGTACAGAGGAATGAGTTGTTGCTGTTACGGACCGTGTGACCCACGATGGCACCGTTCTCAACGGTGTATTTAGCCGAACCGTTGAGCTGTTTCCAACCACTGAGGTTCTTACCATTAAAGAGTGACTGCCAGTTCTGTGCGTAACCACTGAAGGCGAACATGGCAACACATGCTGTTAGAATAATTTTCTTCATTGTTACTATTATATTAATGTAGTTATTTTACTTTGTAGAAGTCTTCCCAACCACGGCGAGGAGGCATACCAGCCAGGAGGGCGTTGGCAAACTCGTTATTGGTAAACTGCCTGGTGCGGGGATCGAAGAACAGCTGCGTATTGAGGCGCTGGGCGATAACACCGAGGCAGAATACCTGGCTCAGAACACCGTTTATCTCAAACGGAGAGCGTGTCTTCTCGGTGCCGAGACAAGCACGGAGGAAGTTAACATAGTGGTTAGACGGACTCTTGGGTACTACGGGCAGCTTGTCCTTCATCTCGGCGGCCTTTTCTGACGGTATTATCTTCAGCGTACTGCCGTGGCTACCGCCCTTGAAGATAAGGTCGCGCGAGTAAATCTCCTTACCCGGGTTGAGCTTAGAGACAGGCGTGTTGCCCTGATTGGTCGAGGGCACGTTGGCGTTGTACTCAGAACCACCGTAGCCCTTAGGCAATGGGGGCAGGTTGTCCAGACCGTCGTACCAGGTAACGTCGCAGGGAGGCATGCCGTCGCGGGCGGCGAAACGGAAGAGGATGGTCGACGAGAAGGGGTAGAAGTAGTCGTTATGACCCTTGGCATACTTCATGGTGACCTCGTAAGGCAGCCCGAGGTTCAGGAACTCGTGCGCGGTGTCCAGCAGGTGAGCACCCCAGTCGCCTAAGGCTCCCATACCATAGTTGTACCAGCAGCGCCAGTTGCCCTGGTGATATTTCTCAGAGTAGCCTAAGTACTCGCAGGGGCCTACCCATGTGTCCCAGTCGATGCCCTGAGGCATAGGCTCGCCTCCAGGCATCTGGATCATGTTAGCATCGTACTTGTGCCAACGGCGGGGATTGTTCATGTGTGCTGTAATGGCGGTAACGTCCTTGATAATTCCGGCGTCTTTCCAAGCCTTGAACTGGAAGTAGTTAGCCTCAGAGTGGCCTTGGTTTCCCACCTGCGTAACTACCTCTGGGTGGCGCTTGGCCATTTCCATCATAAGTTCTCCCTCAAGGAATGTGCGGCACATGGGCTTCTCCAGGTAGATATGCTTACCGTATGAGAGAGCCATCATGGCTATGGGGAAGTGCATGTGGTCGGGCACCGATGCGCAGACGGCCTCGAAGTCGCCCGAAGCCTTCTCGAACATCTCGCGGAAGTTGCGGAAGCGCTTGGCCTTGGGGTACATGTTCATAACCTTCTGCGTGTGGTGTGCGCCCATGTCCACGTCGCACAGGCAGGTAACCTCTACCATGCCCGTCTTGGCAAACTCGGTGATATTCTGTTCTCCGCGGTTGCCAATGCCTATATAGGCTATCTTAACCTTGTCCTTCTTGGCCGAGGCCCACTCTTTGGAGGTAAGGGGAGCGGCCATGGCTCCATTGAGCCCACTCAGTGCCACGCCAGCGACCGATGCGCCCATGGCTTTCAGGAAATCTCTTCTGCTTGTCATTGTCTTTTAGATTTTAGTTGTTAGTCTTTTTCTTCTTAAATAGTTGCTTGGTGCCAGCCCAGAGCAGCCGGGCCACCACGCTCACCGCATACAGGAACACGGTGAAGCACAGCACATAAAAGATAGAGGTAAACAGCTCCGTAACGGGTGCCTCGTAAGCGATGATGGCCCCCACGTTGCACAGGTTGGCCACTACAAAGGCACCTAACAGGTACCAGAGCTCGCATTTCTGCCTCTTCGAGGTAAGTATTATATCTTTCATATAGCTTGGCTGTTTTCTCGGGTTCCGTAAACTGGATAATTAATCTTGTACTGGTCAGGGAAAGGCAGTATCTCGCCACGTACCATGGCCTCATGGCCCCACAGGCAGAGCAGGCTGGCGTAATAGCCTTCCTCGGCGATGTTCTTGGGCTGACGCTGGGTAACCACAGCCTCGACAAAGGCATCGAGGAGCAGCGAGGTGCCGTCGGTCTTAGGGCGGCCGCTGTCCAGGATGTACTCGCCATTGTTCGTATTGGCCGTCTCAGGGGCCCAGCTGGTTCCGGCGAACGGTATTTCATCGAAAAGGGTATTCTCCCAGTTGTTAATCATCTGCAGGAAAGCAGGCGCAGGGGCCACCTCTTCGAAGTAGTACTTTCCCTTTTCGGGCTCTACGGTTCCCAAGTTGCCCAGGATTTGCTCCTCCAGTCCATAGAACTTGTTGGAGATGACAGAGCCGTACGTTATCTTCTCGCCAGTATTGTATGCGTAGATGCAGTTCACGTTGTCGTACACCTCGCGGCCATCCTTCCAGAAGGTGATACCTCCGTGGCCCATTACCTTGTCCGGCAGACGACCCAAGGCCCATGTTCCCACCTGTAACTGGTGACACGCCAACTCGGTCATCAGTCCGTGCGACGATGCCTTGTACAGACGCCAGTTGATAAACCGCTCTAACTTGGGGTCGGGCACCTCGCGGCGCCAGTCGCCGTTACGGTTCCAGAAGGCGTGGACAGCGGCAATCTTGCCAAAGGTACCTCGGTGAACCAGATCCATAACCTTGATATAGCGGGGGTCGAAGAGACGCTGCTGGCCGGTAAAGAAAATCTTGCCCGAAGACAGGTGGCGCTTGTACATGTTGTAACACTCCTCGATGGTGTAGCCGATAGACTTCTCACAGTACACATCCTTGCCGGCATCGAAAGCATCCATCACTATCTGATAGTGAGTATTGAGCGGGGTGGCCACTACGACGGCATCGATGCTGCGGTCAGCCAGCAGGGCGCGGTAGTCGCGGTACACCTTGGCCTTAGGAACCAGCTTGAGGGCCTCATCTATCGAAGGCTGGTAGACATCAGCGATGGCGACAATGTCGGCCTTGGGGTTCTGGACGAGGAAACTCAGCAGGAAGCGGCCACGGGAACCGGGGCCAATCATTCCGATACGGCAGCGTTCCTTGTCTGTATGCTTCACTTCGGAGAATACCGACAGCCAGGGGCTCGTAGCGGCCAGCACGCCGGCTCCTACCATGCCCAGGTTCTGCAGAAATCTCCGCCTGTTTATCTGTTTTTCTTCCATTTATGTTTTTAGTTGTTATGATAATCGTTGCAAAAGTAGCCCTTTTTATTATAATAAGTAAGGAGATTTGTTCTGCCACTCTGCAAATATGTATTTTTACCCCAAAAGTGACAAAAAAATACAGCCCCCACCATCGCGGCGCCTTGGCTGAGCGCTACGGCACATCCTTAGGACAAAGTTACAATAAAATCTGCCTCCTGTGCATGCCCCTCCGCGGTATATACGCAAAATATAGACGTTTTTGAGCGCTAATAGTTTGATAATCAGTAGCAGGACAATTGCAAATAGTCTATTTTTTATAGGCGTTTAGATAGGAGATAACGGCTCGGAAGTCCCCCCAAAAAAGCCCCCAAGCCCCCCCAAGGGGGATGTGAAAGGTAAAAAGGTAAAAAGCGCTGGGATGGGTGCCGCCTGGGCGATGGCGGGAACGGTCACCCTAATTGTGGAGACCGGCCTTTACGTTTCCCGGAGCCGTCTTTAGCACGCTGGGAGCCGTCTTTAGAAGTCTAAAGGTCGGTCTTTTCATTTCGCGCGATGGTTATTACACCGACAACAGTCATACAGGAGCATCGGTAGTTAGCTTACATCCCCCTTAGGGGGCTTGGGGGCCTCTTCCTCTTTTACCTTTTTACCACTCAAGGCCATGCCCACTCCCCTACCCTCGCTGTTCGATGGCGCGAAGCTCGCGGCGGAAGCGCTGCCAGTAGAGGACACCGGCCACGGTGAGGCCCACGGGGAACGCGGCCCACACACCTATGATGCCTAAGTGGCACACGAAGCCGAGCACGTAGCCCATGGGCAGCGAGATGACGAAGTAGGCGATAAAGGCGTAGTACATCATGGGCTTAACGCAGGCTATGCCGCGCAGGGCGTTGGCAAAGGTGTACTGCAGGGCATCGCCAAACTGGTAGATAATCATCACCCATATCAGCATGGCCACTATCTGCCCCACCTCGGCCGTGTCTGAGAACAGACCGCCTATGTAGTGGCGACCCAGAAGTACGGGCACGCTCATCATGGCCGAGAAAAAGAGGGCCATGTGGAACCCGTCGGTCGCACAGGTACGCGCGGCGGCGTAGTCGTGCTGGCCCATGAAGTAGCTGATACGTATAGACATGGCCGCGGCCATGCCCGAGAGTACCAGGTAGAACAGCTGCGACACGGTGATTACTATCTGATGGGCGGCCAGCTGCACGGTGCCCAGCCAGCCCACCATGATACAGCTAAAACTGAACGCGGCCGACTCCATGCCCAGCTGCAGGGCCACGGGCCACCCTAAGCGGTTCATCTCCAGGAAGTCGTGGCGGTTTACACGGCCACGGGCCACTCCCTGGCGGTAGCCGCCAAAGTCTTTATGAACGAGCATGACCATCACCAGCAGCAGGGCCATGAGCACCCGCGACCCCATGGTAGAGATGCCGGCTCCCAACAGACCCAACTCGGGCATGCCGCCCACGCCATAGATGAGCAGCCAGTTGAAGAAGATGTTGAGCACATTGCCCACCACCATGACCCACATAGCCACGCTGGTCCGGGTAATGCCGTCGAAGAACTGCTTGAGCGTGTTGAACACACCCACAAAGAGCACGCTTACCAGGTGGACCAGGAAGTAGGGCTGTATGAGCGGCAAGAGTTCGTCGGGCTGCCCTATGTTGTTTAAGTTGAAGTAGAGGATGGTGAGCACCGCCACTAACAGTACCCCCACCACCATGTTGGCCACGAGCGAGTTCTTGACTTTCTGCCCTATGTCGCTGGTGTGGCCCATACCGTACAGGCGGCCCACTATGGGCGTCAGGCCGTACGAGAATCCCATGTAGAAGATGAGCGCCAGCGTAAAGATGTTGTTAACCAGGCCGGCCGCAGCCAGCTCGGTAGTGCTGTGGTGCCCTATCATCAGTGTGTCGGCAAATCCTAAGATTACGGTGCCCAACTGGCCTATCACGATGGGTATGCCTATCTCTAACAGCGGCTTGTAGTGGTGGTGCCGCCTTACCTTGCTCTGCATATACGATATACTTTATGACGGTTATTTACGGAGTTACGATGATAATAGCTGACATCATAACAGAAATAAGGACAGGGGGGCTACTTACGGTTCTGCCTACGGGCACAGTCGGGGCAGAGACCCTTGACCATGTAGTTGACAGAACTGGCGACAAAGCCATCGGGAATACTAATGGGTGGGATGGCGGCATAGTCCAGGCAGAAGGTCTGGTGACAGCACTCGCAGAAGAAGTGGGCATGGCGATCGTCGTCATGGCCGTGGTTCTGGCTGTGGCAGAGTTCGTACTTAATCTCACCGTCGCCACCGTCGATGGCGTGGACGAGGTGGTGCTTCCTAAATTCGGCCAGCGCGCGGTATATGCCCGACTTGTCTATGGTAAGTATATGGCCCTCCAGCTCGCTCATGGACACGGGGTGACCCATGTGGGCCAGCGCCTCGGCTATAACGATACGGTTGGCCGTGGGCCTGACTTCATGTAGCTCCAGGAGGTCGGCAAAGTGCTGGGTAGCCATATACTCGGTAAGTATCAGGGTTCAAACAGTAACTGCCCGAAGAAGTCGGGGCGGTGAAAATCGGGCGCGGGCAACTGTATAGGGGCCCACGACAGGAAGTGGGGCTGCTGCAACTTGTCGCCACACTTGTAGAAATTGGCTGTCATGCGCTGCCCGCACAGTGACGGTAGCGACGAGCGGAAGGCTGTAGCCACGGGGATGATGAGCGACAGCTGCCACGACACGGGCGACACGCGCTCGGCAAAGGGAGTACGCCCCAACGACGACCACCGCTGTACGCCGCTGAGCAGCGAGGGGCTGGCCAGCTCGCGGCCTTCGCGATGGGGACCGCAGCCCACAAGGAGGGTTCCGGCGCAGTTGCACTCTACATTATAATAGACCTCGCCGTCCTCGGGCTTGAAGAAGAACTCGCAGCAGCTGTCCTCCCACACACGTCCGTTGTCGTGCGGGGCTACAGCGGCCACGCTCTGCTCCGTTACCCGGTAGTCTACCAGGATGGCCGAGCCTGTGTGGGCTATACGGAAGGTTACCTCGGGGGCATAGGGATAGTCCGCGGACCAGTCTACGCAGCCTATGGCGTGGGCCTCGATAGCGGCCTCATCCAGCGCAGCCGACACCAGGGCGGCATCGGTCACGGCGCGGGTTATATGTTTAACCGTCAGTTGTTTCATCGGTGTCTGTGGGTTTATTGGCAGTTACGGATAAAGTCCTGCATGTACGCCTGCTGGTCGTACACGGTACGGAAGAGCTGTAGCTGGTTGCGGGTGCGCACCAGGTTGTGCTCAGGGTACCCTATTTTATAATAGGTGTCACCGTTGATGTAGTCAGTAAGGAAGCGCACGCACTGCATGTAGGGGAAGAGGGCCACGGCGTAGGGCAGGTTGTCGCGTTCTACGGGCGTAAGGAAGCGGGCCGACTCCAGATAGCCCCGGGTGAAAGCCTCGAAGATGTCACGGCGGAACGCCACCTTATCTATATGTGGGTCGTCCTCGGCCACGGCATTGGCACCGGTACGCAGGAAGTCGCCATAGTCAGAGAATACGAAGCTCGGCATGACCGTGTCGAGGTCTATCACGCACAACACGCGTCCGTCTTCGTCAAACATCATGTTATTGACCTTGGTGTCGCAGTGGCAGATACGCTTGGGCAACTCGCCAGCACGTCCCATGCGCTCAGCCTTACACATCTCGTCAGCGTGAG
This sequence comes from uncultured Prevotella sp., assembly GCA_934204655.1. Taxonomy (GTDB): domain Bacteria; phylum Bacteroidota; class Bacteroidia; order Bacteroidales; family Bacteroidaceae; genus Prevotella. The sequence continues at coordinate 104,801 of CAKPZJ010000004.1, read as the reverse complement.
CCTCTAACTCGGATACTATGTCGGCCACCTCGCTCATGCGGCCCACTGTGTCGGCAGCCACGGCATCGCGCAGCTGGCGGATACGCAGCTCCATGTTATGGAAGTCGGGTATGGTTTCGCCCAGGGGTTCTTCCAGGTCTACCAACATGGCCTCGAAGTTGCCAAAAGCCTTGCCGGCATGGTAGGAGTACTCGGGGTTGACGGCCTCGAAGGTCTTGGCACGCGGGATGAATACCGATACGCGCCAGTACTTGCCTGCGGCATCCTGATAGTAGGTCTTGCCTTCGGCCGTGGGTACAAAGGTGAGCACCTTGCGGTCTATGTCGGTCTCGCCGGCGGCGACGAGCTTCTTGCGGATATGCGCGGTAACGGCCTCGATGTTGTGCTGCAACAGGTCGACATCCGTAAAGATGGCATTGTTAATGCGCTGCAGCACATAGTCGGGCGCGGCACCTGCGGTGGTCACCTTATAGGTATCATTGATAAGTCCGTTGCCCAAGGGGGCTACCGACTCTACGGGAGCATCTATCAGAAATTTACCGATGATGGCTTTGAGTCCTTTTTCGTCCATGTCTTCATGATTTATTTTCCACAAAATTACGATTTTTTACGACCACTGCCAAGTTTTTAGCGACAATTCTTAAAAATCAGGGCGCCGCCATGCGCGCAACGGTAGAAAATAGTAACTTTGCAGCCATGATATTTCATCCACTGCATACCACCACGCCCCCGCCCACGCTGATGAGCAATCCCTTTAGCTACACCCCGCATCCGCTGTGCGTCCAGGCGGCCACGCTGCTACAGGCCACGCTGCCCGCGCTCATGGCCCGCCACCCGGAGGAACATGGTAAGATGTTCGGGGTGCTCGTGGTGGAGAACGGGGGCCGTCTGGGCTATCTCCAGGCATACAGCGGCCAACTTTCGGGAGGCTATCCGTACACAGATGAGTTCGTGCCGCCGGTGTTCGACTATCTATCGCCCACGGGCCACTTCCGCCAGACCGAGGGCCGCATCTCGGCACTCAACCAGCGTATCGGGCTGATGGCCCACGACCCGTCGCTGCTACGCCGCGAGCAGGCGGTCAGGGTGTTAGAGGATTGTTTGGACCGGGCCATAGCGCGCTGGCGACAGGTAATGGCTGTGGCCAAGGCACAGCGAGATACCCTGAGGGCCACGGCCGATGAAGCTACGCGTGGGGCGATGGTTCGCCAGAGTCAGTACCAGAAGGCCCAGCTGCGCCGCATCAAGCAGCGCTGGAGCCGGGTTATCGGGGCGGTGAGCCGGAGGTGTCAGGAGCGTCGCCGCGACATCGACCAGCTACGCAGTGAGCGTCGGCAGATGAGCGACAGACTGCAGCAGTGGCTCTTTGACCACTTCGTGCTATACAATGGGCGTGGCGAACAGCGGGGGCTAAGTCAGATTTTTGCCCAGTACGACCCACAGCGTCCCTACCTTACTCCGCCGGGTGGCACGGGCGAGTGCTGCGAACCCAAACTGCTGCAATACGCATACAGCCACGGCATGCGACCGCGCTGCATGGCCATGTTCTGGTGGGGCGACAGTCCTGAGGGCGAGGTTCGCCATCATCTACACTACTATCCGGCGTGCCAGGGCAAGTGTAGGCCCACGCTGACGTACATGTTGCAGGGCTTGGCGGTAGAGCCAGAGGCCACGGTGACCACCGAGAAGGACATAGAGATAGTGTACGAGGACGCGTGGTTAGTAGTGGTAAACAAGCCGGCGGGCATGCTGAGCGTGCCGGGACGGGAAGGGCTCACATCGGTAGCCGAGAGGATGCGCCGACGCTACCCCACGGCCACGGGCCCACTGGTGGTACACAGGCTGGACCGCGACACCAGCGGCCTGATGCTCATAGCTCTCAGCGAGGAGGTGTACCGCCAACTGCAGCAGCAGTTTATACGTCATCAGGTACGTAAACGTTACGTGGCGGTATTAGAAGACAACGGCCAGCCGCTGGCTGGCCATGGACACATAGACCTGCCGCTCTCGCCGCATCCTACCGACCGTCCGCGACAGCAGGTAGACTACCTGCAGGGCAAGCGGGCTTATACCGAGTACAGCCGGCAGGGCCGCCACCGAGTGGCACTCTATCCCCACACGGGCCGCACCCACCAGCTACGGGTACACTGTGCCCACCCACAGGGACTGGGACGGCCCATACAGGGCGACCCGCTCTATGGGCATGGCCAGGGACGGCTGTGCCTGCATGCAGAGAGCATCACCTTCGTACACCCGGTTACCAAAAAGGAAATGACGTTCAGTCGTAAGGCCGATTTCTGACATCGCCCTTACCACCTATACAGCAAGAGAAACCACGGGGCTTCTCTTTTCTTATCAGATGAAAAACATAATGAGCACCTGGGCTATCAGCACGCGGATAAACATGCCCAGCGGATAGACCGAAGCATAACTGAGCGATGGGGTTTCGCCCTGGATGGTGTCATTGGCGTACCCCAACGCCATGGGGTTGGCCATGCTACCACACAACACGCCACAGATGGTTCCAAAGTCGTACTTGTGCATACGCAACATTATCACACCGACAATAAAGATAGGTATCAGCGTGAGCAGGGCACCTATGCCTATCCACATGAGGCCCTCGGGGCGTATCAGGGTATGGAAGAAATCCTTGCCGGCCTCTAACCCTAAGCAGGCGAGGTACAGCGACAGGCCAAACTTACGCAGTATGAGCGAGGCGCTGCGCGTGGTGTACGAGATGATATGCGCCTTGGGGCCCAGGGCTCCCACGATGATGCCCATGACGATGGGGCCACCGGCCACGCCTAAGTGTACGGGTACGGCGGCACCGGGGATGGCCACGGGGATAAGCCCGAGCAACAGGCCGAGTACCATGCCGAGGAAGATGCTGCCCAAGTTGGGCTCATTGAGGGTCTGCACGGCATTGCCGATAAACTTCTCTACATTGTCGAGGGCACTGGGCGGACCCACCACCACTACGCGGTCGCCATACTGCAGCCGCAGGTCGTCGGTGGCCAACAGTTTGAGGTCGCCTCGCAGCACCCGGCTCACGTTAACGCCGTAAGTAGAGCGTAGCTGCAGGTCTACCAGATGCTTGCCATTGAGTACCTTGCGCGTAACGACCACCGTACGGCTGGCCACCTCGGCATCTATGTGGTTCCAGTCTATCTGGTCAGCGTTCCAGTTGGTCGCGGTCTCGCGGCCGAAGAGTATTTCCATCGCCTTGCGGTCGTCCTTGTTGGTAATGACCAGCACCTTGTCGTTCTGCCTTAACTCTGTATCAGCGCCAGGTACTATTACTTCCTGCCCACGCCATATACGCGATATGATAAAGCGCTCATGGGAGTTGAGGGCGAAGTCGGAGACTTTCTTGCCATTGAGCGCGGGATTGACCACGAGGTACTCGCCGATGTAGGTCTTGTTGGCGTCGTCGCGGGCAGGTATCTGCAAATCGGCGGGACGTACCAGCACACGGCGCAGGATGACCATCACGATGATAACGCCCACCACGCCAAAGGGATAGGTTACGGCGGTACCTAAGGCGAGGGTTCCGGCGGCATGGCCAGTCTGCTGCAGGGCTTGCTGGGCGGCTCCTAAGGCTGGAGTGTTGGTCGTGGCGCCGCAGAGCAGACCCACCATATCGGGCAAACAGACCCCGGTAAGGGGCACCAGCACCACGGCAAACAGCGTACCCAACAAGATGATGGCCAGCGACCACAGATTAAGGGGCAAACCCTCGCGGCGGAGTGAGCCGAAGAAGTTGGGGCCCACGCTCAGACCGAGCATATAGACGAAGATGACCAGTCCGAAAGTCTCTGCGTAGCCCAGGCACTGGGCATTGACCCTCAGCCCGAAGTGGCCGGCCAGGATGCCGATAAAGAACACAAAGGCTACGCCCAGCGAGATACCCATGACGCGCACCTTGCCCAAGGCCAGGCCCAAGGCACATATCAACGAGAGCGCCACGATGGAATGTACGGGCGAGTCGGTGGAAAGTATTTCTGTAATCCAGTCCATTACCTTATTATATATATAGGCGGCAGGGCTGCCTATCGTGCGCAAAGGTAGCAGAAATAACCATAGCGACCAAATAATTTTACTAAAAATATGCAGCAGATAGCAGCATACTTACCGAGATGGCTGCCCTATCGGCGCAGTTCGATACGGAAGACGGTGCCCACACCGGGGGTAGAACTCTTGACAAAGATGCGGCCCCGGTGGTAATCCTCTACGATGCGCTTGGCCAGCGACAGGCCCAGCCCCCACCCTCTTTTCTTGGTGGTAAAGCCAGGGCGGAACACGTTACGGAGGTCTTTCTTATGAATACCCTTGCCCGTGTCGGCCACCTCGAGCCACACGCGCTGGCCCGCGGTGCCTGCGGTAAGGGTCACCGAGCCTCCGGCATCGCCCATGGCATCAACGGCGTTCTTGCAGAGGTTCTCTATGACCCACTCGAAGAGCGAGGCGTTGAGACTGACCTCGATGGTGTCGACGGGCAGATGGGCGGCGATGGTAATGCGGTGCGAGGTGCGCCTGTCCATATACTCTACCACGTGGGTGAGTACCTGCTGCAGGCTCACGGGTACGGGCTCGGGCAGGGAGCCTATCTTGGAGAAACGGTCGGCTATGAGTTGCAGGCGCTTCACGTCCTTGTCCATCTCGGGGATGAGCGTGTCGTCGGGATAGGTCTCGCGCAGTATCTCGGTCCAGGCCATCAGACTGCTAATGGGGGTGCCCAACTGGTGGGCGGTCTCCTTGGACAGGCCCACCCATACTCGGTTTTGCTCGGCGCGCTTCAGGGAGAGCAAGGCCACCACGCCCACACCCACGAAGAGCAGCACCGCGCCCAACTGGACGTATGGATAGAGGGCCAGCCGCTTCAGTGTAAGCGACTCGTCGTAGCAGACATCGATGTAGTCACCACGGCGCGAGGGGTCGAGATAGATGCGTATGTAGCGCCCTTCGCTGCGGAGCCGGTGGCCCACGCGGGCAGCGTAGCCCAGACTGTCAGTCTCGCTGCGGGGCATGATCAGGTTACGGCAGGTCTGCACCCGCCCTTGCGGGTTGAGCACTATGACGGGTATAGTGTGGTTCTCGTCTATCACACGCAGTACCAGGTTCAGGTCCGTGTTCTCGTCGGCATTGTTCAGGGCCCTCATGGCCTCGGCCCAGACCCCCATCTTGTTGTGCTCCTCGGTCTCCAGGTCGCGGGTGAGCCGATGGGACACCACCAAGGAGGCCATGGCCAACACCACGGCCATCACCACCAGTACTATCTTCATCTCCCGTATGCGGTCTGTCCATTTCATAATCTGCATTGATAACGTTACAAATCCCGTTTTAGTACATCGGCACGCCCGAATGTCATAAATTAATGTATCAGAGACAATTATGATAGTAAAAAAGGACTTTTTCGGGGGGGGGGGAAGATTTGTCCTTTTTTTCTTGGTCATATTAGCAATAACTATTATCTTTGCAAGTGGATTAAAGTTTTTCAGAATTCTCATGTTCATTACCCCAGTCTGTGAAGATACCATGGGTAAGATGGCGGTTACGGTGCCTTCACTATCCGTTAGCATACGCACCGCCAGAGAGTTGGTTTTTAAGTTATTGGCGACCAGATTGATAGATATATATGAAGTGAAACTTAAAGGTCGTACCCGAGTCAGCCCTCGGAGTGAGCATTAATATGTATAGTGGTTTTGTTAGTTATTCCGCCAGTACATTTGTAGCTCTCGCAGGAACTATCCTGTCCGTGGGTAACTCTAAGGAACCTATAGCGACGTTGATGTCGCCGTAGAGTCATACGGCAGTGATGATCCAGGTAGCGACCTGGCTCATCACTGCTTTTTTTGTACCCATGCCCAGCACCCCTGCATCGGCCACGGCCCCCGCGCCTGTTCTCGCAGATATACTGAGAACAGGCGCGGTGGCCGTGGCCGACGTAGGGGTGCCTGCTCAGTCGGAACTGAGGAAACGTATCACATCGCGAGCCACCTCGATGGGTTCGCCTTCGGGCTGGGCGCTATAGGTGTTGGTGGCCAGCGTCCAGGGCTCCTCCAGGGCGTACCAGTCGATGGTGAGCGAGGGAGCCGTGCGGGCTGAGGACAGCTCGGCCGAGGTGTTGGCCGAACCGGTGCTGCCCCCTAATACAGCATAGTTGGCCTCTGACCCGGCAGCCAACTGCTGCTCCATGGCCTGGAAGTATGTTTTCCAGCGCATATAGTAGAAGTCGCGCAGCAGTCCTTGCCATTCCTTGTGCGCGTAGTCGCGCAGACCACCGCGGTCGGCACACCGGCGGTTGCCCCAGGTAGTAATCTGCACGCGGGCGTTCCATTCGTACAGGCGCTTCTCATCGGGCGTGGTACCCAGGGCGCGGGCAGCCTCAGTCCAGCGGCCCAGGCGGAACTCGGAGCGTGTGCCCAGCAGCCTGTCCTGAAGGAGAATCATGCTGAGGAAGCGGCGGGAGTCGCGCTTGAACGCTTCGCGCGAGAAGGTCTTGTAATCGGCTATGACGCGCTGGTACTGGATACGGGCCTGGTCGTCGAGGGCCTGACGGGTGATGTCTACCAGGTCGTACTCGAAGTTGTTGTTACCGGCAAAGCGGTCGGCCGCACCGACCATGAGACGCGCAGCCACCAGGGTGGCGTGGGGGTCGTAGTAGTTCTTCATCTTAGACCACGACTTGACCTGAAAGACATCCAGGCCAGGACGGGCATCGAAAATACTCTCGTGGGGGCCCTGCTGGTTGTTGCCAGCCGGACAGTTGTAGATACTGCGGGCCAGCAGGGACCAGGCAGTCTGCACATCGTCGTTGTCCTTGCCATAGCGGGCACGTACATAGCCACGCACCCAAGCATCGCGGTCTATCGGGTCGGGCCTCCAGGGCAACTCGCTCATCAGTTCAAACATGATGGGGTTGTTCTCCGACCCCTCCATGGTAAACCCTATGCCGCGCAGATGGGCCGCCAGCGGATTATCCTTGGTCAGGTAGAAGTTGTGAAGCAGCTGGTCCATGCGGCCGTGCAGTCCCACGTTGGCCCCGAAGTTCTCCAGCATGCAGAAGAGCCACTCGTGCTTGCCATAGCCTTGCTTGCGCTGCCAGATGGAGGGTATGCCCCACATGGGACGGCACTCTGAGAAGAGGTCGAGTATCAGCAGGTCGCCCGCAGGCAGCGCGTCGATCATCTGAGGCCTCGGGTTCTCCGTCCAGCCCTGTATTACCCACGTGGCCTTGGGGTTGGCGCGCTTCATGGCGGCCAGGAGCCTCCGGCCGGTACCTGCGTAGTCTACCCGAGCATTGTTTCCGCTCTCGTGGAACGGGTCCATCGAGTAGTAGTCGGCTCGCCCATACAGGCGGGTCAACTCCCGGTAGTACATGTCGGCTATCTCGTCAAAGCGCTTATCAGATGCCGACAGGGTGGCGGGCCGCTGATAGCCATTCCACGTTCCGCCGGCCACGGCGTCTACTCCCAGTTTGGCCGGGGCATCGTGGGGCAGCATGCCGGCGTATCCGGGAAACACGGGGTGCATGTCCAGCTCGCGCATGCGGCGCAGTATGTTGCGCTGAAGGGCTTCCTGCTTCGTGTACCACGTCTCGGGCAACGGGCCGCCCCATCCCTCTAAGTTATTCATGTGCCACCAGGCCAGAAAGGCCGGCCCGGCGATGAAGCGGCCTATCTCCTCGCGGCTGTAGCCCAGTCGGAGCAGCACATTGCGCCACGCCACCTCGGTGCCCACGATGGCCAGGGGCATGTTGATGCCGTGCAGGGCCATCCAGTCTATCTCGCGCTGCCAGCGGGACCAGTCCCAGAAGGCCATCGAGTACGAGTACGTGCAGTAGTTGAAGTCGTAGCGCAGCCGGAGCTGGGTGTCGTGGCGTTCAGGACGCTCTACGCGCGGAAGGTGAGCCGGCAGGTGGGCCTGCATCTGGTTCCAGCTCAGGTGGATGCCTGCGTAGTACTTGAGGTACCAGTTGATACCCGTGGCGATGTTCACCCAGGTGTTGCCCTCGACACACACACGGTTGCCGCGCTGTGAGAGACGGAAATAGTCGTCGGCTCCGCGGTGCAGTTCGATTTTGAACTTGCGCGAGGCACCCTTGTCTATCCTCTCCAAGAGCCCGTCGATGGGCGTAGCCCTCATGGCCGTAAGGCTAAGGGCGGCCAGGGCCACACACACGAGCACCCGGCGTATATTGATAGTAGTCTGCATCATAGTGTATATTGATGATGGTTAGTAACCTCAGAGTCATGGGCCTTGCGGCTGCACCGATAGGCAGCGCAGCCACCATGTCCACGCTGCAAAATTACGACAAAAGCGCCATGCGCCACTTGCTTTTTGCGCAGAATAGGGGTAATATTGTGTACTCCTGCCACAGACAGCCCCACTTTAGCCACATCCCTACCCCACTCCATCCATCACAGGACTGCCATCGCCGCCAGCCGCACAAGGTTCCTTATCTGCGGCATCACCATCATCCCTACCATTTTCACATCACCGCCCCACAATATCGTCATCGGCCCCAGTACACCATTCACCCCCATCCCCCGTTTCAGTGAAGCATCATTCACGCTCCCCGAAACCAACTTTGGCTGACATGGGGATGCCACGTAAAATCGTAGAGACCGACCTTCTTTTGAAAAGTAAAACTTTAAAAGAGTAAAAAGGTAAAAAGTGCGGGGATGGGTGCCCCCTTGGTAGCAACGGAAACGGTCACCCGAAGCATAAAGACCGACCTTTACGTTTCCCGGAGCCGTCTTTAGCGAGCTGGGAGCCGTCTTTAGAAGTCTAAAGGTCGGTCTTTTCTTTTTCCACGATGGTTATTGTTTTGACAGCAGTAATATATGGGCATTGGTAGGTAGCCCACATCCCCCTTGGGGGGCTTGAGGGCTTTTTTCCCTTTGATTTTTTCACTTCTAAAAATCGCAAAAGGGCCCGCAGATGTTTCCACCTGCGGGCCCTCGGTTATAATGATATGTATGCTTACCACTGAATACCCTGGTCCTGGTCGGGTATCAACGTGTTGAGGTCACGCTGCAAGGTGAGCGAACCCGTGATATGATACTTCAGAGGATAGGTAGGAATGGTGGTGTAGTCGGTAAACTCGTAGTCTATATTCTCTATCGTGATGTAGGTATGCTGCAGATAAGTCTTGGTGGCATCCATCTCCTTGACTACCGAGTAGCAGGCGCGGCCGTTGACCTTGAAATTGAGCTCGGGGTTCTCGGCATAGATGTCTACATAGTACTTCTGCATACGGTAACGCTCCTTGGTGAAGTGGAAAAACACCTTGTAGTTCTTACGGTCCAGGTAGTCGATGTCGCGCAGACCGGCATAGAAGAACACGGTGCTGTCGTTAACCACATAGCAGCGCTGGTCGCTACGGTTAGCCTTCTGCGAGGGGTCGTCAGAGAGGACAGACATGAGCTGTGAGCCAGAGTAGGTGCCCGAGAAGTCGTTGAACGGACGGATGCGCAGGATGGCCTTGCGGTAATACTTGCGCGGGTTGGCCTTGTAGTTGGCCCCCGGCTCGTCGACGATGGCGATGGGCAGCACCCACTTCTCTGACTGGTCCAGACCCTGCAGCTTGAACGTAATGGGCAGCACGCCCTGGTTCTTGCCGGCAGGTATGGTTACCTCTGACGGAAACGAATAGTACTGCGAGGGCAACTCCTTGAAATAAAGTTCCGGACGGCCACCGAACTTACGTATATTAAGGTCGGCCAGGGTATCGGGGTCTATGGCGACCTTGACCACACGGTCGGTCTTGTTGTTAGTAGAGCCACTGATGATGATAGGAAGCTCGTAGGTAACCTCGCCCGCAGTCTTGTAACGCAAATAGGTGTCGGTAATGCCAAGAGTAGTGGGCACGCTCTTGAAAGAAACGTACTGGGCGAACTGCTCGTTTTCCCATTCGTTGTTGCAGGAGGCAAAGCCCACTGCAACAACCAACATAATAACTAACTTAAATATCTGTTTCATAACTATTGTTCTGCTAAAAGGATTATTCAGGATATGTCCAGCCAGGGTTCTGAGTGAGACGCTTGTTGCGCTTCAGCTCATCGAGCGAGATAGGCCAGAACCACATCTTCTTAGTAAACGTACAGGGGTAATCCTGTATCATAATAGGTGTGTAATAGATGTCGCGCATATTCTTGGTGGCAAGCATGTTGTAGCCCCACACGGGGATGGTCTCTTCCTTGGGAGCATCCATCCAGCGGCGCAGGTCGAAGTAACGCTGGCCCTCGGCGAAGAACTCTATCTGGCGCTCGCGCTTCAGTTTGGCGCGCATCTTGTCCTGACTGGCGTACACGTCTTCAGCATAGTCGGGCACACCGGCACGGATACGCACAGGCTGTACACCCTTCTTCATCTCATTGACATCGCGGCTGATGGTATAGGTAGTGCTGCCGTCCCACGAGGGTATCTCGTAGCTCTGGGTCAGCTCGTTGAGAGCCTCGGCATAGCTCAGCAGCACCTCGGCATAGCGGATAACGGGGTCTACACGGTAGGTGATACGCTCGCGACGGTAAGCGCCCTCGTCAGTGTCGGCGATGTCGTCGGGGTGAACGTACTTCTTGACACCGATACCCGTCTTGGGCCAGCCACCGCCAGAGCGGTAACCGTCATTGGTGCCGCGGTAGTACCATACCTGGCAGTTCTTCTTCTCGTCTTCCTGGGTCTTGGCGTTGAGCAGGTTCCAGATGGCGCCGTTGTAACCTACCGAAGCGTAGAAACGAGGCTCACGGTTGGCGTTCTGGAGAGACACGCCGTCGGGGATGTCGCAGTAAGGATACTGGTCGCGCACGTCGTCGTCCATATAGCCCTGCACACGGTCGGAACCGTCGCCACGGCCTATCTCCTTGTCCTTACCGGGAACGTCAGAGCCGTCGGCCATGTAGTAAGCGTCCTGCTGCTTGAGGGTCATACAGATGGTGTTGTAGCCATGGGCCTCGACCTGGGGCAGCATGTGCATAACAAGCACGCGGATATCCTCGGCACCCTGGTTCTGGCCATGGGTGAAGATAATCTCGGGATTCTCGTTGCCGGGAACCTGACCGGTGAAGATAGAGCGGTAAGACTCAAACGGGTCGATGTTACGCCATCCGTTGGGCCAGTCCTTGTCAGAGAACTGAGCATCGTGGGGAGGCGTAATGGTAAGCGGGTAAGCATACTCGTCAGCAGTCTGCGTACGGGTATAAGCCACGTAGAGCCGGTAGGTATTGAGGTTCATCACGTCGCGTGCGGCAGCAGCGGCGCGGGCCCACTTACGCTCGTCGTACTGGGTGGGAAGCAGGCGCTCGCCCTTGTCGTTAACCATCTCAGAGGCATACTCCTCGGGGGCCTTACCGTTCATAAGCGGGCTGGCTGCATAGAGAAGTGTGCGAGCACGAACGGCCAGCGCGGCGCCACGAGTTGGACGCGCAATCTCCTGAGCTGAACGTGTAAGAGGTAACATCTGAGCAGCGGTGAGCATGCGGTTCTCTATCTCGGCCACACACTCGTCGTAGGTGTTACGCGGCAGCGACAGGCCGTTATAACTCTGCATGTAGTCGAGCGTTCCGTCGCCCGGAATGATTGGTATAGGTCCGTACATACGCAGCATATACCAGTAGAAATAGCCTATCAGGAAGTTGGCCTGACCCTTCAGGTCGGTCACCTCGTCAGCAGTAAAGGCGGTACACTTGTCAATATCCTTGAGGAAGAGTGCAGCCTGACGGATACCCTGGTAGCAGGCAGTCCAGGTGAGCAGAGAGTTGTTCTTGGTACCATACTCGCTGTACACACCGTTACGCCAAGTTCCGTAGTCGTTACTTATACCGGTACGGTCGCTGTAAGCCATATCGTCGGCGAAGTTGAAGGGGTTGCCATCCTTACAGCAGATGTCCTGCACGAATGTGTTGCCCAGGTACTGGTATGCTTCAGCCAGGAAACGGTTGACATAATCCTTGTTCTTGTAGATATCGTCGGTCTGCAAGCGCTCGTCAAAGATGTAGTCAGAGTCAAGATAATCCTTACAGCCCACAAGCATAGATGAGAGACCGAGGACGGCTGACAATATATATATCTTTTTCATATTCTATATTATTACTATGTCTATTACAGGTTTAATGATACACCCAGAGAGTAGGTGCGGCTAAGCGGGTAGTTCTTACCGGTGGCGCTACCCAGCTCAGGATCCCAGAGCTTGAACTTAGAGAAGGTCAGGAGGTTAGTACCGACGAAGTAGACACGAACCTTGTTCATGTGGACCTTGCGAACCCAGGCGGTAGGCAGTGTGTAGCCGATGTCGAGGGTCTTCAGGCGCATGTACGAGCCGTCGCGCAGCCAGAAAGTAGAAGCGCGGTAGTTGTTACCGGCACCCGAGGTCATGCTGCTGGTACCGTAGCTCAGACGGGGATAGGCGGCGTTAACGTCCTCGGTAGCCTCGGTGCCCGAGATTTCGCGGGAAATCCAGCGGCTGCCATAAGCCATTTCCTTGAGTACGTTACCCCAACCGTCAGAGGTACTGAACATATATACGGTAGAACCGTTGATGAAGTAGGTAGACTTACCTACACCCTGGAAGTGGGCATTGAAGTCGAGGCCTTTCCAGTTAACGCTGAAACCGAAACCATAAGTAAGGTTAGGCTTGGTGGTAGCACCAATGGCGCAGACGTCGTTGCCGTCAATAACACCATCACCGTTGACATCCTTATACTTAATATCACCAGGCATGTAGTCGCCGAAAGTCTGCTTAGGGCTGTTGCGAATATCGTCGTAGTCCTTGAAGAGGCCTAAGGCTATCAGACCGCGGGCCTGGTTGATACGGTGACCGGCGTACTGCTTGTAACCATACACGGTGTACTCCTCATCGTACTCCAAGATTTCGTTCTTGCTATAGGTGATGTTGCCACGGAGCGTAAGGCGTACGGGGCCGAACTTGTGCTTCAGGGCAAAGTTGCCATCGAAACCGCTGGCCTTAACCTCACCCACATTAGCCTTAGGCGCACCACTATTGATACCCACCATGGCTGAGAGGTAGTTACGCTGCATATAGATACCCGAGCGGTGCTCGTAGAAATAGTCTACCGAGCCAGAGAGAGCATCGTTAAAGAACGAGAAGTCGAGACCGAGGTCGCTCTTGCGGGCAATTTCCCATGACACATTCTCTGATGCGAGCTGTGAATAGTAGATACCCTGATAAGCGCGGTCGTAGTTGTAGTCACCGAAGTTGTACACGTTGCCAGAAGTAGTGGCCAGGGTGTACAGGTAGGGGAAGCGTACATTGTTGCCCAGGTTGTCGTTACCGGCCTTACCCCAAGAGTAGCGTATCTTGAACATCTCAATCCATGGGAATGTCTTCTTGATGATAGGCTCCTCCGAGATGTTCCATGCACCCGAGAGAGCGGGGAAGAAACCGAAACGGTGGTCCTTGTGGAAATTCTCAGAACCGGTGTAACCGAAGTTGAAGTTGATGTAGTAGCGGTGCTTCCAGTCGTACTCGAAACGACCGGCCAAGCTCTGATTACGACGCGACATACCATTCTTCAGGTCGGTACCGAGGTTCTGTGTCTGTATCTTAGCCGACTGGCTGTACTTCAGAATCATTCCTATATGATGGGCCTTGGCAAATGTGCGGTCATAGTTAATCTGCCACTCTAAGAACTCATTGCGCGAGCCTTTTGACCCAGAGCTCTGGGTCATCAGCTGCTCCTCCACGATACGTGTGAAGTTCAGATTACCGTTCTCATCGCGGAAACGGGGCTGAGCCTTGTACTGAGCAGGCCACTTACGACGCTTAATCCAGTTGCTGTTGTATGTATCGTAACCGAAACGGAATGTAAATTTCAGGCCCTTGGTAATGAAGTCGAGCTTCTGGATAAATTCCAAAGTGGCCTGGATGTTATTCGTCCAAGACTCGTTGAAACCAGTCTGCGTGGCAGAAACCCAGGGATTGTAGCCATCATGGTCGCCACCACCGACACCCCATGCAGGAACATAACCATTAGAGTACATTACAGGAACCATAACAGGGTTGTAACCCATAAGACCATTCCATACGGCATCGGTACCGCTACCTGGGTCGTTCTGCTTGGCCAGAGAGCCAGAGAGACCTATCTTGAGGAGCGAGGTCTTAGTAATGTCGATATCGAGGTTCATACGATAGTTCCACTTGCGATAGTTGGTATTGGTATTGTAGTCCTTCATCGTGTCGTCAACACGATAGATACCCTGCTGGTTGATATAGCTACCCGAGACGAAGTAACGGGCGGTCTTACCACCACCATTCATATTGAGGCTGGCACGCTGACTCCAGGCACCGTCGCGCATCATCACGTCCATCCAGTCTACGTTAGGATAGAGGTCGGGGTCGATACCCAGACGGAACATCTCAAGTTCAGCGGGTGTATAGAGTGCGTCCTGGTTACGGGTTATGCGGGCCTCGTTGGCCATGCTGGCGTAGGTGTAACCATCTACGAAGTCGGGTAGCTTGGTCAGCGTGTTGTAGAAGCCCTCTACCTTACCATTGATATTGATCTTGCCATCCTTACCGTGCTTGGTGGTGATAAGGATTACACCGTTGGCACCCTTGCTACCATAGATGGCCGTCTCAGAGGCATCCTTGAGTACAGAGAACGACTCTACGTCCTCCACGTTGATTTCGTCCAGGTTACGCTCAAATCCGTCGACCAGAACGAGGGCAGATGAGTTGGCACCGAAGGTAGATATACTACGTACCCAGAACTCTGACACGCTACCGGGGCGTCCGCTGGTGGCCATGGCCTGAATACCAGGAACCACACCGGCCAGTGAGTTAGAGATAGAACCGGTAGGGTTCACCTTCAGTTCCTCTACATCCACATTGGTAACGGCACCCGTCACGTTGATTTTCTTACGGTTACCCATAGCCGTTACCACCACCTGGTCGATAACGTTGTCAACCGCCTCTTTCAGCTTCACGTTAATCACACGCTGGTTACGGACCATGCGTTCAGCCTTCTCGTAACCTATATAGGTATATACCAGCTTGCTGTACTGGGTTACTCCCTTGATAGAGTACTTACCGTCCAGGTCAGTGATAGCTCCCAGACCGGGGTTGTCAGCTATAACCACGCTCACGCCCACCAGGGGTTCGTTCTTGTCGTCGGTTACAGTACCTGTCACTGTGAAGGACTCCTGAGCCCACAGGCTTACGGTAAGCCCCAGCAACATTACGAAGGTTAATATAAATCTTTTCATCAGTCTTCAAGTATTTTGTTTTATTACTCTTCCTTACCTATCTTGCGCACACGGCGGTTGTTGGTGTCACCAATAAGGAAGCACTCGCGCTTAGCATCCCAGACAATAGACTCGGGATAGTAGAAGAGGGCCTCGTTACGCAGGTCACCGTTGCGATAGCCGTTAGAACCACCGTCAGAACGGCCGGCATAGGTGTAGACACGTCCCATCGGGGTGAGCACACGGATACTATGTGTACCATTGTCGCAGAAGTAGAAGTCGTACTCATCCTCCTGACCGGCATACTCGGGGTTCTTCACGAATACGCCCTGGAGAGGTTTCTTCATACGTACGCTGGAACCAACACCGTCGGCCCAGTTTGCCGTATTGTCCTTACCGCAGATAAGATAGGGGTTAGACATGGTGCCGGTAGTCTTGTCGTAGTCCGAGCGCCAGATAGTATGACGCTCATAGTGTATAAGATAGCAGTAGTCGCCAGTGGGGTGCCATACGATAAGTACACCGGTACCGGTACGGGGCAGACCTACCTCCATGTGGTTATCGAGTGGGTTGTAGGGGTCAACCGACCACATCTCGCCCTTACGGTAGAGTGTATAGTAGATACGCCCGTTCACGGGATGGGTAGCCACGCACTTGACACCGCGGGCGGTGCAGAGCTCGAGGCGGGTCTTGAAGCCACTCTCACGGGTAAACATGTACAGACTGATATTCTTGTCGTTGCTCTGGTCGCGCGAGAGTACGAGGTCGCCTTCCTTGGTAAAGTCGCAGCTCGACACATTATCTATATTAGTCGTAAACACGTCGGCATACTGACGGTGGAAGTCAAAGATGCGGAACGACTTCTTCTCAGCAGCTACATAGAGCATATCGGGGTCCAGCGGGTCGAACTTCATCCAGAGAAGACGGTCGAAGCCACCGCAGTCGTCAAAGGGACCCGCCTTAACGTCGTACTTGGTGTTATTCTCGTACATAGTACCACAGAAAGTAGACACGAGGGTCTTGCGCTGATAGTCGAACTTGTCTTCGCACACGCCGCTCTGCAGTTCGTTGCCCTCTTCATCAAGGACAGTCACGACAATCTCACCAGAGTAAGCCTTGTTAGGCACTTGGCAGAGCAAGCTCTCACCAAGAGTGTTGATAACCTTTGCAGGAACGCCACCGATGGTAACATGTACACGCGCGGTGTCGTTGCCAAAATTCTTACCATAGACCACCAAACGCGTACCGGCACCACCAGTTTTGGGGAGGAAGTCAGTAACAACGGTAGACTGGCCAGGAACAAACGGCGTACCATGAATACCATTGTCGGGGTTGAAATCACCTTTATCACACCCGACAAAGAACATAGCAGCCACAAGCATCAGCAGTGAGCAGATACTCCAACTACGTTTCATTTGTTTTTTTGCCATAATTAATTGTTAGTATTATTAGTATTTTAGTTACGCTTACAGGACGCGGCCACAAGGGCCGAAAAGGTAGCCATGACTAAGCTTTTAGGTCGCCATCATCTTGGTAGATACAGGCAGGGCTTTTGCACTTTTCGCCGACAAAGTTATTAAAATTTATTAATTGTCTTTAGTATTTTTGTCTTTATTTTAGAAATATAGATAGTTATAGATAAAATATTACTGATTATCAGCTTATTTTTATTTTTAGCCACGCCATTTTTATAACTCATTTTAGCTCGTTTGAGGGATATCACGGCATCTGTAGCGACCATAAACAGCCATTATGGATAACGTTATTTAAGAATTACAGGAGCATATTTCAATGCAAAAAGACAAAAACTAAAAGAATAAAAAGGCGTTGAGTATCCACAGGCGGCAGCCCCGAAAGCTCCCAAGAGGGATGTTAGAAGTATAAAGGAAAACGCGGGAAATAAAAAGACCGGCCTTTACGTTTCTAATGACGGCTCCCAGCTCGCTAAAGGTGGCTCCGGGAATCGTAAAGACCGGTCTCCACGATTTCTGTGATTAGCTCCAGAATAGAGATGGACGGTCTGAGGGTTACAAACGATGTTTCGGCTTCGGCCATGACATCACCCATGTTGGCCATAATATCCATAACACTGCCTATAATGATTGCAGGCCATCGCACATGAGCAGCGCGCGCTGTAAGCGCAGCAGTATAAAGCCTGGGGCAACGCCCCAGGTAGCCAAGCACAAGCACAAAACGCGCTGTAGGCGCAAAAACAGTGCAAGCCGAGCGCCACGAGCTTGCTCGGATGGCCGAGGCGCAGCCTGTTTTCTATAAAAGTAGCCGCAGGCGTTACCACAGCAAGTATGCCTATAACTGGTGTTATACTTGTTTATACAATGGTAACCAGAGGAATTGTTCCCTTGATTTTACGCTTCGCTACTTTTGCGCCTACAGCGCGCATTGTGGGTATGGATACGATACCTGGGGCGTTGCCCCAGGCTTTATACTGCTGCGCTTACAGCGCGCGCTGCTGGCGTGATGGTTTATGGCATATCAATGAGAGGCACTTGGGCTTTTTGCGTCCCCCTTAGGGGGATTGAGGGGGCCACCTGGGAGATGTAGGGGCTATCACTTCACCACCTTGCGACCGCCTACAATGTAGACACCAGACGGGAGAGCAGGCAGGGAGCTATCAGTGGTGCCCACCCGCTGGCCGTGGAGGGTGTAGATGCCGCGGTCGCGCTGGGCAGTGGTAGTGCCGGGCTGACGGATGCCGTCGGTAACCGGCTCTATGCGCTCTATCATAAAGTTGTCGACCTTGAACCAACCCGTGGGGTCGTTGCCCGTAGCCACCGAACCATTGTTCTTGCGGTTGCTGCTACGCACACCGATGGTAAGACTCTCGCCCTCGTGTACCTGTACGTACACATACATGGGCTTGAGGTAGATGTCGCTGGTGGGGGTACCCTCATAGTTGGCGTAGCTGTTGAGCTCGCCGGGGGTGAGGATGTTCTGCACGCCCATGGCTGTGCCAAAGTACTGCACGCTGTTATTGGCGAAGATACGGCTGTTGCCACCGTTGCCACTCTGGTTCCAGAACAGGCAGGATACGCGGTACAGACCCGGTTCTATCTTCCCGGCGGGAATGGTCTGCGACAGTTCGAACTCGTCTGGGAACGGTTTAGAGTTAAACCAGCAGCAGTTAGTGCCGTGGGGGTTCTTGGCATCGGTATTGACACCGTAAGAGTTGCCGCTCAGCGTACCCTTGACCGTCCATCCATAAGGTATGCCGCGGCCATCGGCTTTCTTGTTGTCGGCGTTGTACTCGAAGTCGGCGTTAACCAGTAGCTTGTCGGTCAGCGTGCGGTCCTCTACCCCGCTGTGTTCTACATACAGGTCGCTGAGCACCACGCCGGGGTCCATGAAGTAGACCGTTACCTCTACATCGCGGTCGGCCGTGGCGTTATAGGTATAGATGGCATCCGAGAAGCCGTCGGCCACGGTGCGGTTCCACTTTCCGGACATGGCCGTGGTCTTGACGCTCTGCGCGCGGAAGGCTCCACCGGCCATCTTGACACCCACGCGCAGGTCGTAGGTGGCATTGACGGGGAACGAGGGCAGACAGCGCACCACCAAGGTGTTGAGTCCGCGCTTCATGTGTACCGTGTACTTGGTCCAGGGTGCCCGCGAGTAGTTGGCGGTGGCATAGGCCGTCATGTCCAGTGGCCACACGCCCACGCTCTGCCCGTTAAGGCCGAGCCCCTGCAACTGGCAGACTGTCGGAGAGGCCGACGTGTAGGCGGTAGACTGATAGTAAGTGCGGTCGGGACTATACACCACGGCATGGTAGGGAGCCACATCGGCCGTAGTGGCCACGGGCTGCTGGCTGAACACGCTTACCGACATGGGGCCGCCCGTTCCGGGACGGTAACTCATCATGCCGTCCCACTTGCCGCCGGCCGTTACCTTATTATAAGTATCGGTACGGCTCACGATGTCATTAAAGGCGGTGGTAGAAGCCGCAGCGTAAGCAGCCGAACGGGTGGCGTTGCCTGCCTTGGCGTAGTCGAAACTCTGCTCGGAGCGCAGCATCTTGATATTCATATCGGCGGCACCCTTGACGGGATACTCTATCATCTCGAAGTAGGCATCCTGAAGCGTAGCGGGTATGCGGGACTTGAGGGCATCTACCCGCGTCTTCAGGGCCTCGTACCGGGCTACACGGGCGGTGCGCTCGGCATCGGTAAAGGCTATGCGGTTAATGAGCTCGGGCTTACCGGCGGCGGCCAGGGCATAGTACTCGGCCTTGATGGCGGCCAGCTCGTCGGCATAGGCATCGCCGAAGGTCTTGGCAGCCCAGTGGCGGGCGTAGGTGTAAGCCCGGGTGGGTGTCCAGGCATCTACGTCCCACGCCAAGTCCATGCAGAACTCTAACTCCATCTCTGCGGGCTTGATGTCGCCCACGTTGATAATCCACAAGTTGCGTATGCCGTTGGCATAGCCCTTAGATAGCTCGTAGCTGATAAGCGAGGGCGACGTGGAGCACAGCCACAGGTACGATGCGGGCGTGCCCAGGTAGGACAAATGGTAGTAGATGCCGTTGCCGCCACTGCGGGCCTGCTCCTCGGGGGTAGGCATCTGGCGGATATAGCCGTGATTATCGTCGACCCAGCAGAGGGTAACATCGTCGGGCACCTTGAGGCCGGCGTTGTAGGCATCGAGGACTTCCTTGTAAGGGATAAAAATCTGCGGGACACGGGTGGGGTCGCCTATGGAGTCGCTGATAAGACGGCGCTGATAAGCGATGATGTCGGTAAGGCCCTTCACCTTGTCGGCGGTGCTACTATAACCGTTGATACCGGTATCGTGGACACCGCGCATGCCCAGGGTGTACATCACGTTCATGTCGCGGGCCTGGCCCACGCGGTCGGCCCAGTAGCGCTGCACCATGGCCGTATTGGTCCTGTAGTTCCAGTCGTCGTTGCCATGGCCTCCGTAACGGTTCCACTCCCATACATTGTTGCGCATCATGGACTCGCAGTGGCTGGAGCCCAACACGATGTCGTAGCGCTTGGCCGCGGCGATGTTCTCGGGGTAATAGAAGAACGCCGCAGAGCACCCGTGCATGGCCGGCCACAGCGTATTGGCGCGCAAGCGTAACAGCAGCTCCATAACGCGGGCATAGGTGTTGGGGCCGATGTTGTTCTTGGCCGTATCCATCTTCTTACGGGCCCAGGGGGTGATGCCCCAGTCCTCATCGTTGATAAACAGGCCGCGGTACTTGACCGATGGCTCATGGCTGGCGGTGCGGGTACCCACGGCGTAGAGTTCCTGATGCTTGGCGGGGGCCACGTCGGCCCACCAGATGTAGGGCGACACGCCCATGAGCCTCGACAGCTCGAACAGGCCGTAGGCGGTGGCGCGGGGGTTGGCTCCGCATATCACCAAGGCCTGCCCCACCCCGTCCATGGGGGCATCGACCAGCTGGATGGCGTAGGTCTCCCACTTATCCTTGATGTCGGTCACGCTCACCTTGCCCTCGGCTATCAGCTGGTCTATATACTTGCTGCGGCCGATGGTTCCGGCGATGATGGCGTGGGGTGCCTGCTGTACGATGGAGCGCACGGAGAGCGTGGAGCCGGTAATGGCGCGTATGTCGTCGCGGACGGCATTGGCGGCTATCTGCACCACGCGGGCATCGGCGGCATCGTAGATGATGGCGGCACGCTCCCGGGCCGACACGATGGGAAAGGCGCCGGCCGTGGCCTGGTCTGTAATGGTGATGGGGGCTGCCCCGGCCGACAGGCAGCCGAGGAGCAGCAGGAGCGACAATATATATCTGTTCATACTACAATGAGTAACTATAGGATTAGCGGACTACTATCTTCTTGCCGTTAACGATATAGATGCCGGAGGGCAACCGGCGGCCGGGCGACAGGCTGTCGGCCACGCGCTGACCGTTCAGGTTGTACACGCCGGTGGCCCGGGTGGGGGCGGTGGTGGTAATGCCGTCTATGCCAGTGGCAACCGAACTTACGCGCTCTATGGTAAAATAGTCTACCTTGAACCATCCGGTACGGTTAGACCCTGTTACATAGGTGCCGTCGCCCTTCTGGCCACTGGTGCGGATGCCTATAGTGAGGTCCTGGCCATCGGCCACATCGGCAAAGACGAACATGTCTTGCAGGACGTACTTGCCATAAGCACCGCCATCATAGGCTGCAAAAGTATTGGCCTCGCCCTCGGTACGGTTGGCCTCGTAGTCGGCCTCGGCACCATAGTACTGCACGGAGTTGTTAGCAAAGAGACGGCAGGTGCCTAAGTAGCCACTCTCGACATACAGTTTACAGCCTATACGGTAGCGGCCGGCACCGAGCTTGGCCGCGGGGATGGTCTGCGAGAGTTCGAAGCCCTCGGGGATGGGGCTACGCTGGGGCTGGAACCAGCACACATTGTTGTCATGCAGATTGGTGGCTGCCTGGTTGATGCCATACGAGGTACCGGGGAAGTCGCCGCTGATGGCCCAGCCGTAAGGCACGCCCTTGGAGGCGTTAGGCGGACGGTTGACGATGCCGTCGGCACCCAGTTCGAAGTCGTAGTTAACGATGCGGTCGGCGGTATAGCTGTCGTCAGTCTTAACCACGTCGTCCAGGTCGCCCACACGCTCTATGCGGAAGTTGTCAACCTTGAACCAGCCCGTCGGGTCGTTGCCCGAGGCTGTAGTGCCGTTGTTCTTGCGGTTGCTGCTCTTGATGCCGAGCTGCAGGCTTTCGCCCTCGTTAACAACCACGTAGACGGACATAGGTTTCATGGTGGCGTCGGCCGTGGTAGTACCCTGGTAGCTGGCGTACGAGTTGTACTCGCCATCGGTAAGAATATTGCTGACACCCTCAGGACTGGCAAAGTACTGCACGTTCTTGTTGGCGAACAGGCGGCAGTTGCCGCTGATGCCATTCTGGTTCCAGAGCATACACGACACGCGGTAGATGCCTGGCTTAATCTTGTCGGCAGGGATGGTCTGATACAGGCTGAAGTCGTCTGGGAAGGGGCGGGCTATCACCCAGCAGCAGTATTCGCCATGGGGATTGGCGGCATCGGCATTGACACCGTAGGAGCCTCCCGTGGGCAGCACGTTCATGTGCCAGCCGTAAGGCACACCCTTGGCACCGGCATGCTTGCCATCGGCGTTAAGCTCGAAATCGGGGTTCACGAGCAGCGCGTTGGTCAGCTCGTTGTCGGGGGTACCCTCGCTCTCTACCATGATGTCGCTCACGGCCAGGCCGGGGTCCATGAAGTAGAGGGTGAGGCCCACCTCGCCATCGGTCTTGGCGGTGTACTTGATGGTGGCATCCGAGAAGCCCTCGGCCACGGTGGTATTCCACTTGCCGCTCATGGCCTTGGTCTTGACAGACTTGATGACCAGTCCCTGGGTACCCATCTTGATGCCGACGCGCAGGTCGTACGACGAGTTGATGGGGAATGTGGGCAGGCAGCGTACCACTACGGTGTTAAGGCCCGCCTTGACGCGCACCTTGTAGTACGTATGGGGCGCGCGGCTATACGTTGACGCCGTATATCGGGTCTCGTCCATCGGCCACACGGCTATGCAGCTTCCGGCCACGCCCACATTGGTCATAGGCACTATGTCGCCCTTGACAGAGGCGTAGTCCTTGGCTGGGTAGTAGGTCCGGTCGGGATTGATGACGGGCTTGCTTACCACATTGATATCCTCGGCCGTCGGCACGATGGGCATGTCGAACACGCTGCCGCCATAGGGCTTGTAGTCCATCATGCCGTTCCACTTGCCGTTGGCTATCTGCTTGTTAAACTTATCCGTCAAGCTGAGAATGGTACGGTAGGCGTTGCGCGAGGCGGCTGCAAAGGTCAGGGTGGTGTCTCGGTGACCGGCCTCGGCATGGAACCACGCCTGCTGGGCCCTCAGTATCTTGGTGTTCATGGCGGCGGCTCCCTTGACGGGATACTCTATCAGCTCGAAGTAGGCATCCTGCATATCGGCCGGTATCTGCGACTTGAGCGCATCGACCTTGCGCACCAGCTCATCGTACCGGCGTATGCGCTCGTTGCACTCATTGTCAGGCCAGTCCATGCGATTAATCAACTCGGGCTTGCACACCGAAGCCAGGTCGTAGTACTCTTGCTTGATAGAGCCGATGGCATCGGCATACTCGTCGCCAAAGGTCTTGCCGCCCCAGTAGCGGTTGTAGCGCTGGGTGTCCTTGGACCAGGCATTGATGTCCCAGGCCAGGTCCATGCAGAACTCTAACTCCATCTCGGCGGGCTTGATGTCGCCCACGTTGAACATCCAGAAGCGCTGGATGCCGTTCTCATAACCCTTGGTCAGCTCGTAGCTCAGAAAAGCGGGCGACATGGACGACAGCCACAGGTAAGAGGCCGGCGTGCCGAGGTAAGAGAGGTGGTAGTACACACCATTGCCACCGCTGCGGGCCTGTTCGGCCTTGGTGGGCAGTTGGCGGATGTAGCCGAAGTTGTCGTCGACCCAGCAGAGGGTAACGTCGTCGGGTATCTTGAGGCCGGCATTGTAGAGGTCGAGTGCTTCCTTGTAGGGGAGGTATATCTGGGGCACCTGGGTGGCGTCGCCAAGTGAGTCGGTGAGCAACTGGCGCTGGTCGGCAATAAGGCCAGTGATGCCCTTGACCGCTTCGGCCGTTGAGCCATAGCCTAACAGCGGCTCGTCCTGGAAGCCACGGGTACTGATGTCGTAGATGGCCTCGTAGCCACGGCTCTGGCCCACGCGCTTGGCCCAGTAGTCGAGCATCATGCTCTTATTGGTATTGTAGTTGTAGTTCTTGCTCGACCCGCCGAAACGCACCCACTCCCAGAGGTTGTCGCGCAGCATGGGGTCGCCCGAACTCATCACTAAGGCGTAGTCGCGGGCCACCTTCAGGTTGCCTTCGAGTGTCCAGAAGGCCTTAGTGGCTCCGTGCTTGGCTGGCCAGAGGGTGTTGGCACGCAGGCGGAGCAGCAGCTGAGCCACGCGCTCGTAGGTATTGGGGCCTATATTGTTGTAGGCGGCGTCAATGGTCTTGCGGGCCCAAGGGAGGATGCCCCAGTCTTCGTCATTAATGAAGATGCCACGGTACTTGACCGACGGCTCGCCCTGTTCGGTACGGTCGCCCGATACATATATCTCATCGCGATGGCGTGGTGTAACGTCGGCCCACCACACATAGGGCGACACACCCAACTGGCGCGACAACTCTAACAGGCCGTAGGCGGTGCCACGGGGGTTGCTGCCGGCCACGACGAGTGCCTTGCTGACGCCGTCGTAAGGGCTGGTTACCAGCTGGAGCACATACGACTCCCACTTGCCGCGGATGGTGCCTACGTCTATCTTGCCTGCGGTAGCCAGGCCGTCGATAAACTTAGACTGACCTACCGTTCCGGCTATGATGGCATAGGGGGCTCCGGTGGTAGCGGTGGCCACTGGCACCTGGCGACCTGTTACGGCCTGGATGTCGCCCTGTACCATCTTAGACACGGTATGTACCACGGGGGCATCGGCCTCGTCGTACACTAAGGTGGCCACCTGAGCCGTGGTTACTATGGGCATGGCCCCAGTGGTACTCTTGTCGGTTACCTGGACAGGCCCGGCCCATACCGTCTGCATGACAAGTGTACACAGGGCCGCGATGGTTAATCTATATCTTCTCATAATGGTTGTAGTTACTATATATAATAAGGTATATATGACGCAGGGCGCAAGGGCGGCTGTGGCCCCCACGCCCTGCGCGAATTTATTCTTTACGTGTAGCGGTCTGCTGCGGGGTTGCGGCAGCTTTCTGGCAGCAAGAGGCGCTCTTTACCACCGGGAATACGGTGAGGCGCAGCTCGGTACAGCCGTAGGGCACCAGCGTGACGGTTTCTACCGTATCGGTGGGAACCACCTTGCCGGGAGCGGGCAACAGGGGGTTGAGGGTGCCTTTCTCCAGTGTCCACGCGATACGTCTGACGGGCAGCTGAATACTCTCGGGGGTATTCTGGATGTCAAAGGGATAGCCATCAGTCTGCTCCTTGTGTGCTGCGGTAAGTGCCCCATGCTGCGAGAGTAGCGTGGGGTCTATGGCATAGTTAAAGGCACCTGCCGGGCGTATCGACCAGCATTTAAAGTCGGGGTTGGCCGATTTCTTTCCGCTCATATTGGCGTAGGTGGTGGTGTCCTCGGTCACGGTCTGCGGTATGGCGTAGCTATAGAGCAGCGGGCCACGCTCCACGTACATGCCCTGACCGGCAATGGTATTCACCTTGACAGGGGCGTCCATGGTCAGACATACCTTGTCGCCATCCTTAAACTTGCGGGATATGGTGGCAAAGGTGGCAGGGGCACAGGGCACGCTGCGACCGTTAACGGTGAGCCGGGCGGACTTGGCCCAGCCCGGTATGCGTATCCTGAAGGGGAACTTTACGCTCTTGGGGGTGTGTATGGTAAACTCTATCTGTGTGCTAAAGGGATAGCGGGTATTTTCGGTTATCTGTACAGGTACCTTATTAATAGATGTACTGATGCGGGAGGGCCCGAAGAGAGCCGCAACCACTCCGCCCTGGTTATCGGTAAGCCACATACGCGAAACGTAGTTGGGCATGATGCGGTGAACGTTTCCGGCGCAGCACTCGGTCTCATGTATGGGTCTATACTGCATCCAGGTCTTGCCCCGCTTAAACGCGTTGTTGTCAGAGGTACCCGTGGCAATCAGCTGGTTAGCCGATGAGAAGTACTGGAGCGACTTGAAGTCCTTGGTGACACACCCTAAGCCGGCATTGAACACGGCGCGCTCTATGCGGTCGGCCCACTCGGCGCGGCCGGTAACGGTGAGAAAGTAGCCGAGCGACCAGGTGTAGTCGGCAATGTCGCATGTCTCGTGGGCGATGTCTATCGAGTTGCCCGAGGTAAACTCGGCACTTGTGGGAACGCCATCGGGCAACAGGTGGTCGCGTTCCAGCTTGCGCTCGGCATGGAGTGCCAGGTCTAAATACTGCTGCTTACCGGTGTAAGCATATAAGAGGAGGGGTATCTTGAGCATTTCGCAGTAGGTAACGCCGTGCATCTTGATGAGCTTGTCACTGCCAGCAGCGCGGGCATCGAGTTCAAATCCGCCGCGATTGTAAGCCTGCTCGGCGTGGGCCAAGAGCTGGGCGTTGTGGGTAATGCCGTAAGTCCACAGCATACCTTCCAGGTTGACGATGTGGCGACGGCCCTTGACCAGCTGGTCTACACTCAGGCTGAGATAATGGCGCTCTAACGCCTGGGGTATCGCGGCATCGGCCCGGTACTCATAGGCGGCTTTCATGGCCCTGAAAAATACGGCCATAGGCCACTGCGACTCTATCTTAACATTGCCCAGGCGACCATTGGGCTGTGCGTGGTCGATGGTGTAACGTATGCCCCGCTCGCCCTTGTTGATAAAGGCGGTGTCGCCGAGGACATAACCCAGACGGAGCAGGCCGTCGGTATAGTAGGCGCTCTGCTCGTAACGCCACCAGTCCTTGGCAAACGAGCACTCGTTCTGACGGGCTATCTCGCCAGCCCATAGACAGGTGTTGTAAGGATAGGCTATCGCCTCGGGATGGCCAGTCATGCCGGTACGCTGGCGGTTCAGGAACTCGTTGATCCAGCCTTTGGGCTGTATGTGGCGTATCAGTCCGTCGTGATAGGCGGCGTAAGGCTGGGCGAAGGCTGCGCCTGAGGCGGCCAGCACCAGCGATAAGATAAACCCTTTCTTTGTCATCTCTATGTGGGTTGGCTCTTGTCTGGGAAGAGTGATCAAATGGCTATTAAAAAAGGCCCTACCGCACATAGGTACGGCAGGGCCTTTCGTGGTGGTATATTACTTCTTGATAATGGTCTTGCCATTGGCGATTACCACGCCCTTGGCATCATTGTTGACACGCTGACCAGCCAGGTTGAACACCTTAGCGTCCTTAGCCTCGGCCCCGGTGGTAATGCTGTCGATACCGGTTACTACAGTACCATTTACAGTATAGGTGGCGGCACCGCCGGTAGCCGACTTCATATAAGCGTGGAAAGCATTGACCGTGGCTGCCTCAGCAGCGGGCTTCAGGGTTCCGTCACCGTTAACTACCAGGCTGTTCTGGTCGCCGGCGTTAATAGTGGTAGCAGAGAAACCGCCTACGAAGCTGAAGTTACCCTTGGTAACGGTCTCGGCAGATGACTTGGTTATCACTACGTCGTCGATGACCATCGGTGCGGGCAGGGCGTCGGTAGCATATACCAGGTAAGGTACACCGGCTTCCATCTCGGCAACGGTCTTGAAGTTGGCAGTGGTGGCGTCGGCACCATCAAAGGCTGCCACCCTGGCACCCTTACCGAATATGGTCTGGATGTCGGCTGCATTGAGGGCGAAAGGCAGACATACGGTGTTCCAAGTGTTGTTGGCAACAGTGCAGTTGAGTGTAGCACGAACCTTGTAGCTCTCAGCCTGTACCTCGTTAGCCTCTGCTGTGTAGTTAACAGGCAGGTTAGAGGTCTTGGAGATACGGAAGTAGTCTATGTGGAAAGCGCCAGCGTGTACGACGGCCTCATCGGCATCGCCATTCTGGCCACCAGTCTTCAGTCCTACCTCCAGGTCCTGACCGGGATAGACGGGAATGTTGACATACATATCCTCAAGGATGCGCGAACGCTTAGAGTAAGAGTCCACACCACCGGGAAGACCGGCGAAGGTAGCTATCTCGCCCTCGGTCTGGTTCTTCTCGTACTTGGACTCAACACCGTAGTAGGTAACATAAGTGTTGTTACCATTGTCAGCATAGATACGGAACTGGCCAAAGCCTTTCAGGTCGGTGGGCTGCCAAGCCATACAGCTGAGGGTGTACACACCGGGCTCTAACTTGTCGGCATCGATGTACTGATACAGACGGGTGCCCTCCATAGGAGTATTCTTGCCGTCCATGTAACCAGCATTGTGGCCCATCAGGCCCCAGCAGAAGTTGGGATGCTGGCCGTAGTCGTCGGGCAGGTTGTCGTTCTCCCAACCATAATAAGTAAAGTCAGGGTTGTAGCCATCGCTACCAGGAGTCTGGCTGGCATGTGAGTCGCCATTGCATATCTGCTTGTCGGTCACCTCGCCGTTGTGGTCCAGCTCAAAGCTGCTATTCGTGAGCACCTCGGCAGTAAACTCATCAGCATCTTTCTCAGGCTGCGAGAGCACTTTCTCTACGCGGAAGTTGTCGGCCTTGAACCAGCCCGAACGGTTACCACGTGGGTTGCCATACTTATCTATATGAGAGGTACGGATACCGATGGTAAGATCCTCACCCTCCTTGACGTTGACGTAAACCACCATGGGGTGCAGCTTAACACCATTTTTGTTGAGCCCAAACATGTGGTTGGCGTATGTTACAACCTCGTCGGTGGGAGTAAGGCCGGCCTCGTTGTAGTCATCCTTGCGGCCGTAGTACTGCACGCTGTTATTGGCGAACAGACAACAAGTACCGGCGATGTTCGTATAAGTATAACCTTCCTGATAGGTAGTAATGGTGTTGCTGGCCTTGTTGAGGGACACCTCTTGCCAGAGCAGGCAGGTAACTTTGTACAATCCGGGCTCTAACTTGCTGGCGGGGATGGTCTGATAGAGCTTCCAACCCTCAGGGAATGTTCCCTGGCTGAACCAACAGGCCGCATTGCCATGAGCATTGTAGGCATCGGAATTGATACCATACGAGTTGCCGCCAAAGCCACCCTCCTCGCCCGTCTCAGGCTGACTCATACTCCAGCCATAAGGCACGCCACGGGCAGCCTCGCGATAGACAGCGGTAGCTGCATCGGTCTTGTATTCGTCCTTGAAACGGAGAAGCTGGCCAAACTCAGGCAGGGCCTCTATCTCTGCGGCCTTACTCTGGTTCGCGGGCTTCACCTTGCACTCGAACAGCTCGAAGTCTGGGTTCACTAACAGCTTATCGGTTAGGTCTACCGATAAGCTGTTCTGTGCGCTGGCCGTCGCGCACAGCGATGACAGCATCAAAAAGCTAAGTAAATGTTTGTTCATCATAATTGTTCTGATTAACTTATCTGATTAGTATTTTCTTTACGCTTCCGTCAGAGTACTTGGCTATCACCAGACCCTTGGTGCTGGCATCTACACGCTGGCCGCGTACATTGTACAGAGCCACGACACGCACGGGCTGATGCACGGGGGCATCGATGCCGGTAACAGCGCCTGCGGTAACGTCAAACTTAGCTGTGGCAAACTCAGAGCCGTCGTAGGCAGCATTGATGGCCTGCACACCCCAGGTATAAGAGCCCTCGGGCAGACTGAGGGTAACTTGCTTGTTGCAGCCCATAGCTCCCAGGCGGTTAACCTTGCGCACGCCATCGAGCGAGCCGCCTATGTGCGAGAGGGTCTGGGTAATGAGCTTGCCCTCGGCGTTCTTGACAAATATCTCGTAGGTGGTATTGTCGAGCGCGGTGGTCGCGGGTGTCCAGGAGAGGGTCACGGCCCCAGCCTTGCCATCAGCTGCTAACATGGTGGGACAGTCGGGGCGCGCGGGAGCCTCGGTTACCTTATTTAAATATATAGTAGAGCGGATGCCTTTGTAGTCGGTATCAAAACTCAGGTCATCGGTAGAGTAACCGGCATTGTAATAGTCCTTCACGCCATCGCCATCCCAGTCGGGGAAGGCCACTGTAGAGGCCGAACCACCAGAAACAACGCAGTCCTGCTTGAGGTGGCCGTCAACATTGCGGTAGAGGTAACCCAACTGGGTCTGGAAGTACTCTGTACGACCAGTCACCACCACGTCGAACTGGCCATCGCCGTCCCAGTCGATGATGCCACCACTGGTGGGGGTAGCATTCTGGATG
This sequence comes from uncultured Prevotella sp., assembly GCA_934204655.1. Classification (GTDB taxonomy): domain Bacteria; phylum Bacteroidota; class Bacteroidia; order Bacteroidales; family Bacteroidaceae; genus Prevotella. The sequence goes on along the minus strand of CAKPZJ010000004.1, from coordinate 74,797 downwards.
CGCACGATCTTGCTGTTGCCCGAAAGCTCGGCATCGGTATTCTTATCGGTTGTAAATGCCAAGGCTTTCTGCGACTTCTTGTTCAGATAGACATGCTGGCGGAAAGCGTTAATGTCGCCCATCTTGCCAGAGGAGCCCTGAAGAAAGACGTCCAGCCAGCCATCATTGTTAATATCGCCGACCAGCACGGTACCATTGGCCAAGTTCTGCATGGCCAGGTTGCCCACCGAGCGCACGGTAAAAGTCCCGGGCTTAGCGGCGTTGCCCATATAGATGGCCACGTAGGGCGCTGAGCCGTTGTTGATATTGCCGCTCACAATAAAGTCTGTCAGCCCATCATTGTTGAAGTCATGGGCTGCCAACACGGCCGACACGAACTTACGGGTAGCGTCCCAGGTATATACCTTGAACGTGAAGTTGCCCTGATTGATAAGAACTACGTTCGCATTCTGCACATTGACGCGAAAGCCAGCCAGCACGATGTCTGGCAAGCCGTCGTTGTTAAAGTCGGCTACATCGGCGGCCAACGGGGCTATCATATTAAAGGTAGTGGGATTGCCCGCCTCGTCTACAAACTTGAGCTCCTGACGGGTAAAGTTACCCTCGCCATCGCCCAGGAAAAGTCCCTCGCGGGCCAAGGCATCTGCCGTAGTGGTAGCAGGCGACGAGATGCCCAAGGTGTCAAAGGTTATCACGTCAATGTTACCATCCATATTGATATCGCAGGGCACCACCACCGGGCGGTACATGGTTTTGAGCCCATTGGCCTTGGTGGTCCACTTCTTGGTAGCTGGGTCAAAGAGCATGGTAGTGTTCCAGTAAGCACCGTTGGTTCGCCCGGCCAGCACGCGGTCTTTCCAGTCGGCATACTTCAAGAATCCGTCGCGGGCCTTACCTGCGAAGATCATATCCTTGTGCCCGTTGTTCGTCAAGTCGGCACACACGCTGGTACCCACCTGAACGGCGGTCGTAGTAGAGTCACATACATCGTAGCCGCCCATATACAGCTTCGGAGAGATAATCGGATCATCGGCATCCATCTCTATTTTGGTCGATGTAGCTTTCATTGTACCTATATATACACGGCGGGTACCCTTACACTTGGCTGTCTTGTAGCCGTGGAACATGATGCGCAACTTGCCCTCCTTATCATAGAAGTGGCCGTGATGGCCAGGGCCGTACACCTGATACTTGATGGGCTCCTTGTCGTACGACAGGATGGGGTTGCCGGTGTACTTAGTCCACCGGTTGCTTGCTATGTCGGTGGTATAGGCGTAACATACACAGTAGTAAGGGCTGTTGTACGTATTGGCAGAATAGCAGAGGTAGTAGCGATACTTGCCACGCAGGGGCTTGGGTGCCTTAACCACGATGGGACCCTCAGTACAGCGGTAGCCGACCTTTTTCTCGTAGGCCTGGTCAGCGCCAAACACCTTAACAATGGTGCTGGCATCCACGGTGACGTGGTCGGGGTTGACCTTACAGCGATAAATCATGTTCTGACCATCTTCGACCACGAAGAACATCCACTGCTCTACCCGACCGTCCTCAAGGGTGTCGGTGAAGATAGTGTTATCGATAGTGTTCTTGCCAAAATCGACCATGGGAGTACCCGTAACATCCCGGAACGGGCCCAGGGGAGAGTCGGCAACAGCTACATAGAGCTTATGGTTAGCCGAGTAGTACATATAGTACTTGCCATCAAACTTGTAGACCTCGGGGGCCCAGTAGAGGTTGTGCCCAGTCTGAATAACATAGCCTTCGCGTTTCCAGGTCTTCAGATCCTTGGACGAGAAAGCCTCGAAGCCCTTGTTGGGGTTACCCGCACGGGTACCGTAGCAGTAGTAGGTATCGCCATCGAGCATTACGAATGGGTCAGCTGTCTTCACTTCACTCTCGGGTATATTGTCGGCCCAAGCCAACATAGCCATACCCAGCAATAAAAGGGTAAATATCCGTCTCATAGACATATCGAATAGTTTTGTAATCCTTTAGGGGTTAGTAATCACTTACAAATTGACGCTGCAAATTTACATAATATATTACGCGCACATGTGTACTATTGTACTGATTATAAAAAATATAGAGTCTACAACCACTATCAACGCTGAGTATCAAACTATTCAATTTTTCATGGCTCCGATTTTTATAACCGTTTTCGGGGCGTTAGCCGCCGCCATAAGTCCAGTTATTGGCACAATTTATGATAAAAGGGGAAGCATCACAAGGCTACAAGAGGATGCCTGGAGATTAGCCACGACATGTGAAGGAAACAGGCAAACAGCCCCGCCATGAGCCACGGCACCCACGGGAAGCAGGCACGCAATACCGCCATTTACCGCTGCCAACACCAGACAAGGAATAGTGGTCACCGCCAATCAGAGAACCACCGGGACTGATACAGCCCTATTATATAATAAGGTATACATTATTATAATATATAGAAAGACTGAGGGGAGGATGCCGGCGGCACTCTCCCCTCTTGCCTTTATCGGTCGACGACCGAACATCAAGGTACTACCACCTCTACGATGGTACTGTAGTTGACCTTGCCACTGGTTTTAGCTCCCACGCGGAAGTAGAGCTTGTTACCGTTGCTCTTAATCTTGTACAGGTTCTTGTTGTAGCTGGCCGAGTTGTCCAGATTGAAGGTGAACGAACCCTCTGCAACATTCCTAACGACCTGGCGCTCCTCGTAGTTAGACTTGCTGTCGTCTACGCCAGGGGCGAGGTTCCAGTAACCATAGACCTCGGCCACCGTAGCACCCTCCTGGGTGGGCGTAGCCTTGTACGCCACAGTAACCACGTGGCCCTGTACCGACACATTGGCCGTAACACGGGCATAAGGAGTGGCCGTCAGGTTGAACTGAGTCTGACCGCTAATCTTGACATCGCCCTCGCACTTAGCCACGAACGGGCCATTAACCACCATGTGATAGTCGCCGTTGAACATCTTGGAGTTCTCAAACGAGCCATCAGCCTTGGCATAGAAGTCAACCGACTTAGTGGCGCCCGTGTTGAGCTCATTCATGTTGATAATGACGCCAGACGAACCGCTAACAGGCAGGGGAATGGGCTCGCCAGTATCGGCATCGAGCACCTGGCCCTTGATACCGCCGTTGGGGGCATCATAGTTATCTATCTCGTCACCGCAGCTCACCATCAACATGGCCGACAGGAGCATAGCTGCAAACAAATATACTTTTCTCATAGTCTACATTATATTATTAGTTAGTATAACCAGGATTCTGAACCAAGAGCTTGTTGGAATTCATATCGCTGGCGTTAATTTTCAGGTAATAGTTGCGCTGGAGGAACACACGTACCTGCTTGGGCGTGTTAGTGCCGCGCTCGAAGGTGTACTTGCCGTCGCTGACATTGTACCAGGGATAGAGGGCAGAGCCGCGGAAACCATTGAGACCGCCTTCGGAAACATCCTTGTCGGCCAGACGCCAGCGCTTGAGGTCCCAGAAGCGATGGCCCTCGAAAGCCAACTCTACACGGCGCTCATGGCGTATCTTGTCCATGTCGATGGTGCCTAAGGGGGCTATGCCGGCACGCTTGCGTACCTCGTTGACAGCCGAGAGGGCATCGCTACCGTTGCCCAGTTCGTAGGCAGCCTCGGCGAGGTTCAGATAAATCTCGCCCAGACGGAACACAGGCCACGGGGTCTCAGACTTACCCATGTTGAGGTCAGAGATGGTCTCGTCGAAGAACTTCTTCTGATAGAAACCGGTCTTAGAGGCATCGCCGGCATCAGCACCGCCATCCTTACCAGATGTCTTGTAGGTGGTGCCATTGATGACAACCGAGTTGGAGCCGCTGGGCTGACTGGTGGCCTGGTACTTAGTGCCGTCGGGGGCGATGACACCGCGGTACCACTCCATGTTAGAACCCATGCAGGGTGAACCAGGCAGATAGATAGAAGCCAGCAGACGGGGATCCTTGTCTTTGAACAGCTCCATGGGGTCGCTCAGACGCACGGGATTGCCCTCGTCGTCGGTGAGCTTGAGAGTACCCTTGCTGCCATCAACATACTCGAACGCCTCGACCAGTTCGAGCGTGGGGGCGATACCACAGCCCCAGCCGCCACCACGGTACGAGAAGGGAGCGTTGCGTTTGTCCCAGTCGTGACCCTTATTGGCGGCCACGTCAAACTGTTTCTGGAAGATGTACTCGCCATTGTTGCCATTAACGGTCTTGGTAAACAGGTCGCAGAAGTTCTGGCTCTTGTTACTGTTGCCCTGGTAGAGCGAGTAGGCGTGGCTGTCGATGATTTCCTTAGAAGCATCGTATGAGAGCTGGAAGAAGCGCTGCGCGTCAGAAGCGGGAATACCCACCAGGCCATCGAGCTGCACCTCGCCATACTTGGCGATAGAGCCGGCATAGAGAGCTGCACGCGAGAGCAGGGCCAGGGCAGCGCCCTGGGTAGCGCGGTACTTATTGGCATCGTCGCGCTTAACGGGCAGGTCGGTGGCAGCCGCGCGGCACTCGTTAACAATGTAGTCGTAGATTTCGACCTCCTTGTTGCGGGGTACCTGGAGGGTCTCGGGGTGGCTCGGGTCGTAGGCCTGACTATTGGTAATCAGGGGCACACCGCCATAGCGCTTAACGAGGGTAAAGTAGTCGAACGCGCGGAGGAACCTCACCTCGGCCACGAGGGCCTTCTTCTGCGCATCATCGAGCGTGGTAGCTGTCTCTAACTGCTCCAGGAAACTGTTGCAGTTACGGATGGCCTTATAGCGGTCGGCAAAGGTTATGGCGAACAGCTCGTCCTGATAGGTGTAGGTGGCGTTGCCGTTGTCAAAGGCCGGGGCCTTCTGGAAGGAGCCCTGTGCCTCGTCGGACATCGACGATGGGTTCTGCAGACGCCATGCCTCGTTGTACCAGTAATTGAAGTCCTCGAGCTTGAGCGACGAGTACAGGTTTACCAGCACGGCGTTTATCAGCTTGTTCTCCTGCCACACCTTGTCTGGCGTTATCGTATCGTAGTTGTTTCGGTCCAGATAGCCCGAGCATGACGCCATACCTGACACCAGCAGACCGAGTCCTAATACTTTTACTATATTCTTTTTCATTTTATCTACCGTTTTTAGAATGTTAAGTTGACACCAAAGTTATACGTACGCATCTGCGGGTAGTACCTGAACATGCCATTGCTGTTCTCGGGATCCATCCACTTCATCATACCCTTACGGCTGGTGAAGGTAAGGAGGTTGAAACCGTTAACATAGACACGCAGGCGCTGTATGCCGACATGACTGAGCAGCTTCTTAGGCAGCGAGTAACCTATCTCAAGGGTCTTCAGACGCAGGTAGTCGCCCTTCTGCTTATTCCAGGTAGAGGTCTGCTCGTTGAGCGAGAAGCCTGTAGGACGCAGCGACGGCATCTTGCCGGGAATCCACTCGCTTGAGGGGTCCGAGGGGTCTACGCGGTGCCAGCGGTCGAGCCAGATAGACACACCGTTACCCAGTCCCTGCTGGATGAAGGGGGCCGCGAAGTCGCCCGAGGTGAATATGGAGTGGCCGGCGGCACCCTGGAAGAAGACAGTGATGTCGAAGTCCTTGTAGTTGGCCGACATATTAAGTCCGTAATACATAAAAGGAGTATCGCCGCGGCCGATGGGCTGGTTGTCCTTGTCATTAATGATACCGTCGTGGTTCCAGTCCTCAAACTTGATGTCACCAGGCTGGAGCGACTTGTTACCATTGCCGTCCTGGATGGGCGAGTTGAGGATTTCCTCGTAGCTCTGGAACTGGCCGATGGCCACCTTGCCCCACTGGATATTCTTGACACGGCCGTTGGAGTTGTTGCGCCAGTTGTCGTACATGTTGGCCGAGGCGGCACGCTCCACATAGCGGTTGTAGTTACGTGTGGTACTGAAGTTGGCCTTGATGTCGTAAGTGAGCTTACCGACCTTGTTGTGGTGGCCCAGTACTATCTCGTATCCCTGAGTCTTGTCTGAGTTCAGGTTCTCCTGCGGCAGCGAGATACCGAACGTGGTTGGCAGGCTGAGCAGTCGGTTGGCCAACAGGCCCTCGCGCTTACGCACGAAGTAGTCGAACTCTACGCTGAGCAGACCATTGTAGACCGATCCCTCAAAACCGATGTTAAAAGTCTTGGACTTGTACCAGGTAAGGTTGCGGTTGGCCAGTCCACGGTCGCTGGCACCTGGCGACGAGCCATTGGTACCCAGCACGTAGCTGCCCGACGGATAGGTATAGCCACTGAGGTACTGGAAAGCACTCAAGCTGCTCTCGTCGCCGATAATGCCCCACGACCCACGTATCTTGAGGTTGTCGAACATGGGCAGAGCGTCCTTGAAGAACTTCTCTTCCGACACACGCCAGCCCAGCGATACTGCGGGGAAGAAGCCCCAGCGCTTGCTCGGGTCAAACTTGTACGAACCATCGTAGCGGAAGCTGAACTCGGCCAGGTACTTGTTAGCGTAGGCGTAGTTGATACGGCCTACCAGACCCTCGTGAGCCTGCTCGTTGGCGGTGCCACCGTTGTCCATGTTGGTGGTGTTGCCGGCATTGATCTGGTCGATAGCGCTCACGTCAAACTGACGGTAAGCCTTGAACCAGTCGCCGTTATCGTCGTAGGCTTCCCACAAGAGAAGTCCGGTAATATCGTGTTCGCCAAAGGTGTTGTGGTAGTTGATAGAAATCTGACCATTGGTCTTGATGTCCTCGTTAGATTGCTTGGTGAGTTCAGAGATGACGTGCGAGCGCGAGACGCTGTAGCTGTCAGAGGTAGCGTTGTAGCCATACTCGTAGAACTCCTTGTACCAGTTCTTGTTGCCCACGTTGGTGTAGTCATAAGAGAAGAGACCCTTGACACTGAGGCCCTTGACCCATGGCACCTCCCAGTCGATATTGACAGAACCGTTGAACACATGGCGGTTACGACGACTGTAACCGATGTTGCCTATCTGCGACATCTGGACAGGGTTGCCCTTGTCGCCAGGGTTGGTAAAGTAGCGCTCGTTGTTATTAGCATAGATAGTGGTCACAGGGAGAGCCATCTGGATGCTACGCGAAATGGGGTCGGGCTCATAGGGTTTCTCGCGCTTGTCGAAACGGCCGCTCAGCTGCATGCCCACCTTGAGGCCGTCGCGGATGGTGGCCGTAATGTTAGAGCGCACGTTGTAGCGATGGTAGTTGTAGTCGCCCGAACGGTAGATACCCTCCTGGCCGAGGAAGCCGGCAGCAAAGTAGTACTTGATACGGTCGGTGCCGCCCGATACGCTCAGGTTGTGATACGTCATAGGCGACGACTTGCGGATGGTGGCGTTGTACCAGTCGGTAACACCGATGCCGTTACGGAAGTTCTCCAGTTCTTCGGCCGAGTACGAAGGCGTAACGCTCACATTCTGCTGGGCCTCGTTGTACAGGCTGGCGTACTCGTAACCATTATAGAGGCGGGGGTAACGGGTTATCTGCTGTATGCCGTAGTAGCCATTATAGTTAATGGTGGCCTTGCCTTTCTCGCCGCCCTTGGTCTTGACCAGGATGACACCGTTGGCACCCTTGAAACCATATACGGCTGCCGAGGCATCCTTCAGGATACTGACAGACTCGATGTCGTTGGGGTCTATCTGCGAGAAGTCGCGCTGAACTCCGTCGACGATGACCAGGGCGCTACCGAAACCGCGCACGTCGATGCTGGCACCGTCGTCGCCAGGGGCTCCGCTACGCTGCACGGCGCGCAGACCAGGCAGCTTACCGGCCAGGGCGTTGGTAACATTGGCCGACTTGACCGTAACCAGGTCCTTGGCCTGTACCGAGGCCACCGAACCGGTTACCGAGGCGCGCTTCTGCACGCCATAGCCCACTACCACCACCTCGTTGAGGTTGGCCACATCGGGCTGGAGCGTCACCGTCATATTGCGGGCGGCGCGCACGGTCTGGTCCTTGTACCCTATGTACGACACTGACAGCATGGTGCCTTCGGGAACGTCTATCGTAAAGTGTCCGTCTATGTCTGTGAGCGCGGCCACGGTCGTCCCGGGCTTGCGCACGGTGGCACCGATGATGGGCTCGCCTGTGGCATCCTTAATTACTCCGCCACACTTCTGCGTGTTGGCTTGTTGACTACGGGTTACCTCCCCCAATAGAGTTGGGGCGTTCGGCAATGACGTACCTGCCCACACGGGTTGCATAGGCAGCATCATCAGGAGCATGGCCGAAAGGCTTCCCACCTTGTTTGTTTTAATAAATCGTTTCACCATCTTGTTAAGATTTGCGTTAATCGTTTAGTTTTGTTAGTACAATGGTCAAATTGACGCTACAAATATACACTTTTCCGCCCGCGGAGATGGGTAATTTTGTATAGGATGCGGGTAATATGACAAGAGACGCAGCAATAAGTACTGATGACCAAGCGGTTTAGTTTTTCAGTATTTCCATATTTATAACCCTTATTAGGGCCTCAGCCGCCATAATGGCCACGGTTAGGGGTGCCATCTCTGCTTGAAAAGGAAATAGGGGGAAAGGGGGGAAGGCAAAAAGTTAGAGAACAGAGAACCTCTCCATGAGATCTACAAGTATCACCACAATCACGGAGACCGACCTCCACGTGTCCCGGAGCCGTCTTTAGCGAGCTGGGAGCCGTCTTTAGAAGTCCAAAGTTTGATCTTTTCTTTTCTCGCGATGCCCGCTGGAATATTTGCGGGAACTTCGGATGTGGTGAGGATGCCCCCGCAGCCAGCGCGCGCTGCAAGCGCAGCAGTATAAAGCCTGGGGCAACGCCCCAGGTATAGCCCCCACATAAGCAATGCGCGCTGTAGGCGCAAAAGTAGCGAAGCGTCAAAAGCACGGGGGTAACCACCATACCCGATGTGACACTCGTTTGCATAATGGTGGTATTGGTATTGTTCCCTAATGTAACGCCTACGGCTACTTTTGCGCTTATAGCGCGACAATAGTTCAGTGATTATGTACCTGGGGCGTTGCCCCAGGCTTTATACTGCTGCGCTTTCAACGCGCGTTGGCCACATGGACTTGTCTGCGGTCATTGTGGCCATGCCCCCTGTAATCCTATCGTCACCCATAGCTCACTCGGGGCGGCTCTTGTTACTCTTTTACCTTTTTATTCTTTTACCTTTTTACTTTCCGCGCCCCTTACTTCTTCAGCTCGGGATACTGGATACGGGTGTGGTAGATGGCCTTGAGGCGCTCTATGAGTACCAACTTGGCCTGGGCGATGTCGCGGAAAGTGATGGGGCACTCCTTGAAGAAGCCATCGGCCACCTGCTGGTCTATAAGCTTATTGACCAGGCTGATGATGCTCTCCTCGGTGTACTCGGTGAGCGACCGCGAGGCCGCCTCGACCGTGTCGGCCATCATCAGGATGGCCTGCTCGCGCGTAAAGGGGTTGGGGCCGGGGTACATGAAGTCTGCTATGTCTACCGTCTCGTCCGGGTGCTCGTTCTTGTACTTGATGTAGAAGTACTTGGTTATTCCCAGTCCGTGGTGGGTCAGTATAAAGTTCTTGATGAACACAGGCAGGTCGGCCTTCTCGGCCTCCTTGACACCCATGGCCACGTGGTTGATGATAATGCGGGCACTCTCCTTGCAGGAGATTTCATTGTGCGGGTTAACGCCGGCCTGGTTCTCGGTAAAGAATACTGGGTCGGCCATCTTGCCTATGTCGTGATACAGGGCACCCGTTCGCACGAGCAGGCTGTTGGCCCCTATCTTGTTGGCTATCTCGGCGGCTAAGTTGGCCACGGTGATGGAGTGCTGGAAGGTGCCCGGGGCCACCTCGCTCAGCCTCCGCAGCAGTCCCTTGTTGGTGTCCGACAGCTCGATGAGGGTCACGTCGGATGTAAAGCCGAACGTCTTCTCGATAAGGTACATTAGCGGATAAGCCAGGAGCAGGAACACGCCGTTAACTACGAAGTAGTAGTACATGCTGGCATCCAACTTGGTTATATCGTTGTCCTGCATAAGCTGCAGGGCCAGGTATATGGCGCAGCTCGACACCGTTACGAGAATGGCCGTCTTGAATACCTGCGCCCGGCGGGCCAGTTCGCGCAGGGAGTAGATGGCCACCATGCCGCCCACTATCTGCACGATGATAAACTCGTACTGGTACTTGACCGCGGCGGCACAGATGATGACCATGACGACATGGGTGGCAAAGGCGGTACGCGAGTCGAGGAACACACGTACGAATATGGGCACCATGACCAGCGGCAGGATGTACACGCTGAACAGGTTGTGCGACACCTGCAGCGATACGAGCACGGGAAACAGCGTTACCATGACATAGAGCATCAGTATGTTGCGCGGTTTGGCAAAGTAGTCCTTGCGAAACAGCGCTAAGTACATGGAGAACAGCCCTATGAGGATAGTGACGAAGAGTATCTGGCCCACGACGGTCGAGGTGATTTCAGAGGGGGTCGAGCTGCGCCTCTGCATCTCTCGCTCAAGCGAGGAGAGCACCCTGTAGTCGTAGTCGTTGATGATTTCACCACGGTCTATTATCTTCTGCCCAGCCAGCACCATGCCGCTGGCTGGCGAGATACCGCTGAGCAGGTCGTTGAGCTCGGTCTGGCTCCTGTCCTTATCATATATCAGGTTGGGCTCTATGAACTCGTTCAGGTTGCACTTCTGCAGCACGCTGCGCTGGGCTGCCAGGCGGTCGTCCATGAACAGCTGCTCGTAGGCACTCATGGTAGAGTACACCAAGTTGACCGGCAGACTCTGGGCCTCCTTTCCGTTGACTATGCGGATGGTACTGGTAGAATCGCGGGCAAAGTCGCGATACTGGGCGGTGTTCATGATACCGGCCATGTACAGCCTGTGCAGCCTGTTTACGATGACGGGCATCAGGTCGCGTGGCACCTCGTGGTCGTCCGACCGCAAGCTCTCCTGCAGCAACAGCAACTGGCGCTGCTCTACCCGTGAGTCGTAACGGTAATAGGGCTGGAAGGTGCGCATCAGCGAGTCTTGCTCCTCCTTGATGGCCTCATCAGTCTTGTAGATAGGGAAATCAAACTTGGCGATGAACGAGCCGTACATCCAGGGCTTGCCTATATCGTAGCGGAAGCGCTGACTCTCGTTGTGGGGCAGGAACCAGACGATGACGGAGGTACTGACAACGACGAGCAGCAGGCGGGTAAGCACCCGGTTGAAGCGGCGGTTTGCGGTATGAAATCTCATAAATGCTTAGTCTGTATTGCTATTATTTTGCGAAAATACGAAAAATAATGGGCAATACTCAAAAAAATCAAGTAATTTTGCAAAAAAATCTTACGGGGCCCTTCGCTGTCTTCCCGCGACTATGGCCACGCGCCTGCCGACATCCTGCCCGGTACCCGCAGCCACGGCGCCACCCACGGTAGCCATCGGCCTGACGGCCCCAACCACATACAGAAACAACAAGACTATATATAATAATGTCAGAAAGAAAAGTCAGGGTGCGGTTTGCACCCAGTCCTACCGGACCGTTACACATTGGCGGCGTACGAACCGCCCTCTATAACTACCTCTTTGCCCGCCAGCATGGCGGAGACATGGTGTTCCGCATAGAGGACACCGACTCGCACCGGTTTGTACCCGGCGCTGAGGAATACATCATCGAGTCGTTCAAGTGGTTAGGCATCGAGTTTGACGAAGGAGTGAGCTTCGGTGGCTCTCACGGCCCCTACCGTCAGAGCGAGCGCCGCGACATCTACAAGAAGTATGTACAGCAGCTCATCGACAACGGCAAGGCTTACTACGCGTTCGACACGCCCGAGGAACTGGACGCCAAGCGCGCCGAAGTACAGAACTTCCAGTACGATTCGCGGACGCGGCTAATGATGCGCAACTCGCTGACGATGCCGGAGGCCGACTGGCACCAGCTGATAGACAGCGGCGAGCAGTACGTGGTACGTTTCAAGATAGAGCCGGGCATCGAGGTACATGTAAACGACATGATACGCGGCGACGTGGTCATCAAGAGCGACATCCTGGACGACAAGGTGCTCTACAAGAGTGCCGACGAGCTGCCCACCTACCATCTGGCCAACATCGTGGACGACCACCTGATGGAGATAAGCCACGTGATACGCGGCGAGGAGTGGCTGCCATCGGCCCCCCTGCACGTGCTGCTGTACCGCGCATTTGGTTGGGAGGACTCTATGCCACGCTTTGCCCATCTGCCGCTGCTCTTGAAGCCCGAGGGCAAGGGCAAGCTGTCCAAGCGCGACGGCGACCGCTTAGGTTTCCCTGTCTTCCCGCTGGAGTGGCACGACCCCAAGACGGGCGAAGTGTCGAGCGGCTACCGCGAGAGTGGTTACTTCCCCGAGGCTGTGGTCAACTTCCTGGCTCTCTTGGGCTGGAACCCCGGTACTGAGCAGGAACTCTTCAGCCTGGACGAACTCGTCAAAGCCTTTGACATCACCAAGTGTTCCAAGAGTGGTGCCAAGTTTGACTATCAGAAGGGTATCTGGTTTAATCACGAGTATATTCTGCGTAAGAGCAACGAGGAGATTGCTGACCTGTTCGCCCCCATCGTGGCTAACAACGGCGTCGACGAGAGCATGGACCGCATACGCACTGTAGTGGGCCTTATGAAAGACCGCGTGAGCTTCGTCAAGGAGCTGTGGCCTCTCTGCTCATTTTTCTTCCTCCCCCCGACTGAGTACGATGACAAGACCGTGCGCAAACGCTGGAAGGAGTACTCTGCCAAGCAGATGGGCGAGTTAGCTGACGTTCTCGAGGGCATTGACGACTTCAGCGTCGAGGGCCAGGAGCCCATCGTGCTGCAGTGGGTTAATGACCAGGGTTACAAACTGGGCGACATTATGAACGCTTTCCGTCTGGCGCTCGTTGGCATTGGCAAGGGGCCCGGCATGTTTGACATCTCGGCTTTCCTCGGTAAGGAGGAGACCCTGCGCAGGCTGCGCCGCGCCATCGAAGTACTCAAGTAACTTATCGCTAATCAGCAGCGTACCCCGGGCGGGGCGCGCTGTATATATATAGGTATATGTATAACATTATAATCTACCTGATACAGGCCGGCGTGGCCATCGCCAGCCTCTTCTCGGACAAGGTGCGCAAGATGTGGAAGGGCGAGTGTGCGTCGTTTGGCATCCTGCGTAAGCAGATAGACCCCAACGCGCGCTATGTATGGTTCCACGCCGCCTCGCTCGGCGAGTTCGAGCAGGGCCGCCCACTCATGGAGGAGTTGCGCAAGCGTCACCCCGAGTACAAGATACTCCTCACGTTCTTCTCACCTTCTGGCTACGAGGTCCGTAAGGACTACCGCGGGGCCGATGTTATATGCTACCTGCCCATCGACACCATCGGCAACGCCCGCAAGTTCCTGCGCATCGTCCGCCCAGTCATGGCGTTCTTTATCAAGTACGAGTTCTGGTACAACTACCTGCACGTACTCAAGCACCGCCATGTGCCCACTTACAGTGTATCGAGTATTTTCCGCCCTGACCAGGTATTCTTCAAGTGGTATGGTCGCCAGTACAGCCGGGTACTGCAGTGCTTCACCCGTTTCTACGTACAGAACGAGGAGTCGCGCCGTCTGTTAGGCACAATAGGCATCACGCAGGTAGACGTGGTGGGCGACACGCGCTTTGACAGGGTTCTGCAGATTAAGGAGGCGGCCCGTACGCTGCCCATCGTAGACGCCTTTGTGGGCGCGGGTACCGCGGACAGCACGCCCAAGGTCTTTGTGGCCGGCTCGTCGTGGCCGCCCGATGAGGAGCGGTTCATCCCGTTCTTCAATGCCCACAAGGACTGGAAAATCATCATCGCCCCACACGTAATAGGCGAAGACCATCTGCGGCAGATAACCCAGCTGTTGCAGATGAAGACAGTACGCTACACCCAGGCCACCGAGGCTACGGCCCGCGAGGCCCGGTGCCTCATCATAGACTGCTTCGGACTGCTGTCGAGCATCTACCACTACGGACAGGTGGCCTATGTGGGCGGCGGGTTCGGCGTGGGCATACACAATGTGCTTGAGGCGGCGGTATGGGACATGCCTGTCATCTTCGGGCCCAACAATGCGCACTTCCGCGAGGCTCAGGGGCTCAAGGCGGCCCAGAGTGGGTTCGACTTCAACACCCGTGAGGAGTTCGAGGCGCTCATCAGTCGGCTGGACACCGATGCCGAGAGGCTGGCGCTGTGTGGCAAGAAGGCCGGAGCCTTTGTGGCCAGCATGACGGGAGCCACCCGCAAGATAATGGACAGCGTGGCGCTCTGACACCTTATTATAATAATAGGACATACTATCATAAACGACCCATCCCTTGCTGCAGCATGCCCCGCAGCAAGGGATGGGTCGTTTATGGCTATCGGCACCCGCGCCCCGGCCTATGCCTGTAGCGGGGCCGTGGCCTGGCGCAACCAGGCGCGCTCATCGGGACTGAGCGAGGGGGCCAACCGCTCGTAGACGGTGGCATGGTAACGGTTCAGCCAGTCTATCTCATCGGCCATCATCATGGCGGGAATGATGGGAACCATGTCAAAGGGACAGAGGGTAAGTGCCTCCATCTGTAAGAAGTCGCCGCACTCGGTGCGGGCACCCTCGGCCACTAACAGCATATTCTCTAAGCGTACTCCGAACCGTCGCTCTAAGTACACACCTGGCTCGTCGGTTATGGTCATGCCTGGCGACAGCGGCGTGGGGCAGTACTCCATGCGTATCTGCTGTGGCCCCTCGTGTACACACAGATGAGAACCCACGCCGTGACCCGTGCCGTGCATGAAGTTGTACCCATGGCTCCACAGGGGCTCGCGGGCAATGGCATCAATCTGAGTGCCACAGGCACCGCGGGGGAAACGGGCCATCTCCAAGCGGATGTGGCTGCGCAGGACGAGTGTGTACACGCGACGCTGCTCGTCAGTAACGGGCCCGAGGGCCAGGGTACGCGTGAGGTCGGTAGTTCCGTCGACATACTGGGCTCCGCTGTCAAGCAGGAGCAAGCCCTCGGAGCGCAGGGGCATGTCGGTAGCCTCGGTGGGCACATAGTGTACGATGGCGCCATGCTCCTGGTAGGCAGCAACGGTATGGAAGCTGGCACCGCGGAACTCAGGGCATTGGGCGCGCAGGTCGGCCAGACGGCGGGCGACGGTCAGTTCGGTTACGCCACCAGCCTGCACAGCCGGGTAAAGCCACTGCAGAAAGCGCACCATGGCTACCCCATCGCGCACCATGGCCGCGCGGAAGCCAGCTATCTCGGCAGCGTTCTTCACGGCCTTCATCACGGGTATGGGCGACGGTGCGTAGACTATCCGTGTACGCCGCGGCACCCGCGTGGGCAGCAGGGCGTTAGTCTGCTGAGGGTCTATCAGGATGCTGTACTCGAAGTAATCGCGCAGGGCACCGTCAATGTCACCGTAGCCACGTACGACGATATTCTCCTGGGCCAAGTAGCTCCGCACGCCGTCGTCCAGATGGGCAGCATCGGTAAAGAGGGTGACATGGCGGGAGTCGATGAGCAGATAGGCGATAAACACGGGGTTGCAGGGAATGTCGTCGCCCCGCAGGTTGAGCGTCCATGCGATGTCGTCCAGGGCCGATACCAACATGCCGTCGGCATGGACACCCCGCAGGGCCCTCCGTATGCGCGTCACCTTATCGGCCACCGTCTCGCCGGCATACTCCAGGGGCTGAACCACCACGGGACAGGTGGGCAGAGGGGGCCTGTCGGACCAGATGAGGGACAGCGGGTCGAAGTTGACACGCAGGGTGATGCCCCCGTGTTGCCGCAGGTCGGCAGTGAGGGCTTCTACATCGGTATAGGCATTGACGCTGCCGTCCAGGGCCACCGTGGGACTGCCGGTGTCGGCCAGTTCGGTGCCCAACCACTCGGCGATGGTCGGCGTGCCCGGCATACGCTGCCGCATGAGCTGATACCCGGTGCCCTCCAACTGCTGCGCAGCGGCTATGAAGTAGCGCGAGTCGGTCCAGAGGGCTGCGCTGTGACGGGTAACGACCGCAGTGCCGGCCGAACCACTGAAACCCGAAATCCACTCGCGCCCTTTCCAGTGGTCGGCCACATACTCGCTACCGTGGGCATCGGTGCTGGGAAACACAAAGGCATCTATCCGCTCGCGGGCCATCACCTCGCGCAGAAGCGCCACTCTCTTGGCTATATTCTCTTTCATACTATTTTTGCTAAATGGACATGACAAAGGTAGCAGTTTTAAGAATTAATCACAAATTAATATCAATTAATGTAGTTAAAGTCCGTCATTTTTTTCGTAATTTTGCGAAAGAAAGAAAAAGGAGCCGTGCCACGCATTTTTTCTGTCATCGGCATAGGTACATGGCACACTATTTGCGTGATAATGGTAAAGAAGAACTTCTAAATTATAAACACTATAGTTATGGACTTTTTAACTAACGACAAACTCGTCATCGTCGGCGCAGCCGGCATGATTGGTTCTAACATGGTGCAGACTGCACTCATGCTCAAGCTTACTCCCAACATTTGTCTTTACGATGTTTTCTCAGCCGAAGGCGTTGCTGAGGAGATGCGGCAGTGCGGCTTCGACGAGGCCAACATCATTTCTACCACAGATCCTAAGGAGGCTTTCACCGGAGCCAAGTATATCATCTCATCAGGCGGTGCCCCACGTAAGGAGGGTATGACCCGCGAGGACCTGCTGGTCGGCAACTCTAAGGCAGCCGAAGAGCTGGGCGAAAACATCAAGAAATACTGTCCCGATGCCAAGTTCTGCGTGGTAATCTTTAACCCGGCCGACATCACAGGCCTCGTTACACTGGTACACTCAGGCTTGAAGCCCAACCAGGTAGCCACCCTGGCCGCCCTCGACTCTACCCGTCTGAAAGGTGCGCTGGCCAAGCACTTCGGCGTAAGCCAGGCTGTTGTAAAGAACGCCTACACTTACGGCGGTCACGGCGAGAAGATGGCCGTGTTTGCTTCTCCTACCACCGTTGACGGCGTTAAGCTGCTCGACGTTATCGCTGGCAAGGCCACTGTTAACGGCAAGGGTCTGACAGCCGAGGAGTGGGCTCAGATGCAGAAGGATGTAACGCAGGGAGGTGCCAAGATTATCGAGCTGCGCCGTCGTAGCTCATTCCAGAGCCCCTCGTACCTGGCCGTGAAGATGATTGAGGCTGCCATGGGCGGCGAGGAGTTCTACTATCCCGCTGGCGCATACGCCGACACAGCTCGCTACAGCCACGTGATGATGGCCATGCCTACCCGCATCACCAGCGACGGTGTGTACACCAAGCCGGTAATGGGAACAGCCGACGAGATAGCAGCCCTGGATGCTTCGTACAAGCACCTGGAGAGCATGCGCGATCAGGTTATCGCTCTCGGCGCTCTGCCCGCTGTAGACAAGTGGTCAGAGATTAACCCCAACCTCTAAATTAGAGTGGATTAAGTTATAATAGGAGGCTCCTGTCGGTTCTGTCGGCAGGGGCTTTTTTGTTGGCTGGGGCTAAGGGAGCGGGCTAAGTCACCAGGGGAACGGCCCCCAAGCCCCCCAAGGGGGATGTAAGGCAAGCCACGAGCGGCCCGACCATCCTCGGAATGACGAAAAATGTCATTAAAATCATGGAAGCCGACCTTTACGATGCTGGGAGCCCTCTTTAGCAAGCTGGGAGCCGTCTTTAGAAGTCTAAAGGTCGGTCTTTTCATTTTCCGCGATGGCCATTGGCCTGACAGGAGCCATGCGTAGGCGACGGCTCGGGGCTCACATCCCCCTTGGGGGGCTTGGGGGCCTCTCTCCCTTTTACTTTCCCCTGTTAGGAGCCATGGACAGCCAAAAAAGGAGTACCCCGTCGGGCACTCCTTTTTACGTTTTGCAAGTGTGTTATTTATGATATTAGTAGATTATTGCACTTTAGGGAGCCAGGTACATACTTTCTTGTCCTTCCAGCCATCGACAGAAGAGTAGTCAACCATGTGGATGTTGCCACTGGTAGTGGGGACAATGAACTCCATACGAGTACCTACGCGGGTGGGCTCAACAGCAGTGAGCTGAACCTCGCCGTTGGCATCGGCCTTAACCTGTACCGGCTTGTTGTAGTCAGCGTCAATATTCTCATCGCGAGCCAGCACGATGGGGCCGTAGATGACAGCCTGGTAGTTCCATCCGGCAGGATTGCTGCCGTGAGGAGCATCGATAAGTTTGCAACGCATGTCGAGGGTAAGCTCTATCTTGTCGCCCTTGGCCCACTTACGGGTCAGGGTGAAGTACTTGCCAGCCTCAACGGTACCCATATCCTCGCCATTGACCTTCAGACGGGTATTCTGGCTCCATCCGGGTATGCGCAGTTTGATGTCAAACTTCTCATCCTTTACTGGGTTTACAGTAATGGTAACCTGGTTATTCAGCGGGAAACGCGTGTCGATGCTCAGAGCCACATTGCGCCCCTTGGCGGTAAGCGCGTTGACACGGGCAGCATTGTACAGGTTGATGACAGGGCCCTGCTTGGCCTGCATAACAGCCACATAGGGGATGTAAGCTAAGCCCATGGGACCGCTGAGGTTACAACAGGTGACGGCCATGCCGTTAACGCTGGTACCCCAGCCCGAGTCGGTCACCTTGCGACCATTAAGCAGGTTGACGTAGCTGAAACCGTTGCCACCGGGCTTCATGGCACCCAGCAGACCGTTGTAGATGTACTTCTCGATATAGTCGACAGCCGACGCATCGCCGGTAAGGCGCAGTATCTGGCTGCACAGCTTCATCCACGTAACACC
This sequence comes from uncultured Prevotella sp., assembly GCA_934204655.1. Classification (GTDB taxonomy): domain Bacteria; phylum Bacteroidota; class Bacteroidia; order Bacteroidales; family Bacteroidaceae; genus Prevotella. The sequence goes on along the minus strand of CAKPZJ010000004.1, from coordinate 56,100 downwards.
TGCGCAGGTCTCCATCATACGCTCTATCTTGGGGTTGGTCTGCTCCAGGGCGGTATCGTCCCACGCCTCACCTCTCCACTTGGGGAAGTAGGGCTGGTCGGCGCCTCCGTTGCCTATAATGGTTATCTCGTACTTCTTCAAGTTCTCGAAGAGGTTCATAATGGCCTTCTCCCACTTAGCATCGCCCGTGCAGCGGTAGTACTCGGCCAGTCCCTCGTACACCGAGAGCATCTCGTAAGCCTTGGGGTAGCCGTTGCCCATCTTGCGGGGACGCACATTGTCGAGACTCTCCTGGAAGATATTGGCACCGCGGCAGCCGCCCTTCTCTATAAGATAAGTACAGAAGTCGAGGTAACGCTTATCGCCGGTGAGCTTGTACAGGCGCATCATGGGTTCCATGACCGAGTACGACTCGATGCCCGTGCGGCTCCAGCCCTGGCTGTTGATGTCCTTCTTAGGCGCGTCGCCTATCTGGTCTATCACGCTGTTGGCCTCGTCTATCATCAGCTTCAGCACGCGGGGGTCTTTCTCTATGTGAGCGTAGTACTGCGACAGGCCCAGCATGACATACTTGCGCTCCCAGATGTCGCCACCCTTACCGTCGGGCTGCTGGTCGGCAGGCACACAGGCCAGCGTTCCGTTGGTGCGCACGTAGCCAAAGACCTTGTTAACAGTATTCTTGAGTATCTGCTTGAGCTCAGGGTCGCGGTTGTAGGCGTAGAGCATGGCACCGCTACGTACAGCCTTGGCCCACATCTCACCGACAGCGAAGTTGGGACGCTTACCGTTGCCGTAGAAAGCCATCAGGCCATCGTAAGGCACCACGCCCTTGTTCCAGTGTTCGACACTGTTACGTATGTCGTTATCAAAATAACCTATCAACTGGATACTATGGTCAGGAAGAGGGCTAATCACATCCTTAACCTTAACTTGCCGGGCGCCGGCAGAGGCAGACAGCATAAGGGCTGCCCCGAGCATGATACCTTTGGTGACTATTTTCATCGTATTGTTCTTGATTTTTTTACAAAGTTAACGCATGGCGCGACTGGTAACCGCCTTTAGGAAGTTAACAAATGTTATTTCTGCGAAAATTATAGCGCAAAATTGCGCAAAAAGCACCACGGCATGCAGGGGAGCCGTCAGGGCGACCGCCACAGGAGCCTGGCGGGGGCTACAACAAAGAGAGGTATCTGACGGGCAGACACCTCTCTTTATAGCTTGGGTCGGTAGATGTGTATCTCTACACCCGGCAGTGGCTACGGCACCGGCATTAAGCCTTGGTGGTAACCACGCGCTTCTCGCGGATGCGGGCAGCCTTACCGGTAAGGTTACGCAGATAGTACAGCTTGGCACGACGTACCTTACCTACCTTGTTAACCTCGATAGAATCGATGTTGGGCGACTCGATGGGGAAGATACGCTCCACACCTACGGTTCCTGACATCTTTCTTACGGTGAAGCGCTTCTTGTCGCCATGGCCTGAAATCTTGATGACTACACCACGGTACAGCTGGATACGCTCCTTAGAACCCTCGACGATTTTGTAAGCGACAGTGATAGTGTCTCCAGCCTTGAAAGCGGGGAACTGCTTGCCGGTTGCAAATGCTTCTTCAGCAACTTTAATTAAATCCATTGTAATGTTAAATTAAATATTGTTTGTCGTTCCAACTCAACATGGCGCGATGACTCTTCCAAGGGCCAGCGGTTAAGCCGAAAAGCTGTGCAAAGTTACTACATTTTTTACGCTCGTCCAAACGTTTTGGGCTTTTTCTTCCTGTTAGCGCCTTGATTTCAATGATTTTGACCCCGACGGCTGCGGCTATCGGGGCGTGGGTGGGGGCTGGTGCAGCGGTTACAGGCTGTTGAGCACTTGCTGCAACCGGCTTACGCGCTGTCCCGTGGAGAGCTGCGACTGCTCCAGTCCGCCCCACCCGAAGACGCGGAGGGCACTATCCAGACGGGCCAGCCCGCGGCGGTCGGCCGACTGTTGCAAGTGGCGACGCAGCAGCCGTATCTTCTCGCAGCACTGGATGCCCTCGACCAATCGCTCAAAGCGCACGCTGCTGCGACCACCGGGGTAGACGAGATATGTGTCGCCGGCGGGCCAGGAGCGGAAACGGGTGTCGCGCATAGGGTGGGCCGTCCAGCTGTTGTAAGCCCAGCGCAGCACACCGTCGTAGTCCTGGGCCAAGGCATGGATGGGAATGAAAGCAGCCTCGGCAGGCTCGGAGAAGGTAAAGGTGTTGGGGAAACTCTCCGTGCAGCACACGTAGTAGGTAGTGGCCTGCCCGCGCTGACGGCGGCGCTGGATGACGGTGCTGTCCAGGGGATGGGCGTAGGGCACACTGAGATAGCTCAGCTCGGCCTCTATCTCCGGGTGGTAGGCTCCGGCCAGGGTAATGTGGAACTCGGGGTCGGCATCGCGAATGACGCGGATGGCCGCAGTCATGTCCTCGAGCGACCGCTCATCCATCGAGATGGCTGTTCGACGGAACCAGCCCTGCTGGCGCAGGTGGCGGGCAAAGTCGCGGAGGAAGGGGAGCCAGTAGTCGCGGTAGGCAGCCTCCTGGGGCTTGGCGTGGACAAAGCGGACGGTGTTAGAAGCCTGGTCGTAGTAGTCGAACTGGAGCGCCCAGGGTATCATGGTGTAGCAGTTGATGACCCCGTCGATGCCCACGTCGTGCAGCATGAAGTTAACCCACCGGTCGAAGACGGTATAGTCGTACTCCCAGCGGCCGTCGACCGTCAGCGTGCGCTGTATCATGCTACAGAACGCATCCTCGGTCTGCCCGTTCCATGGGCGGAGCATGATGCTGGCCGTAATGGACTTCTGCCCGGCTCGGGCCAGCATCTTCATCACGGGGCGCATGGCGTCGAAGTGGGCCCGGCTCCACAGGGGTACGTTCATGACCCTGGCCACGGCGTAGGGGTTCTGCCACAGGTCCAGGTTGAAGGCCCACTTGTCTGGGGCGGGCAGCGAGCGGCGGCCCACGCTTACCTCTATGCGCAGCCTGACGGGCTTAATGCCCTTGGCAGTCATGGTAAGTGTGCCACGGTACACTCCGGGCTTAGCCCCGACGGGCACCTGCACGCTCACCCATATCGGACGGGCCGAGCGAGCCGGTATCAAGTCGATAGCAGAGCCATAGAGCATATCGGCCACCATCGACGAGTCGTAGTCGGCCTTGTTGGGCCGCGCCCCGCAGTTAGACTTGCCGTTGTGGTTCAGTTCATCGGTCATCACGTAGCCCTCGAAGTTGGCGCTGACTGCCGCAGCGGGTATGCGATGGGCACCCGAGACAAGGTCGGACACGGCCACGCGCGGAGCGTCTATCTGCCTGCGCGTCCACACCACGGCCTGCGCCGCCACGCGTTCGCCGCCCCAGGCACTGAGGCGCACGGTGGTAGCCCTGGCGTCCCGGGGCACATTATACTTGGCATAACGCACGTCAATGCTGCCCCACCCCATCTGCGGAGTGGCGGGCACGCGGGCCCATACGGCCTCGGAGTCGTGCGGGTGTCTATCGGTCAGTTCGCCCGCCACCAGTCCTGGTGTCTGGGCCCATAGGTGGCCGGCTGCCAGCCACAGCAAAAGGAGGAATAATGATTTCTTCATGCCTATAGATATTTATTTCTGTCGTAATGATATGTTCGGTGGGCTGTACCCAGCCCAGTTAAGAGGGCCGAGATGCCTCTCGCATTTGCAAAGAGCGTGCAAACCGAAGCAACCGAGCTCGCTTGAATTGCCGAGGTGCCGCCTCTTCTGCAAAGAGAGTGCGAGGTGAGTGCCACAGAGCTTGCTCTAATGGCCAAGTCGACACCTCGCTTCTGCAAAGATACCCATTAAGTGCTGAACACCAAAGTAAATGATGAAATATTTATCGCCACGCAGGCCAACATGGCTCCCGGCAGAGCTGGAATAACCAACAGAAGCCGAGAGAAAGTCAGCCCCAACACGGCAACCGCCACAGCATCGGCCATAGGCGACAACAAGAAAATAAGAATGATGATTAATTTCGTGGAGACCGGTCTTTACGATGCTGGGAGCCATCTTTAGCGCGCTGGGAGCCGTCATTAGAAGTCTAAAGGTCGGTCTTTCCGAACGCGAAGGCCAATCTTTTCTTTTTTCGCAATGGCCTCGGGAATACTCACGGTCGTTTCGGGGCGTATGAGGATACCCTCACCTACAGCGCGCGCTGTAGGCGCAAAAGTTTACAGCCTGGGGCAACGCCCCAGGTATGACATCCCCAATTCCAATGCGCGCTACAGGCGCAAAAGTAGCGAAGCGTCAAATCAATAGGAATAATTTCCACGGGGGCCATTGTTCCAACAAATACCGCCTCGGTCATGGGTAGACTTGCCGTGGTAACGCCTACGGCTACTTTTGCGTCTACAACGCGACAATAGCTTAGTGGTTGTGTACCTGGGGCGTTGCCCCAGGCTGTAAACTGTTGCGCTTACAGCGCGCGTTGCTCCCCCAGACTCGCCTCTGCACCTTTGGGTGTTTAGGCTACTATCATGGCTCATCAATTCACCATTACAATTCAAGCAAAGACTGCTGCGGAAATTGAAAAGAACGGTCTTTACATTCTCCGCGATGATTATAGGTTTAGCAAAGGCTATACATAAGCTGTAGCTGGTAGTCCACATCCCCCTTGGGGGGCTTGGGGGCCGCTCGTCTCTCTACTTTTTTACCTTTACAGGCCCATGCCAGCGAGGCAGAGGTACAGCAGGGCGAAAGGGTCAAGGCGGGCACGCAGATACTTGACTGCCAGGGAGAGCTGGTTCTTGACAGTCTGCTCACTGAGACCAAGGGCCGACACGATTTCACGATTGCGGAGCCCCTCGAGCTTAGCCATAACGAACACCTTACGCTGAGTAGCGGGCAGTTCGCCAACAGCCTGATGGAGGCGACGTACAAAGTCGTCGTACTCCAGCTGATAATCGGCATGGGAGCTGTCAGCACGGCGCGCCATGGCCATTTCCTGATACGAGGAGTAGACAGGAGAACTGACGCGGGCACGGTAAGCATTGATAAGACGGCGGCGCATGATAACAAATAGGAGAGGGCGCACCGTGTCGTCGTGGCGGATACTGGCGCGATGAAGCCAGAGCTTGACGAAGACATCCTCAACTATCTCCTCGGTCTCTTCGACCGACTTGCAGAACTGATAGCAGAACGCAAACAGGCGCTTGGCATACAAACGGTAAATCTCGTTGAATGCCGACTGCGACCCCTGTCTGAGCGCTGCTATCAGTTCGCTTTCAGTCATAATCTATAGTTACAGGCCGACCTGCTCAGCGCAGGTACTGACCCTCTTCCCTGAGCCGGCGGCGCAGCCGGGCCACATCGACCTTATGCACATCACAGCGGGCACCGTCGATGGCCAACTTGGCGGCCATGCCGGCGGCCTCGCCCGTCACTAAGCAGCAAGGCATGATACGTGTACTGCCGTACACTTCGCCATCGGCCGAGATACAGCGGCCAGCCGTAAGCACATTGCGCAGGCCACGTGGGGTGAGGCAGCGGTAAGGTATGCCGTGCGACTCGCCGCGGCCGTAGCGCTGGGCGGGCTTGGTACTGCCGTGTATGTCTATGTAGTAGCAGTTGCGTCCTATCTCGTCGTCAAAGGTACGGCGGGCACGCCAGTCGTCGCCCGTAAGCACATAGTCGCCCGTAATGCGCCGGCTGTCGCGCACACCCAACATCGGGGCCGTCTTGACCAGATGGCCCGTGGCAAAGGTGGAGGGACGTAGGTCGCGCAGGGCATCCAGATAGGCGGCTGCCTTGCGACGGCCCAGCATCATGGCATCGGTAATGGCCCACGGGTCGGTGGTGTCTACATCCATGTGACCGGCATTGAACTGCAGCAGGCGCGGGCCCACCAGCACCACGTTGGCATAGGCATCCACGAGCGGGTACTTGCCACTCTCGGCGGCCTGGAAGAGAGGACTTACACGTGGGGCGTTGGTGGCTACCGACGGCTTGGCGTTGAAGTCGTACATATCTATATTGTCTACCGAGAAGCAGAGGGACGACAGCTGATTAGTGCCGTCGTTGTCGTAGCCCCTCTTGAACGTGGCACCCGCCCAGGCGGCCAGGTCGCCGTCGCCGGTGGCATCTACGAACACCTTGGCCCTAAAGGCGGTCAGGCCGTTCTTGTTGGCCACCAGCACGGTGTCTACGGTGTCGCGGGCCGACTTCTCTACCGCGCAGATGCGGGAGAAGAAGAGTACCTTGGCCCCCGACTCGGTCACCATGCGGTCGTACACGGTCATCAGGTACTCTGCGTTGATGGGCACCCAGTTCAGCATGTTCTTCTTGACATGGGGCACGCCCTTCTTGGACTCCTCGAATATCTTCTCGGCCAGTCCGCGGTATATCATGCGTTCCCCGTCGGAGAAGGGCGACCACGTGGGCACCATGCCGGCCGTTCCCAAACCGCCCAACTGGCCCGTGGCCTCGATAAGCAGCGTGCGGGCTCCCTCGCGGGCGGCGGCTATGGCTGCCGTACAGCCTGCGGGACCGCCTCCCACTACTATTACATCCCACGAGCTGTCAAGCGCTACGTCGTGATGCAGGGCTATGCCCTTACTCTTGGTACTTTTCGGAGCTGCCAGTACTCCCGATGCGGGGAGTACTGACGACAGGGCCACGGCCCCTAACTGTTTCAGAAATTTTCGTCGTGATGCCATATTTTATTTGTTATTAGTAGCTATGGACTAATAGCCCGGGTTCTGGTCCTTGGACTCGTCCATCTCAGAGTTGTAATTGAATTCGGTTACAGCGATGGGCCATATCATGTGCTTGGCCTTTACCTCCTTGCCCTTGTACTGCTCTATCCGTTCGGAAGCCACTCCCAGACGGCACAAGTACATCCAGCGCTTAGCCTCGTTCATGCACTCGTAGCCCTCTTCCTTGACCAGCAGGCTGATGAAACTCTCCAGTGTCGGGCAGTCGCTCATGGTGTAGTCCATGGCCGACGGGGCCGTCGGTTCCAGTCCATAAGCACGGCGGCGGATGGTGTTCAGCTTCTCCAGGGCATCGTCAGTAGCTCCGCCTGCCTTGCGGGCCACAGCCTCGGCGTAGTTGAGCAGCACGTCGGGGTAGCGTATCACGGGCCAGTCATTGCCGGCACCGTTCTTGCCGAGTGCATTAGGGTCGTAGTACTTACTGAAGAGGTACGTCTTGTTACCCAGGCCGAAGTTGAAGGGCAACAGGTTGAGCTCCTTGCGCAAGTCGCGCTCGTCCCAGTTCTTGATAAACTCGTTATCAGATGTAGTATAGATGCCGTACCAGCCTATACCGGTGCTGAGCATGTGCTGGCCGTTCACCATGGCCTTGGGGTGGGCGCATATCATCACATAGGGCCAGCCGTCGTTACCGGTAGAGTTCTCGTTCTTCATATAGAACACTTCCTCGGAGCTTGCGGCGTCGGGGCCGAACACCTTGTCAAAGTCGCGGGCCGTGGCCACCTTGGTCAGGGCGTACTTGTTAGAGTTGATGACCTTGGCGGCTTCTGTGGCAGCCTCATCGTACTTCTTCAGAGTGAGGTACACGTCTGACAGCAGGGCCGAGGCTGCGTAGCGGGTAGGCGTACCCGACTCGCGAGCCTTCTCGGGCGCATTGGCAGCAGCATATATCAGGTCGTCCTGTATGAACTGGTATATCTGCTCAGGCGTTGACTTGGCCAGGTTGTACTCTTTACGGTTCTTGTCAGTACGGAGCGGACAGCCGCCGTACAGCCGAACCAGATAATAGTAAGCAAAGCCGCGGATGAAGCGCAGTTCGCCGATGTAGGAAGCCTTCTGGGCCTCGTTCATGCCATTAGCATCGGGCAGGCGGTCAATGGCAATGTTGCAGTCACGGACAGCACCGTACAGGTTGTTCCAGATAGTGCCGGCGCGGGTAACGTTGCTCGACGTGTTGAGCCCCTCGTAGTCACTCATCTCGGTCCAGGAACCTCTGCCGTAGGCATAGTCGGCGCTGGCCTCCTGCATGGTGGGAAAGGACATACCACCGAACTCGCCACGGAGCTGATGTAGCGGAGCCAGCACGGCAGCGGCGGCCTCCTCGGGTGTATTATAGAACGTCTCGGCAGCCACCGAGTGTGCATCTTCGTCCAATATGCTGGAGCAAGAGGTGACCAGCAATGCAAAGGTAATCAAATATATAAAATTTTTCATAATTATCTTCTAAAAAATTAGTTGCAGACCAAAAGTTATCGTCTTTACGTTAGGATAAGTCAGGAAATCAAATCCCATATTGATGTCACTACCCCACGAGTTGACCTCGGGGTCCAGCCCGGAGTAACTGGTAATGGTAAGCAGGTTCTGGCCGCTCACGTAGACACGGGCCGAGGAGAGGTAACGCTTAATGCCAAGTTTGTCAACAGGCAGGTTGTAACCCAGGGAGATGTTCTTCATACGCAGGTAAGAGCCATCCTCGACGTAGCGGTCAGAGATACGCAGGTTCTGCCTGCTGGTCAGCTTGGGGTACTTAGCAGCAGCGTTCTGCTCAGGTGTGTTGCTGGCGCTCCAGTGGCTGTAGTACACCTTCTTGTTATAGTTCATAGGCGTAGTGTAGTCCATGTTCTGGAACTCGGTAATGTTAAACAGGTCGTTGCCGTAACTGCCCTGGAAGAAGACTGAGAAGTCGAAGCCCTTCCATGCGAGCGAGGTACTGAAGCCGTAAGTAAAGTCGGGGTGAGGGTCGCCCGTGATAAACTTGTCCTCCTTGCTGTAGTTACCGTCACCATCTACATCGACGTACTTCAGGATACCGTTCTCGTCGTAGCCATCCTCCTTGTAGGTGAAGTACACGCCGAGCGGTTCGCCCTCGCGTATCAGCGAGATGTTGTCTTCCATGTAGGCCAGGCCCGGACGGCCGCTGTAGAGTTCCTGTCCGTTGTATATCTTCACGACCTTATTCTTGTTAAAGGCTATGTTGGCGCTGGCCGACCATGTCAGCTCGTTGTTGCGGATGATGTCGCCATCTACCATGACCTCCAGTCCCTTGTTACTCATCTTTCCGATGTTCTTAATGGTATTGCTATAGCCCGTCGAACCAGCCAAGCCCACGCTGTTAAGCAGGTCGCGGGTCATCTTGCTGTACAGGTCAGCGGTCAGGCGCAGTCTGTTGTCAAACAGGCCGAGGTCAACACCCAAGTTCCACTGAGCAGTAGTCTCCCACTTGAGGTCAGAGGGCAGCGTGGAGCCTGCTGCGTAGTAGGTACCCAGGCCGTTGCCGATGGGCTGCTTGCCCTGGCTGAGCATATTGAGGGTGGCGTAGGGATTAATGGCCGTCGAGCCAGTCTCGCCGTAGCCCATGCGCAGTTTCAGGTTACTTATCTGGGGCACAGCCTTCATAAAGGGCTCTTCAGTGACACGCCAGGCGAGTGCCACGGATGGGAAGTAGCCCCACTTGGAATCCTTGGAGTAGCGCGAAGAGCCATCGGCACGCATGCTCACCGTGGCCAGATAGCGATCCTTATACGAATAGTTTACGCGCCCTAACCACGAGGCTAACGTCCACTTGGTATAGCCCGTCGAAGGTGTACCAAAATTAGAGGCGGCGCCTATCTGGTCGGTACCGGGAGCATCGCTGATGAAGCCGCTTCCCGAGAGGCCCATGGAGCGGGCTGTGTACTGCTGGTAGGTGAAACCACCCATCACGCCCAGTTCGTGTTCGCCTAAGGTAACGTTATAGTTGGCTATGTTCTCGTTAACGATGGTAACACGGCTGTTAGAAGAGACCGAGCCGGAGTTAGCTCCCCACAGATACTTGGATGTAATGTAGTTGTCGGTACGGTAGTCGTTGTTCTCCACGCCAACAGACGACTTGAGGGAGAGTCCTTTAAACGGCTTGTAGGTAATGGCACCGTTGATATTGGTCAGGCTGGCGCGCGTCTTGCTGTCAGTCTCGTTGAGGAGGAGTACAGGGTTGCGCAGGTTGCTTGACACAAAGGTGTAGTTGGTAGAGATATTATTATAGGTACCGTCATCGTTATACGGGTAGAGGATAGACGGGGTAAAGTAGGCTGCGCTGAGCAGACTGTTGCCACGGTTACCGCCGGTCATGCCTGGGTGCGAGGTGCTGCGGGTCTTGGCAAACGACATAATGAGGTCTACGTGCAGCTTGTCGCTAACATCGTGGTTGATATTGCTGCGCAGGTTGAGCTTGTCATAAGCAGTACCCTTGATGATGCCGTCGCGGAGCATGGCCGAGCCACTGATAAGAATCTTGGTACGCTCATTGCCGCTGCTGATGGACACATTGTGCGTCTGCATGGGTGCGCTCTGGAAAATGGCATCCTGCCAGTCGAAGCCCTGGCCAAAGGCAGCCACCTGCTCAGGTGTAAAGGCACCGCGGCCAGTATCATTGGTCAGTATCTCGTTAGCCAGGGAGGCATACTGTTCGCCATTGGTAACGTCCATGTACGAGATAACGCGCTGTACACCGTAGGTACCGTTGTAGCTGATGTGGGTACCTGTCTGGCCAGAGTTGGTGGTGATGAGCACCACACCGTTGGCACCGCGCGAGCCGTAGATAGCGGTAGCCGAAGCGTCCTTGAGCACCTCAACCGACTTGATGTCCTCGCTGCTTATCGATGATATGTTGGCTGGCATGCCGTCTACTATGTACAGCGGGTCGTTGCCGCCCTTGATAGAGTTAGTTCCACGGATGCGGACAGAGATGTCGCCCGACGGGTTACCGGTGTTGTTGGTCACCACCACGCCGGCCACGCGTCCCTGAAGGCCCATCATGGGGTTAGACACGGGATATGCTTTCATATCCTTGGCCGATACCGATGCGATGGAACCCGTCAGGTCCTTGCGCTTCATGGCGCCGTAGCCCACCACCACGAGCTCGTTGAGCTGATGGTCGTCCTCGCTCATCAACACGTCTACCGTGCTCTTGTGGCCCATGGTCACCTCCTGGTCTACGTATCCTATGAACGACACGCGGGCCTTGGCACCCTCGGGAGCCGTGAAGCTGAAGCGGCCGTCGGCATCGGTCAGAGCCACGGCCTTGCCGCCTACACTCACAGTGGCTCCTATCATCGGCTCGCCCTGCGCGTCGTGTACCACGCCGCTATAGGTGCGCGTGCCGGCAGCCGATGCCTGTATGTTAGAGCTCTGGCTCTCGCGGGCCGTTATCACTATCGACTTGGCCGATACTATCCGGTAGCTTAGGTTGCGGTTGGCCAGCGCCTTGTCCAGCACGGCCGGCACCGTAGCGTTCTTCATCTGGACGGTTACCGGTGGCTGGTTGTCCAGCAGCTTGCTGCGGTAGGAGAACCGGTAAGTAGTTTGTCTTTCTACTTCGTTCAGTACCTTCTTCAGAGGCACCTTGGTAACCTGAACCGTAACCAGGGGCTCTTGGGCATGGGCCGACAATACGCCCAGGCACATCAGTAGTACTAATAGGCAGTACTTTAGCTTTAAGGGTTTGTTCATTAGTACAATAATTTTAATTAATTTATTATTAGGTAGATATAAATAGGTAGACACGCGCGGCTGCTAAAAGTACCGCGATTTCGGTCATTATTTTTCTGATGGCTTCAGAATTACCTGCCGGCCCTCTACGGTGTACGACAGGCCGTAGGCTATGGTCACAATGCGCATCGCCTCGTACAGGTTGTCCGTGGGCAGGGTTCCATCGAACCTGTCGGCCTGGGTAGGCAGCTGTCTGTAGGCCACACTGATGCCGTATGTGCCCTCTACCGACCGCAACACGTGGGCCAGGGGTGCCTGGGTAAACACCAGTTGGCGTGTACGCCACGACTCGATATTGTCGTAGCGGCTCCAGGGTTTTACGCTGATGTGGCCCGAAGCGTAGTCCAGTTGCGCTACCTGGCCGGGGGCAATACGCTCGCTGGCAGAGTGGTCAGCCGTGGCCATCAGCACCCCGCCCTCGTCGAGCGCCAGGCGCGCCGCGCTGTCGCCGGGGCGTGCCCGTAGGTCAAACCGCGTGCCCAAGACCCTGACGTACAACTTAGTGTTGGTCACCACAAAGGGGCAGGCGCTGTCCTTGGCCACCGTGAAGTAGCCCTCGCCACTGAATGTCACCGCGCGCTGCATGCGGCCAAACAGGGATGAGTCGAAGGTGATGCGGCTATTGCCATTGAGCATCACCACCGTGCCGTCGGGCAGCGTTACGCTACCGCGCTCATTGGCAGCCGTGGCAAAGGTTACTTCGTGTGGTACCGTGCCGGCCGCCTGCCGGTAATAGTAAACCGTGGTACCCATCAGCAGGAGCACCAGTACCGAGGCGGCCACCGCCACCCAGCGATAGAGTGTCAGCCAGCGTACTGGAACCGTGGCGACCTCCGAGCCCACCCCGAAGAGGCGGCTGTCTATCCGCTGTTTCACCGCCTCGACCTGCTCGGTGGCCACATGGGTATCGTCTATCTCCTCAGCCCACATCTCGGCCAGTTCCTGAGCCAGTTCGGCATCGCCCTGCTGGGCCACCTCCTGGGCCAAAGTCTTCAGCTCGTCGGGGGTGATGGTTCCGTTTCTGTATTTGTCCGTCAGTATGCTCATAAGTATCTGCGTGGCTATATATATAATAGGTATGACGCGCGCGGGAGAAAAAGGTACCATCGCCGGAGCCACTTTTTTACTTCCCGCCACCAAAATTTTCATTTTTCCGTTTGTCATCCCAGATACTTTCACTAATTTTGCGCTATGAGAACCATCTCCGCATGGTTCGCGAAGACACTTCTAATAGACTATTAATCAACCTAACAACAACCAATATGAAGAAAATTTTAACTCTCATCGCCTTGCTGATGCTCGTAGGCACCATGCAGGCTCAGCATCAGGTCACGAAATTCTTAGGAATACCCGTTGATGGAACCAAGGCCGAAATGACAAGCAAACTCATTGCTAAAGGATTTACACTAAAAGCCATTGGAAATACAGAGTTCCTTGAAGGAGAGTTCAATGGGGCCAAAGTACATCTATACATTATCACCCATAATAATAAGGTATGGCGCATCATGCTATGTGATGCAATCCCTACCGACGAGGACAACATTAAGATTAGATACAACACTCTAATTCGCCAGTTTGAAGCTAATAATAAATACGAGACCATCATTGCCGTTCCAATAGATGAATCTGTAAGACTACTTAATGCCATGATGGAAGAGCATAAAATCTTTGAGGCTGCATTTAACCAAAAAGAGAGCACTGTAACAAAGGATGGAGAAGCATCGGATAACGATACCCACACGGAGATAACAAGAACAGTAACAGCAACGCGAATACTGGGCCCATCCATAAAAGAAAGAAAAGAAATTGACAATGCCACACTCTCTATTGGCAGCGAGGCCCTAAAAAAAATAATCCAAAACCAATACCAAAGCCCCGTTTGGTTCCGTATTGTGGAAGGATTTGGCAACTACTACATCACCATGTACTACGACAACAAGTACAACGAAGCTAATGGCGAAGACCTGTAACACGCAGAGGGCGACGGTGATAGCAAACATTGCTACTCCGTCGCCCTCTGACGTGACAAGAAGCCCCCTGTAAGCTACGCGCGCTGTAGGCGCAAAAGTATAAAGCCTGGGGCAACGCCCCAGGTATATAACCCTCAGTCTATTGTCGCGCTACAGGCGCAAAAGTAGCGAAGCGTAAAAGCAAGGGGATAATGCCGATGGCAATTACCGTGCAAATAGCAGGGAGCCAATTTATGACTATATCTGCTGCGATAACGCCTACGGCTACTTTTGCGCCTGTAGCGCGCATTGCTCTTGTGGTGGCTATACCTGGGGCGTTGCCCCAGGCTCTATACTTTTGCGCTTACAGCGCGCCATTTCCTGCAAGCCATGCTGACCAGCTGATTCACACCATCTACAAGTTTTTTATTCATTCCCAAAACATCCGACATCCCCGCGGGGCTGCCCGATGCCATCTCCTCACCTCCCGCCATGGCGGCAGAGACACCATAGATGACTGCCACACGGCCCGGAGCCATGGCGCGCGAGCGGGGAGATAATCCGTAAAATGTTTTGTTCTAAACGTAATATATACACCCGCCATCCCGGTGCTAACCGCTACCTTTGCACCACAGACCGCAACGTCCCTTTTTGTAATAATTATTAAAAAGCAAAAAGATTATAACCGTCGGGGGCGGTCTGATTGTCAGAAACTTTGTAATTTTGCATAACGATTAGAATAAAAAATGATGAACCTTATTAAAGACAAGGAGTTCGGGGGCGAGCGCCCCCTGTTCGGCATAAGTGACACGAGGCTCGAGAACATCAAGATAACCGACGGCGAGTCGGGTATCAAGTGCTGCCGCAACTTGGAGTGCGACAATTCTAAGTTTTATGGCAAGTACCCCTGGTGGCACGTTGACGGCAGCCACATTACCAACTGCTACTTTGCACCTGAGAGCCGCAGCGCCATCTGGTACTCTGACAATATGGTGATGGAAGACTGCGTTATCGACGGCCCCAAGTTCTTCCGCGAGATGCACAACCTCTCCCTCAAGAACGTCATTATCGCCGATGCCGACGAAACATTCTGGCGCGTCAACGGACTGCGCCTGGAGAATGTAGAACTGCACGAGGGCACTTACCCTTTCATGTTCTCTAACGACATCTACGTCGACGGCCTGGCGAGCGATGCCAAGTACGTGTTCCAGTACTGTCGCAACGTCGAAGTACACCACGCCCGCATCACCACGAAGGACAGTTTCTGGGAGTGCGAGAACGTTACCGTGTACGACTCCGACCTTGACGGCGAATACCTGGCCTGGCACAGCTGTAATGTGCGCCTGGTGCGCTGCCACATCAGCGGTGAGCAGCCCCTGTGCTACATGGACGGCATTACCCTCGAAGACTGCACCTTTGACGCTGCCTGCGACCGTGCCTTCGAGGACAGCAAGAACATTCACGCTGACATCCGTGGGGCCATCACAGAGGTCAAGAACCCCATCAGTGGCCATATCGTGGCCGACCACATCGGGCGCATCACCTACGACCAGTACGCCAAGGGCCACGAGTGCCGCATAGAATCCAAAGACTGACAAGCATTATGACCAAGTACAACTTTGACAAAGAGACCGACCGCTTAGGCACACAGAGTGTCAAGTGGGACAGCATAGGAGAGGGCGTGCTACCCATGTGGGTAGCCGATATGGACTTCGAGGTGGCTCCCTGCATACAGCGGGCCGTCCAGGAGCGCGCCGCGCACCCCATCTACGGCTACACGTACACCCCCAAAGAGTACTACGATGCCGTGACGGGCTGGTTCAGCCGCCGCCACAACTGGCAGATAGACCGCTCGTGGATACTGCATACCCCGGGCGTGGTGGCCGCCATGAGCTGTGCCATCAAGGCCATGACGCTGCCCGGCGAGAAGGTCATCATCCTGACACCGGTGTACAACTGCTTTTTCTCGTCCATCCGCAACTGTGGCTGCGAGACTTCGGAGAGCCCACTGGTACGCCAGGCCGACACCTACGTGATAGACTACGACGACCTGGAGCGTCGCTGCGCCGACGAGCGCGCCACTACCCTGCTCTTCTGTAACCCCCACAACCCCGCCGGCCGTGTCTGGACGCGCGAGGAACTGCTGCGGGTCAACGAGATATGCCTGCGCCACCACGTAAGGGTGATAGCCGACGAGATACACTGCGAACTGGTCATGCCGGGGCACGAGTTTACACCCTTTGCGGCCGTCTCGGCCGAGTGCCAGGCCAACTCGGTAACGCTCAACTCGCCCTCCAAGGCATTTAACACCGCCGGCCTGCAGATGTCTAACGTCATCTGCAGCGACGAGGTACTGCGCCGCCGCATAGACCGCGTCATCAACATCTTCGAGGTGTGCGAGGTAAACCCCTTCGGGCCCTCGGCCCTCATAGCCGCCTACAACGAGGGCGAGGAGTGGCTCGACCAGCTCAACCAGTACCTCTATGAAAACTACAAGGCCCTCAAGGCGTTCTTCCAGGAGTACATGCCCAAGATAGAGATACTGCGCCTGGAGGGTACTTACCTGGTCTGGGCCGACTGCAGCGCCCTTGAGTTTACCTCTGACGAACTCGAAGACCTACTCATGCGCGAGGGCAAAGTCTACGTGAACAGCGGCACCCTCTACGGCCAGCGCGCCGGCCAGGGTTACCTGCGTATCAACATAGCCTGTCCCCGCAAGCGCATGATAGACGGCCTTACGCGCATGGCCCGTGTGCTGGCGCCCTACATGGAGGACAACTGCGACTTAGGGTGCCCCGCCTAACCACGCCACTACCCCTACCCTGCCGGCCCCGAGCATCAGCACGATGCCCGGGGCCGGCCGTTTTTCGCCAATAGGTTGCCGTAGACACCCCCGCAACCCTTTCTATCACCACATACATCCTGCCTACCCTTCCCCAAGCCATCCAAGGCCCTCCGCAAGCCCCTCCTGGCTCCATTCTAAGACTTAGGATGTACATCCGAGAGTTCAGAATATACGTCTGCAAATTTAGAACCGTCATCCTCAACCTTAGGAGCTAACTGGGAGCCATCCTGGGACTCAAAACTTGCACAAGTAGCGACTTTTGTGCAACTCCGGCGACCAAAACTGTTAACATATACAAAAACAGCGACCGCGATTGTGGAAGTTTAGAACAATTCTACTAACTTTGCAGCCAATATTTTTAGATTTTTTAAGATGAATAAAACAAGACTGATTTGCACAGCGACTGCAATCATTACCCTGGCCATGCCTGCGAAGGCAGGCGGGTTACTCACCAACACAAATCAGAGTATCAACTTCCTGCGTAATCCGGCCCGCGACGCCACCCTCAGCATTGACGGTGTGTACAGCAACCCTGCCGGTGTGGTCTTCCTGGACCAGGGCTTCCATTTCTCAGTTAATCTGCAGAACGCCCATCAGACCCGTACCATCCACACGGGCTACCCACTCTTCGTCAACAATGCCAACAACCAGAGCGCCGTCCATGAGTACGAGGGCAAGGCCGACGCACCCATTATCCCCTCTATCCAGGCTGCCTACAACCATGGCAAGTGGAGCGTGCAGTTCAACTTTGCCTTGGTGGGCGGCGGTGGCAAGTGCGAGTTTGCCAATGGCCTCGGCTCGTTCGAGAAAGTGGTGGCCGGCATACCCACTTACGCCAACGACATCAACACCCTGTACAACACGCTGGGTGCCATGGGCCTGCCGGGCATGAGCGGCCAGCAGATGGGCAGCCGCTACGACTACCAGTCGTTTATGCGGGGCCGCCAGTACTACTATGGCTTCACCTTAGGTGCTGCCTACAAGCTGAGCGACAACCTCTCGGTCTACGGCGGTGTCAAGATGCTCTACGGCTCCTCTAACTACTATGGCTACGTCAAGAACATATCGATCGAGAGCATCAGTAACGGGGCCTCGACCATCGTGCCAGCCGCTGCCTACTTCGAGAACTTAGGCAACCAGCTCAACCGCTACGCCGGCGCCATGGAGCAGGCTGGCAACCACGCCGCTGCCCAGCAGCTCTCGGCCTATGCCGACAAGGCCCAGCAGCTCAGCCAGGGCACCCAGGACATAGAGCTCAACTGCGACCAGACAGGATGGGGCGTGGCACCCATCATCGGTGTCAACTACCGCCTGGGCAAGCTCAACCTGGCCGCCAAGTACGAGTTCAAGACCCGTATGAGACTCAAGAACAAGGCTGCCAACAGCCTGAGCGCCGACAACATCAGCATGCTCGACAAGTTCAGGGACGGCCAGCAGGTTGCCGAGGACACCCCGTCGCTCCTCACAGTGGGCGGCCAGTACGAAGTGACCTCCGCGCTGCGCGTCATGGCTGGCTGGCATCACTACTTCGACGTCGATACCAAGCAGTACACCAAGAACATGCTCAGCGATACCAATGAGTATCTGGCCGGTATAGAGTACGATGTCAACAAGCGCATACAGGTAAGCGCCGGTGGCCAGCGCACCCTCTACGGCTACAAGGCCGACGGCATGAACGACATCAGCTTCAACGTTAACTCGTGGTCGGTAGGCGTAGGTGTGGGCGTCAACGTTACAGAGAAGGTCAAGATAAACGCCGGATACTTCCACACGTTCTACGGCAAGTTTAACAAGACCGAGGGAGAGGCTCCGGCCGTTACCACCAACGAGTTTACGCGCAGTAACCGCGTATTCGGCCTGGGCGTAGACTTCAGCCTGTAATAACAGAGAGCCATATTACGAAGATGTAGACCGCCGCACTATACGGGGTCTACATCATAATAGATTTGCAGGGTAGCATATTGCTTATCCTGCATTATCTTTTTCTGGGCCAAGCGTAGATACTCGCGCACGCGGCGGGCATCGAGCCCATTTTCGAGCTTCAGCACTATCTTGCGGATGGTCAGGGTCTTAATGCGGGCCACGGCCGGCTTGTCGGGGCCCAGCACACGGTCGCCAAACCACTGGCGCAGCATACTGGCCAGCATGATGGCCGCCGTGTCGGCCACCGGCTCGCGCTTGTGCTTGATATATACGTATATCAGACGGCCGAACGGCGGATAGCGGAACAGCTGGCGCTCGGCCATCAAGTCGCGATAGAACCCCTCGAAGTCGTGGCGGACCACCTGCTGGATAACGGGCAGCTCGGCCTGACGTGTCTGGAGGATGACGAGGCCCTGTCCACCCTTGCGGCCAGCACGCCCGCTCACCTGGGCCATCATCATAAAGGCGTGCTCATAGGCGCGGAAGTCGGGATAGTTAAGCATGGAGTCGGCATCGAGTATGCCCACCACGCCCACACGGTCAAAGTCGAGCCCCTTGCTTACCATCTGGGTACCAATGAGCACATTGGTGCGGCCCTGGGCAAAGTCGGCAATGATACGCTCGTAGGCGTTGCGCGTGCGGGTGGTGTCCAGGTCCATGCGAGCCACCCGCGCCTCGGGAAACGCCTCGCGCACGGCATCCTCTATCTTCTCGGTACCGTAGCCGCGGCCCTGTATGTCGCGGCTGCCGCAACACGGGCACTCGGTAGGCACCGTATAGGTGAACCCGCAGTAATGGCAGGTGAGCCTGTTGGTAGTCTTATGGAGCGTGAGCGACACATCACAGTTGTCGCACTTGGGAACCCATCCGCAGACATGGCACTCTACCATGGGGGCGAAGCCGCGGCGGTTCTGGAAGAGGATGGCCTGTTTGCCCTGGGCCAACTGGGCACGTACGGCCGCCAACAGGTCGGGCGAGAAGGGGCCTCGCATCATCTTGCGGCGGCGCAGGTCGCGCACGTCAACCACCCTGATTTCGGGCAGACGTATGTCCTGATAGCGGGTGGTAAGCCTGACCAGCCCAAACTTGCCCGTCAGGGCGTTGTGGTAACTCTCGGCCGACGGGGTGGCCGTGCCCAACAGCGTGCGGGCCCCAGACAGGTGGGCCAGCATGATGGCCACCGACCGGGCGTGATACCGGGGTGCCGGGTCTTGCTGCTTGAAGCTGGTCTCGTGTTCCTCGTCTATCACCACCAGCCCCAACCGCTGAAAGGGAAGGAACACGGCGCTGCGCGCGCCAAGGATGACATCGTAGGGATGGGCAGACAGCTGTTTCTTCCATATCTCTACGCGCTCGGCATCGCTATACTTAGAGTGGTAGATGCCTAACCGCGAGCCAAAGACACGCCGCAGGCGGTCCATCATCTGCACGGTAAGCGCTATCTCGGGCAGCAGATAGAGCACCTGCTGTCCCAGATCCAGGGCGCGGGCTATGAGGTGGATGTAGACCTCGGTCTTGCCGCTGGAGGTTACTCCGTGGAGCAGCACCACCTTGTGGGTCTGCATCTGAGCCACTATGCCGTCGTAGGCAGCCTGCTGGGCGGGACTGAGGGTCTTGGGGGGTGTTACGGGGGTATCGCAGGCCTGGTTCAGGCGGCCCACCTCTACCTTATATATATATAGTATCTTGCGGTCTACCAGCGCCTTGACCACCGTGTCGGTGGTGTGGCAGGCATTGCGCAGTTCCTCGCGCGTAATCTCCCTCAGCTGGGCACCCGGAGCACCGTCGGCCACCGCATCCCAGTGGGTGAGGCGCAGAAACTCGGTCAGCACGGCCCGCTGCTTGGTAGCACGGGCCGTAAGCTGGAACGCCACGTGCAGGGCAGCCTGCGTGCGGTAAGCCTCGGCCAGCCCTATATACGTCTCCATACGCGGGCGGTAGCTGTCGTCGGCCTTCAGTCCGGCAGGCAGCGCCGCGGTGTACACATCGCCCAACGGGGCCATGTAGTAAGAGGCTATCCACTGCCACAGGCGCAGCTGTACAGGCAACAACACGGCTCCGTCGTCGGGCGCGGCCATGACCTCGCGAACCTTGAAGTCGGGCTTGGCAGCCGTCGTACGCAGTACCACACCCGTGTAAATTTTGCTACGGCCCAGGGGTACCTGCACACGGGCACCGGGCACCACGCGGGGGGCCAGGGCATCGGGCACGGCATAGGTGTACACGCCGTCTAACGGCAAGGGAAGTATTACCTCAGCATAGTTCATACGGACAAAGGTAGAGAAAAAGAGAGAACTAAGCGACACCATCGCCATTTATTTTTTGCATGCCCCGGCAAATTCGGGGGCACCCCCATATACTAAAGCAGGGCCAAGCGCCGTTATATAGACAACACGACAGACCGATGGGAACGTTAATCAGACACATAGCCGTATGGCTGAGCCGCATCGCCTACTGCCGCGGGTTCGGCATCCAGTCGCCCTCGGCTTATGCCTTCGTGCGCTACGTCATCAACGAGCACTACCCCTACTATGCCTACGAACAGTTAGACAACACGGGGGGCTCGCTCAGCAGGGCCGACCGCAAGCGGATGCGCCTCTGCCTGCGCGTGGCCAACCATCTGCAGCCCCAGTACATCGTAGACCAGCAGGACGGGCTGAGCAAGCTGCGCCGCCAGTACTTCGGGGCAGGGTGCCGTAGCGCCCAGTATCTCGGGCTGACCGATGGGCTGTCACCCCAGGTACAGGGGGTGTCGCGGCTGATACGGGTGTCGGCCACGGCTACCGACGCAGCCACGGTTAGCAGGCTGTGTGCCTCGGCCGACAGCTACACGCTGCTCATCGTAGACCACATAGCCCACGACCGTAGCACCCGGCAGCTGTGGCGACAGGTGGTGGCCGACCCGCACACGGGCGTAAGCTACGACCTGTACTACTGCGGTATCGCGTGTTTCGACCGGAACAAGTACAAGCGCAATTACAAGATAAACTTCTAAGCCAGGAGCCACTGTTTTTACCTTTTTTATCACAATTAGAACATTTAACGAGAAAATAAACGACAAAAAAGTTGCAATTAAGAGATTATTTACTATTTTTGCACCCGTAATAAAAACGAGAAAACTAAACAACTATGTATTGGACACTTGAATTGGCTTCGAAACTGGAAGACGCACCATGGCCTGCCACCAAAGACGAGCTCATAGACTACGCCACACGTTCTGGTGCGCCCTTGGAGGTACTCGAAAATCTGCAGGAAATCGAGGACGAAGGCGAAGTATACGAAAGTATTGAGGATATTTGGCCCGATTACCCCTCTAAAGATGATTTTCTCTGGAATGATGACGAGTACTAACTGCACGCAACGCAGCTGAAATAACTTACAACATCGAATAATAGCGATATGGAAACCTTCTCCCCAGGATTTCTATATCGCTTTTTCGGTCTTGATAGGTACCACGGCTACGCCCCTATACCTTATTATATATATAGGAGCCTACAGGGCGAGGCTAACCATGGTTCCCGACTGGTCCTGGTTATAAAATAAGGGCGCGGGGGCAATAAATGGCGCTGCGGCGCGTTAATCTATTGTGTTAAGGAGGATTTTTACCATATCGGCCATGCTGATACTGACGGCCGCCACGGCCACGGCTCAGTACGACATGTCGCTCAGCCACTACTTTGCCATGGAACCGGCTTTCAACCCAGGCGCGGTGGGCAAGGCAGCCAAGCTGAACGTAACGGGAAGCTATGCGCTGGACTTCGCGGGGTTCGAGCACAACCCGCGAACCATGTATATAGCCGGCGACATGCCCCTCTACTTCGTGAAGCACTACCATGGAACCGGCATACAGGTAATAAGCGACAAGCTGGGCCTCTTTGACCATCAGCGGTTTGCCGTGCAGTACGCCTTTAAGACCCGCCTGTTCGGGGGCATGCTGAGCGCAGGCGTACAGGCCGGAATGGTGAGCGAGAAGTTTAGCGGCTCCAAGGCAGACACCGAGGAAGGCAACGACCCCGCCATCCCCACGACCGACGTAGACGGCTCGGGGCTGGACTTAGGCCTGGGCCTCTACTACACCCACGGCCCGTGGTATGCCGGAGTATCGGTACAGCACATTAATGCACCCCAGGTAGACCTGGGTGAGACCTACGAGCTGAAGATAGACCGTACCTATTATTTTACAGGCGGATACAATATTCGGCTACGAAATCCGTTTATTACTATAAAGCCCTCCGTGCTGCTCCGCACTGACGGATCGGCCTACCGGGCCGACCTCTCTACCCGGGTAGTGTACACCCACGAGAAGCGCGTGCTCTACGGCGGACTTACCTACAGCCCCACCAACTCGGTAACATTCCTGGTCGGTGGCAGCTTTCACGGCGTCATACTGGGCTACAGCTACGAGCTCTACACGGCAGCCCTCAACCCGGGCAACGGCAGTCATGGCCTGTTTGTAGGCTATCAGCGCGACGTCAATCTGATTAAAAAAGGTAGAAACAAGCACAAAAGCGTGAGAATATTATAATTATGAGAAAAAACAAGATAGCAATGGCCCTCTGCCTGATGGCCCTCGCAACAGCACTCACTGGCTGCTTTGGCAGCAAGACCGCCATTTCAGGCGGGCGGGGAGGCGAGGTAACCGGCGTGGGAGGCCGCACCTTTACAGAGCCCACTCCCTACGGCATGACCAAGATAGAGCGCGGCTCGCTGCACATGGGCCTGGACCGCCAGGACTCTCTCTGGGGCATAAAGACCCCTGTTAAGGACATATCGGTAGACGGCTTCTGGATGGACGAGACCGAGGTGACCAACTCGAAGTACAAGCAGTTTGTAGAGTATGTCAAGGACTCTATACTGCGTACACGCCTGGCTGACCCAGCCTACGCGGGCGACGAGACATACATGATTACCGAGGACAAGTACGGAGAGCCGGTAACGCCGCATATCAACTGGCGCAAGCCGCTGCCCCGCAAGCCCAACGAGGATGAGCAGAGAGCCATAGAGAGCCTCTATACGACCAACCCGGTAACGGGCGAGAAGCTACTGGACTACCGCCAGCTCAACTACAAGTACGAGATATACGACTACACCACCGCGGCGCTGCGCAGGAACCGCCTGAACCCCGCCGAGCGTAACCTGAACACGGACCAGACCGTAGACCCCAACGAGGTGGTTATGATTTCGAAGGACACGGCCTACATAGACGACAACGGCAACATCGTGCGCGAGACCATCAACCGTCAGCTCAGTGGCCCTTGGGACTTCCTCAACACCTACATCGTCAACGTGTATCCTGATACTACCGTCTGGGTGAACGACTTCCAGAACTCGGACAACGAAATGTATCTCCGTAACTACTTCAGTAATCCCGCCTACAACGATTACCCCGTAGTGGGCGTTACCTGGGAACAGGCCAACGCCTTCTGCGCCTGGCGTACCGACTACCTGCTCAAGGGGCTGGGTGGCGAGGCCCGCTACATACAGCGCTACCGTCTGCCCACCGAGGCTGAGTGGGAGTATGCCGCCCGCGGCAAGGCCGGCAACGAGTTTCCCTGGGAGAACAAGGACGTGAAGAACGGTGACGGATGCTTCTACGCCAACTTCAAACCCGACCGTGGCAACTATACCAAGGACGGCAATCTGATAACCAGCCGGGTGGGCATATATGCCGCCAACAGCAACGGGCTGTACGACATGGCTGGCAACGTGGCCGAGTGGACAAGCACCATCTATACCGAAGCAGGCGTAGAGGCCATGAACGACCTGAACCCGCAACTGGAATACAAAGCAGCCAAGGAAGACCCGTACCGACTAAAGAAGAAAAGCGTACGAGGGGGCTCGTGGAAAGACCCCGAGTCGTTCATACGGGCAGCCTGGCGTACCTGGGAGTACCAGAACCAGCCACGGTCGTACATAGGGTTCCGCTGCGTACGCAGCTTAGCTAACTCGTCGAGTGCAAAACAGAAAAAGAACAAACGATAACACATATTATGGCAGAATATAGCAAGTACAACATCGTTTACCGTCTGCAGAAGTGGATGGACAGCGTTCCCGGACAGACCTTTCTGAACTACGCATACAGCTGGGGAGCGTCAATCGTGATTTTCGGAACCCTCTGCAAGCTGACCCACCTGCCGGGAGCCAACTGGTGGCTCTTCTTAGGTATGGGTACCGAGGTATTCGTATTCTTCATATCGGCCTTTGACCGCCCCTTTGACAAGACGGCCGAAGGCCGCGACCTGCCCACCCACGTGGAAGAGGACGAGGACGACACCGCCAACCAGGTGAAGATGGCGGCACCAGCCGCTGCCACACCGGTCTACACCGCAGCCGTCGCCACGGGCACCCCGGCAACCATGGTTAGCACCGATGCACCCATAGCAACCCACCCGGACATGGCCCAGGCACAGAGCGACTACGTGGAAGAGCTGAAGAAACTGGTGGAGACCTTAGGTAAGGTCAATGAGCAGAGCGCGCGTCTGGCCACCGACAGCATAGAGATGGAGAACCTGAACCGCACCCTCACGGGCATAAGCCGGGTATATGAGATGCAGCTCAAGAGTGCCAGCCAGCAGATAAGCACCATAGACCAGATTAACGAGCAAAGCCGCAAGATGGCCCGACAGATAGAACAGCTCAACGCCATCTACAGCCGCATGATAGAGGCCATGACCCTGAACATGCAGGGCCGCCCCACGTCGCAGACTTCAAACCAGGCAGAATAAATGGCTATCAAGAAAAGACCCATAACCCCTCGCCAGAAGATGATTAACCTGATGTATGTCATCCTCATGGCGATGCTGGCGCTGAACATATCTACCGAGGTGCTCAACGGCTTCTCGATAGTCGAGGAGAGTCTGAACCGCACCACCGCGAACTCGGCCGAGGAGAACGAGGCCCTCTATGGCAGCTTCGAGCAGCAGATGAAGGCCAACCCGGACAAGGTTCGCCAGTGGTTTGCCAAGGCCACGCAGGTAAAGAGGATGAGCGACTCGCTCTACAACATGGCCCAGCAGCTCAAAGTACAGATAGTGACCGAGGCCGATGGCGACAAGGCCGACCTGGCCAACATTAAGAACAAGGACAACCTGGAGGCGGCCAGCCATGTAATGCTGGCACCGATAACGGGCAAGGGCCGGGCGCTGTACAAGGCTATCAACTCGTACCGCGAACGCATCCTGACCATGGTGACCGACGAGCGACAGCGCCGCATCATCAGCAGCAACCTGACCACCACCCTGCCCAAGGGGGCGCATGCCATGGGCAAGAACTGGCAGCAGTATATGTTTGAGAACATGCCTGTGGCTGCCGCCGTGACTATGCTGTCCAAACTACAAAGCGACGTACGCTATGCCGAGGGCGAGGTGCTGCACACACTGGTATCTAACATAGACCTCAAGGATATACGCGTAAACAAGCTCGAAGCCTACGTGATACCCGAGTCGAAGACGGTAATCAGCGGCGACGCCTTCAGCGCGCGCATTGTAATGGCCGCCGTAGACACCACCCTCAAACCAGAGATATATGTAGGCGGACGACGCATAGCGGGCGACACCTACCGATTTGCAGCCAGCGGTGTGGGCGAGCACTCATTCGGGGGCTACATCACCATGCGCAATGGAAACGGCGACGTGATAAAGCGCGACTTCACGCAGAAGTACACCGTGGTGGCACCCAGCGCTACGGTATCGGCCGACCTAATGAATGTGCTCTATGCGGGCTATGACAACCCGATAAGCATCAGCATACCCGGCGTGCCGCTGAGCGACGTATCGGCAGCCATGACGGGCGGCTCATTCCGGTCTATCGGCATGGGGCGCTACATCGCCAAACCTTCGGCCGTGGGCCACGACGTGACCATCACCGTAGCGGCACGCAAGGCTGACGGCAGCAGACAGATGGGCAAGTTCACCTTCCACGTGCGCAAACTGCCCGACCCCATGGCGTACCTCACCATAGGTACCGACCGCTTCAAGGGAGGCGGACTGGCCAAGGCGTCGCTGATGGGCATAAGCAGTGTACATGCCGCCATAGACGACGGACTGTTAGACATACCGTTCCGCGTAGTGGGATTTGAGACGGTGTTCTTCGACAACATGGGCAACGCCGTGCCCATAGCCTCTAACGGGGCCTCATTCTCGGACCGCCAGCGCGAGACCTTCCGCCGCCTGTCGCGCAACCGCCGTTTCTACATCCGTGGCGTACGCGCCGTGGGCCCCGACGGCCTGACACGCACCTTAGCTTATCCCATGGAGGTTATTGTAAAATAAGAAAATGTTGACTACAATGAGAAAGATACTATTGACAATCCTTGTCTGTGGCCTGTCGGCCTCGCTCCTGGCACAGCCCGCCAAGCGACGTACGGAGAACGTGACGGCCGCCCAAAACGGAGCCATCAGCACCCGGGCGCAAATATCGTTTCCGGTAAAGGCCCAGATGAGCAGCGACGTGGTATGGCGCCGCGACATATACCGCGAACTGGACTTGCACGACGATGCCAACGCCAGTCTGTATTACCCCGTCGAGGCAGTGGGGAGCCAGGTCAACCTGTTTACCTACATCTTCAAGTTGCTTATGACGGGCAACATCAAGGCCTACGAGTATCGCCTGGACGGCAACGAGGTGTTTACCGACGATGCCCAGATTAAACTCAAAGCCTTTTTAGACAACTACCACATTTTCTACGAGAAGACCAACCGTGGCATATACATAGACAACAGCGATATCCCCTCGCGCGAGGTTACTGCTTACTATATCAAAGAGAGTGTGTACTACGACCAGGCTACCGCTACTTTCCACACCCAGGTGCTGGCCCTCTGCCCCATTATGAAACGCGAGGACGACTTTGGCGACAACGCCACAGCCTACCCGCTATTCTGGGTAAAGTACGCAGACCTGGCTCCGTTCCTGGTAAAGCAGACCGTGATGACCAGCAACCTGAACAACGCCGCCGTAATGAGTATGGACGACTATTTTGCCAAGAACATGTACCGCGGCAAGATATACAAGACCAACAATATGCTGGGCAAGACGCTGGCGCAG
Organism: uncultured Prevotella sp.; assembly: GCA_934204655.1. GTDB lineage: Bacteria > Bacteroidota > Bacteroidia > Bacteroidales > Bacteroidaceae > Prevotella. The sequence goes on along the minus strand of CAKPZJ010000004.1, from coordinate 28,842 downwards.
TACTGCCCCACCGACTCGGCAATGACCAAGGAGCAGAAGCGGATAGAGGCTGAGATAACCGCCTTTGAGGAGAACATCTGGGGAGATAAGGCACGCAAGGACTCGGTAGACAGCGTGGCAGTGGCAGACAAGACGACGAAGGCCACCAAGAAAAACCGCAGAGCCAAGACCGCATCGGTGAAAAAAGCGCACACGCCGGCAGCCCCCAAGACCACCTCGAGAGCAGCGCGGGTAACAGTACGCCGACAGCGCCACTAACCGGCAACCGCACAAGACTAACCCTAAAGAGAATAAGAATATGAGAAAAAGAATGGCAACCCTTCTGGCCCTGCTACTGCTGATGGGCGTATCGTCCCTGCAGGCACAGATAAAGTGGGGAGTAAAGGGCGGACTGAACCTGGCCGCCCTGTCGCTCAAGGGCGACATCGTCAACTCGAGCAATAACGTGGGGTTCTACATAGGGCCTACCGTCAAACTGTCGCTGCCCCTTACCGGACTGAGCGTAGATGCCTCGGCCCTGTATAACCAGTTCTCGGCCGACGTGTTAGTGGACCGTGGCTATGAGCAGATAGTACGCGATGAGTCAACCATCAAGGTAAAGCAGCTGGCCATACCCATCAACCTGCGCTATGGCGTGGGCGTAGGCAGCCTGGCCAGCGTGTTTGTCTTCGCGGGCCCTCAGTTTGCTTTCAATATGGCCGACGACATCCAGAGCATAGACTGGAAGTGGAAGAACACCTACACCAGCGTAAATGTAGGCGTGGGTGCCTCGCTGCTCAACCATCTGCAGCTACACCTTAATTATAATATAGGTTGTGGCAAGGCTGGCGAGACAGGCCGCGATGCCTACAGCGCTTTCAGGGCTAAGGGCAACGTGTGGCAGATAGGCGCCGCCTACTACTTCTGACCACCAGGGGTACGGGGCGCAGTACCCCGGCCCACACCACGACCCTAACGGCAAGGGCCCGCCACGCCATGTGACGGGCCCTTGCCGTTACTAAAAGCAGGAACACGATTAGCCTAAGTACTTCATCAGTATCTGCGCATTGCCGCTGCCACGCAACTTGGCGATACTCTTCTCACGAATCTGGCGCACACGCTCGCGGGTAAGGTTCATCTCATCGCCTATCTCTTCTAAGCCCTTCTCGTGGCAGCCGATGCCATAGCAGTAACTGAGAATCTTAATCTCTTTGGGACTGAGCACATGACGCATCACATCCTTCAGGTCTTGCTCCATACTCTCGTGGTCTACCTCGCGGTCGGTACGGCTGTCGCCACCCGCGGCCATCATATCTATCAGCGAACCGTCCTCGCCATCCTGGATAGGGGCATCCACGCTCACCCCGCGACCGTCCGCATTACGTATCTTCCTAATCTTGGCCTCGTCAATATCCGTCATATCGGCTATCTCGGTATCTGACGGCATGCGGTTGTGCTCCTGCATGAACGTGTTGATGGTGCGGTTGATGATGCTGAGGTCGCTTACCTGGTTGAGAGGCAGTCGCACGATACGGCTCTGCTCTGCTATAGCCTGTACGATGCTCTGCCTAATCCACCATACAGCGTAAGAGATAAACTTGAAGCCACGCGTCTCATCAAAACGGTCGGCCGCCTTGACCAGGCCAATATTGCCCTCGTTGATAAGGTCTATCAGGGCCAGTCCCTGATGCTGATATTGCTTGGCTACCGACACCACAAAGCGCAGATTGGCCTCAACCAGACGGTCTTTGGCCCTGGTGCCCTCACGACCGCCCTGCTTTATCTTATGGGCGAGTTCGGCCTCCTCGTCGATAGTAACCATTGGTATGCGGTTAATATCGGTAAGATACTTATTGAGGGCCTGGTCGGTGTCGCGGTTGGTCTTGCTTACTGAAATCTTTAACTGTCTCATTCGTACTAATCTGAAAATGACCTCCGAGACACACCCCTGTATTTGTCCCCACCTACGAGGCTGTGGCCAACATCGTGGGTCACAGCGGGCTGGGCATTAGGAGCGCGCCTCTCACTACAAACGCACTGCCAATACGGCACATCGCTGAGATGCCCATGACTAACCGTGCGCTACTATGTTGGTACCTATCAAAAACAATGCCATCCAGGGTGGTTTTTCATAATATTTTTTGCGCCCAGGTTTTCATTTATACCGCTACAGGCCCATACTGCCAAGCTGGCAGCCATCGCCACCATTGGCGTATCAGCAATGGGGTACACAACAGCCCTGCCCACGCCTGGGGAGCGGTGTCTGCCAGGCGTGGGGAGAGCCCCTATAATATAATAAGGTATAAGGTGGCGAGTGGAACAGGTGTTTAGCCCTGGTGCATCTCGCTGCGCTTCATCTTCTTGAGTAAGTCGCTGGCAAAGATGAAGTCGGTAAGTTTCTTATTGGTACTGCCCATGATGTCGGCACTCTTGCCCTGCCACTCCTTAGTACCCTGATATATAAAGATGATATTCTCGCCGATGCCCATAACCGAGTTCATATCGTGGGTGTTGATAATGGTAGTAATGCCGTACTCGTGGGTAATATCGGAGAGCAGTTCGTCGATGACAAGAGAGGTCTGCGGGTCCAGGCCCGAATTGGGCTCGTCGCAGAACAGGTACTTGGGATTGAGCACAATAGCCCGGGCTATGGCCACACGTTTCTGCATGCCGCCCGAAATCTCGTCGGGAAACTTAGCGGCCGCCTCTGACAGATTAACCCTGGCCAGGCACTCCTCGGCGCGCCGCACACGGTCGGCATAGTTGAGCGAGGAGAACATGTCAAGGGGAAACTGGACGTTATCGCGTACAGAGAGCGAGTCGAAGAGGGCTGCGCCCTGGAAAATCATGCCCATCTCGCGCCGCATCATTACCCGCTCGCGCTTAGACATACGCACAAAGTCGCGCCCATCGTACAGCACCTCGCCACTGGTAGGCGTGAGCAGGCCCACGAGGTTCTTCATCAGCACCGTCTTGCCCGAACCACTCTGGCCGATGATGAGGTTGGTCTTGCCCGTTTCAAACCGGGCGCTGATGCCCCGCAGTACGGTTTTATCTTCAAACGACTTGGTAAGGTTCTTTACTTCTATCATGCTAACTGAGAATTTGGGTAAGGAATACGTCGGAGAATAATATCAGCACCGAACTGCACACCACGGCATCGGTACTGGCCTTGCCTACCTCGACCGACCCGCCCTCGACCGTGTAGCCGAAGAACGACGACACGCTGGCTATGATGTAGGCAAAGAACGTGCTCTTGATAATGCTCATCCACACAAACCAGGGATTAAAGGCGTGCTGAAGACCAAGGGTGAGGTCGTCGGGCGGCAGCAGATGGCCGATATAAGCCGTGCCATAAGCTCCCAATATACCCATGGCCGAAGAGAATACCACCAAGGCAGGCATCATGGTCATCAGGCCCACTATCTTGGGCAAGATGAGGTATCCGGCTGAGTTGACACCCATGATTTCGAGCGCATCTATCTGCTGGGTAACCCGCATGGTACCCAACTCGGAAGCGATGTTGGAGCCCACCTTGCCAGAGAGTATCAGACACATGATGGAACTGGAGAACTCGAGCAGCATGATTTCCCGGGTGGTGTAGCCCGATACCCAACGGGGCATCCAGGGGCTCTGTATATTCACCTTCATCTGTATGCAGATTACGGCGCCTATAAAAAACGAGATGAGCAGTACAATGGGAATAGAGTCGACACCCAGTTGAGACATCTCCTTAACATAACGCTTGACAAACATACGCATCCGCTCCGGGATGCTGAACGCGCGCCCCATCAGAATGACATAATTACCGAAAGTGGTCAAGTATTTCTTCAATAATTTGATTATCAGCATGGCCTTGGCTATCTTTTCATGTTGCAAAAGTAGCCAAAATTCGCTTAAAAACTGCCATGACAACAATAGTTTTTATAAATTATAGGCGTAATTACCTTATTTTTTGTAATTTTGCACGATAATAAATAGGATTATGGGCGAAAGTAACGACAAGGTTATGACCCTCCGTACCGAAGGACTGGTAAAGCGATACGGCAAGCGTACGGTAGTCAACGGAGTGGACTTCAACGTGCGCCAGGGAGAGATAGTGGGCCTGCTGGGACCTAACGGTGCCGGCAAGACGACATCGTTCTACATGACCACCGGGCTGGTGATACCCAACGGAGGCCACGTATTCCTTAACGACATGGAGATTACCAAGTTCCCGGTGTACAAGCACGCACGGGCCGGTATAGGCTATCTGCCACAGGAGCCCAGCGTGTTTCGCCAAATGAGCGTGGAGGACAATATCATGTCTGTACTCGAAATGACAGACCTGACCCACGACCAGCAGTTAGTAGAGTTGGAAAACCTCATCAAGGAATTTCGCCTTACCAAGGTGCGCAAGAACATGGGTACACAGCTATCGGGAGGCGAGCGACGCCGTACGGAGATAGCGCGGTGCCTGGCCATCAACCCGAAGTTTGTGATGCTCGATGAGCCGTTTGCCGGCGTAGACCCCATTGCCGTAGAGGACATTCAGCACATCGTTTGGCGACTCAAGTACCGTAACATCGGCATCCTGATAACCGACCACAACGTACAGGACACCCTCTCCATAACCGACCGAGCCTACTTGCTGTTCGAGGGGAAAATTCTCTTTCACGGAACGCCCGAAGAACTGGCCGTAAACCCCGTGGTGCGCAAGAATTACCTAACCAATAATTTCACCCTGAGACGGTTTAAACCTACCAAGGAAGACGAGGAGGCCGCCGAGGATGCTGCGGCACGCCACGCGTAGGCTCCGGCACTACTAACAGCTATCGGCAAACCAGCGCTAACGGCCAGCCCATATATTTTTTCCACAATATATTAGGTAATGTCGCTAAAAATGAGTAATTTTGCGCCTTGCTTAACAAGAACAGAAACAAATAACATAATAAAAATCAGAGATGAATATTTCATTTGAAAACCCTGACAAAATCAACGGCCTGCTCACGATTACCGTAGACGAGGCCGACATCAAGGAAGATGTCGAGAAGACACTCAAAGACTATCGCAAACGTGCCAACATACCCGGTTTCCGTCCCGGCATGGCTCCTATGGGCCTCATCAAGCGCCAGTTTGGCCTGTCGGTTAAGATGGACGCTGTAAACAAGGTGGTAGGCGAGCAGCTGCAGAAGTATATCCAGGACAACAACATCCAGGTACTTGGCGAGCCTATGGCTGCCGAGAGCCAGGAACCTCAGGACCTGGAGAAGGACGCTCCCTATACCTTCAAGTTTGACCTGGCTGTTGCCCCTGAGTTCAAGTGCGACCTGACTGGCCGCGACAAGGTAGACTACTACAACATCACCGTTGACGATGCACTCATAGACCGTCAGATAGACATGTTCGCCTCACAGGCTGGCGAATACGCCAAGGCCGATCACTATGAGGACGGCGACAGCATGAAAGGCGACCTGCGCGAACTTGACGAGAACGGCAATACTAAGGAGAACGGCATCACTGTAGAGGGCGCCATCCTGATGCCTTCATACATAAAGGTAGACGATCAGAAGAAGCTGTTCGACGGAGTTAAGCCCGGCGACATTGTAACATTCAGCCCGCGCAAGGCTTATCCTGACAACGACGCTGAAGTAGCTTCGCTGCTCAAGGTAGAGCGCGACAAGGTAGCCGAGCATACTGGCGACTTCAGCTATCAGATTACCGAGGTAAACCACTTCACCAAGCACGAGGTTAACCAGGAACTCTTCGACCGTGTTTACGGTGCCGGCAACGTTAAGGACGAGGCCGAGTTCCGCGCTAAGATTGCCGAGGGTCTGAATGCACAGTTCGCCATCAACAGCGACTTCCGTTTCTTGCAGGATGTACGCAAGCACTGCGAAAAGAAGGTGGGCAAGCTCACTTATCCCGACGCCCTGCTCAAGCGCATCATGCTGGCCAACAACAAAGACAAAGGCGAGGACTTTGTAGAGAAGAACTATGACAACAGCATCAAGGAACTGACTTGGCACCTCATCAAGGACCAGCTGGTAGCAGCCCAGGGCATCAAGGTCGAGGAAGCTGACGTTAAGGATGCTGCCAAGGAGACCGCCCGCGCTCAGTTTGCCCAGTACGGAATGAACAATGTACCTGATGAGTATGTAGACAACTACGCCACCGAGATGATGAAAAAGAAGGAATATGTCCAGTCACTCGTTGAGCGTGCCATCGACCGCAAACTCACAGAGAAACTCAAAGGTGTAGTGAAGCTCAACACCAAGGACATCTCACTCGATGAGTTCAACGAGATGATGAGCAAATAGTTTTTTAGTACAAAGTAGGACATATCTATGACTGCTGAGCTTCTACTCGGCATCAAGAATACACTATTTACGAAAAAAACTTCCTTTTTATAAAGAGGTTGTCGACTATTTTATGTATCTTTGTTCTTAGAACAGATAATAAAAGAGTGGACAACCTCTCTTTTTTCCCTATTTATCACTAACAGAAAGAACATGAACAGAGATTTTCGCAAATATGCCACTCAGCACTTAGGCATTAACGGAATGGTACTGGACGAGGTGGTCAAGTCGCAAGCCCAGTACATCAACCCATATATATTGGAAGAGCGCAAACTGAACGTAACGCAGATGGATGTCTTCTCGCGCCTCATGATGGAACGCATCATATTCCTTGGAACAGAGATAGACGACTATACAGCCAACACGCTGCAGGCCCAGTTGCTATATCTTGACTCCACCGACCCGGAGAAAGACATTTCCATATATATAAACAGCCCTGGCGGTAGCGTTACGGCCGGACTGGGCATATACGACACCATGCAGTTTGTATCGAGCGACGTGGCTACGATATGTACCGGCATGGCCGCCTCGATGGCCGCTGTACTGCTCACAGCCGGAGCCGAGGGCAAGCGACAGGCACTCACCCATAGTCGCGTGATGATACACCAGCCACTCGGCGGCGTACAGGGCCAGGCATCGGATATCGAGATAGAAGCCAAGGAAATACAGAAGTTCAAGAAAGAACTCTATACCATTATCAGCGAGCACTCGCACACTCCCTACGACAAAGTCTGGCAGGACAGCGACCGCAACTACTGGATGACAGCACAGGAGGCCAAGGACTATGGTATGATTGACACTATTTTAACACGTAAGAAAGAAAATGCCGAAAAAGAAAGTTTGTAGTTTTTGCGGTCGCGGTGAGGACGAGGTCAAGCTCATCATCTCCGGACTTAATGGCTTTATCTGCGAAGACTGTGCCAAGCAGGCATACGAGATTGCCGCGTCGGCTGGCGTTTACGGCGCAGAGGCTGCCGCGGGCAAGAAGCCCAATGCCGACTTTGAGCTGAAAGACATACCCAAGCCCAAGGACATCAAGAAGTACCTGGACGAATACGTGATAGGTCAGGACGATGCCAAGCGCTGTCTGGCCGTATCGGTGTACAACCACTACAAGCGGTTGCAGCAACATATAGATGACGACGGAGTAGAGATAGAGAAGAGCAACATCATGATGGTAGGTAGCACAGGTACCGGCAAGACGCTGCTGGCACGCACCATAGCCCATCTGCTCAACGTGCCCTTTACCATCGTCGATGCCACCGTGTTTACAGAGGCTGGCTATGTGGGCGAGGATGTAGAGAGCATCCTGTCGCGCCTGCTTCAGGTGGCCGACTACAACGTGGCCGCCGCCGAGTGTGGCATTGTATTCGTAGACGAGATAGACAAGATAGCCCGCAAGAGCGACAACCCCAGCATTACCCGCGACGTAAGTGGCGAGGGTGTTCAGCAGGGTCTGCTCAAGCTCTTAGAGGGTACTATGGTCAACGTGCCGCCTAAGGGTGGCCGCAAGCATCCCGACCAGGACTACATCCATGTAGATACGCGCAACATTCTGTTTATCTGCGGCGGTGCCTTTGACGGCATCGAGGCCAAGATAGCCCAGCGCATGAACACCCATGTGGTGGGTTACAACTCAGTACAGCATGTGGCACGCATCGACAAGAACAATCTGATACAATACGTAACCCCGCAGGACCTGAAGTCGTTCGGACTGATACCCGAGATTATCGGCCGTCTGCCCGTACTGACCCACTTAAATCCCCTGGACCGTCCGGCACTGCGCCGCATATTGGTAGAACCGAAGAACTCTATCGTCAAGCAGTACATCAAACTGATGGAGATAGACGGGGTGAAACTGACCTTTGCCGAAGACGCGCTCGACTTCATCGTAGGCAAGGCAGTAGAATACAAGTTGGGTGCCCGTGGCCTCCGTTCTATCGTAGAGGCCATCATGATGGATGCCATGTTCGAGTTGCCATCCAAGAAGATAACCCAGTTCGAGGTAACGCTTGCCTATGCCAAGGAGCAGATGAGCAAGTCGAACCTACAGAAGCAGGAGAACCTATAGCTACAGGTGGGGACAAGCACCGGAGTACGCAGCGCACACCCGGCCGCGTCCCCCAATAGCTTTTGGGGCGCAGCCCGCTACTAAAGTACGGTCGAGGACGAACGAATGAGTAATATGACATACAACGTTAATCTAACAGAAAAACTAAAGCACTACTTCGGCTTTGACTCGTTCAAAGGCGACCAAGAGGCAATCATCCGGACACTCATGTCGGGTGAGAATGTCTTTGTGCTCATGCCGACCGGTGGCGGAAAGAGCCTCTGCTACCAACTGCCATCGCTGTTGATGGAGGGTACGGCCATCGTGGTATCGCCGCTCATAGCCCTTATGAAGAACCAGGTAGACGCGGTAAACGGCATCAGCGAAGATGGCGGACTGGCACACTACCTGAACTCATCACTCAACAAGTCGGCCATACAGCAGGTAATGGATGATGTGCGCAAGGGCAAGACCAAACTGCTATATGTGGCTCCCGAGTCGCTCAACAAGCCCGAAAACTTGGAGTTCTTCAAGTCCTTCAAAATATCGTTCTACGCTATAGACGAGGCGCACTGCATCTCAGAATGGGGGCACGATTTCCGCCCCGAATACCGTAACCTGAGACCCACCATCGACAAGATAGGCAAAGCCCCGGTTATCGCCCTGACCGCTACCGCTACCGACAAGGTGCGGACAGATATCAAGAAGAACTTAGAGATAATGGATGCGCATGAGTTCAAAAGCTCCTTTAACCGCCCCAACCTCTACTACGAAGTCAGGCCCAAGACTAAAGATATAAACAAGCAGATTATACTTTTTATTAAGCAACATCCGGGCAAGAGTGGCATCATCTACTGTCTGTCGCGTAAGACGGTAGAAGAGCTGGCAGCCGACCTGCAGGCCAATGACATCAAGGCAGCGCCCTATCATGCCGGACTGGACAGCGCGACACGCTCGCAGACCCAGGACGACTTCCTGATGGAGCGCATAGATGTCATCGTGGCCACCATAGCCTTTGGCATGGGCATAGACAAGCCCGATGTACGCTTCGTGCTGCACTACGACATACCCAAAAGTCTGGAGGGCTACTACCAGGAGACCGGACGCGCCGGACGGGATGGCGGTGAGGGCATCTGCATCGCCTTCTACTCGTACAAAGACCTGCGCAAGCTGGAAAAATTCATGGAGGGCAAACCTATCGCTGAGCAGGACATCGGCAAGCAGCTGCTCCAGGAGACGGCAGCCTACGCTGAGTCGTCGCTCTGCCGTCGCAAGATTTTGCTCCACTACTTCGGCGAGGATTATACTAAGGACAACTGCGAGAACTGCGACAACTGTCTGCACCCCAAGGAGAAGATAGAGGCCCAGGAACAGTTAGTGGTAGCCCTGGAGGCCATTCTGGCCCTGAAGGAGAACTTCCGGCAGGAATATGTCATAGACTTTATCAAGGGGCGGGGCACCGACGACATCGTGTCGCACCACCACAACGAGCTGGAAGAGTTTGGCTCGGGCGAGGACTTCAACGAGAAACTCTGGAGTCCCGTCATCCGACAGGCCATCATAGCCGGGTACATCAAGAAGGATGTAGAGAGCTACGGCCTGCTGAAGATTACGGCCGCAGGACGCCGCTTTATCAAGTCGCCGCACTCCTTTATGGTCGTCATGGACACCGAATTTAAGGACGATTACGACGATGAGGAGCCACAGGGTAACATGGCGGCATTAGACCCCGAGTTGTACGACATGCTGGTAAGCCTGCGCAAGCAGGTGGCCAAGAGGTTAGGGCTGGCGCCTTACGTTATCTTCTTCGATGCCTCCCTGGAACAGATGGCCACCATGTACCCCATCACCCTCCAGGAGCTCCAGAACATCCAGGGCGTCGGCGTGGGCAAAGCTAAGAAGTACGGGGCCGAGTTCTGCACCCTTATCCGCCGCCACTGTGAAGAGAACGGTATCGAAAGACCGGAAGAGTTCAGGGTGAAGACGGTGGCCAAGAAGAGTATGCTCAAGGTTAAAATCATACAGAGCATAGACCGCCAGATAGCGCTGGACGACATAGCCACCGCGCAGGGTCTCGACTTCGACGAGCTGCTCGACGAGATAGAGGCCATCGTGTACAGCGGCACCAAGCTCAACATAGACTATTTCCTGGACGACGTGATGGACAAGGAGCGTATCGACGACATCTTCGATTACTTCATGGAGAGCGATACCGACGACCTGAACACCGCCATCGAGGAACTGGGGGGCGACTACTCTGACACCGACATCCGCCTGGTACGCATCAAGTTTCTCTCCGAGGTAGCCAACTGACCGCGGCCAGGGCTCCGCCACCAGCCGCACGTACGGCCACCCATCCAGACCAAATCAATAAGACACCATACATTATGAAGAGACTTTTTATCAGCTGCCTGCTCATAGCCTGTGCCACCCTGACCATGGCCCAGGCCGCTCCGGGCACTTTCTCCATCATTCCACGCGTGGGCGTGAGCATCTCCAACATTTCCAACAACCCGCTGTACATAGGCAATGCCGACTACAGCTTAGACGCCAAGGCCAAGGCGGGCTTCTCCGTAGGTGCCGACGCCTACTATCAGGCTTCGCGGCAGATAGGCGTGTCGGCCGGCGTACACTACGTGTCGGTGGGCAACAAGTACGATGACTACGATGTACTTACAGAGCGCCCTGCCGAGGATGCCACCGAGGCCAAGTACGAGGCCTATACCGACCTGAGCAACACGCTCAGCTACGTGGCCGTACCCCTCATGGTTCACGCATATATAGCCAAGGGTCTGTCTGTCAACGCAGGCGTACAGGCGGGTCTGCTCACCCACGTCAAGGAAGAGTTTACCACCTGTACCTTCATACAGAACATCCACACGGGTGTACGCACCTACAACTCGGATGTAGCCAAGGCCGAGAACACGTCGGATGCGCTCTATAACAAGGTAGACTTCAGCGTCCCCGTGGGCATCTCGTACGAGTACATGAACGTAGTGCTCGACGTGCGTTACAACGTCGGTCTCACCCACGTCCTGAAGAACTCCAACAGCAAGAATCGCAGCGCCATGCTTACCGTGGGCTACAAGTTTGACCTCTAAGCACGGCCCCCACACAGCCCCACCCTATCGCCCAACCGCTATGTACTGCCCCGAGGCAGACCGCGATTGGGCTTTATCATAAGAATTATTATCAAAAACAAACTTATCACGATGAACAAGAAAATCCTTTTAGCCCTGCTGACGCTCCTGAGCACCCTCGGCTGCCGGGCGCAGTCAGCCCCCTCCTTCCAGGCCCTGGCCGACAGCATGGCCCAGGCCCTTATCACCCATTTCTGGGGTGCCAGCTTCCCGGGTTACCCCGACCGCTACTACTTCAACTACGGCAGCGACCTCTCCGACCTCTCCACCGGCAATTACTGGCCCGAGGCCCACGCCATCGACGTTATCACCGATGCCTATCTGCGTACGGGCGACCAGCGCTACAGCGCGCTGTACCCCCTGTGGTGGCAGGGAGCGCCGCGCTACAACTTTGCCCACGACGCGCAGCGGCCTTGGTGGAATCCATTTGTCGATGACATGGAGTGGATAACGCTCGCCCAGATACGCATGTTCGAGGCCACGGGCGACACGACCTACGTCCATCGCGCCCGCCAAATCTACGACGACTGGATATGGTCCACCTGGGGCCCCGACGACGAGGCACCCTGGCACGGGGGCATCACCTGGAAGACCGATGTGTCCAAGTCCAAGAACGCCTGCTCTAACGGGCCGGCTGCCATCATCGCCGCCAAACTGGCCAAGCTGTACCGCCAGTCCGGATTTAAGCAGGGCAAGCGCCAGCGCACCTATCTGACCGAGGCCAAGGCCATCTACGCCTGGCTGCGCGCCAACCTCTTTGACCATGAGACCGGGGCCGTGTACGACAACATGAACAGCAAGGGCCGCATCAGCCGCGCCACCTTTACCTACAACAGCGGCACCTTTATCGGGGCTGCCCACCAGCTGTATCAGCTCACCGGCGACAAGCGTTACCTGGACGATGCTGTCCGGGCGGCCAACTATGTCATCCATCAGAAGTCGGACAACTTTGGTGTGCCTGGCGATGCCGTACAGGGCGACGGTGGCCTGTTCCACGGCATCTTCTTCCGCTACTTCGCTCCCTTGGCTAAGGAGCCAGGCCTGCCCCAGGCCACCCGCGACCACTTCCGCAACTACCTGCTGTACTGCGCCAAGGTGGTGGCCCAGCAGGGCGTCAACCCGCGTACCCATCTCTACGGAGGCCGCTGGCGTCAGGCTCCCGGTGACCACGAGCCCGTATGTCTCACGGCTCACCTCACCGGCTGTATGCTCATCGAGGCTGCCTGCACGTTGCAGTAGCGGACACGCGGCCATTCCCATAACTATCAGAAGCACCATCGCCCACACTCCCTGTTGCGATGGTGCTTTTGCTTGTTACCCCCGCAAACCACAGGTCAGCAGCCGGTACGCCTCCAGCCACCTCTACCCCGCTCCGAGCACCCATCGGCTCCGTCCGAAGACTTCGGATGTACATGCAGTGTCTCTAAACATACATACATCATTTCAGCATCTACATTCCGCATTTTCGGATAATAGTCCGAATAGTTATAGGGAACCGGAGCGAAAGCCGCGATACTTTCTTGATGGACAGCATGTGTTCTGTTAGCGACCGATTTGGGTTAAAAACAAAGGCACGGGAAAACCGAGGAAGCCCCCTCGAACACAGCTCCGATGACACTGATAACTTCGATACACTTTACATTGACTGCGAGAAGTTTCCGCAGCATGATCTATACCCTGTTTTCCGGTTGGCAAGATGAATAAGCCTTATAGAAGAGACCTTTATAAATCTTTTAGTTCATACGATTTCTATGTTTGCCGATTATTTATTAACTTTGAGTCTCAATTAAGAACTTACAAAATGAGCATCAAATACGAAATACACCCAGCAAATAACTTTAAGGGTACGGGGGTAAGAACAGAAGTTTGTGCAGATTTTCAAATATCCACCTCAGACCGACCGACAGCAGGAGGAACAAATCCAAAACATTTTTCTGAATAAATAGATTATGACAAACGTATGGATAAGTGCCGCAGGACTTTGCGGAGCAACAATGATAGGCAGCCTTCTTGGATTTGGGATAAAGGAGTTGCCACACAAGTGGAATGACACAGTGCTTGGCTATTGCGCCGGAGTAATGCTCGCCGCATCGACACAGGGCCTGATAGTGCCAGCCTTTGAGTTGGGGACAACACCATGGTGGTTTGTCGTCATAGGAATCATGGCGGGCGCGTTGTTCCTCAACATACTTGACCTCGTGACCCCACACCTCCACCACATTACCGGCCTTGACGCCGAAGAGCACCGCAACAACTCCACGCTTAACCATATTATGCTATTTGTCATGGCCATTGCCATACACAAGTTTCCCGAAGGTATTGCCGCAGGAGTGAGCATGAGCGAGGGCGAGGAGACATCGTGGACCGTAAGTCTCGGCATCGCGCTACAGAACATCCCTGAGGGCATGGTGATAATAGCCCCGCTGCTGCTCGCCGGAGTGACGCGCATCCGCACATTTGTAATATCTATCGCCATAGGCCTGCTTGAGATTGTCGGAGTGTGGACAGGATTTGCCATGGGCAACGTGTCGGCCGCCATGCTTCCCGCCATGCTCGGCTTTGCCGGCGGCGCAATGCTCTACGTCACAAGCGACGAGATGATACCCGAGACCCATGCCCACGGCTATCAGAAGCAAGCCACCTACGCATTGCTGCTCGGATTTATGACTCTGCTATTACTGGAGAAACTGCTGTAAAGGCACAAGGCTGCATCAGCTATTAAGGATTCGTTTTCAACTACATTGAACATTTCGGACAAAAGCACTGCGAAAGACACTGTTTCTAATTAACAGCATGGCACGTGAGCAACATAATGATTGCTCACGTGTCACCGAATATGACCGACTACGTCCTATTCTACCCTACGGCCCGTCCGGTCTATGTAATACCAGTCATCGCTCTTCCACTCGGGCATCTCGGGGTCGCTCTTATCCCAGTGGCCCGTCTTCGTAACCCTGGCGCGGCCGTATCTGAAGGGGGTGCCATAGGCAAACTGCGGGGCGATAACTACATGGCCCAACGTGTCGGCATAGCCCATCTTGTTGTCAGCCCCCTCTATTATCCGGAACAACCCATCGCCCACAAAGTCAGGGCTTGCATCCAGTAGTCCGAACACGCGGAAAAGTTCCTCACCCTTATAGTTGATGGCTATATAGTCCTTGCCCGGTTTTGCATGTACCAGTCCCAGCCGGCCTATCTCTTTCCAGTTCTGGTAGGTATAGCCCCGCGAGAAGGGCACAATGGTGTCACCGCAGGCGTTAAGGTAACAGACGGGGGCAAACCTGCTAAGGCTATCCCAGCCATGGGCGTAGATTTTGGGGCCGTGGTCAGCGCGGGCCAGTTCGGGTTCTACGAAGTCGAAATAGGGAGCGGGATTCCAGGCCAGGTCGTTCCAATCAGTCGTCTGGATGCGGATGCTGCGCAGCACGCCGTCACTGAAATCAAACCTATAGACGGAACCGCCCACCGTGGCGTCTGCCCGGAAAATGATGTGATTAATCTCCCGTTCGATGGCGGGCAGTCCTATCCGGCGTATCACCTCCCCGCGGTCCATGCCCACATGTATGCCTCGCTGCAATTTTATCCTGGCATCTGTAATGCTGGCATACGCTATGCAGGGCAGGCCAAAGTCGGTCGTAAGTATCTGTGTAGAGCCATAGCTATATAGATGAGCATAGTCAGTCTCGCCATAGTGAGTGAACGCCGTGTCACAGCAGGCGAGGAAAGGATAGGCCCGCAGCATCGCCTTTCGGGTACGTACGTGCGGCACGACGGTCTCTGCAAAGGACACGCAGCTCTCTGGTACCGTGTCTGTCTCTAACGTATCGCCGTGGATATAGTACCCGCGCGCCAGGCTGTCTACTACGATGACATCCGCTTGCCGAATCATGCCGCAAGCCATCAGCAGGGGTATCAGCACAACTATGAGCCATGCAGCCACACCCTTCCGCCCATTTCCGGCCTCGCATCCCGTCCCAGTAAGTCTCTCCATATTGCAGTCTGTTAGATATAGTCATGACAAAGTTATAAAAAAACAGGAAGAACAGTCCACCATCAGTCCGTAAAATTCTTCCAAAAAAATTCAGACGGCAATAATGCCAACCCCAAAGGTCATTCTGAGGCCCACCCTTAACAATTAGCTACTACAGACAACTGCTACAGAAACCAGGATTACCACCTGTTACCCTGTCCTACTACAAGCCCCCCAGCGCAAGGACTTCGCGGCCAAAGCTAAGGCTTGGTACTATGCTGAACACCTCAAAGACAAACACAAATGTCAGAACATAAACCAAAAGTGCTGGCTGAAAAAAATTGGAAGAAACGCGAATACATCTCATCTATCGAAAAGGGGCGGACTGATATGCAACGCTTCACATTTCTACGTATCGCCAACGCGCTTGGCTTACGGTTTTCGTTAGTACTGGGATAGCCAATAGTCTTTTAGGAACGCACCTCATACTTGTCGCTGCAGCTGCGGAATTCCACATAGTCATCCGCAGCACCCTGCCAGCACCCTCGGGCGTAACGGCCCATATAACAGCAGAAGAGGACTTTACTGCTGTAAAAGTCCTCTTCTGCTTTACTTTGCCCGTTACGTTTTTGTGATCCCGTTGGGGTTCGAACCCAAGACCCACAGCTTAGAAGGCTGTTGCTCTAATCCAACTGAGCTACGGGACCATCACAAAACTGAGTGCAAAGGTAGTGATTTTGATAATGATAACCAAATTTTCACTTGTATTTCTTCATATATTCATCAGCGCGAGGGTCGCCCAACTCCTTGGCCTTGAGAAAAGCCTTGGCACCTTCGGCTTTGTTCTTAGAAAGCATGTTGGCAATGCCCAGCAAGATGTAACCATCGGCATATTCGGGTGCCAGTTTGGTACAGATGGTAGCACTGCGCAGCGCCTTGTCTGCCTGGTTGAAGCGGGCATGAAGAGCAGCTTTCTCGGCCCATAAGGTAGGCGAGTCGCGCTGAAGGATAATGGCGCGGTCGATGTCATTGATGGCCTGCTGGTACTGGTGTATCTCTAACTCGGCCTTGTGGCGGACGTAGTAGAAGTCGCTGCTGATGGGGCGACCCTGCATCAGCGAGTCGTACTCATTGAAATCGGTGACGGCCTTGCGAAAATCTTTCATATTGTAATACTGGGTACCACGGGCCAATACATAGGGAGCACCCACGAAGTTGAGTGGATGGGGCGAAGCCACTATGGCACTGTCAAGCAGGGCCAGTACCTCGGTAGCGGGGGCCTTGAGATGGCTCTTGCACTGAGCAGCCGAGTAGAACAGGTCGCCGTTGCGTATATCGGTCTTGGTCAGCGAGATAAACTGGTCGTATGCCTTGGTATAATTGCCCTTCAGGAAGTGGGCCTGGGCCTGCTGATTGATATAGAGCGGCTGCTTGTCTATGGCGTAGGCCGCCGTGGCCTCAGCCAGCACCTTGTCGGCCGTCCAGGAGGGATATATGCTGTCGGGCAGGTTGGTAACCTTCTGATAGATAAGCCGGGCATAAGCCGAGTGGGCCTCGGCCTTATTGTCTGCCTTGGCCAGAGCACTCTGCATGGTGGCGTCGACTGCCGCGAAGTCGGCCCGGCCCAGCTGCGTGTTGGCCAATGCGCTATAGCCCTCGATGGCTGTGGGGAAGCGGGTGATAAACGAGCGGATGTACTTCTGGTACATGGCCGAGTCGCCCTGCTCGGAGGTCAGGGCTAACATGACGGCCGCCTGCTTATGCTCAGTGGGAAAGTCGATGGGGATAAATGACTGGCGGAGTACCTGGCTGGCGATAACCAGCCCATCGGCTACCGACATGTCATTGATGAAGTTGGCATCGGCGGCATATACCTGGTCGCCCGACTTGCTGTGCTGCAGCAAGCCTATCACCTCGCCACGGGCGTTTACCACGGGACAGTCATCGGTATTGTCGGGCACGTTGGAAGAGAAGATGTAGTACGAGTACTTGCTCATAAACGGCTCCACGCTCTGCACAGCGCGCTGGTCTATCTGCGGCTTATTGACGGAGTACTGCAGTATCCACACCTTTTCGCCCTTCTTGCTGGCCACGCTGGCCACGGGTGCCGGCTGGGTACGCCCGGCCACCTTAAACTTACACAGGTTGTACAGCTCGTTGGCCCCTATCAGTGCCGTCACGGTCGTCTGGTTGCCGCGGGCATCAATGACGATGGCGCTATCGGCCCCCACAAACGGAGTCCACGAACTGATAGCCTCGCCGTTGGCTCCCACGTACACACCGTGGGTCGAAGCCAGGATAGTTCCGTCTTTCTTAAACGTAGTCAGAGTGAACACCGACTTGGCTGCCCGCTCTATTTGTGCGCTGGCATTGGCCGAGACCAAGAGCGCAATCAGTATATAAAGTATTCGTTTCATATTCGTAATAATGATTTGGCATTTTCGATGGCGGCCGGGGTTATATCGTTGCCGCTGAGCATCTGGGCTATCTCGGCGACACGCTCCTCGGGGCAGAGCAGCCGCATGTGGCTCACCGTCGTATCGTCGTGATCCTCCTTAGACACCTTGTAATGGGTGGTGCCCACGGCGGCTATCTGGGGCAGGTGCGTGATGCTGATAACCTGGCGGTGGGCGTCGCCCATCTCCCTCATGATGTGGGCCATCTGCTCGGCCACGCGTCCGCTCACACCGGTATCTATCTCATCAAAGATGATGGTGGGCAACTTGACGGCTCCGCTGACCATAGCCTTGAGCGACAGCATGACGCGGGCTATCTCGCCACCCGACGCTATCTGCGCGATGGGCTGCAAGGGGGTATTCTTGTTGGCACTGAAGTAGAACTGCAGTCTGTCGATACCATCGCTGCTCAGCGCCTTGTCTGACATCTGTATCTGAAACCTCACGTTAGGTATGCCTAAGGGCACCAAGCGCTTGCTCAGCTCGGCCTCGACCTTGCGGGCTGCCTTGGCACGCGACGTGCGCAGTTCCTGAGCCTTGGCCATACACGCCTGGCAAGCCTGGGTATAGGCGGCCTCAACCGTAGCCAGCTCGTCTGAGCTATTGTCCAGGCTGGACAACTTGGCAGCGATGTCGGACTTGATGGCCAACAGCTCGGCGACCGACCCTACATGGTATTTCTGCTCCAAGGCATAGAGGGCGTCGAGCCGGGCGTTAACCGTGTCGAGCTGCTCAGGGCTGAAGTCTACCCGCTCAGCACCGCCGCTTATCTCGTCGGCTATGTCCTTGAGCTCGATGTAAGCGCTGTCTATGCGCTGAGCCAGTTCGCCCGCCGGGGCATACACGCCCTCAATGGCATGCAGGCTATTGGCCGTGGCGCGCAACTGCCCTATCACGTTGGTGTCATCGTCAGAGAGCACGCCCTGTGCTGTGTACAGCGCCGACTTGATTTCCTCGGCGTGCGAGAGTGTTTCGCTCTGCTGCTCCAGCTCTTCCTGCTCGCCATCGGCAAAATGGTCGCGCTCCAGTTCCTGAAACTGAAAGCGCAGGAAGTCTTCGTTAGCGCGGCTTTTCTCGATACGCTCCTTCAGGCTGTCGAGCTGCTTACGGCACTCGTGCTGCCGGGCGTAAAGCGTATCAAACTGGCCACGCAGCGTGCTGTTGTGGGCTATAACGTCCACAATGCTCAGCATGAAGTCGTCTTTCTGCAACAGTAGGTTCTGATGCTGACTGTGTATGTCTATCAGGTGCTCGCCCAGCTCCTTCAGGAGTGCCAGCTGAACAGGAGTGTCGTTGACAAAGGCACGGCTCTTGCCACTGGCGTTAACCTCGCGCCGCAGGATACACTCGCCCCCGTCGTAATCTATATCATTATCGGTAAAGAAGGCGCTGAGCGCGCTGTCCTCCAGGTCAAACTGAGCCTCGATGACACACTTGGTCTCGCCATTCTTTATCTGCTTGACATCGGCCCTGTTGCCCAAGAGCAGGCCCAGGGCTCCCAGGATAATACTCTTGCCCGCGCCCGTCTCGCCGGTTATCACCGAGAAGCCCGGGAAGAAGTCTATATCCAGCTCGTCTATCAGCGTATAATTCTTTATAAACAGATGTCGTAACATATTGGCTTATTGCATTATTCCTTGATTTTCTCCCAAGCCGTATTCTGACTCGCATTGATGGAGAAGAGGATGTCGTACACGTTTTCTTTCTCTTTAGGAGTGCCCTTGCCCTTGTAGATGTTGGCCAGTTCGTCGCGCTTGTAGTCGGTCCATATCTGGGGGAGCAAGCTCAATGGTTTGTCCTCGTGGCACTTCTTGAGCAGCTCCATGGACTTAGTGATATTGGCCCGGCCACGCTCAGCGTTGTTGGCCATCTCGTCCAGGCCGGTACGGTAGTAGTCGTACTGGAACTGGCGGAACGGCTGGAGCGCCGCGTCCAGGTAGTCGTTGATGAGGGCATAGCGATTGCGACTGTCCTCAAAGGCTTTCCACCCAGGGAAGTTCAGGTTCTGCGCGCTATTGGCCACATTCATACACTGCTGCAACACTTCGGTACCGGCGAGGGGGGCAAAGCTGTCCAGGTCTATTCCTATAATGAGATAGGCATAGTAAGCAAAAAGCGCGGTGAGCTGATTATCGATATTCTCAGGGTTGAAAACTATCTGGTCAAACTGAGCAAACTCGAAGTTGAACGCGTTATCGGTATTGTTGTACAGCGTAGAGGTGTAGGCGGCATTGTACACAGGGCGGTTGGCCTGGATAAGGGCCTTGCAGGTAAAGACGTTAGACGAGGGGTCGTACTTAGTAACGGTAATGTTGAAGTTGCACACGATGCGCTCGCCGCGCTGAAACTGCAGACTGGTCCACTGCCGCTCATTGACAAACTGCTCCAGGCTCTTCTGCAGGTTGTCGAACACGCTGGCATCCGTGCCCTGCACCTGAGCATGGTTGATAACCACCTTGGCATTAAGTTCCTGGGCCAGAGCCGTCGCGGGCACACCCATGAGGGCCCATAGCACAAGGAAAGCCGTCATTAACCGACAGCTCACCCCCATAGCGACAGACGCGCGGGTCTGCCGGTCCAACCTGTTAGCCATGTACCATGCAGCGACCATCAGCCCGGTTACTTGGTTTTCATCTCGCGCAGCCGTATCCGCGTCAGCACCTGCTTGGTGTTGTTGGTAAAGTCGGCCGAGAGCATCCAACTGTAGTAACCCGGGTCGCGGCGCAGCACGTCGCGTACGGCCCACCCCTTGTACTTACCAAAGTTGAACACCTCCTGCTTGCGCGGGTTGCCGTCAGCATCTACCAGCGTTTGGCCGTTGCCATCGGTCATCTCCTTCCATACGATACGGCCGGCAAAGTCTACATTGTCATTAGACTTAGAGAAATCGGCCAGCGCGTCCATGTCATTGGGCAGCGCGCGGTCGGGCTCCTCGGCCGTAGCGGGGTCGTACCGGTCCAGCTGAGCCATCAGCACCCGATAGGTAGCCTCGGTATCCTGGTCGGCACGGTGCGCGGTAAAGTCCTCCTCCATCTTGTGGCCGCAGTAGAACTTGTACGCAGCAGCCAGACTGCGTCGCTCCATCTTGCAGAAGATGGTATGGGCATCTATCAGCCGAGCCTTGGAGAAGTCCATCTCCACTCCGGCACGCAGGAACTCCTCGGCCAGCATGGGGATGTCAAAGTTGTTAGAGTTGAAGCCGGCAAAGTCGCAGCCGGCAAAGGTCTGCTGCAACTGGGCAGCCACCTGTTTAAAGGTAGGGGCATCGTGTACCATCTCGTTGGTAATACCCGTAAGGGCCACCACCTCGGCCGGAATCTCCTTGCCGGGGTTTACGTATAGGCTCTTACGCTCCTCGCGTCCATCGGGCATCACCTTGATGTACGACACCTGTATGATACGGTCATTAACCAAGTCAAGCCCTGTGGTCTCCAGGTCGAAGACTATCAGGGGCTTTGTCAAATTCAGTTTCAATGTCTTATCCTTTTATCGTCATTACTACACCTGCCACCATCAGTTCTGGTCGCTCAGCAGCATAGGCATCAGCAACATCAGTACATCCTCATTCTCAGGCTGCTCAGCAGGCACGATGATGCCGGCACGGCTGGGGTCGGCCAGTTCGATGTTAACTTGATCGCCATCCAGGTTGCTCAGTATCTCCGTAAGCGAGCTACCCTTGAAACCGATGCTCATGTTCTGGCCGGCATAGTCGCAGGCCAGTGTCTCGTGGGCCTTGGTGGCGTAGTCTATATCCTCTGATGAGAGCTCGAGGCTCCCGGCGGCCAACTTGAACTTGACCAGCTGACTGCTCTTGCTTCCGAAGGGCAGTACACGGCGCAACGCGCTGAGCAGCAGTCGGCGGTCTATGGTGAGCTGGTTAGGGTTAGACTGGGGGATGACCGAGTTATAGTTAGGGTAACGGCCCTCTATAAGACGGCAGACGAGCAGCCCATCGGCAAAGTGTATCTCAGCGTTGCGCTCGTCAAACTTGATGACCACGTCGCCACCATCCTTGCCTAAGATGTTCTTCAGCAGGTTAGCCGGTTTCTTGGGCAGGATAAACGAGGCCGGTGTTTCGCTCTTGATGGTAAAGTTCTTGTTGCGAACCAGCTTATGGCCGTCGCTGGCCACGATGGCCAAGGCATCGGGGGTAAGGTCGAAGTAGATACCGTTCATCACGGGGCGCAGCTCGTCCTGCGCGGTGGCAAAGATAGAACGGTTCAGACTGCTGGCCAGTACCCCGGCATCGATGGTTATCACATTTACGCTCTCGGGCATGGGCTGCATACGCGGATATTCGTCGGCGTTGAGCGTGGTAAAGTTGTACTCGCCCCCCTGATAAGATATGGTGATGGTGGCCTGGGCCAGGTCTACGCTGAAGCGAAGCGGCTGCTCGGGCAGTTCGCGCATGGCATCAAGTATAGTCTGGCTCTGCAGGGCAAAGGAGCCCTCTCCCTCCTGGCTGTCCAGGGTCAGGGATGTCTGCATCATATTCTCGCTGTCCGAGGTGGTCAGTGTCAGCTGGCCATTGTTCACATTGAACAGAAAACTATCCAGTATGGGTAGAGAGTTCTTGCCGCTTATAACCTTGGCCAGCGTCTGCAGGCGACTGCTAAGGGCGGTGCTCGATAAGGTAAATTCCATGCTTATGCGGTTTTGATTACATTAATATTATTGTAACTACAAAAATACAAAAAAGGGAGATGCACAGCAAAAAATAAACCGAAAATTTTCGCGTTTAAGACATTTTTTATTAATTTCGCGGATGTAAATACAAACCGAAAACATATAAATACAAATTATAAAGATGGAATTACAAGGAAAAATAATCGAAGTACTGCCAGAACGTGGCGGCGTTTCAAAAACGACAAATAACGAATGGAAAGTTCAGGAGTATGTTTTAGAAACCCATGACCAGTACCCTCGCCGTCTGTGCTTCGAAGTTTTTGGCGCAGATAAAATACAACAGTTCAACATTCAGCCTGGAGAAGAATTAATGGTGTCTTTTGATATCAATGCACGTCCATGGAATGGGCGATGGTTCAATCAAATCCGCGCATGGAAAGTCGACCGCGTTTCCGCCCAACCCGCAGCCCCCATTCCGCCCGTAGCTGCAGCAGCAGCGCCCACGGCCGCCCCCGCCGCCGAGGCCCCGTTCCCTCCCAAGCAGGACGACCAGAACAGTTCTGACGACCTGCCCTTCTAACTCTGTGGGGTACAGCAGAGCGAAATACACCATTAGCTATATAGCGATAGCGCCCTCTTCCGGCCAAGGCCGTGAAGAGGGCGCTATCTTGTTATGGGCAGAGCCCAGAAGAGGCAGCCCGGGGAAGAGAGACCGTGCTGCTAACGAGAAAGCACACAAGCCGAGCACCGGGAGTCAACCAGAAGGACTGGGCGATGGTGGCCAGCTATGAATATAGCCGTAGACGTTATGCTGGTGATAACGCCTACGGCTATTTTCATAGAGCACGAACCGACCCGCGGCTTACTCCTTGACCGGCATGTAGCGCGGCACGAGTATCTTCATAACCGTCCAGCCAGCCAGATAGGCCACTGAGCAGTAGCAGAATATCATAAAGTAACCGGCCTCCTTACCTACAAATCCGCAGAACACCGTCTGGGCGGCATCGACATGATCGAGCAGATGGCCCGACAGGTAGTTGATGAGGAACGAACTGAGACCGCCGGCCATACCGTTGATACCGGTAATGGTGGCCACGGCCGACTTGGGGAAAAGGTCGCTACCTACAGAGAACAGGTTGGCCGACCACGACTGGTGAGCGGCTCCCACAATACCGATAATGATGATGGTGAGCCAGCATGAGTAGGCACCGAGTGTCTGAGCCACCAGGCCCAACAGGGGGAACAGCGCAAAGATAAGCATGGCCTTCATACGGCAGGTGTAGGCGTTGCCCCCGGTGCGGTTAATGAATATGGTAGGCAGCTTGCCGCCATAGAGCGACAGCATGGTAATGGCGTAGAGTACAAACATAAGCATCTGGGCCATCGAGGTGTCAGAGGTGTAGCCATACACATCGCTGATGTAAGCTGGAGTCCAGAACAGGAAGAACCACCACACTCCGTCGGTAAGAAACTTACCCAGCAGGATGGCCCAGGTCTGCCGCAGCTTCAGGCACTGCATGATGCTCATCTTGGGAGCCTCCTTGGCCCCAGCCTCGTCGTCGTCCTGGCTGTCCTGGAGTATGTAGGCACGCTCGGCAGCGTTGACCAGCTTGTTGGCCTGCATAGGCTTGTACACAAAGATCCACACGCCCATCCAGATGAAACCTAACAGACCGATAACCACAAAGGCCATCTCCCAGCCGTTGCCCACGCCGATGCTCTTGAAGTAGCTGGCCAGATTGGGGATACACAGGGGAGCTATGAGGGCACCGATGGTCGACCCGGCATTGAATATGGCGGTGGCATAAGCCCTGTCTTTCTTAGGGAAGTACTCGGCGGTAACCTTGACGGCTGCGGGGAAGTTGCCCGACTCGCCGGCGGCCAGCACCACGCGGGCCGCTAAGAAGAACCACACGCTGACCATAGACACTGTGGCGGCCACATCACCGGCAGCGCCCACCATCTGGGCAGCGTCGCCCAGTCCTACGTACTCCTCGGTGGCCCAGCCACACAGCGCATGCAGACAGGCGCCGGCCGACCACACACCGATGGCCCACAGGTAGCCCTTGCGGGTGCCCAGCCAGTCGATGATACGACCCGAGAAGAAGTTGGCTATGGCGTACATGATAGAGAAGGCCGCGGCAATGTTACCGTAGTCGGCGTTAGTCCAGTGAAACTCGGGAGCGATGAAGTCCTTCCACGTAAGCGAGAGGGCCTGGCGGTCCAGGTAGTTAACGGTTGTGGCGAAGAAGAGCATCGCACAGATTACCCAACGGAAGTTGGTCTTTTTGGTAGTTTGTATTACGTTCATGTTTAAAGGTATTTTAGTCGTGTTGAGTACACCTG
Source organism: uncultured Prevotella sp. (assembly GCA_934204655.1). Classification (GTDB taxonomy): domain Bacteria; phylum Bacteroidota; class Bacteroidia; order Bacteroidales; family Bacteroidaceae; genus Prevotella. Next base: position 3,937 of record CAKPZJ010000004.1, on the reverse strand, counting down.
GCCGAACCATGGTGATGCAAACGATTACAAAGGTACGTAAAAAAGTTAAGCTAATGGCCGTAAATGCCATTTTTTATAATCAAAAAGTTAGCCAACGCGCCCTCGGGCGTTTCCATTGGTCACCAACCGCCCCACCGGGAGTTCGTCTTATCAGTCCGAGGTCGCTACCGCCGAGGGCCGCAGGGACTGCTTACAGATTGTAAGCACACGGCCCGACGCAACTGTATATTTATGCAGACACCCGAGTCGTAGCTGTATATTTATACATTTCTGCCCGCGCGTCAAAAGCCTCTTTTGCACATTTGGGGTTTCACCGACAGAAGTATCGGGGCCCACCACAGCCATTTTCAGAGGGATTTTCAACTCATTGGGGAGATTTTCAGGCCCGGCCGAAAGCGTTGCACGCTATACGAGGGGCGATTTCCGCTATTTTCATAGCTCGTTTCACAGGTTTTACCAGTCCTTTTCCCGCCCCTGCGACCGACCTTCAGAAAGCTAATGATGGTCGCGGCGCGGCTAAAGACCGTCATTAGGCGCGTAAAGATGCTTTTCACAGGTGGCAAGACGGTGCTGAAACGGGCTCAGAAATGGCCATCCGAGGCACCGCCCATGCTCCGGGCATCTCTGTGCCCATTCTGAGGGCCACGAAAGAGAACCACAGGGCGACCAGACTGCATAAATATACAGTTACAATCTGTAAGCTGGCGCGCCATGGCCGGCCCAGCTACGGCCGCGGGAACGCCCACATACAGCAAAGGGTCCCACTGCCAACCCACTGGCAACGGGGCCCCTCTTAGAGCCGTACACGCCTATAACAACCGTTTACAGCTTTACCACCTTGCCCATAAAGAGTATGGCACCGGTGGTGTTTTCGCGGATGGCGTAGACGAAGGGCTTGTTAAAGGTCAGCTCTACCGTCCGGGGAGCGATGTCGCCACCCGAGCCGAGCGACGAGGTGGCCACCTTGGTACCGTTCTCGTCTACCTTGATGGCGGTGCTCTGTATCATCCGGTCAATGCCTATCTTGCCAGAGACTATCAGGTTGTCATATACAGAGCCCGTAGCCCCGTTAATGCCTAAGGCCGGCAGGCAGTCGGCTATGTTCAGCCAAGTGGTAGTAATGGCGAAACGGGGCAGGCTAACCTCAGCAAGGCCATGGATCGTCTGTCCGTGCCAGGCCCACCAGTCGGCCTTGGCAGCCACGGCATCCAGGCTCTCGGTGTTCTGGGGCATCACTATCATCATGCTATAGTAGCCCTGTCCATAGTTGAGCTCAACCACTTGCAGCAAGTCGTCCGCATAATAGTTGGTAAACTGGAGCGTGTTCATCGTCGGCACGTTGGCCGTAGTGCCATCGGCATTGGTAAAGACGGCATCCTTAGTGTATTTAGGGTCAAAGGGAACCGCCCACTTGGCATCAAAGTAGTTGGCATTGGCCACTACCATCAGGTCGGTTTTAGTGATATAGAAGTCGTCGCTCTTGACCGCATTGCCTGTATTCTCCTCTATCCAGCTGTTTATCTGCTGTATCGCCTTGAGCGACTTGTCCCACATATCTACCCGCTCCATAGTGGCCCTGTAATACTTCTGTATGGCATCCTTATACGCGGGCTTGAAGTCATTGCCCTGGTTCAGCCAGATGCTGTTGCAGAGCGACGCGGTGACATACTCGTCGTCCTGAGCGAGCTTGTTCAGCATAGCCAAGTTGTCCTCGTTCAGCTTATTGATGTCCTCATAGCCCATGGCGCTAACCATCTCCTGCTGCAAGCGGCCCGTGGCACCATTGGCAAACATAGACAGCATGTACTGCATACTCACAGGGGCCACACACAGGTTCTTGCCTTCGTTTCCGGCTTGTGCCGACAGCACCGTCAGCAACTTGTTGGCCAAGACGTTGCTCTGCTGGGCATAGGGGGTGTGCTGCACTTTGCTGTAAGCCGCGGGTATGGGCTTCAGGTCGCCCTCGTTAGTGGGGTCGGCCACCTGGTTGTCGTTAGAGCAACCTGTCATTAACACCAATAGGGTCAACAACGCTACCTTAATAACATTCTTTCTCATAATTCATTATTTTTTGTTGGTTAATATTAATCTTCGCGTCTGAAATATTTTTTTTGCATAGTATAGCCATTTAGATTTGATATCACATAGTACGTATCGTCGGCATCACTCTTATACGGAGCCTCACCCAAGTTCCATCCAAAATTACATTGATACCCATAATTTTCCTTTTGAGTTCCCGACTTTTCACGTAAGATTACCCCATAACGGTCCGGGTCGTAGAAAGTAGTATCTTCCAGGAAACGCCATACGTCCTCATATTCTACAAGGTCATATTTAGCCCCATCTATCAAAAACATATGACCTGAAATTCTCTCGCTTACTCCACGAGCCAATACAGGGTGTTTCAAATTTATCAGCGTGTTATCTATACTACCATAACCTATGTCCATAAACTCACCTTTAACACCAATACTATTAAGAAAAGCTGCCGCATCTGTATAAACAGCGCTTGAGCCATCTACTCTATATTTCATAGAGACCTGCTTACCCACATAGCCAATAGTAAGGGCAGCCTTATCAAATTGCTCAGCAGAGTACAAGTTCACATCATCTGTTAGAGGCAATTCGTTTAAGTTCCAAGACTTAAATCGGGTAAAACTCTGCACGTAGTCTTCCCTACAAGAACCCAGGCAAGAACCTAAATTAGGCATACTGAACGAATAGCCCAATTTATCCTGTAAGAAATATAAATACTGACTTACAGAAACAGCTACGCAGCCTGCATTACAACGCTGTGTGCCATCAACAGACAGCGTAGGACAATATGCATTAAACGGTTCTCCACCATGCCATAATGTTTTGGTAACATGGGGAGTGTAGTAAGTAGTCCGACTTACAGCCTCTCGACCGACATATATATATTCGCCAGGAACAGGTTGATAGGGAATACGCCTAATGCCACGTCCTTGCACGGCCCATTGCTGCAAACTTTCAGATTGTTCATCATACTCATCAGTATTCTTCAAATAATTAGTTTGCCCTGCAATGTCAGAGATCCAAAAAGATATGGCTTTATTATTTAGAATATCCGCAGCCCGTTTTCCTGTTTCCACATAATTTTCCGCCAAGACAGTAGGCATACGCTTATCAACAGAGTACAACCTCCAGCCTTTTTGGAAACTTACCAAATACATAATAGTGTCATTTTGATATACCACAGGTTCTATAAGAGACACTGTGGGCGTGGATGTCCGTGTTACTTGTCTGCTTGACAACAACGACTGCAACTCAACAGGTGTTACCTTAAACGTTTGCCGCAATGTCTGATTACTAACAGGAGTAACCGCAATCTTAAACTGCTGCTTAGCTACAAACGCTTTTGCTTTTTGAAGTCGTGCCTCATGCAAACTCGCATCATCCATCATGTCTGTTAACGTATTGCTACAGGATGCAAACAATGCTACTACCGTAGAAAGCAAAAAAAAGTTTTTTTTCATTGGGTTTTTAGTTCTTTGCGGGCCTACTCTTTTGGATTTTTGGTTTCCTCCCCTTTAGTCAGTAAGGTCTGAAAGATTCTTTGTGGCTCATTACCCATTAAGTAAGGCCAATGGCTGATTGTGGTTTTTGAGGTTAATAATTAATGGTTGGTGTTATTTAATAGTTTATAGATAAGCGCTAAATAATCCGGCCTTGCCATTCGCCCGTAGAAGAAAGCAAGGGAAACCGCGTAGACTGACAATATGGACATCAAGGTAGCCATAACTAACTCAATGAAAATTACACTATTACAAGTTATCATGCGCAAAGATACGATATTATATATTATAAAACAAGGAAAAACGAGTTTTTTTGCTTTCTGATGAAAAAGAATGACTAAAAAAGCAAAAAATAGCAGATTTGGGCTTTTGTTTTGAGTTTCAAGTGGTTGTGGCAGTTG
>CAKPZJ010000003.1 GCA_934204655.1 uncultured Prevotella sp. | reverse complement strand
AAGAACTCGATTGTTCCCTCTTTCCGGGGTTATTTGATTAATATTTAACTGGTCCCGATTTTAACGGGACACTAATGGTGCAATCTCATCCATGGTCAATTGCCTTGTATGAAGTTTCTGTTCGTTAGGTCAGATGTTTGCCGCCGGCTTCTTTCAGATTTCACCTCACGATGAACACCCTTGCCTTTGGCTATGTAATTCCCGCTATTAGGGCTTACTCGGGACTTGCACCCGTTAGATAATACTCATGCCGAGCATACACAAAAATCCCCACGGGGTGACCGCAGGGATTATAGTTGTCATTATGTCTACCAGGATGATAATCAGATTTCTTGCTTGGCTGCTGGTTTCGTCCGCAGTTCGTACAAATCGGACCGGCGGTCGCGCAGATTGCGCACAGAACCATACGTGTGGAGCTCGTTAAGCAGGTTCAGGTCTACGTCGGACACCAGTATCATCTCCGTATTAGCCGTGGCCTCGGCGCGCTTGCCGTCACTGGGGAACGCAAAGTCGCACGGGGTAAACACAGCCGACTGAGCGTACTGTATATCCATATTGTGTACACGCGGCAAGTTGCCCACGCTACCGGCTATGGCCACATAGCACTCGTTCTCGATGGCACGGGCCTGGGCGCAGACACGCACCCGGGTATAGGCGTTCTGCGTATCGGTCATAAAGGGCACGAAGAGTATCTGCATGCCGTCGGCCGCCATGAGCCGCGACAGCTCCGGGAACTCTACATCATAACATATCAGGATACCAATCTTGCCACAGTCGGTATCGAAGGTCTGCACACGGTTGCCACCGACCAGTCCCCAGCACTTCTGCTCATCGGGGGTGACGTGTATTTTCTCGTACATCTCGTACGAACCATCACGGCGGCACAGGAAGCCCACATTGTACAGCCCGCCGTCTTCCTTGACATAGGGCATGCTACCCGTAATGATGTTGATGTTGTAACTGATGGCCATTTCGACAAACTTATCGCGTATCTGTTCGGTGTACTGAGCCATGGCCCTTATCGACTGAGCCTCGCCCATATCGTTGAAGCGCGCCATCAGCGGTGCATTGAAGTACTCGGGGAAAAGGATAAAGTCGCTCTTGTAGTCACTAACCGAGTCAACGAAGAACTCAACCTGCTCGAAGAGGTCATCCAGGGTCTTGTAAGGGCGCATCTGCCACTGGACCATTCCGATGCGCACCGTGGGACGCTTCTCAACCGGCGAACTGGTTGGGGGCTGATAGTAGATGTTGTCCCACTGCAGCAGGGTGGCGCAGTGTTTGGACTCCTCGTCATTAGGAAGATAGTTGCGTATGACGCGGCGCACATGGAAGTCGTTAGAAAGCTGGAAAGTGAGTACAGGGTCGTAGATTTCGCGCGAGCGAACTTTCTCGATGTACTCTTTAGGACGCATGGTGTCGGCATATTTGTGGTAATTGGGTATTCGCCCACCAAACATGATAGCCTTTAGATTGAGTTTCTCGCACAATTCCTTACGATACTCGTACATTCGGCGGGCCAAACGCATACCGCGGTAGTCGGGATGGATAAACACCTCGATGCCATAGAGTATATTACCGTTGGGATTGTGGGTATTAAAAGTCTCGTTGCCAGTAACCTTGGCGTAGGTGTGGTCGCCCTTGACCATGTCATAGTCTACGATGATGGAGAGGGCGCACCCCACTATCTTGTCATCAACGATGATGACCACCTGGCCCTCTGGAAAAATGGTAAGGAGCTTCTTAATCTGCTGGCGGGTCCAGAAGACATCCGAGTCAGCATAGATACGCTTAAACGAACGGGCAAGCTGCTCGTAGTCGTCCATCTGGAGATTGCGGAGCTCGACCTTGTTGCTGTGTGACGTTTCCATAAAACAATTCTTTATTATACTTGTCGCCGCAAAAGTACGAAGAAAATGGGTAAGAGCCCTCTTCCAGACCGTGTTTTTTATGCCTGGCAGGCAGAAAAAGTACTTCTGCCGACCCGACAGGGGCACCCAGTGGCAAGCCGGCTACCGATGGAACACCAATGACTTGGGCAGTTTTACCCACTTGCGGTTGCGGGCTATCTTCAGGACACTGCCCTTCTCCTGGTGCAGGGTATAGGTACCGTCGGGGTTGACCGTCAGGGTGGCCGTAAGGTCTTCGCTACCATAGTCGTTAATCACGGCGATGGTGGCCTTGGTGTCGGTCTCCACCTTAGCCTTGGTAAACAGCCACTTACGCCCGTCGCGCTCATCCCCTAAGTATCCCGCCAGCTGTCCCAGTATCTCCTGGCCGGGCACTATTATCCACTGACGGTAAAAATCGATGTTGATGTACACCTGGTACTCGTCGTTTACCATACGGCCCTTGAAGTTGGCGGGCTTCTGGGCCATGACTGTAAGTGAGGCTGCCATCAGGAGCAGCAATAATATTCTTCGCATCATAATTATAAATATAAGCATAGGAACCACAGGCCCCTCTGACGCAAAGGTAGCACTTATACGGTAAGTAACAAAGGTTTTTGGCAAAAAAATGGGAACTTCGGCTGTACCCGAAGTTCCCACGCGTGTTCTGAGAACCATTCTGGTGACCCGAGAGAAGCACCAACTTCCTGCTAATGGCAAAGCTCAGGGAGGGAAAGAAATCCATGCCTCTTGCAAAGACGGTTTGGAGGCTTTTGTTGCCATACAAAGGAGAAAAACTGAAAACCATCACGACAGATAATGGCAGCGAGTTTGCCGCACATGAATGGATTACGGAGAAACTTGGAGTCCCAGTGTTCTTCACTGATGCATATTCGTCATGGCAGAAAGGAGGCGTGGAGAATACCAATAAACTTGTAAGGCAATATATCCCTAAAGGAATGGACATTAGTGAAGTTACTGACAGGAGAATTGCCTCTATCCAAGCAAAAATCAATAGAAGGCCAAGAGAGAAACTCAACTTTTCTACACCTAAAGAAGAGTTCTTCAAGGTTTATTCGTAATTTTGCACTTGTTGGTTGACTCTATACTATTTTCCTACTTCATTCATTCTCAACGATTTTTCTCTAAAAATTACTGCCTTTCAACTTTTTTGTTGTACCTTTGCATAAGATAGGCTGCACCTCGGCCATCTGAGCAAGCTCATGGCGCTCGGTTGGCACTATCTTTGCATAGGATAGGCTGCACCTCGGCCATTAGAGCAAGCTCATGGTCCTTGGATTGCACTATCTTGACAACGGATAGGTTTGGTGGCAGCCATTAGCACAGGGAGAAAGATGCCCGTCGCGCGCGCGTATATATAATAAGGTGTAAGCGGCGGACTGATGCCGGTGGCTGCCAGCGCGACCACTGAGCCATGCCCTTGTATCGTATTAACAGTAAAGGAGAGTTATGAAAAAAGCGTGTTTGGACTTACGAGTAAGTTCGATAGAGAAACAGAACGAGAAATACTTCCTTCTGAAACTGACGCATCAGCTGCCACTACCGCAGATGGTGCCCGGCCAGTTTGTGGAAGTCAGAGTAGACCACTCGCCGACGACTTTTCTGCGTCGGCCGATTTCTATTAACAACTATGTGGCCGAGGCCAATGAACTGTGGCTGTTAGTGGCTCGCGTGGGCGACGGCACCCGCCAGCTGGGAACCCTCAGTGAGGGCGACGTGGTAAACTGCCTGCTGCCCTTAGGTAACGGCTTTACCGTGCCGACGCGCCCCGACAGCCGCGTGCTGTTAGTGGGTGGTGGTGTAGGCGTGGCCCCGCTGCTCTATTTCGGAAAGAAAATCAGGGAAGCCGGTGCCCGACCCACATTCCTGCTCGGCGCCCGCACCCAGGCCGACTTGCTGCAGCTGGAGCTGTTTGAGGAGCTGGGCGATGTACACGTTACCACCGAGGATGGCAGCTATGGCGAGAAGGGGTTTGTCACCAATCATTCCGTGCTTGAAAGGGTGCGCTTCGACCAAATTTCCTGCTGTGGGCCCAAGCCCATGATGATGGCCGTGGCCCGCTATGCGGCCAAGAACGACATCTTCTGCGAGGTATCGTTAGAGAATATGATGGCCTGCGGCCTTGGTGCCTGTCTCTGCTGTGTCGAGAAGACCGTCAGCGGCAATCTGTGTGTATGTAAAGAGGGTCCGGTGTTTAATATTAAGAAGTTATTATGGCAAGTTTGAATGTAAAGATAAACAACCTGGAACTCCCCAATCCTGTGATGACCGCCTCGGGCACTTTCGGGTACGGTTTGGAGTTTGCCGACTTGGTTCCGCTCAACGAGATAGGGGCCATCATCGTGAAGGGAACAACCCTGCATCCCCGCGAGGGTAACGACTATCCCCGTATGGCCGAAGTGGCGTCGGGCATGCTCAACTGCGTGGGGCTGCAGAACAAGGGCGTAGATTATTTCACGACCGAGATATATCCCAAGATAAAGGATATAGACACCCGGATAATCGTTAACGTGAGCGGAAGCTCGCCCGACGACTACGCCGAATGTGCCGCGCGTATAGATGCCCTTGACAAGATACCCGCCATCGAACTTAACATCTCGTGTCCTAACGTGAAGGACGGCGGAATGGCCTTTGGTGTTACCTGTGCCGGCGCTGCCAGCGTGGTGAGGGCCGTGCGCCAGCGGTATCATAAGACGCTCATCGTAAAGCTGTCGCCCAATGTGACCGACATAGCCGAGATAGCCCGGGTGTGCGAGGCTGAGGGTGCCGACAGCGTCTCGCTCATCAATACACTCATGGGCATGGCCATAGATGTGGAGCGGCGCAAGCCTGTGCTGAGCATTAAGACCGGCGGGCTGAGCGGCCCGTGTGTAAAGCCCGTCGCCCTGCGCATGGTGTGGCAGGTGGCCCGCGCGGTGAAGATACCGGTGATAGGGCTTGGCGGCATAAGCTGTGCCGAGGATGCCATCGAGTTTCTGATGGCCGGTGCCACGGCTATAGAGATAGGCACGGCCAACTTTATAGACCCTGCCATCGCCTACAAGGTCAAGGTGGGCATCGGCGAGTGGCTCGACCGCCATGGCTGCAACTCTATCCAGGAAATCATCGGTGCCATCAACGACTGACGCGATGGCCACGGTCTTTCGCACAGTGCTGGCGCGAGCCATAAAAAAGATGAAAATTAAGCAGTAAGACTAAAATAATGAAAAATTAAATAGATTTTTCAGATTTTATGGTTACCTTTGTGCCACGCTGTGCTGCCGTTACGACGGCCTGAGCGCCAGGCACAAAGGTAATTGTTTTTAGGACACTCGCCATCGGGGTGCTGCGAATAGTCATAATAGTAACTACATTAAATTATATAATCAGGAATGAAGCGATTTTTGTATATATATCTGCTGTTCTTAGGCGTATGTTTCTTAGGAGCCTGCAATGACGGCGAAACTTATGCCGAGAAGAAAACCCGTGAACGCAATGCCATCGGCAAGTATATCGCCGACTCGGCCGTGACGGTCATCAGCGAGGCCCAGTTCAAGGCCAATGGCTACAAGACCGACGTATCGAAGAACGAGTTTGTGCTTTTCGAGAGCAACGGTGTCTACATGCAGATAGTAAGACAGGGCTGTGGCGAGAAACTCAAGGACGGCGAGACGGCTTACGTACTCTGCCGCTTTACTGAGCGCAACCTGCTTACCGATTCGGTACAGCTAACCAACGATATACTATACTGGTCGGCCATACCCGACCGTATGTCGGTTACCAACACGTCGGGCACATTCACCGCGTCGTTCGATACCAACATGAGTGTTATGTACCAGGCTTACGGAAGCGCCTCGGTGCCTGGCGGATGGCTGGTTCCCTTTACCTATATCGACCTGGGACGTCCAGAGACGGCCGACCAGGAGATAGCCAAGGTACGCCTTATAGTTCCGGCGGCTCAGGGCCAGACGTATGCCACGCAGACCGTCTACCCCTGCCTCTATGACATAACTTATAAACGAGGAAGATAATACAAATCAAAACTAAGATGACTTTAATCAAATCAATCTCTGGTATCAGAGGCACCATTGGCGGTCACACAGGCGACACGCTCAATCCTCTGGACATCGTGAAGTTCACTTCTGCTTACGCCACCTTTATTGGCAAGACCAAGAAAGCTAACAAGATAGTCGTGGGCCGCGATGCCCGTATCTCGGGCACCATGGTGTCTAACGTAGTGTGTGGCACCCTCATGGGTATGGGCTTCGATGTGCTTGACATTGGTCTGGCCACCACCCCTACCACCGAGCTGGCCGTACGTATGAGCGGGGCTGACGGTGGTATCATTATCACGGCCAGCCATAATCCGCGCCAGTGGAACGCTCTCAAGCTACTCAATGCCGAGGGTGAGTTCCTGACTGCTGCCGATGGTAAGGAGGTTCTCGCCATCGCCGAGAAAGAGGACTTCCATTATGCTGACGTTGACCAATTAGGACACTATACACAGGACAACACTTTTAACGACCGACATATCAAGAGCGTACTGGCCTTAGGGTTGGTAGACGTAGAGGCCATTAAGAAGGCACACTTCAAGGTGGTGGTCGACTCGATTAACTCGGTGGGTGGTGTCATCCTTCCTAATCTGCTCGATGCCCTTGGGGTAGAGTACACGTTCCTCAACGGCGAGCCCACAGGCGACTTTGCACACAACCCCGAGCCTCTGGAGAAAAACCTGAGCGGCATTATGGGCGAGGTGGCCAAGGGTGGCTACGACTTGGGTATCGTGGTAGACCCCGATGTAGACCGTTTGGCCTTTATTCAGGAAGACGGCAAGATGTATGGCGAGGAGTACACGCTGGTTAGCGTGGCCGACTATATCCTGGACCATGTTAAGGGAGCCACGGTGAGCAACCTCAGTTCTACCCGTGCCCTGCGCGATGTTACCGAGAAGCACGGCTGCACCTACTACGCTTCGGCCGTAGGCGAAGTCAATGTTACCACTAAGATGAAGGAAGTGGGTGCCGTTATAGGTGGCGAGGGCAACGGTGGAGTTATCTATCCCGAGAGCCATTATGGTCGCGATGCTCTGGTAGGCATAGCTCTGTTCCTCTCATCATTGGCTCAGAAGGGGCTCAAGGCCAGCCAGCTGCGCCAGTTGTACCCCAACTACTATATAGCTAAGAACCGTATAGACCTGACGGCCGACACTGACGTAGACGCGATACTCGTCAAGGTCAAGGAGCTGTACGGCCAGGAGCCAGGAGTAACCGTTACCGATATAGATGGTGTAAAGCTCGACTTCCCGGACAAGTGGGTACATCTGCGTAAGAGCAATACGGAGCCCATCATCCGTGTGTACAGCGAGGCAGCTACCATGGCCGATGCCGATGCCTTAGGTAAGAAACTCATGGATGTAGTTTACAGCATGCAGTAAACCTCTATACCTATATATATAAAGAAGTCCCATGCGGTAGTACCGTATGGGACTTTTTAGGTCATGCCCTCAGCATCAGCCATTATGATGGTCTGTCTGCCGCTGGCTCAGCGGCTTGTCGGAAAGGCCGGGAGAGGTGACATCGGTGCTGCGTATCTCGCCCTGCTGGCTGAGCGCCGCGCGTATATTGCGCATTACCCCGCTATACTTGGCCCGCTTTACGGCGCTGCCCTTGAACAGGCGGCGGTAGTCTTCCTCTGTGAGTCGGGCCCAGTCCTGGGTGGTCATCCTGAGCAGTTCCTCGTTAGGCTGAAGCTCTGGGGTAGAGCAGGGAGTGGCAAACCTGTTCCACGGGCAGGCCGTCAGACAGCGGTCGCAGCCATAGAAGCAGTTGCCCATGGCAGCCTGTGCCTCCGGACTTATCTCGTTGCGGTTTTCTATCGTCTGATAGCTCAGGCACCGTCCTGCATCCATAGTTACCTGACCGTCAGCCGTGTACAGGGCATGGGTGGGGCACACGTCGACACACCGGTGGCAGGTACCGCAGTGGCTGCTCATCGGTTCATCGTAGTCCAGTTCCATGGGCAGGAATATCTCGCCTAAGAAAAACATGCTTCCAGCCTTGGGGATGATAAGCTGCTGGTTGCGCCCTATCCATCCCAGGCCAGCCCGCTGGGCCCAGTACTGTTCGAGCACGGGTGCCGTGTCTACGAAACACCGGTAGTCGCTCAGCCCGAGGTTAGCAGCCAACTGATGCATCAGCCGTTTCATAATATCGTGATAATCTTTGCCTAACGCGTAGCGTGCTATCTGTAGCTCACCGTCGGGCAGCGTGGTGGCGGGGGCGTAATTGAGTGCCAGCGAGACTATGCTCTGCGTGCCGGGCACCAGGAGGCACGGGTCCAGACGCTTGGCCGTATGCTCGTACATGTAGTGCATGTCGGCGAAGCCCTGATGCTCCATACGCTGGACGAAACGGCGGGCGTAGTCATCATCGACAGCCTGCGCGCGGGCCACTCCGCAAGCAAAAAAGCCGAGACTATATGCCTCGGCTTTTATTTTATTCGAAAATCCTGAACTCATAGCCTTGTTCTTTGAGCCACTGCAGAGCCTTGGGCAGTGCATAGTGTAGCTTGTCGATGCTTTTAAGCGAGTCGTGGAATGTGATGATAGACCCGTTGCGTGCATACCGTTTCACATTGTTGAGCACATCCTCGCCCGTCATCCACTTAGAGTAGTCGCGGGTTACCAGGTCCCACATAATGATACGGTACTTGCGGTTAATCCACCAATATACCGTGCGCCTCATTATCCCGTGAGGTGGCCTGAACAGGTGGGCGTGTATCAGCTCGTTCGCCTTTTGCACATTCATGGCATAGGTAATCGCCATGTGCTTGAATGCACCCAGGTGGTTAAACGTGTGGTTGCCAACTTGGTGCCCCTCGGACACAATGCGGTTATATAGGTCATGGTGGCGTAACACGTTCTCGCCCACCATAAAGAATGTGGCCTTAATGTCAAACTCCCTCAATGTATCGAGTATGAATGGGGTGGACTCGGGTATGGGGCCGTCGTCAAAGGTAAGATAGACGGCCTTAACCCGTTTGTCCATTCTCCATATTGCCTTGGGGTAAATCCACCGCAGCCACATTGAGGGTTGCTCTATTATCATTGGGCTTGCTCCTGATTAGGGTCTATACCACCGCGGTTGCGATACACAGTGTAGAGCATGTTGAGCTGTTTCATCTGACTGGCAGCCAGTTTACTGTCTACCAACTCGGTGATGGCAGCTACCTGCTGCATGATGTACAACTGGGTCAGACACTCGTTATAGTACTGCGGGAAGTACTTGTCGTTAAGCGTTACGTACCACGACATGTACTGTGTGGCATCCTTCCACATGGCGTCGATGGTAGCCTTAGCCTTGGCCTTGTCGCCTACCAGCGCGTAAGCCTTGGCAATGTCGGCGCCTCCGCCTATGTAACGCATGGGCAGGTTATAGGTAGGCAGGAACTTGGCCGCCTTGGCCAGTACGTTCTTGGCCTTCTGTATCTTTCCCTCCTCTATCAGCTTCAGGGCCAGTGTGGCCAGCAGCTGTCGGTGGGTATAGCACATACGGCGTACGGTCTCATCCAGATACAGACCTGGCTGCTCGAGTCCGCCAAACTTGTAGCGGTACATCACGTTGTTATACGTCTTCTCGGTGTCAAAGTTCTTGGCTCCCGGAGCGTTGGTGGTAAACGGCGTGATACGGTAGGCCAGTCCCTCCTGTACGAAGTTGTCTCCCAGGTTCATATAGTTCTCCTCGCCAACGGTCATGGCCACATATACGGGCCTGGTCCACTGACTGTGAGCCACAAGTTCCAACATCATCAGGTCATTCTTGTACAGGGCGCGCTTGCCCTTAAGAGATATGACCATGCGGTCAGGAATGGTGTCCGACACCATCATCATGCCACTGCGCTTCACGGCTTCCTTGTCTATGGTGACATAGAGCGTGTCGGTCGGGATAACGTGCATCGACGGGTCTTTACCCTCTACCCAGTATTTCATCACGTTGGCTACCTCATAGGGGTTCTCGCCAAACGTCTTTCGGGCCTCGGCGGGGTAGTCCTTGTAGAATTTCTGTATCTGAGCCTTGAACTCGGGCTTAACCTCTACATACTCGTTGGTGCCGGTACAGAACTGCAGGCGGGGCCATGTGATGGGCAGTGAGGGAGAGTCGTAGGCGGGTCTCTTCATCTGGTCTATGTACCAGTCGGTGGCCAGATAGCTCAGGTTGCATACTCGGGCATCGGTGCGCACGCCCTCTACATCCTGGTTGTACCACAGGGGGAAGGTGTCGTTGTCGCCATTGGTAAATATGATAGGGTTGCCCTTGTCCTGGAGCGTCATCAGGTAGTTTTGGCCGAAGTCACGGCAGGTGTAGCGGCCGCTGCGGTCGTGGTCGTCCCAGGTCTGACTGGCCATCTGGATGGGCACCAGCAGGCAGATGATGCTGGCCACGGCACTGATAACCACATTCTCCTTCTTGAAGCGCTTCTTTATCTCGGCGATGATGGCTGCCACACCCATGCCGCACCAGATGGCGAAGGCATAGAATGAGCCGGCGTATGCATAGTCGCGCTCGCGTGGCTGGCCAGGTGTCTGGTTCAGATAGATAACGATGGCCAGACCTGTCATGAAGAACAGGAAGGCTACCACCCAGAACTGGCGGATGCCCCGACGGCCTCGCGACCACTGCCAGAACAGTCCTATCAGGCCCAGCAGCAGTGGTAGGCAGTAGAATACGTTGTGGCCCTTGTTGCTCTTCAGCTCATCGGGCAACTTGTCCTGGTCGCCCAGGCGCCAGTTGTCAAACCACTTGAAGCCGGTAATCCAGTTGCCCTTCTCCAGGGCACCATGGCCCTGCACGTCGTTCTGACGGCCGGCGAAATTCCACATAAAATAACGCCAGTACATAAAGTTACACTGGTAGGAGAAGAAGAAGCGCAAATTCTCCCACTGAGTAGGCACCTTAACGGTCATGGGCTCACCACAGCGGTCATAACTTACCTCGCGGCCGTCAACGCCCCCCATCCAGTCCTCATACTCCTGGGCATGGGCGCCGTCGTACATACGTGGGAAGTACATGTTCTGCGCGTAGAGATACTTATCCTTGGTGTTTACGATGAAGTACGAGTCTTTCTCGTCCTTAGAACTCTTCTCCTTGCGGCTGTAGATGGGTGCGCCCTTCTGCATACGGGGCACGCACATGCCGTTCTGCTCGTCCAGGGCCACCTGCGAGGTGTAAGCCTGGCCGTAGAAGAGCGGGCGGTCGCCATACTGGTCGCGGCTCAGGTAGTTACCTAAGGTAAAGATGTCCTCGGGCGAGTTCTGGTCCATAGGCGGATTGGCTGCCGAGCGTATCACGATGAGCGCGTAGCTCGAGTAGCCTATCATCAGCATCAGCATACACAGCAGGGCCGTGTTCTTGATGCGCGATGATACCAACGCCACTTTCTTGCTTTTCACCACGCGTTTGTAGTTGAGCACGAAGGCCAGGATGGCCAGCACCACGATGCCCGTGATGGCAGCCTGGATGCCATAGCCGTAGAAGGGTATGCCCAGCAAGGCCACCGACAGCAGGAAAGCCACGTTCTGACGCTTAAAGCTCTTGTCGGTATAGGTCTCGTAGATGGCCCATATCACGGTGGCTATCAGCAGGATGATGTAGATTATCTCACCTGTGTTGAAGGGGCATCCCAGTACATTGACGAACAGCAGCTCAAACCATCCGCCCACCGTGATGATGCCCGGAACCACGCCGTAGAGCACGGCTGCCACCAGCACAAACGAGATGAGCAGTGCGATGATAGAACCCTTGAGCTCCATGTTGGGGAACTTGCGGTAGCAGAACACCAGGACTATGGCGGGAATACACAGCAGGTTGAGCAGGTGTACGCCGATACTCAGTCCGGTCATATAGGTAATGAGTACCAGCCAGCGGTCCGAGTGGGGCTCGTCAGCGTGGTCTTCCCACTTGAGGATGAGCCAGAACACGATGGCCGTAAAGGCCGATGAGTAAGCGTAGACCTCGCCCTCGACAGCCGAGAACCAGAATGTGTCGCTGAAGGTGTATATCAGCGCGCCCACCAGGCCCGATGCCTCGATGGCTATCAGCTTAGAGGTGGTCAGTTCGTCCCAGGTCTTTATCACCAGCTTGCGCGTAAGGTGCGTGATGGTCCAGAACAGGAACATGATGGTTACGGCACTGAGCAGGGCACTCATCGTGTTGACCATGCGGGCCACCATCGACGGGTCGCTTACAAAGTGGGTGAAAAGATTGGCCGTGAGCATGAAGAAGGGGGCCCCGGGCGGGTGGCCTATCTCCAGCTTGTACCCTGTAGTGATAAACTCAGGACAGTCCCAGAACGAGGCTGTTGGTTCAATGGTAGAGCAATAGACGAAAGCGGCTACCAGGAAGGCAACCCATCCGAGTACGTTGTCTACTAATCTGTACTGTTTCATTGTATGTTATTTGTAATAATTATGTTATCAGTATCGGTTAGTGCCGTCAGGCTCACCCTGATAGGCACTGCTGTCCCTGCCAGTACCATAGGGACATACATAACTGCAAAGTTACTGTTTTTATGCGAGAAAACGCCTTAAACCTACATGAATTGATGCCGCGGCTCATTTTTTTATCCGTTTTTAGCATCTGCGGTACCGCTTTGGAAAATAAAAAAGCAAAAGGCTAAAAAGGTAAAAAGCGCTGCCAGAGTGCTGTCACTTGCTTGCTATGTCACGGTAGGCACCGTAGAAAATGAAAAGACCGGTCTTTACGTTTCTAATGACGGCTCTCAGCTTGCTAAAGACGGCTCCGGGAAACGTAAAGGTAGGTCTCCACAAGAAGGGTGATATTTTCCGCCATTACGGAGTGGTTCTCCATTCCTGTGCTTTTTACCTTTTTACTTCTCTTCCCTTTTACTTTTCTTCTGGTGGTGGCAACGGCTGGAACTGTGGGTAGACACAAAAAAAATGGTGCTGCCCACCGTAGTGAGCTGCACCATCTGTATTACATTCATTTATGTGCTTGTCGTTACTTAATCAGGCTAACCGAGCGCTTGAGGAAGTCGCTCAGACGCTGGCCCTTGAGCATACCGTTCTGGAGCAGTGCCAGGTCAATGAGCTGATGGATGATGTCGTTGCCGGCAGCGTACTCGCTCAGTATCTGAGTCTTCTTGGTGCGCTCATCGGCTATGGCCTTCAGCGTATTGGCCTTGTCGTCTTTCTCCTCCTGGGTTATTTCCTCGGGCTTCTTGTCCTTCTGGCTCTGGTTCAGGGCTGCCAGACGAGCCTCCTGTCCCCGCAGCTCGCTCAGCACAGGCTTCAGCGCCTCGTCGGTGGCCTTGTCTGTGCTCTCGAGTACTTTCTTGACCAGTGGATGGTCCGTATTGAGTACGAAAGAGTACGAGTCGGGCATCTGAGCATAGAAACTCATGCCCTGTTGGTACTTGCTGATGTCCTTCATACGGCGCATGTACTCGTTCTGAGTGATGGTTACGGGCTGACCGGTCTCTCCCAGCGGCAGCACGTCTACCGTAAATTCTGCCTTGTCTATCTTGGGCAGCTGCGAGCGGAACACCTCGGTCAGTTTGTCGCTCTCCTCCTCGCTTAGGTCGCTCTTCTTGGCGTCGTCCTTTACTATCAGACGGTCCACGATGTCGGCGTCAACACGGGTGAACCGTGTTTTCTCCGTCTTCTGCTCCAATAGCGACACTACTGGTGTGTCCAGGTCGCCGTCCAGCAGCAGTACGCTGTAGCCCTTGGCCTTAGCAGCCTCGATATAAGCGTATTGCTCGGTGGCGTTGTTAGCGTAGAGATATACCAGGTTGCCATCCTTGTCGGTCTGGTTGTCCTTGATGAGCTTCTGATACTCTTCTTGAGTGAAGTACTTGCCATCAACGTCCTTGAACAGTACGAAGTCCTTGGCGCGGTTGTAGAAGTCCTCCTGCGAGAGCATGCCGTAGTTGATGAAGAGCTTCAGGTTGTCCCACTTCTCCTCAAAGGCTTTGCGGTCTTCCTTGAAGAGGCTCTGCAGACGGTCGGCCACCTTCTTGGTGATGTACGTGGAAATCTTCTTCACGTTGGCGTCGCTCTGCAGATAGCTACGGCTCACGTTGAGTGGTATGTCGGGCGAGTCGATGACACCGTGGAGTAGCGTGAGGAAGTCGGGGACGATGCCCTCGACCTGGTCGGTCACGAATACCTGGTTGCAGTACAGCTGTATCTTGTTGCGCTGCAGCTCGATGTTGCTCTTGATGCGCGGGAAGTACAGGATACCTGTCAGGTGGAATGGGTAGTCCACGTTGAGGTGTATCCAGAACATCGGCTCATCGTGCATGGGGTAGAGCGTGCGGTAGAAGCTCTTGTAGTCTTCGTCTTTGAGCGTGCTGGGAGCCTTGGTCCACAGCGGCTCCACGTCGTTGATGATGTTGTCCTCATCAGTTTCCACCTGCTTGCCGTCTTTCCACTCCGTCTTCTTGCCAAAGGCGATGGGGACAGCCAAGAACTTGCAGTACTTGTTGAGCAGGGCCTCGATGCGGGCCTTCTCCAGGAACTCTTTGCAGTCGTCGTCTATGTGCAGGATGATGTCGGTACCACGGTCGGCCTTCTCGGTCTCCTCCAGGGTGTACGAAGGACTGCCATCGCAGCTCCACTTCACGGCCTTGGCCCCTTCTTTGTAGCTCTTGGTTATTATCTCCACCTTCTTGCTTACCATGAAGGCCGAGTAGAAGCCCAGGCCGAAGTGGCCGATGATGGCGTTGGCCTTATCCTTGTACTTCTCCATGAAGTCGTTGACTCCCGAGAACGCTATCTGGTTAATGTACCGGTCCACTTCATCTCCGGTCATGCCAATGCCCCTGTCGCTGATGGTCAGGGTGTCTTTTCCGAGCGTCACGTGTACCGTCAGGTCGCCCAGTTCACCCTTGAAGTCGCCCTGAGCGGTCAGGGTCTTCAGCTTTTGCGTGGCGTCAACTGCATTGGACACCATCTCACGCAGAAATATCTCATGGTCTGAGTAAAGGAACTTCTTGATGACAGGAAAGATGTTCTCTGTCGTTACACCTATATTACCTTTTTGCATAATTAGTATAGTTTTAGTTATATCTGCTAACACTATAACAAAAAGCGTGCCAACCTGTGGCACGCCGATTAAATAATTTGATGGTTCTGATGGCTGCAGCCTCATGGCCGGCGGCTGTCAGCCTCGGGTTAGTAGTACGAGTGCATGCCCGTCATCAGATAGTTAACCCCGAAGTAGGTCATCAGCAATACCCCGAAGGCGCCCACCATATATATATGGTACACCACGGGTCGGGCCATGGCCTTGACCGTCCCCCGGTGCATGGGCACGGCGTAGACCATCAGTGTGATGAGCGCCCAGACCTCCTTGGGGTCCCAGCTCCAGTAACTTCCCCACGACACGTTGGCCCACACGGCGCCAATGAATATGCCTATGGCCAGGGTGGCAATGGCGGGGTAGAGCATGAGCTGGCTGAGCAGCATAAGTGACTGCAGGGCCTGTCGGCGAACGATGAGGGCCGTTACCGAGCATAGAAAACTGATGGACAGCAGGGCGTAGGCCAGCATGATGACCGACACGTGCAGGCTAAGCAGTGGCGACCGCAGTACCGGCATCGTCGGGGTGATGTTGGGGTCCATCTCGCCGATATGGCTCACTAACAGGAAAAAGCCGCCCAGTATCAGCCCGAAGGGCAACATGATATGCCACCGCCGCGCGCTCACCGTGGCTATCAGCAGGATGGCCCAGGCCAGCGCCAGCATGGTCTCGTAGCCGTTGGCCAGCGGTATGGTGCCCCCTATCAGCCATCGCAGGGCTATGCGGGCCGTGAGCAGCAACAGGAATACTATCGCCAGGGCATAGGCCACGCCAAACAGGCGCCCCGTCTTTCTGCCGCTCACCATCCTCACCACGATGGCCACCATGAGCACCAGGCCCAGTGTCAGGCATGCCATGAACAGTATCTTGGTGATATCTACCCGGTTGTATAGGGCCTCTGCCTGCCGTTGGGTGGTCGTGGGCAGCGTGGTGCCGGCATGCAGCGTCTGGTACTTGGCCATCTTGTCTATCACCCTGTCCATGTCGGCATAGCGTCCGGCCAGCGCGTACTCGTACAGCACGCCGAATACGTTGCGTATGTACAGACTGTCGGCTGCCGCAGTACCCCGTGGCAGCGCATCCATGGGTGCCAGCCAGCGGGTAGTGCCCCCTACGGTCTGCGGAAACAGCCGCAGCGAACTGCCGTGGCGCAGCTCCATGATGAGTTGTATGCGTTCGTCTACGTCGGCAGCCTGTTTGTACAGCTTGCCATGGTTGCCGTCGTAGTACTGTTGGATGTAGGGCCCCAGGATGTAGCGACTGCTCTCGTAGGTGAAGAAACCCTTGAGCGACATGTAGTCAGCTAACTTCAGCTGGTTGCTCAGCGCCCCATCCTTGACGCGGATAAACTTCTCGTAGCTCCAGTCGTCGCCCCAGAATATCCATCCGCACAGCACCTGTTCAGCAGTAAGCCCCTGGTAGCTGTCGCGGCCGTATATCTTACGGGTAAAGTCTATCGCATAGGTCTGCAGCGTACATATACGGCCATTGTATAGTACACACAGGCGGCCCATGCGCTCGGCCGTGGCCTTGGGTAGCGATGGCGCAGCCGTGGCCTGGGTCAGACTGGTGGCTAACAATGCCACGCCCAGCAGTCCGCGGCGCAGCCTGTCGTTGCGCAGTAACTGGCGAAAGGTTCCGCGCGGGTCGGCCAGCATCCCTACGAGCGACAGGGCCAGCAGTATGTAGCCCGCGTAGGTCACGGGTATGCCGTATGGGTCGGCGTTTATGGTCAGCGTACTGCCCAGCCGGTCCTCGTCGTACGCTGTCTGGTAGAACCAGTACCCCCTGTGTCTCAGCACATGGTTCATGGATATGGCAGCCTGCTCGAGCTTGCCATGGTCGGTCACGGTGATGGCCGACTGGTAGTCGGCCTCCGTCTGTGTACCCGCGTCGTACACCACGTTGAACCCTGTCAGTGTCAAGGCGAACGGCAGCTGCGTGGGAGTGCTTCCCCCCTTGGCCGCGTCACACTGCCACTCCGTGGTGGCCACTCCCCGGCGCAGGTGTATGGTGCCCTTGCGAGCCGTCAGATGCGTAAGCAGTGCCCCGGCCAGTATCAGCAGCAGCGAGGCGTGCATACACAGCAGCGACCATCTACGCATGTGCCGTCTGATAATCCATATCACGGCTATGACGGCAAGCGCGGCCCACAGTATGGTGAACCAGCCTGCTGAGTAGATGGTCGCTGCGGCGTAGTCCTGTCCCTTGCAGGTGGCTACCACAGTGGCTATGGCCATCACTACTGTAACGGCTATGTAGAGGGTGTAGAGTAGGTGTCGTGTCATATATATAATAATGTATAGACACTGCCATGCCCGTCCTTACCCTTTCGGGAGGCCGGCCCATGGCAGTGTCGGATAGGTCGATTATATAGACTGCAAGAATTTGACTACGGCGTTGCGCTCGCGAGTGCTCAGGTTGTAGAACTTGACCGCAGCGTTGTAGGCGTGGCTCTTCTTGCTGTAGCCGTGCCACATGATAGCCTCTATCTCGTTGCGTGCGCGACAGTCGTGCAGGCGGTCGCCGCGTCCGGTGTTGATGGTAGACAGGCCGCGACCCCAGAGCGGGGTGGTGCGACACCAGGAGTTGTGTATATCATTCTCCATATACAGCTTGTGCTGTACAAAGTCGGAGTAGGGATATATCTTCTGGTTGGCGTAGCGTGGCAGGGCTTTGCCCTTGATGTTGTCAGATGTCCAGTAGTTGTCTTTGCCAGTGTTCCAGGATGGACGGTGACACTGGGTACAGCCTATCTGCATGAATACCTTCTTGCCAAGCTGCACCTCGGGGTCATTCAGGTTACGGGCACGTGGGATGGCCAGACCGCGGTGCCATACCATGAAGTCATAGTAGTCGTTGTCGGTCATTTCGGGTGCAAAGGTACCATACTTGTTGTTCAGCTGGTTGGTACTGGGATCCAGCAGATATTTAACCTTCTCGGCTATCTTCTCATCGGTATCAGCCCAGTAGGGCGAGGTGTGGTCGGCGCGTATCTTGGCTATCACGCTGGGTTCCTCGGACATGGCGGTGGCCCAGGCCGTAGTGGTGTACAGCTTGGGGCGGTCGCTGCGGGTCACGTTGGTTATGTTCCAGATGGCATTGGCACCGGGGCCGTCCTGCAGGGTGGCACGTGTCAGCGCATAGGTGTATCGCTTCAGCATGGCAGGTACCTCCTTGACCGAGCCGTCGGTCTGGGTAAACGGACGAGTGGTGGGGTAGCTGCCATCGGCTAGCCGGCCAGCCACAGAGAATGAGTAGAACGCGCCTTCGGCCATATCGCCTTTGCTGCTGTCCCAGAACTGAGGGTTCAGGTACTCACTTACGTCAAGGCCGGCTTTCTTCAGTGAGGCAGCCTCCTCCTTGTACTGGTCTATGATGTCCTGCTCGTCTATAGCGTCTATGAGTCCGGTGCCAATGATGCCGATGGTCGACTCTAAGCGGAATGCCAGGTTCTTGGGTTTGGGATTGGTATGGAAGGCATCATCGTCTATGGTCACCACGGGGTACTGCAGCGAGTAGGGAGTACCGTCGGGGAACTTCATGGGCAGTCCGCTGGGCATGGAGGCCACCTCGGGCCAGGTTATGTGTATGCCGCTCTCCTCAATAGGTGGCAGGAAAGGCGATGTAGCCTGTGTCTGCGGCATGCCGGTGACCTGTTTGTTGTAGGGGCCGTCGTTGCTGTTGGCACCGTCAACGGGATGATATGCCACAAGCAGGTAACCGTTGCCGTTGGTGGCTGTGTACTTGTTCTGCCACTTGCCATGGCCGTAGCCGGGATGGCAGTCCATACACGACTTGCGTACCGAGGCCGGGCCGAGGCCAGCAAAGGGCTTGGTACTGCCGTTGAAGTTGCGCTCGAAGAACATCTCGCCGTGCTTGAACTCATTGCTCAGACCCTGCTGGGTCACGGCAGGAGCCTCGTCCTCGTAGCACTTGGCGCCCACGTTGTCAGTGGTGCCGAGCTCGCCGCCGGGGTACCACTCGCTCTTGTCAAAGTTGCCGATACTCTGGCCTACGTATTTATAGTCGTCGCCAGTAGTGACGGGGGTGTCATCGTCCGAGCACGAACTCATGCTCAGACAGGCACAGCCTATCATCAGGCTGCTGCTAATCAATGTCTGTAATTTCATATTCATTCTTGTTGATGTTTTGTCAGTTATATCAGCGAAGTTGTACGTGGCTATGGGGCCACGTACAACTCTTCTGTGTGTTCTGTCAGCCGACACCATGAGAGCCGTGACGGCTGGCGGCATAGTGTCTTAGTTCTTCTGAATCCACTCCTTGGCCTCGTTGATGGCATCGTTCAGCTCGTTGATGGCATCCATGGCCGCCTTGATTTTCAGTTCGGTCGCCTTGTCGTGGTTGTTGGCAAAGTCTACGAACTTGATGCTTCCCTCCTTGCAGGTGGTAAGCGCGCTGAGCGAGGCGTCCAACTTGGTCTGTACGTCGGCTGCTACGGTGGGGTTATACTTATACAGATAAGCTATTACCGACTTGCTGTCGTAGTTGCTCTGCTCCAGATTGCCATAGAGGGCGTTCTTGATACTGATGATATTGTCATAGAAATCTTCGAACGACTTCTTGCTGTAAGGCGACTCGATGTAGTCTGGCGAGTCGGGGCCCTCTTCGCCCTGCTCCGGACGACCTATGGCACAGCGGTACACCTGGCCCATCTTGGAGTTGGCCACTTCATCGCAGATATTCATGCAGCCACCGTCCAGGATGGTACTGATAACACCACGCCAAGAAGTGTAGCTCTGTGTCTTGTTCAGAGTAAGCATGGCGTCGCCCGTGTAGGCACCGTCAATGAGCAGTTCAAAACCGCGGTTGGTACAGCGGGCCACGTGGGTGGGGTTAGCCTGAGTGCCGAGCCATGCAGCCTCGAGCCAGCAGCAGTGGTCGTACAGGTCGCCGGCTACAGCAATGGCGAACTTGAGTTCCTGGGCACCGGTAACGTTGGGGTTCTTGGCTGCAAAGTCAGCATCGGTCTCCTTGCCCAGCAGGTCGGCTGTGGTGCGAGGAGCTCCGTTGCGAAAGAGGATGAACTCCAGTCCGTGGAAGCCCAGCGAGGAAGTCTCATCGTTGAGCGCGCTGACGGCGGCAATCTGCTGGTCAATCGTCTTGCCGCTCTCGAAGATGCTGGCGTATTGTGTGGCAAAGAAGGTGCCTAAGTCGGCACGGCTCAGAGGCCATGTGTCGATGTGTGGGTCTATTCCGAATACTTCAGCAGGGCCATAGAGCCAAGCCTCAGACTTCTCCCACCAGGCGCGAGCCTCCAGGAACTTGTCGCAGGTGGTCTGTATCTGCGTCTCGGTCACACTACCATTGGCCACAGATGCCTGCAGGCTCTGTACCAGCCCGAAGAGCTCCTCGGTAGAGTTGGCCAGGTTGGTATAGGTAGGAAATACCACCTTGTTGATGTACTGCTGAGTTACACCCTCAAGCAGGGCGGTCTTCTCGTTCTCCTGTTGCTGTCCATTGCCCCCGTTGTCGTCCGAGCAAGAGGCAAAGGACACTGTCAGTGCCATGGCGGTGGCCACAGCAAAGGCGTAGTTTACAATCTTTTTCATCTTTAATAAAATAACTAATTTATGGGTTATACTGATAATGGTGTCTGTTAGAGGAAGAAGCCCTGGTAAGCTATGCCGATAGAGACAGAGGGCTCGTTGTTGTAGCCAGCCTTGAGAAAGCGCTTAGAGTACTCGGCCTTGATGGCTATCTGGGGCACGGGGTAGTAGTTGATACCTGCGGCCATGCGCTTCTTGGCGGTATAGTCGAAGTGATTCTGGTTGGCACCGGGGATGTACGAGTTGTAGTACTCGTAACGGCCGAACACGTAGAACTTCTGGTTGTCGGCGCGTAGCTTAGCTATCTGCGAGAACACGTTGTAGCCAGCCTCGATGCCCACAGCTACAGCGTTCTTGCCCACAGGGGCTTTCTTGTAAGGCGAACTGCCGCCGGCGCTGTTAGCTTTGAGGTCGCTTATGCGTGCAGCATCGCCCAGGTAACCATAGTCAGCATTTCCGCGTACTATCCAGTTGTAGCGGTCGTAGCTGAAGTCGATGGCGCCGATGGCCAGAGTACCCTTGACACTCTTGTTAACCTGCCCGTCGGCCTCCATGTCGTGGGGGAAACTGTTGTGGAAAGTCTTGCCATAGTAGCCGCTCAGACCCACACGCAGGCCAGGCAGTGTGTAGTTGTCTACACGGGCAGCGAAACCATACTTGTTGGCCGCCTTGAACTCAAAGGGCGACGTGGCACCATTGTGAATCCAGGTGTCGCGGTCAAAGAGGAAGGCATCCAGGCCGGCTAAGAACTGCAGCTCGTAGCGGAAGTCGCCCGAACGGCCCCAGAAACTGATACCCGTGTCGTGCCAGGTACAGGGCAGGATGGTGTTCTCGCCCTCGGGACGGTAAACGGTGAAGAAGTTGAGCGGCTCGTGGTGCGCGTTGGTCAGTCCCACCGGTACCACGATGTGGCCCATCCGTACGTTGGCCCAGGGCGCAAAAGTCTTCTGTATCCAGAACTGCTCCAGCTCCACTTCACCGCCTTTTTCGGTCTCGGCTTCCCATTCGCCGCCCTCTTCCCATTCTTTCTCGATAGCTCCGCCAGAGCCGCCGTGCTCAAACTCTATCTCGCTGGACATAGTCCAGCCCTTGCCGAAGTCGTAGCTCAGGTAGACTACAGCGTGGGGAATGTCAAAGCGGCCATGGCTGGGGTCGTTCTTGTATTGGCTGGGATTGCGGTAACGGTACACGTTGTCGCTGTAGAAGTTGCGTGACATGACGGCCTCGCCGTAGCCGCCGACGCTGAAACGGTGGCCCGAGGCATGGGTGGTTACGCTGTCAAAGGCTGCTGTCTGAGCAGCAGCGGGCATGGCGCACAGACAGGTAAGCGCACCGGCGCAGATACTGGCTCTCCAGGAAAAATCTCTTGTCATCTTACGGATAAATAGGGTTATTAAAAAATGTTCACTTATCTAAAATTCTTTCGACGGCAAAGGTATTTCGATTATCCGTGATGGGCAATACCTAAAAAAAGGTAAAAACGGGACCCCCCGTAGACGCAAAAAAGGCATCTGTACCCCCTTGTGGGTATCCAGATGCCTCTATGGATAGAGCCGTGGCCGCAGCGGGCGGCCGTGGCGTGGCCTTAGATGTTGTCGGCCTTGATTTCAAAGTAGCTCTGAGGGTGGTTGCATACCGGGCACACCTTAGGAGCCTGCTTGCCCACTACGATGTGGCCACAGTTGCGGCAGATCCAAACGGCGTCGCCCTCGCGCGAGAATACTACGGCATCCTCGATGTTCTGGAGCAGTTTGCGGTAGCGCTCCTCGTGGTGTTTCTCGATGGCAGCCACGCCCCGCATCTTGGCAGCTATCTCCACGAAGCCCTCCTCCTCGGCCTCCTGAGCCATGCGGTCGTACATGTCGGTCCACTCGTAGTTCTCGCCCTCGGCGGCAGCCTTCAGGTTGCTTACCGTGTCCTTGATGGCACCGCCCTCCAGGTACTTGAACCACATCTTGGCATGCTCCTTCTCGTTGTTGGCGGTCTCCTCGAAGAGGGCAGCTATCTGCTCGTAGCCATCTTTCTTGGCGCGCGATGCAAAGTAGGTGTACTTGTTACGGGCCTGCGACTCGCCGGCAAAGGCAGCCATCAGGTTTTTCTCAGTCTTGGTTCCTTTAAGTTCTTTCATAATCATGCAGTGTTTAATGTATAATGTTTTTTCTGTTTCTGATGCAAAGTTAGTGTATTATCCATGACCTGCCAAACGATAATATCTATCGCCACATAGAAAAAATCTATGATTATGGTCACGGCGGCTGTTTTATTTTCGTAACTTTGTAGTCAGTAGCCACTTCCTGGTGGCGGTCCGTCCCGTGGCGACGGCTGCCCGGGGGCCAGCTATTATATATAATAAGGTATAGGACTATGACATTACAGCAGATGGAGTATATCGTGGCGGTGTACAGGCTCCGCCACTTTGCCAAGGCGGCCGAGTACTGCGGGGTGACCCAGCCCACGCTGAGCGCCATGATACAGAAGTTAGAGGCCGAACTCGACATCAAGATATTCGAACGCTCCTCGCAGCAGGTGATGCCCACCGAGGTGGGCCGCAAGGTGGTGGAGCAAGCCTGGAAGGTGCTGGTGCGTGCCAACCGCATCAAGGACATCGTGCGCGAGGAGAAGGGCTCCTACGAAGGCACCTTCCGCCTGGGCATACTGCCTACCATAGCCCCCTATCTGCTGCCACGGTTCTTCACCCAGCTGGAACGCGAGCACCCGGAGACCGATATAAGGGTCATGGAGATGAAGACGGCCGACATTAAGCGGGCCTTGAGCCGGGGCGAGCTCGACGCGGCCATCTTAGTGAGCCTGGACGACATGGACAACTACGTCCAGACACCGCTTTTCTACGAACAGTTCTTAGCCTATGTGTCGCGGGGCGACGCCCTGTACAGCCACCGGGCCATCAAGACGGCCGACCTGCACCACGAGTTCTTGTGGCTGCTGGACGAGGGGCACTGTTTCCGAGACCAGTTGGTAAAGTTCTGCAACCTACAGGCGGCTACCAATAGCAAGCAGACCTACTCCTTAGGCAGCATAGAGACCTTTATGCGTATGGTAGAGGGCGGCCAGGGTGTAACCTTTATCCCCGAGTTGGCGCTGGAGCAGTTGTCGCCCGCCCAGCACGAGTTGGTGCGCCCCTTTGCCCTGCCCATACCCACCCGGCAGGTGGTGCTGCTCACCACCAAGACCTTTGTGCGCCACTCGGTGCTTAACCTCATAGCCGAGGCCGTCCGCACCCATGTGCCCGAGCGCATGCTTCACTTTAATAATACCGAGCAGCGCGTCTGAGGTCCCAGTTGCGCTGTCTATACATTATTATAATATAGATTATGACCCACTATCACCACCCATCAGTTATCACTGGTTTTCTAAATACCGTCTCCAGCTCTCTAAAGACGGCTCCCAGCTCTCTAAAGGCGGCTCCCAGTTCGCTAAAGACGGTCGTGGGCGCGCTCCTGGTGATGGCCGGCTCGCTTATGGCCGTGGCCGCCACCGCCGCCCCCCACTCGGGCCATCCCCGTACCACCATCAGCACCTCACTGCAGCACTTGGCCGAGCGCATGATGCGCGGCAAGCAGGGCAGCATAGTAGCCATAGACCCCGCCACGGGCGAGATAAAGTGTATGGTAAGCGCGTCGCCTCGGGGCGATAGTCCCCAGCGCGCCGTGTCGGTGGCCTATTCGCCCGGCTCCACCTTCAAGGTGGCCCAGGCCATCGCCATGCTCTCCGAGGGCACCCTCAGCCCCACCGCGCAGTACAGCTGTGCCCGCGGGTTTACCCAGGGCGGCATACACATAGGCTGCCACGCCCATACATCGCCCCGTGCCGTGGTGGGAGCCCTCGGCACATCGTGCAACGCCTTCTTCTGCAAATCGTTTATGGACATGATAGGCAGCGCCAAGTATCGCACGCGCGCCGAGGCCATAGACCGCTGGCACGCCTACATGAGTAGTTTCGGTCTGGGCCGTCGCTTAGGTACCGATGTGGGCCCCGAGGCCCCGGGACTGATGCCCTCGGCAGATTATCTGAAGCGCATACACGGCCAGTGGGCCCCGCAGACCATCATGTGGGTGGGCATGGGTCAGGGCGAGGTTACCGCCACGCCCATGCAGCTGTGCAACCTGGCCGCCGTGATAGCCAACCGCGGCTACTACTACACGCCCCATCTCAGCCGGGCCACTCCGGGCCACCCCATAGACTCGGCCTATAGGCGCAAGCACGTGGCCATGGGCACCCCGCAGGCTTACCAGATTACCATACAGGGCATGCGCGCCGCCGTGGTATCGGGCACGTGTGCCTCGATTAACCGCGCGGCTTACGCGATATGCGGCAAGACCGGCACGGCCGAGAATGAGGGCGAGGACCACTCGCTCTTCATCGGCTTTGCCCCTATGGACAGGCCCCGCATAGCCGTGGCCGTGGTGGTCGATAACGGGGGCTTTGGGGCCGACATGGCGGCACCCATAGCGTCGCTCATCATCGAGCAATACCTTACCGGCCGGCTGCGCGAGTACTCTGAGTATCAGGTGGAGCAGTGGGCCAGCCAGACCGTGATGCCCTATACGCCGCCGGCGGATACTGCCAAAGCGGTCAAGGCTCCCGCGTCCAAGCAACAGAAAACTCAGCATAAATGAACGGTGACCGCTAAGCGCCCTGCCTGCGCGGTGCCATAGGCCACGACAATGGTTATCCATAAAGAGGGTATCTCGGGTGTCCTTATAATCATCGGTACACCCTCAGTAAATATCTACAGCGGAGTAAAGGAAGTCTATGCTGTACCCACTGGTTAACAATAAGATAGGCCAAGCCCCATCCTGAAGGCAGGATGGGGCTTGGCCGTTACTAACTACTTGATGCAGTTCTGCGAGACAAACTTCCTGAACTCAGCCTGATAACCATTAAACACGTTGATGTCTACTTCGCCCCTGATACCAGCCACGCGGCCGTCGGGGCAGAGCTGCCAGTAAGCCAGGCGCACGTCGGGCTTGTACTCGCCGTAGCGGGCTATCCACACGGGATAGTGGCGCTTGATGTCGGGAGCGTAGGGCAGATAGCGGTTAACGAACATCTGGCTGATGTACAGTACTGGGGCGGTGCCCGTGTGACGCTCCACGATGCGTAGCCATGTGCCCACGCGCTGCCACAGTACCGCCGGGCCGCCCATGCGCCGTATCTGCTGGGGCGAAGGCTCCACGTCGAGCACCGGGGGCAGGTCGCCCTTGGTGAGGCGGGCGTAGCGGATGAAGTGGCGGGCCTGGGCCTCGGCCCCCGAGGTAGTAGAGAAGAAGTGGTAGCTGCCCGTGCGCAGGCCGTGCTGGCGAGCCTGCCGGTAGTCGGCCGCATAGTAGCGGTTGCGCAGGCTGCTGCCCTCGGTGGCCTTGATGTAGATAAAGGAGATGGGGTAGTTGACCCGCCCGCTGATACGTTTGCGGCTGCTGTTGCCCAGATGGCTTATGCGCAGCTGGCTCCAGTCTATGCCGTACTTCTTGCGGCCTATCTCGTGCTGGAACCGCGATATGTCTATGCCGTAGATGCGGTCAGAGGTGTACACCAGTCGCTCGCCGCGGTACACCCCGCGGTGCCACTCGCCCACGCGCAGCGAGGCGTTGAGGCCCGTCTGACAGCCGAAACCCTCCTTGCGGTCGGCACGCCACTGACCGCTGTAGCTCAGACCGCCGGGCTCGCGCAGGGTGCCGTGGCCGTTGGCCTGGGCGCGGCTGTCCATATAGCCCGTGTACACTCGGCCCAAGGTGTCGCGGCGACTGCCGTAGTACAGTGTGTCGGCGCTGTACTTGCCATGGAGCACCATGCTGTCGGGATAGTAAGCCATGCCCCAGCCCTGGCGCCGGCCCTTACGCCAGTAGCCGGCATAGGTGATGGTGCCCTTGCCACGGCTTATCCAGTAGCCCGTGTAGTGGTCAGGCACGGTGCCGGCCTGGGCTATGAGCAGCCGGTGGGTAATGGGCAGGGTCTTGGCGGTGGCCATGCGCTGTGCGTAGCGCGCATAGTAGGTGGTGTAGGGGTCCATCAGCATGGTCTCGTCTATGTGGGTAGTCCAGGGAAGCATACTGAGGGGTGCAGCGTTGGCCGGGGTAGTGCCCTCGGTGGTCTGTAGCAGCGTGTAGCCCCGCTTGGCATGCCGGGCCACGGCCTGGCAGCCCATGCGGTGTAGCTGGTGGCCGTCGGTATAGATGACGGTGTAGCTGATGTGCTCGCTCACACTGATTTGGGCTTGTGGGCGCAGGGCCTGGCGTAGGGTGGCAAGCCGCTCGGCCAGCGTGTGTAGCTGGTCAGCCTGGCGGGCGGCGGCCTGACGCAGGGTGGCAAGTTGCTCCTTGCGCCCCACGGTGTAGCGGGCTATGTCGTGGTAGCCCTCATCCTGTACGCCGTGTACCTTGAGGTAGTAGTCCAGGTTGCCTATCTCGCGCTCCTGCTCGCGTATCTGCCGCTTCAGGGTATAGCCGCCGTTGGCCTGGCCGTCGCCCTGCCCGTAGTAGGCCATCAGGGCTACGGTCAGGTCTATCTGGCGCTGTATCAGTAGGCGCAGCCCTGTGCTGTCGGTACCATACACGGGCGTGGCGATGGGCGTGACCAGTCGGCCGAGGCACGAGGGGACGATGGCGTAGCGGTTGGCCCACACCGCAGGGGTGTACAGGGTGTCGGTGGCCATGGGCTGCCAGCCCGTGCCCATGTGGTAGATGGTGTCGGCCCTCCGTGTGGCTAAGTTGGTTATCAGGGGCACCCGCCGGCCGTTGACCGTCAGCGTGGTGGTACGTACCTGTTCTACCATGGCCACACTGCGGGCCCGGTAGGTATCGGCGGTCATGTGCCACCACCACGCGCCAAGGGCCGCGAGTGCTGCCACTACTATGATGATAAGGGTGCTTATGATAGTCTTTCTCTTCTGTGTCATGGTCAGTATGTGCTAAACGGCGGCGAATATATAAATAAAATGTGAGAATGGTTTATAAAAAGAAGAAAAAGTGTGGCCCTGGGGGCAGAAAACGTCGTAGGCGTTAGGGGCACCATGCCCGCTAACGCCTACGCTGCTTATAGATGTACCGTCTTGTTGAGCAGATAGTGGTCCAGTATCACCATGGCCGCCATAGACTCTACGATGGGCACGGCGCGTGGCAGTACGCACGGGTCGTGCCGTCCGCGCACTTGCAGTTGGGTGTCGTGGCCAGCTATGTCGACTGTCGGCTGAGGCCGCAGCAGTGTTGCCACGGGCTTGAAGGCTACGCGGAAGTATATATCCTCGCCATTAGAGATGCCGCCCTGGATGCCACCACTGTGGTTGGTAAGGGTGGCGATGTGGCCACTGCGGGCCGTAAAGATGTCGTTGACCTCGCTGCCACGGTGACAGGCTCCGCTGAAGCCATTGCCATACTCAAATCCCTTGACGGCGTTGATACTGAGCATGGCGCTGCCTAACTGGGCGTGGAGCTTGCCAAACTCGGGCTCGCCCAGGCCGGCAGGACAGCCCTGGATAACACAGGTGATGACGCCGCCCACGGTGTCGCCGTCGTTCTTAACCTGGAGTATCAGTTCCTCCATCTCCTGGGCCTTGAGGGGGTCGGGGCACCTTACGGGGTTGTCGTCTATGTGGCGGAAGTCGTAGGCACGGTAGTCGGGGCTCAGGCTGATGGTGCCGACCTGCGAGGTGTAAGCCGTAATACTGATGCCAAGCTGGCGCAGGGCCAACATGGCCAGTGCGCCGCCCACGCAGCGGCTGATGGTGACGCGGGCCGACGAGCGGCCGCCCCCCCGGTGGTCGCGTATGCCATACTTATTATAATAGGTGTAGTCGGCGTGCGAGGGGCGGAACACCTGGCGCAGGTTGTCGTAGTCGTGCGAGTGCTGGTTGGTGTTGCGTACCACGAAACCGATAGGGGCACCCGTAGACTGGCCCTCGAAGACACCGCTCAGCAGTTCTACACGGTCGGCCTCGTGGCGCTGGGTGGTGAGGCGGCTCTGCCCAGGCCGGCGGCGGTCCAGCTGGTGCTGCACGAAGTCCATGTCGATGGCCACGCCAGCAGGATAACCATCGATAACGCCGCCCACAGCCTCGCCATGGCTCTCGCCAAAGGTGGTGAGGCGCAGTATATTGCCGAAAGTGTTGCTCA
This sequence comes from uncultured Prevotella sp., assembly GCA_934204655.1. Lineage (GTDB taxonomy): Bacteria > Bacteroidota > Bacteroidia > Bacteroidales > Bacteroidaceae > Prevotella. The sequence continues at coordinate 128,730 of CAKPZJ010000003.1, read as the reverse complement.
TGTATAGTCTGTAATGGTGAGTAAGATTATTTGCCGCATCCGCCGTCACAGTGGCCGCATCCGCCCTCGCCGCAATGGCTGTCGCCGTCACCGCAGTTGCCACATCCGCCACCACAGCCACCGCATCCGCCCTCGCCGCTCAGCATGCGGGCCATTTGTTCAATCTCGCTGTTGGTGGCCAGGCGCGATTCGCGTATCTGGCCCTTGAAGTTAAGCGTCTTGCCAGCCAAGGGGTGGTTCAGGTCGACCTTAACCTTGCTGTCGCCGATGCTCAGGACCCGGCCGAGGAAGCGGTTACCGTCCTCGTTCTGCAGGGGAATGATGGCGTCGGGGTAGATGTGCTGGCTGTCGAAGCGTCCGTCTACGCAGAACATCTCTTTGTCCAGGTCTATGACGCGCGCGTCGACATACTCGCCGTAAGCACGGTCGGGGGTGAGGGTGAAGTCAAACTCGTCGCCCGTGGCCAGCGGGGCTATCTGGGCCTCGAAGTCTTCGAGTGTGGTTCCAAATCCGCTCAGGAATACAAAGGGCTTGTCGGCGCTGGTCTCCTCGACCAGTTTAGGGGTGGTGTTGGTTATATCAAAGAGCTTGTAAGCCACGCTGATATACTTGTTGTCTTGCTTGTCCATCGTGTTGCTGTCTGTGATAGTTGTTAATAAAAAAACAGGCGTGGCCATCGGTAGGCCCGCCACACCCTGCAAAGTTACTAATTTTCTGGCGCTTTTTTTGGCTTTTGTTGCGATATTTTTAACTATTCGCTTGGGGCTGTCGTTAATTTTCACTTATTTTGCAGTATGAAGCAGCTTGCTATCCTTATCCTCGGCCTGCTTGGCGGACTGAGCCTGTGGGCCCAGAGCCCCGACTACGCCAAGATGTCGCCCCTGGTGCGCAGTATCGTACTGAGCCTGCAGGGCCAAGGTCAGCGCGTGGCCTCCAGCGGAGGTGCGCGCGATGCGTGGCTGTGCGCCTTTGTAGAGATAGAGGGGGCCGCCGACTCGCTGCTGAGGGCCCAGGGCGCCACCTCGCTGGCCCACTTCGGCCCCATACACATAGCCCGCATACCCATAGGGGCCATAGGACGGCTGTCGGCCCTGCCGGCGGTACGGCGCATAGAGGCCCAGCAGTCTGCAAGGGTCATGCTGGACACCATGGCCACCGTGCTGCGGGCCGACCGGGCCTACAGAGGCGAGGCGCTGCCCCAGGCTTATACCGGCAGGGGCGTGGTGGTAGGCGTGCAGGACATAGGGTTTGACTATACCCACCCCACGTTTATGGACACCATCGCCCAGCGCTGCCGCATACAGGCTGTGTGGGACCAGTTGGCTCCCGATGACGGGGCGATGCCCTTAGGTGCCGCTTATGAGGGCGCTGCTGTAATGGAGCATGCCCACTCGGCCGACGGACAGGACCAGACCCATGGCACCCACACCACCGGTATCGCTGCCGGTAACGGCTACCGCTCGCCTTACCGTGGTGTGGCCTACGAGAGCGACATCTGTCTGGTGGCCAACGCCACCTCGGACAATGCTAACCTGATACCGCCCGACAAAGTGTATCGCTACACCTATGCCACAGATGCCTTGGGTTTTAAGTACCTTTTTGACCGGGCCCGTCGCGACGGGCGCCCCTGTGTGGTGTCCTTCAGCGAGGGCTCGGGCCAGGATTTCAGGGGCGATGACCGCCTCTACTATCAGGTACTGGACTCGTTAGTGGGTCCGGGGCGTATCTTGGTGGCTTCGGCGGGTAACGGCGGACGGGTAAAGAGCTACTTCAGCAAGCCCCGCGGGGTGATCTCGGCCGGAACGTTCGTCCGCCCGTCGGGGCAGCGTGTGGCCTTTACCGTCAAGGGCACTCAGCGCTATGCCGTAAGACTGGTAGACTACGAGGTGGGCCCCGACACGCTGCTGCTCAGTTCGGCCCGTGTGGCCGCCGACTCGGTGTACACCTGCCGGTGGGCTGGGGCGCGGGTTACGGCCACGGCCTATGCCTCGGCGTATGCTGCTACCGATACGGTGGTCGACGTGGTCATAGACAGCATAGCCTCGCGGACGCTGTCGGCCGAGGTGGTGGGTGCCGGGGCCGAGGTGTCGTTCTACCGGGTGGTGGGCGACCTGGTAACCCATGCGGCCAACGACCGGCTGACGGCTGGCGAGTGTACGCACAATATCGGTTCGCCCTCCAGTGCGCCGGCGGTTATCTGCGTGGGCTCTACGGCTTATCGACAGGACATCTATACCTATCTGGGAGCCCACCGGGTGTACGACATGGGCCACAATGGCGAGCGAACCTATACCTCATCGGTAGGGCCCACCTACGATGGGCGCATCAAGCCCGACGTGATGGCGCCCGGAACCAACATCGTGTCGGCTTATAGCAGTTACTATCTCGAAAATCACCCTAAGGCGTGGGATATAGTCAACTCTGACAAGGAGCACTTTGGCTACCACGGACGTACCTATGCGTGGAATTATAACTCGGGCACCTCTATGTCTACACCAGCCGTGGCTGGGGCTATCGCCCTGTGGCTTCAGGCGTGTCCCACGCTCACTCCCGACGGGGTGCGCAGTCTGCTGGCCAAGACCTGTAGGCGCTACGACCCGTCGCTCGACTATCCCAACAACTACTATGGCTGGGGCGAGATAGATGTCTACGCCGGCCTGCTCCATCTGTTAGGCTTAAACTCGGTCGAAGGGCTCTCGCAGCACCAGGCCCGTGGTGTGCAGATACGTCCGGTTAACGGGGGCGTGGCCGTGCGCTTCGACCAGGCACCTCGGCGTGGCTTTACGGTGTCGGTCTATAGCGTAGGCGGTGGGGTAGTGTACCGTGGTACCTGTCCGGGAGGTCGCAGCGAGTACAGGGTGGCGCTGCCAGCTCTGGCTCACGGTGTATATGCCGTCCAGGTAACCACGGGTACCCACGAAAGCACAGGTTCACAGCTGATAAGGTACTAAATTCATCAAAAATAGGTATTGCGACATCGGCCCTAATGGTGTACCTTTGCACCCAGATGAAAGTTTGTTGATTATTCACTGAGTGATCATGATGTTTTGTATAATAATGGAATTGGAGAGACAGACAGGCGGTCGGTTCTCTCCTTTTCTCTTTCTATGAGGATGGCTCCCGCAGTTCCTGGAGTTGTCCGTATTGTCACCGGAGCCAGCTCGGCTACGAAAATGATAAAAATGTTTGGCCTATTCGTGGTAATTGTTTACTTTTGTGCCAATTTAAGCTAAAAATACAATGAAGAATGTTAAATTATTGCTGCTTGTCTGGGTGGTAGCCCTGCTGGCGGCTTGTGGAACTACACGCACGGTACCTATAACGGGGCGTAAACAGAACCTGATGGTTTCTAACGAGGAGATAATGAGCCTGAGCAATAAGGAATACACTCAGTATATGGCTTCGGCGAAGAAGTCTACCAGTGCAGCTAATACAGCCATGGTTCAGCGAGTGGGCCAGCGGTTGGCCACAGCCGTAGAGAACTATCTCAAAGCCCACGGCCTGAGCAGCGAGGTAAAGGAGTACAGCTGGGAGTTCAACTTGGTGCAGGACAAGAGCGCCAATGCGTTCTGTCTGCCTGGTGGCAAGATAGTAGTGTACGATGGCCTGCTTCCCTATACGCAGAATGAGGCAGCCCTGGCCGTAGTGCTGGGGCACGAGATAGCCCATGCGGTGGCCAAGCATAGCGCCGAGCAGCTGTCTAAGCAGATTAAGCAGCAGTATGGTACCCAGATACTGAGCGGAGTGCTCAATGCTGCTACGGGGTCTAACGTGGGTAGCTACGCAGCCGTTCTGGCTCAGCAGGGACTCAAGCTCCGTAATCTGAAATACAGTCGCGACCACGAGTCTGAGGCCGACCACATGGGGCTGATATTCGCCGCCATGGCTGGTTATGACCCCCAGGTGGCTATACCTTTCTGGCAGCGCATGTCTAACGGCAATAGCAACCAGAGCGATTTCCTCTCGGACCACCCTTCGGATGCCAAGCGTATTGCTGCTCTGCAACAGGAAATGCCCGAGGCGCTGAAATACTATCAGGCTGCCACCAAGGCTACTCAGACCACCACGACCAGTAAGACTACGGCAGCCAAGAAGACCACGACTGCCAAGAAGACTACGACCAAGAGCAGTCGCTCGACAACTGCCAAGAAGAGTAGCACCCGTAAGAAGTAACAGCTAATTACACATTATTATATATATTATGTTAGAGATTAATTCGTATGAAGAGTTTGCCGCTCACCTGGGTCAGGAGTTGGGCACGTCGGACTGGCTGGAGGTAGACCAGGACCGGGTAAACATGTTTGCTGACGCCACGCTGGACCATCAGTGGATACATGTGGACATAGAGAGAGCCAAGGCCGAGAGCCCATACAAGGGAACCATCGTTCATGGCTATCTGACCCTCTCGCTGCTGCCATACTTCTGGGAGCAGATTATCAAGGTCAACAACCTGAAGATGCTGGTTAACTATGGCATGGACAAGATGAAGTTTGGACAGGCTGTGCCCGTGGGCAGCAGGCTCCGTATGGTGACCAAACTGCACGAGATAACCAACCTACGTGGAATATGCAAGGCCAGCATACAGTTCAAGATAGAGATAGAAGGGCAGCGTAAGCCTGCACTTGAGGGAATAGCCACTTTCCTTTATTATTTCAATTAACAGGTTACTGGCAGCATGCTCTGGCCCTGTGCCAGAAAGCACGTTAACAATAACAACAAAGCCCTGACTTCTCTAAGCCAGGGTTTTGTTGTTTATGATAGTCTCTGTACTTATAGAGTTCCTCTTTATAATTATATATACGTAAGTTAAATGCGTCATTATAGTTAATATTGTTAAATCGGTAGCAAATAATTAACTTTTTGATGTTAATAAATTAAGTAATTTGCTACATTTGCAACATGAAGAAGAAAACAATATGGACTATAGCAATCATAATGGGAGTATCGTTCCTGTTATTGCTTTTCCTTCAGCTCAAATATATCCAGGAGATGGTGAATATGAAGAAGGAGCAGTTCGACGAGAGTGTGAATCGTTCTCTCTATCAAGCCTCGCGCAACCTGGAGCTGAACGAAACCCTGCGCTATCTGGAGAAAGATGTCAACGAGACCGAGCGCAAGGCTTATAAGAAGGACTCTGTGGGCACCCGCTCTGGCCAACCTGATGCCACGGTGCAGCAGTCGCATCAGTACGCGGCTGTTGGTAAGGACGGCACGGTCTATACATCGTTCGAGCTGAAGACCATATCGTCTAATCCGGCCTCAAAGCCCAAGGCCATGATATTAGAGAACGACAAGGGCTCCATATCAGAGGCTTCGCGCTCGCTCCAGGAAATCGTTAAAAACCGCTATGTTTATCAGAAAGCGCTGCTGGACGAGGTTGTGGTTTCTATCCTCTATTCCGCTTCTGACAAACCACTCAAGGAGCGTATTAACTTCAAGCTGCTTGACCAGGATCTCAAAGCCGAGCTGATGAATAACGGCATTAATATCGGTTATCACTTCACCGTGTCGACCCAGGATGGTCGCGAGGTGTACCGTTGCCCCGACTACTCTGAAGAAGGTGAAGAGTACACTTACTCGCAGGTGCTGTTCCGTAATGACCCAGCCTCTAAGATGGGTGTAGTAAAGGTTCATTTCCCCGATATGAACAGCTATATCTACTCATCTATCCGCTTTATGATACCGAGTGTCATCTTCACGATAGTGTTGCTCATCACCTTTATCTTTACGATAGTAACTATCTTCCGCTCTAAGCGGTTGTCTGAGATAAAGAATGACTTTATCAACAATATGACCCACGAACTGAAGACCCCCATTGCCAGTATATCGCTGGCAGCCCAGATGATGAACGACCAGAGCGTAACCAAGAGCGAGACGATGATGAAACATCTGGCCGGAGTGGTACAGGATGAGTCCAAGCGGCTCCGCTTCTTGGTGGAGAAGGTCTTGCAGATGAGTATGTTTGACCGCAAGAAAGCCGTGTTCAAGAAAAAACAGTTAGACCTTAACGAGATAGTGGAGAATATGGCCAACTCGTTTACCCTGAGGGTAGAGCATACCGGCGGAAAAATCTATACCGATATAGAGGCTGTAGACTCGGCAGTATATGTCGATGAGGTGCATTTCCAAAACGCCCTCTTTAACTTGATGGACAACGCCGTCAAGTATGGCAAGCCTGACCAGCCGTTGGACATTTACCTCAAGACGTGGAATGACGACAACCACCTCTACTTCTCTATCCGCGATACCGGTATCGGTATCAAGAAGGACAACCTGAAGAAGGTTTTCGAGAAGTTCTACCGTGTCCACACCGGCAATGTCCATGATGTAAAAGGCTTCGGACTGGGTTTGGCCTACGTAAAGAAGATAATAGACCTGCACAATGGCGACATTAAGGTAGAGAGTGAACTGGGCAAAGGTACCACCTTTACCGTTAAATTGCCCAAGATAGACGACTGACAGATAAGGATAATCAACCATTAATAGATAATAATAATAACAATTTTAAACGATACCGCTATGGATGACAATTTGAAGATTTTGCTTTGCGAGGACGACGAGAATTTAGGAATGTTGCTTCGCGAGTATTTACAAGCCAAGGGCTTCCAAGCCGTGCTTTGCCAGGATGGCGAGGTGGGGTACAGGGAGTTTACCAAGAGCAAGTTTGATATTGCCGTGCTTGACGTGATGATGCCCAAGAAAGACGGCTTTACGCTGGCGCAGGAGATTAGGCAGGTCAATGCCGAGATTCCAATCATATTCTTGACTGCCCGTACGCTCAAGGACGACATTCTGGAAGGTTTTAAGATTGGCGCCGACGACTATATTACCAAGCCGTTCTCTATGGAGGAACTCGTGTTCCGTATTGAGGCCATCCTGCGTCGTGTCCGTGGTAAGAAGAACAAGGAAGCTACCGTGTACAAGATTGGGCGCTTCACATTTGATACCCAGAAGCAGTTGCTGACCATCGGCGACAAGCAGACCAAACTGACAACCAAGGAGAATGAGTTGCTGGCCTTGCTCTGCGCTCATGCCAATGAAATCTTGCAGCGCGACTTTGCCCTCAAGACCATCTGGATAGACGACAACTATTTCAACGCCCGCTCTATGGACGTGTACATCACTAAGTTGCGTAAACACCTGAAGGACGACGACCAGATTGAGATTATCAATATCCACGGTAAGGGTTATAAGCTCATTGTTCCCGATGCCGACTAAATCTTTCTGGTGTCTCTGCTAAGAGATACATAGCCTCCTTGCCACATGGCGGGGAGGCTTTTTGATTCTGGAACGTGTAAAAAATATGGGAATAGACATGGCCATGTCAACTATTATATCTACCTTTGTCCTAAAGGTTTAAGTACGGTCGGCCGTTAATGCTTCTCGGTGTGTGGCAGTGGCCGTATCGGGTTCTATGGTGATAGTACATCTACTCGTAAAACTAAATACTGATGATATGAAAATCAAATCTATTGCCCTGGCCATCGCGCTGATGACTGCAAGCAATGCTCTGGCTCAGCAACTTACCCTGAGAGCCGATAACATAGACGAAGTACTTCAGGCCATGACCCTGAAGGAGAAAGCACGGCTCCTGGTGGGGCGCAATAATGACCGTGGAGAAAGCGGAGTACCCGGCGCAGCCGGTGTTACCCAGGCCATACCCCGGTTGGGTATCCCCGCGCTTATACTGACCGATGGCCCTGCCGGCGTGCGTATCAGTCCGACCCGTTCGGGTACCAAGCAGACTTTCTATGCCACGGGCTTTCCGGTAGGAACGGCTCTGGCCTGTACCTGGAACCCTGCCTTAGTTAAGCAGATAGGTCAGGCCATCGGCAACGAGGTGCTGGAGTATGGCTGCGATGTGCTCCTGGCTCCCGGCATGAACATCCAGCGCACGCCGCTCTGTGGGCGCAACTTTGAATACTACTCCGAAGACCCTATCGTAACTGGCGTCATGGCTGCCGCTTATGTTAATGGCGTGCAGAGCAACGGCGTGGGTACCAGCATCAAGCATTTTGCCGTTAATAGCCAGGAGACCAACCGTATCGAGGTCAACGAGGTGGTGTCGCAGCGTGCGCTGCGTGAGATATATCTGCGTGGTTTTGAGCGGGCAGTAACCACGGCATCTCCATGGACCGTCATGTCATCGTACAATCGTATCAATGGCATCTGGACGCAGTCAAGCCACGACCTGCTCTCCACAATCCTGCGTGACGAGTGGGGCTATAAGGGCATCGTTATGACCGACTGGACCAACGAGCATCGCTCCTCGTACGACCGAGTAGCTGCGGGCAACAACCTGCTGGCTCCGGGCTACGACTGGCAGGAGGCCGACATCATAAGGCATGTCAACAGGGGCGACCTGGATATAGCCACGGTCAACGCGCGTGTACGCCAGATGCTCGAGCTGATAGTGAAGACTCCACACTTCAGAAACTACAAATATACCAATCATCCCGACTTGGAAGCCCACGCCCAGCTTACTCGCCAGAGTGCCACCGAGGGCATGGTTCTTCTGAAAAACCAAAATCAGACGCTTCCGTTACAGGGTGTAAAGAATGTTGCCCTCTTCGGCAACACCTCTTATAACTTTATAGCAGGCGGCACGGGTTCTGGCGATGTCCATAAGCCCTACGTGGTAGACCTGAAGACAGGTCTCGCCAATGCTGGGTTTACCATAGACCATGACCTCCAGGTCGTTTATGAGCGTTCCCAGGCTTATAATGACGGCTTGCGCCAACTTGGGAACGGCTCCCGCGTGGGCGAACAGAACTTTGACCGTCGTGCCATTGAGCGTTTGGCCCAGCGCAACGACCTGGCCATTATCACCATAGGTCGCCAGGCTGGCGAAGCTTATGACCGGCAGGTAGCTAATGACTTCGACATGACGCAGACAGAGCGTGAGCTGCTCTCCAACGTGTGCAATGCCTTCCACGCCGTACACAAGAGAGTGGTCGTGATACTCAATATGGGTAACGTGATGGAAACCGCCTCGTGGAAGGGCATGCCCGATGCCATCCTGATGGCCTGGCAGCCTGGGCAGGAGGGCGGCAACTCTGTAGCCGATGTCATTACGGGCAAGTCTACACCTTCGGGCAAGCTCGCTATGACCTTCCCCATCATGGCCTCTGATATTCCGGCTGTCAACAATTTCCCCACAGGTACCGGTATCAAGCAGGGCGATAGCCGTCGTAACATAGACTACACCCTGCACGAGGAGGACATCTATGTGGGTTATCGCTATTTTACCACCTTTGGCCAGCCCGTGTCTTACCCATTCGGCTACGGGCTCAGTTACACCACTTTTAGTTACAGCAAGCCTGTAGTTCAGGCTGTTGGTAATGGTTTCAGAGCCAGTATCGTCGTTACCAATACGGGTAAGGTTCCCGGTAAGGAGGCTGTCCAGCTCTACGTGTCGGCTCCAGCCAAGCAACTTGCCAAACCACTCCGCGAGCTCAAGGCTTTTGGCAAGACCCAGTTGCTGCAGCCTGGCCAGAGCGAGCGTCTGTATTTCCAGGTCAGCACCTACGACCTCGCCTCATTTGTCTCGTCGTCATCAGAGTGGCAGGCAGAGCCTGGGCGTTATTCGGTGCAGTTTGGCGCATCGTCCGAGGATATACGCGCTCAGGCCACTTATACTCAGAAGAAACTGTGGATCAAAAGGGTACACAACGTGATGGCCCCCAACCGTCCCCTGAAGTTAATCAGATAGGCAGGACTGATAGATAGAACTAATATTATATAGATAGATATGAAACGAACCCTCATCCTACTGGTCAGCACCCTTATGGCTTTCGCAGCCGGTGCTCAGGACAAATTTGCGATATGTAAGCATAGCAAGGCCACGCCTTCTGTGGCCACTTATCATCTCTATGACCGTGCCCAGGTTGCTCAGGCCGATTTTGATGCCAACGGCATGCTGGTCGTGTCTTACCAGGGCGAACAGCACAGCTACTCCCGGGCCGAGATAGACAGCATTGTCTTCACCCGGCCTGCTGGTTACGATGATGTTATAGGCGTGCGGCCGTATAACAAGATGTTCCTAAGCGAGACATTTGCCTCTTCGTTGGGTCATCTTGAGGTGGCCACTACCCGGGGTGTGGCTTGGGCTTACAGCTCTACGTACAAGTGCGCCATCGCCACGGGCTACAGCAACAAGAAGACCACTCCCTCGGAAAGTTACCTGTACGCCCCGGCGTTCGACTTTACCAATACGACTAAGGCCACGCTCGAGTTTGACTACAAGATGAACTACTCGGGTTCAACTCATCGCGTGCTCATCACCGATGCTTTTACGGGCGACCCCGCCACCACTGAGTGGACCACATTGATAGACCATGGCGATATAGAGAACCCTGGCAGCTTTAATACCACCAAGCATATCAGCTGCGCGATACCCTCGCGATTTCTGGGCGAAAGCAATGTTACGGTAGCTTTCTACTATAGCTGTAACACGTCGTCCTCTACCTGGGAACTGATGAATGTCAGGATGGCAGACCTCTCTCCCAGTCAGGGCGGCGACCAGCCCGACCAGCCTGGAGGCGACGACCCGACCAATGTTAACCGTAACAATGTGGCCAAATCGGCCAACAAGGAAGTTTGGCGACTGGAGTTTCCTAAGATAGTGGGCGACGATATGAACCTGGTGATAACCCATAGTACCCCTGCTTATGGCATTACCTATTCGTTAGAGTGGGACTGTGCCAAGCGCGCCAACCGCTGGACTTGCTATGAGATGTACCCGTCTAATAGCGTAAGCAATGTAAAACGCTCGGATAACTTCCGCGAAGACCCTGACATCCCTACTCAGTATCAGACTACTTTGGCCGATTATAGCGGTAGCGGCTATAGCCGTGGCCATCTCTGCCCGTCGTCCGATCGCCTCTGCTCCCGCGAGCAGAACAGCCAGACGTTCTTCCTCAGCAACATGCAGCCTCAGATACAGGCACACAACGGTGGTGTATGGAACAAGTTAGAGATACGGGTGCGTGATGAGTGGAACCGCGACTCGAAGCGCGACACGCTCTATGTGGTCAAGGCGGCCACCATTGACGATGCCAACATTCTGACGCACACAAGCCGCGGGCTGATAGTACCTAAGTACTTCTACATGGCCCTGCTCAGTGTCAAGGATGGCGTGTACCGTGCCTTGGGCATCTGGTCGCCACATGCCAGTGGCAGCACTACCGAGTTTATTACCATCGACGAGTTAGAGAAGCGTACCGGTATCGACTTCTTCTGTAACCTGCCCGATGATATTGAGAACAAGGTTGAGGCTACCTACGATGCTTCCTATTGGGGCAGGCCATGACGGTAGACCATCAGACCTAATAGCAAATATTCTGCATACCGTTAAGGCTCTCCTGACCAGAGAGCCTTAACTATATTATATAAATAGGTGTGGGCCCGTACCCTCTCGGTAGAGCGGGGCAGCAACGACCATTCCCGATGCTATTTTTGGCCTTTTCGGACATTTTGTTAGGAAAATTTTTGCCAACGTAAAGTTTTTTTTCTACCTTTGCACGCCCATAAAGAACAACATGTGTAACTTTTAAAATAAAAAGAAAAAATGAAAAAGTTAGTATTAATGTTTGCTGCTGCTGTGATGGCAGTTTCAGCATCTGCTCAGACTGTTACAGAGAGCAAGACTTTTGACAATTTCTATCTCGGTGTGAATGGCGGACTGGCCACCACGACCCGCCCGTCGGTTCTGGGTCCTGAGCATCACACTTGGCTCCGCGACATTGCTCCTAACGCAGGCATCCGCGTAGGCCGCTGGTTTACCCCTGTGTTCGGTCTGGCTCTGGAGAGCAACGCTTACTTCAAGAACCTGCACCACGCCAACGTACAGGGTACGCTGGTTAATGGTCTTAATACTTCGCTGCTGGCCACTGTTAACCTCAGTAACTGGTTTGGTGGTTACACCGGCGAGCCCCGTTGCTTCGAGGTTATCCCTGTATTCGGTTTTGGCTGGGGCCACACCTTCGGTACTCCCTCTGCTAACTGGAAGGCTGATGCCCTTACCTCTAAGCTGGGTGTAGACCTCGCTTTCAACCTGGGTGCAAAGCGCGCTTGGCAGTTCTACGTTGAGCCGTCTATGAACTGGAACCTCAACGGCAATGGCTACGAGGGCGTAGCTTACAATATCAATCAGTCTAAGTTCCAGCTTAACGTTGGCGTAAACTATAAGTTCAAGAACTCTAACGGTAGCCACAACTTCGCACTGGCTAAGCTGCGCGACCAGGCTGAGATTGACGGCCTGAACGCTCAGATTAACGACCTGCGCAGCGAACTGGCCAAGAAACCTAAGGAAGTAGTCAAGGAAGTGGTTAAGGAAGCACCTGCTCCTCAGGAAGTAAAGGTAGAGAACTTGGTATTCGTAACCTTCGCTCAGGGCAAGACCACTCTGACCAAGGAGGCCAAGGCTGCCCTTGATGGCGTAGCTAAGGGTAAGCACGTACAGATTGTAGGTACTGCTTCTCCCGAGGGTTCTAAGGAAATTAACGATAAGATTTCTCAGGGCCGTGCCGATGCCGTTGCCGCTTACCTCAGCAACCGTGGCGTTGTTGTTGACGAGGCTACCGGTAAGGGTGTTCAGGGTACCACCTCTAACCGTCTGGCTGTCGTTTACGTAAAGTAATAGCCGACTAATTATAATCCAACCAATAAAAAAGCTCCAATATCCTTTGGGTATTGGGGCTTTTATTGTACTTTTGCGTAACTGCTGGCGGCAGGCTGATGGCCGCCCAGCTATAGCTGATGATGGCCCCATGGGCTCTAATAATGTAAAAAGATATGGAAACATCTAAGATAGGTAAGTACAGGTTCCTGGCCGAACCCTTTCACTGTGATTTTGATAACCGTCTCTTCATGGGCCATCTGGGCAACCATCTGCTCAATGCTGCCGACTTCCATTCTACCGACCGGGGATTTGGCATGAACTACCTGATGCCCCGCCACAAGACCTGGGTGCTGTCGCGCTTGGTCATCGAGATGTGCGAGATGCCTGCTGCTTACGACCAGTTTGATGTTGAGACTTGGGTAGAGAGTGCCATGCGCTATTTTACCGCTCGTAACTTCGCTATCACCTCGCCTGATGGCCGTGCTTATGGCTATGGCCGTAGCGTGTGGGCCATGATAGACACGCAGACCCGCCAGCCTGCCGATATTTTTGCCATCCATGATGGTAAAATCAACGATTATATCGAGACCGATTACCCTTGCCCCATCGATCGTCCGTCAAGGGTCAAGGTGAGTGCTGCCGTACAGCGCGTTGAGGCTATCAAGACCCATTACAACGATGTGGATATCAATGGCCATATTAACAGCGTGAAGTATATCGAGCATGCACTCGACCTGTTTCCCCTGAGTCAGTATCGTGACTATTTTCTGAAACGGTTCGAGATGGCGTATGTGGCCGAGGCCCATGGCGGAGACGTCTTGGTGTTCTATCTGGAACAGACGGCCGATGGCGAGTACAGCATCAAGATAACCAAGCAGGTGGATGCCGATACCGAGGAGACCGAGGTGGCCCGCGGCAAGGCTGTCTTCGTCCCCAAGGCATGACCTGCGCGACGGCAGGTCAGCCCTTGCGTATCTGCCCGTCTTCTACTACTACCTCTTCTTCGCAAACCATATCGGCAAGGGTTGCATGAAGTATCTTCTCTGGTAGGTTGAGACTGTGGAGCACCGTGATGGGGTGTAGCTCACCGTCGGCTATGCAGCCCAGGATGGCCCGGCGCGCCTCTTCCTGCTGCTGGCGGTCTATGCGGCCGTAGTGCTCAGCACACACATCGCACCGATGGCAGTCGGTGCTGTCTTTTTCTCCAAAATAACGCAGCAGCTGCCGGCTGCGACACTCTTTGTCATTCTCTATATACGCTATCATCGCCTGGATGCGCTTGCTGTAGTTCTCCTTACGCTCTTCGTAGATGTCGCGGCCCAGAACCACTTCTTCGGGGGCCACGCGTTCGCAGAGGTAAGTAATATAAGGCGACTTGCGCTGTGGTATAAAGTGTACGATGTGGCGCTGGCTGAGCTGCTTGAGTACAAAGTATACCTGCTGATGCTCCAGGCCGCTCTGCAGGGCTATGAGCGAGAGGTCTATGTACACGTAGTCGGTAAACAGGCCGCCATAGCAGCGTAGCAGGGCCGTGATGACCCGCTCCTCGTAGTCGGTGGTCTGCTCCAGACGATACAGCTCGTCGCGGTTGAGCAGAAACAGGATGCGTGCCCGTGCGTCGGGGTCGGTCTCGTACACTATATAGCCCGCCCGTTGCAGTATGCGCAGGGATGAGTCGGTTCTAATGGTAAAGAGGTGATAGATTTGGCAGAACTTGTCGAGGCTGAAGGCTCCCGTGAAGCCATGCCCGCTACCCTGGCCTATCTGGAAGTAGTAGGCCAGATGCTCGTAGACCTCGCGGATGAAGTCCTTGTCGGGATAGTTGTCGTCTATGCGCTTGTTGAGCTTTACCTTGTCGCTCGTGTCGTACAGTAGCACAGCGTAGGCATGCTGCCCGTCGCGCCCGGCACGCCCGGCCTCCTGGAAGTAAGCCTCGATAGAGTCGGGGCAGTCGTAGTGGATAACCACGCGCACGTCAGGTTTGTCGATACCCATACCAAAGGCATTGGTGGCGACGATGACACGTTTGGCGTTGTGCTGCCACTCGTCCTGGTGCTTGTCCTTGATGGCAGGGTCGAGCCCCGCATGGAAGTAGTTGGCCGAGATGTGGGCCGACTCTAAGTAGCGGGCTATCTCGCGGGTACGCTTACGGCTGCGTACATATACGATGGCCGAGCCGCCCACAGCTTGCAGGATGTGCAGCAGCTCATGGTCCTTGTCGCTACAATGGCGGATAACGTACCCTAAGTTCTTGCGTTCAAAACTCATACTGAATACGTTACGCGTCTTGAACTCCAACTTCTTCTGTATATCCTCGACTACCTCGGGGGTAGCCGTGGCCGTCAGCGCCAGTACGGGGATGTCTGGCAGCAGATGCCGTATGTCGGCTATGTGTAGGTAACTGGGGCGGAAGTCGTAGCCCCACTGACTGATGCAGTGAGCTTCGTCTACGGTGATGAAACTCACAGGAATGTGCCTGAGCTTAGCCAGAAAAATGTCAGAAGTGAGGCGCTCAGGCGAGATATAGAGAAGTTTGGTTTCGCCGAAGATACAGTTCTCTAAGGTTACGATTATCTCCTGGCGCGACATGCCTGAGTAGATGGCAGCGGCCGTGATGCCCCGTTCCTGCAGGTGTATGACCTGGTCTTTCATCAGGGCGATGAGCGGGGTGATGACCAGGCACACTCCCTTGGCTGCGAGCGCCGGAACTTGAAACGTTATCGACTTGCCGCCGCCCGTGGGCATCAGGCCGAGCGTGTCCCTACCCGCCCCGATACTCTCTATGATGGGCCGCTGTATGCCGCGGAAGTCCTCATAGCCCCAGTACGCTCTTAGCAGTCGTTCATACTCGTTCATCCTCGGCTGGCCGTATGTCCTCGATTTGCAGCTGGATGGCATTGTGCTTGAATACGTTGTCCTCGAGCGTGTATGCTATGTCGAAACTACGCTTCGACTTGATGTAACGGGCCGAGGCGCTCTGCCCGAAGGCTATTCCCTTGACCACGTTGCTTGACTTAGAGTCCACGAGTTCCAGTTTGATGTGCTCCTGTTCGCGTCCCACGACCTTACTGGTACCATAGTCGTACACGTTGAGCGTGCAGAAGAGTGGTTTCGGGTTGCCCGGTCCGAAGGGCGAGAACTTCTTCAGGTCATTATGCAGACGCTTGGTGATGTCCTTGAAGTCTATAACGGCATCGATGTTCAGGTTAGCCTCGGTCTGTTCGGGCAGGATGTGCTCGTCGACGTAGCGTTGAAACGCCTGTCTGAACTCCTTGACCCTATCCCATCTCAGGGTGAGTCCGGCTGCATACGTATGTCCGCCAAAGTTGACCAGCAGGTCCCGGCAGCTCTTGATGGCCGAGTAGATGTCAAACCCGGTGACGCTGCGGGCCGACCCGGTGGCAAATTCGCCCTCTCGGGTGAGCACCACGGTAGGCCTGAAATATATTTCCGTCAGTCTTGAAGCCACGATACCGATAACCCCCTTCTTCCAGTTCTCGTCATAGAGCACGATACTGGACTGGTGCTTCTGGTTCTCGAGGCGGGCCACAATCTGGTTGGCCTCTTCGGTCATCTGCTTGTCTATATCCTTGCGCTGCTCATTGTACTCGTTGATGTTCTTGGCCTCGCGCAGGGCTGCGCCGAGGTCTTTCTCCACCAGCAGGTCCACGCTCTCGCGCCCATTCTCCATACGGCCCGACGCGTTGATGCGCGGGCCTATCTTGAAGATAATGTCGCTCATGGAGAGTTCGCGGTTGTTGAGCCCGCAGATGTCTATGATGGCCTTCAGACCCACGCTGGGGTTCTGGTTGAGCTGCTTGAGCCCATGAAAGGCCAGGATGCGGTTCTCGTCGACCACCGGCACGATGTCGGCGGCTATGCTTACCGCACAGAAGTCCAGCAGTGGGATGAGCCGCGAGAACGGTATGCCGTTGTTCTTGGCAAAAGCCTGCATGAACTTGAACCCCACGCCACACCCGCACAGGTGCTTGAAAGGGTAGGGGTCGTCCTCGCGCTTGGGGTTGAGGATGGCCACGGCATCGGGCAGGGTCTCGTCGGGTACATGGTGGTCACATATAATGAAGTCGATGCCCTGCTGCTTGGCATAGGCTATCTCCTCGATGGCCTTGATACCGCAATCGAGTATAATAATCAACTTAACTCCCGTTTCCTTTGCATGGTCTATTCCTTTCTTGCTTACTCCGTACCCCTCGTCATAGCGGTCGGGGATGTAGTACTCGATATTAGAATAGAACTGCTGCAGAAACTTGTACACCAGGGCTACGGCTGTACAGCCATCTACGTCGTAGTCGCCGTAGACCAGTATGCGCTCCTTGCGCCCCATGGCATCGTTGAGCCTGTCTACGGCCACGTCCATGTCCTTCATCAGAAATGGGTTGATAAGGTCGGCCAGCTGTGGCTTGAAGAACCGCTTGGCCGCCGACTCGGTGGTGATGCCGCGCCGTATGAGCAGCGTGGTGAGTATGGGGCTCATGTTGAGCTTTTCGCCCAGCTCCTTAGCCGCTTGTGCCTCTTCTGGTGTGGGAGATTTGTAGTTCCATTTGAAGTGCATTTATGTATTATTCTTATTTTATCTGTAGTGAGGGGTGTTGTGGGGAGTGTCACGGCACTATTGCGTGCCCAAAATTACAAAAATAATACAAGAAAACGGCAGTTTCTGACCAAAAAATCAGAAACCGCCGTTATTTTTGCTCGTGCCGAAGTGGCTCTTAGATGCCTAACTTCTTACGTATATCCTTGGGGATGGCGTTCTTGTTGACCATGAAGTCCATCGTGTTGGCGATGATGAAGTTCTTGGTCATGTACCAGATACCCTTGTAGTCGCCGGCTTCGCCCCAGGAGTTCTTAACCATGTAGTACTCCTTACCGTTCTGGTCTTTGGCGATGCCGTAGATGAGCATGCCGTGGTCATCGGTCAGTTCCCAGTTGTCGAAGCGTTCCTGGCGCTGCTCCTGGGTGGGCACCAGCTCGGGCACGTTAACGCCCAGCGAGTCTATCAGGCTTGTCTTCTTGGTCTTGGACAGCTTGAGCCAGCGGGCCATGTCGCTGCCGGCCAGGCTCTCCATCTTCTTGGTGTCATAGAAGTAAGCCAGGCCCTGGCGGGTAAATCCCTCTTCCGACACGTCGCCTCCCCAGGCCACCGTGTAGCCGTTCATCACGGCATTGTCTATGATGCGGGTCATATCGTCCATGGGCACGTTCCAGGAGAGCGGGTTGCGCCAGTTATCCTGTACCTCTACGGCAAAGGCAGTCCAGAATGGGTGATGGGTGTAGCTCGTTATAGACACATAGTCGTCCCAGTTGAGCCCCAGGCTGGCTGCGAAGGTCTTGGGGGTGTACTTCTTGCCCTCGTAGGTGAAGCTCTCAGGACACTTGCCGAGGTAAGCGTCCAGAATACCCTGAAGGCCAACCTTCCACTGACCGGAGATTTTCTTGGCGCTGCTTGTTGCAATGGCCTTAACATAAGGTTCCATCACGGCGAAGAACTCATTGAAGTTGTTAAGAGAGTCGCCGTACAGGCTGCCGGGGAAAGGCATGATGCCCTGAGGCACTATGCCGTAGTGCTGGATGCAGTAGAGAGGGTCGTAAGCCGAACCGCCCTGCGAGAACTGGCAGTCGCCGTGCAGGCGCACCACCTGGATGGCGCGGTCCATGTAAGTTTTGTTGGCCACGAAGCTCTCCTCCAGGTCGTAGGTCTTGCCAGTGGCCTTGAGGATTTCAGCCTCGAAGAAACTCAGTGTCGAGTAGTCCCAGCAGGTACCCGAGCGGTTCTGGTCCTTGATACTTGTGATTTTGTTCTCCTTCACTACGGTAAACTTAGGCTTGTTGGGGTTCTCCTTGGCAGCCTTGGTTTCCTGTGCGTTTGCGCTCATTGCCATCAGGGCAACCAGCGCCATCGTCATAAGTTTTCTCATTGTTTGCGTTATGTTTTATAATATGTTGTTTATCGGTTGCGGGTCTTTTATTTGCCGGTGGCCATGAACGCCTCTACATCCTTGGGATGATAGGGTATGCGCTCCTTGCCTATGAAGCGGGCCCCGGTGGCGGTGATGAGCAGGTCGTCCTCGATGCGTATGCCTCCGAAGTCCTTGTAGGTGTCCAGCGCGTCAAAGTTGAGGAAGTCCTTGCAGTGGCCGGTGGCTCGCCACTCGTCTATCAGGGCCGGTATGAAGTAGATGCCCGGCTCGTCGGTCACCACGAAGCCCTCCTGCAGTCTGCGGCCCATGCGCAGGCAGTTGGTGCCAAACTGCTCCAGGTTGGGACGTGTCTCCTCGTCGAAGCCCACGTTCACCTGGTCCAGGTTCTCCATGTCGTGTACGTCCATGCCCATCATGTGACCCAGGCCGTGGGGCAGGAACATGGCGTGAGCCCCCTCGCGTACAGCCGCGTCGGTGTCGCCCTTGGCCAGGCCCAGCTCCTTGAGCCTGTCGAAGATGAGCCGGCACACCGAGAAGTGCACGTCGGCGTACCTGACGCCTGGCTTGGCCACCTCGAGGGCATGGTCGTGGGCCGCCTCTACTATGGAGTATATATCCAGCTGTCGCTGCGTAAAGGTGCCGCTCACTGGATAGGTACGGGTATTGTCTGAGCAGTAGTTGTTAATGGTCTCGGCGCCCGCGTCGCACAGTACCAGCCGGCCGCTTTCCAGTGGGGCCATAGAGGGGTTGCCGTGCATTATCTCGCCATGCTGTGAGAAGATAGTGGGGAAACTTACCATCGCCCCGTACGAGTTGGCTATGCCATCTACCTGTCCGCCGATGTACTTCTCCGTTACGCCGGGCCGGGTGAGCCTCATGGCCGTGGTGTGCATCTTGTAGCCTATCACGGCGGCCCGCTCCAGCTCGTCTATCTCCTGCTGCTCCTTGGTAGAGCGCATCTTGACTACGGCCTTGATGAGCTCCATCGATGCCGCGTCCTTCTGCTGGTTGGGGTGTATGCCCAGCAGGTCGAAAACCATCAGCTTGATGTCGTAGCGGTACGGCGGCAGGAAGTGTATGGCCCGCTTCTTGCTCAGCGCGTCGTTACACAGCGTGCGCATGGCTTTCATGGGGGCTGTGTGGGCCACGCCCACCTGTGCGGCCATGTCGGCCACGCTGTCTACGGCCCCGTACCACACTATATCCTCTATGTCTATATCGTTGCCCACCAGTGTTTCCTGGTCGTTGTCAATGTCTATGACACCCACCAGGCCGTCGCGCTGCAGCCCGAAGTAGTACAGGAATGTGGAGTCTTGACGAAAGGGATAGTAGCCGTTGTTCGGAAAATTGGCCGGCGACTCATTATTGCCGAATAAGATGACAATACCGCTTTTAACCAGTTTCTTCAGTTCCGCCCGTCGACGGATATACGTTTCTTTACTAAACATTTCTAACCTTGATTTATACTCATTTCTCTGCCTGGGGCCATAATCGGTGGCGGGGGTGCAGTGGCCACGATAGCCCCTATATGCTACAAAGTTACAGATATTACAAATAGTAACCAAAGAAAAAACCATAAAAATAACGGCCACGCCCTATTTTGGGCCGATGGGCAAATCCGAGAAGCCCCCAGAGCTCTTTTAAGGGTAAAAAAGTAAAAGGGTAAAAAGGTGAAAAGCGCTCCCTGCGTGCCGGTGCTGGCTTACTACATGCCAACGGCAGTCGCCTAAATCGCAGAGACCGACCTTTACGATGCAGGGAGCCGTCTTTAGCTTTCCCGGAGCCGTCATTAGGAGTCTAAAGACCGGTCTTTTCATTTCCTGCGATAATTGCTGGTTGGGCAGGGGCAATACTCAAACAGCACTCTTTACTCTTTACCTTTTTACTCTTTTACCTTTTTACCTTTCAAAATCCTTTTTACCTTTAAAATTCTGCTCCCCAAGAGGGAATAACACGGCCGAAATGATTAACTTTGCCGTTGGAAAACCTACAGGACGATTTATGAAGATAGGAGAGAATACAGGATTAGTGTTAGAGGGCGGCGGTATGCGCGGCGTATTTACCAGTGGGGTGCTCGATGCCTTTATGGTCCATCAGCTCTACTTCCCCTATGTCGTGGCCGTGTCGGCCGGAGCCTGCAATGGCATGTCGTACATCAGCCGTCAGCCCCGACGGGCCCGTATCTCCAACATCGACTACCTGGCCCGCTATCACTATATCGGTCTGCGCCATCTGGTTACCCAGGGCTGTATCTTCGACCGTAAGTTGCTCTACGACAAGTTTCCCAATGAGTTCATCCCCTTCGACTTTGACACCTACTTCAAGTATGCCGACCGCTTCGAGATGGTTACTACCAACTGCCTTACCGGTCGGGCTATGTATCTCAGCGAGACCCACGACCGCCAGCGCGCCCTGGACATCGTCAAGGCATCGAGCAGCCTGCCCTACGTGAGCAAGATAGTCATGGTAGACGGCATTCCTATGCTCGACGGCGGCATCGTCGACTCCATCCCCCTGCGCCATGCCGAGGAGCTGGGCCATAAGCGCAACGTGCTGATACTGACACGTAACCGCGGTTACCGTAAGACGGGCCGCGACCACAAGATACCCCATTTCATCTACAAGAACTATCCCCGGTTGCGCGTGGTTCTGAGCCGTAGGCTTGAGACTTACAATGAGCAGTTGGCTTATGTGGAGCAGGCCGAGGCCGAGGGCCGCGTGGTGTGCATACGCCCTGAGCGCCCCGTCGAAGTAGACCGTATCGAGAAAGATACAGCCAAGTTAGAGGCCCTCTACGAAGAGGGCTACCGTCTGGGCGAGCAGTTCTGCCAGCAGGAATGGCAGTTAGGGTAGGGGCAGCCCCCGTGTGGCCCAGCCGTGGCTGTCGCCCTACACCTTATTAATATATACGCGCGCGCGAAGAGCACCGTAAGCCCTCGGGCAGATAAGATAAAATCCTTTTTATGCGTGCTTTTCAAGAAAAAAGCGTACTTTTGTAACCGATAGTCAGTGTGACGGCTCCCATGCGGGTTATCGCAGGGGTGTCGCAGACTATATATAACGAGCTGATTACTAACAATTCTAATAACAATAGATATGGCTACACCGCACATTTCAGCCGCCAAGGGCGACTTTGCCAAGACCGTACTGATGCCGGGCGATCCCCTGCGCGCCAAGTTTATCGCAGATACTTTTCTTGAGACCCCCAAGCTGGTAACCTCTGTACGCAACGTACTGGGATACACCGGCCTCTATCACGGAACCCCCGTGTCAGTCATGGCCAGCGGCATGGGCATGCCCAGCATGGGCATCTACTCGTACGAGTTGTACAGTTTTTATGACGTAGATAACATTATACGTATAGGGTCGGCCGGCAGCTACCGCGAGTGGCTCCACGTAATGGATGTGGCCCTGGCCAGCTCGGCCGTGAGCGACTCTACCTACGCCCGCATACAGGGTGGATGTGCCGACAGGGTCATCCTGCCCACTCCGGAACTCAACCAGGTTATCGAGGCCAAGGCCAAGGAGCTGGCCATAGAGTGCAAGCCCTGCGTGGTTCACTCCAGCGACGTATTCTACGGCGACCCGTCGCAGGGGACGTGGCAGGACATCGCCGAGCGTACCGGCTCAGACTGCGTAGAGATGGAGAGCTTTGCCCTGTTCCACAATGCGCACATGCTGAACAAGCGCGCTGCCTGCATACTTACCATTAGCGACTCGTTCGTAGACCATACCGAGCTCTCGGCCGAGGAGAGGCAGAACTCGTTTACCAAGATGATGACCCTGGCCCTCGAGAGTGCCATCGTGTTATAAGACATACTTTTACTGATAAGTGCCTCACTCGGCCCGGCCGTCACCACGACGGTGGGACTGGGCGGGCATCCTGTGTATTCATATCATAATGATTTCGATAGAAAACCTCAGTGTCGAGTTCAGCGCCCGTCCGCTGTTCCATGACGTGAGCTTTGTCATCAACGACCGCGACCGCATCGCCCTGGTAGGAAAGAACGGCGCAGGAAAGTCCACTATGCTCAAAATACTGTGCGGCCTGCAGAAGCCCACGGCCGGTACCGTGGCCATACCCAACGATACTACCATAGGGTACCTCCCGCAGGTTATGAAGCTGGCCGACGACACCACCGTGGTCGAGGAGGCGCGTAAGGCGTTTGCCCAGACCACCCGCATGAAGGCCCGCATAGAGCGCATGCAGCAGGAGATGGCCGACCGGACCGACTATGAGAGCGACAGCTACGCTCAGCTGGTCGAGAAGTTTACCCTGGAGCACGACCGTTACATGATGCTGGGTGGCGATAACTACGAGGCAGCCCTGGAACGCACCCTTACTGGACTTGGCTTTCAGCGAAGCGACTTCGACAGGCCCACGCGCGAGTTCTCGGGAGGGTGGCGCATGCGCATCGAACTGGCCAAGATACTGCTGCAGCAGCCCGATGTGCTGCTGCTCGATGAGCCCACTAACCACCTGGACATCGAGAGCATCCAGTGGTTGGAACAATTTTTGGCCCAGTCGGCCAAGGCGGTGGTGCTGGTAAGCCATGACCGCGCCTTTATCAACAATGTCACCACCCGGACCATCGAAATAACCTGCGGACATGTCGAGGACTACAAGGTCAAGTACGACCAGTACGTGGTGCTGCGTGCCGAGCGGCGCGAACAGCAGTTGCGTGCCTACGAGAACCAGCAGAAGGAGATAGCTGACATCAAGGACTTCATCGAGAGGTTTCGCTACAAGCCCACTAAGTCTGTCCAGGTACAGAGCCGTATCAAGCAGCTGGCTAAGATAGTGCCCATCGAGGTTGACGAGGTCGACAACTCGGCTATGCACCTCAAGTTTCCGCCCTGCCTGCGTAGCGGCGACTACCCCGTTATCTGCGACGATGTCCGCAAGGCTTACGGCGACCATGTCGTCTTCTCCGGTGTCAACCTCACTATCAAGCGCGGCGAGAAAGTGGCCTTCGTGGGTAAGAACGGTGAAGGTAAGTCGACCCTTGTCAAGTGTATCATGGGCGAAATACCCTTCGACGGAACCCTGAAGGTGGGCCACAATGTCCAGATAGGCTATTTTGCCCAGAATCAGGCTCAGCTGCTGGACGAGAACCTCAGTATCTATGACACGATAGACCGCGTGGCCACGGGCGACATGCGCCTCAAGATTAATGACCTGCTCGGCGCCTTTATGTTTGGCGGCGAAGTGTCTGAAAAGAAAGTGCGGGTACTGAGCGGAGGCGAGCGGAGCCGCCTGGCCATGATACGGCTGTTGCTGGAACCGGTCAACCTGCTCATACTGGATGAGCCTACCAATCACCTGGACATGCCCTCGAAAGACGTGCTCAAGGAGGCCATCCGCGCGTTCGATGGTACGGCCATTATAGTAAGTCATGACCGCGAGTTTCTCGACGGCCTGGTTACCAAAGTCTATGAGTTCGGCCAGGGCCACGTGCGCGAGCATCTGGGCGGCATCTACGACTATCTGCGCGCCCACAACGCCGAGACCATCCACGAGGCACTGAGTGGCCAGGGGCCGTCAGTGGCTTCCCCCGCACCGTCGCCCCAGCCGGCACAGGAGCAGCCAGCTCCCTCCAAGCAGTCGTATGCCGAGCACAAGGAACAGCAGAAACGGCTGCGCAAGGCCCAGCGGGCTGTAGAGGACTGCGAGCGCGACATAGCCAAGATGGAGGCTCGGCTGAAGGAACTGGACGAGCTGCTCATGCAGCCCCAGAACGCGTCGGACATGACCCTGGTAACCGAGTACACTACCACCCGTCAGGCCCTGGACCGTGCCAACGAGCAGTGGATGGTGCTGTCAGAGCAGTTAGAGGCTCTGCAGCAGGCATAGGCCATCAACAGATTACACATTATTATATATATAGGAACAATGAAAATGAAACAATTCATTCCGATGGTTCTCATGGTGTCGGCACCGCTTATGGGCATGGGACAGAATAAGTCGGGACTCGTCATGTCCAACTTGGACACGGCCGTCAAACCTGCTGACGACTTCTACAGCTTCGCCACGGGCGGCTGGCAGAAGAATAATCCGCTTCCGGCTGCTTACAGCCGTTTTGGCAGCTTCGACCAGTTGCAGGAGAATAATAACAAGCGTATCAACAGCATCCTGGGCGACCTGCAGAAGAAGCACTACAAGAACGGTACCATCGAGCAGAAATTGTCCGACTTCTACCGTCTGGCCCTGGATGTAGACCGTCGTAACCGCGAGGGCATCGCCCCAGTCAAACCTGTGCTCGACGAGATAGAGGGTGCCCGCACCGTGGCTGCCCTGCGTCAGTTGCAGCTTAAATATGCCGACCAGGGCTATGGTGTCCAGTTCGGCTCTTACTTCAGTGCTGACGACAAGAATGTGAGCATGAATATTTTCTCTGTCTCACAGGGCGGCATGACCCTGAGCCAAAAGGACTATTATATCAACAACGACTCGGCCACGGTAGCCATCCGCCAGGCTTACCGCAAGCACATCGCCCGCATGTTTGGCCTCTACGGCTTCAGCCAGGCCGATGCCGAGCGCAAGGCCGACGCCGTATTCCGCCAGGAAACACTGATAGCGCTCATCTCCAAGAGTGCTACCGAGCTGCGCGACCCGCAGGCCAACTATAACAAGATGACCTTGGCCGAGTTCGAGACGGCTTATCCCGACATACCATTGGCTCAGCTGGCCCAGGCAGAGGGCATTAAGCGCGCGTATATAGACACGCTCATCGTGGGACAGCCCTCCTTTATGGCCGGACTGGACAAGCTGATGACGCTGCAGACTGCCGACGAGCTGCAGGCCCTCATGGAGTGGGATGTCATACAGAGTTCGACCGGCTATCTTACCGATGCCATCCGCGAGGCCAACTTTGACTTCTTCGGCAAGACCATGAGCGGTCGCAAGGAAGACTTCCCACTCTGGAAGCGTGCCACCAACCAGGTAGAGGCCCAGATGGGCGAGGCCCTGGGCCGTATCTATGCCCAGCGCTACTTCCCCGAGTCGTCTAAGAAGATTATGGAGCAGTTGGTCAAGAACCTCCAGGTGTCTTTAGGACAGCGTATCGACGCCCAGTCGTGGATGAGCGATGAGACCAAGGCCAACGCCCACCGCAAGTTGGACAAGTTCTATGTCAAGATAGGCTATCCCAACAAGTGGACCGACTACAGCCGGCTCGTCATCGACCCTTCCAAGAGTTTTTATGACAATGTGATGGCTTGCCGCAAGTTTGCTCACGATAAGCATATTGCCGACAAGGCCGGTAAGCCCGTTGACCGCGACGAGTGGTTTATGACTCCCCAGACCGTCAACGCTTACTACAATCCTACTACTAATGAGATATGTTTCCCCGCAGGTATCCTGCAGTATCCCTTCTTTGACCCCAAGGCCGATGAAGCGTTCAACTACGGAGCTATCGGCGTGGTTATCGGTCACGAGATGACCCACGGGTTCGACGACCAGGGGCGCCAGTACGATGCTGACGGCAACCTGAAGGACTGGTGGACTGCCCAGGACGCTGCGGGCTTCAAGAAACGTGCCGATATGTACGCCGACTTCTTCAGCAACATCAAGGTGCTGCCCGACCTCCATGCCAACGGTCGCTTTACACTGGGCGAGAACCTGGCTGACCATGGCGGCTTGCAGGTAGCGTTCAACGCCTACCGTAATGCTACTGCCCACAAGCCCCTCAAGGTCAAGGACGGTTTTACGGCCGACCAGCGCTTCTTTATCGCTTATGCCGGTGTATGGGGCCAGAACATTACCGACCAGGAAATACGCAACCGTGTAAAGCGCGACCCTCATGCGCTTGGCGAGTGGCGTGTCAACGGAGCCCTGCCTCACATCGACGCCTGGTACGAGGCTTTCGGTGTCAAGGAGGGCGACAAGCTCTTCATTCCCAAGGCCAACCGTCTGGACCTCTGGTAACATCGTCGTCAGGGAAACCATAGATAGCATCAGGGCTGCCAAAAAATATTTGGCAGCCCTTTGCTTTGTCAACTTATTTTGCTATTTTTGCAGCGACAAATGGTATCGCACCGTTTGTACACATTATTTAAATAGATTATTATGCCGTTGATACTGCCCTCCGGGTTTCCCGCCATATCCACCCTTGCCGCTGAAAACATCCCCCTCACCCTTACTGACGGTAAGGCAGCTACGGGCAGCGTAGCTCCGATACGCATAGCGGTGCTAAACCTGATGCCGCAGAAGATAGAGACCGAGACCGACATCGTGCGCATGCTCTCGTACTCGGCGCTGACCATCGACCTGAAGTGGATGAAGCTGCGCAGCCATGTATCTACCCACGTGCCGCCCGGGCACATGGACACGTTCTACGAGTTTGCCGACACCCTGATGACCCAGCCGCTGGACGGACTCATCGTGACGGGTGCCCCGGTAGAAACCATGGCCTACGAGGCGGTAGATTACTGGACTGAGCTGACCGCCATACTCGACTGGGCCCGCACGCACGTGCGCAGCACCCTATACTTATGCTGGGGAGCCATGGCAGCCCTCTACCATTTCTACGCCATACCCAAACATCTTCTTCCCACCAAGCGCTTCGGCGTGTTTGACACCATGCCGAGCAGCGGGGGCCTGCCCATCTTCCGCGGGATGGACGATGTGTTCCGTATGCCCAACAGCCGGCATACAGAGATACGCTCGGCCGATGTAGAGGCCACTCCGGGCATCAGCGTGATAGCCCACTCGCCCGAGGCGGGCGTGTCTATCGTAGCTTCCAGCCATGGCCACGAGTTCTATGTACTCGGCCACCTGGAATATCCTGTCTGGACGTTGGGCCATGAGTATCACCGCGACTTGGGCAAGCGCGACGACGTAGATATTCCACAGCACTATTATCCCAACGATAATCCGGCCTGCCAGCCACAGGCCACCTGGCGCTCGGCGGCCACCTTATTTTATAACAACTGGGTACAGTATTACGTGGCGCTGGCTGCATCCGTAAGCAAGTGATGACAAGTATGAGAAAGCTCGAACTGTTGGCTCCTGCCAAGAACTTAGAATGTGGTATCGCCGCCATCGACTGCGGGGCCGATGCCGTATATATCGGCGCGGCGCGCTTCGGGGCCCGTGCGGCTGCCGGCAACTCGGTAGAGGACATAGCCGCCTTGTGTCGCTATGCCCACGTTTTTGGTGCCCGTGTGTACGTGACGCTTAACACCATTATCTACGACAGCGAGCTGGCCGACACCTTGGCACTGGCCGAACGTCTGCGCCAGGCCGGGGTCGATGCCATTCTCGTACAGGACATGGGGCTCGTGGGACGAGTGGCCTTGCCGCTGCACGCGTCGACCCAGTGCGACACCCGGACGGCCGACAAGGCGCTGTGGCTACGCTCCTTGGGTTTCAGTAGGGTAGTATTGGCCCGCGAGCTGTCGGCCGACGAGATACAGGCCATACACCAGGCTGCCCCTGACCTCGAGCTCGAGGTGTTTGTCCATGGCGCGCTCTGTGTGAGCTATTCCGGCGTATGCTATGCGTCGCAGTACTGCTTTGGCCGTAGTGCCAACCGGGGCGAGTGTGCTCAGTTCTGCCGCCTCAAGTTCGACCTCGTTGATGCCGACGGTCGCGAGATAGAGCATCAGCGTCACCTGCTCTCGCTCAGAGACCTCTGTCAGATAGATGCCCTTGAGCAGTTGGCCGATGCTGGTGCCTGCTCTTTTAAAATCGAAGGCCGCCTGAAGGATGCTGACTACGTCAAGAACGTAGTGGCTGCCTACTCGCGCCGCCTGGACCAGCTGGTGGCCAGCAGGCCCAACGACTATTGTCGGGCTTCGCGCGGGCGGGTGGAGTATCACTTCGAGCCCAATCTTCATAAGACTTTCAACCGTGGCTATACCCACTACTTCCTGAATGGGCGTCAGCCCGACATAGCCAGCTTCGACACGCCCAAGGCCATGGGCGAGTACGTGGGCCGGGTCAAGGAACTGCGTGGCTACTCGTTCAGCGTGGCCGGTGTAGCAGACTTCGCCAATGGCGATGGTCTCTGCTTCATCAATGCCGACCATGAGTTGGAGGGCTTTCGGGTGAACCGTGCCGAGGGCAACCGCCTTTATCCTCAGAAGATGCCGCCGATGCTTCGTCCGGGTATGGCCCTGTACCGTAACAGTGACGTGGCCTTTAGTAAGGTGATGGCTGGCAGGGTTGCCGAGCGCAAGGTGCCGGTCGACATGACCCTCTCGCTGTCGCCCACGGGCTTTGTCTTGCAGGCACAGCAGGCACGGGCCGAGGTGGCGTTCGACCACCAGGAGGCCCGCACCAGTCAGCACGACAATATCGTGCGTCAGCTGTCCAAGTTGGGCAACACCCCCTACACCTTGGGCCATCTTACCATAGCCGATGGGGTCGACGGGCTGTTTATCCCATCCAGCCTGTTGTCCGACTTGCGTCGCATGCTCGTCGAGCAGCTCCAGCAGACCGTCCCCGATGCCTCCGGCGAGGTTCCGGCCACCTGCCCTCAGCCTGGCGACGCCCCCCTGTCGCGTGGCTGGCAGCGCGAGTACCTGCAGTACCCCTACCTGTACAATATAGCTAACCAGTCGGCGCGTGCCTTCTATCAGCAGCGCGGCCTCTCACCTTTGGCCCCGGCTTACGAGCTTTCGCCCACGTCCCGCCCACTCATTATGCAGTGCCGCCACTGTCTGCGCTACGCCTTAGGCTACTGCGTACGCCATGGAGGCCGCAAGCCCCAGTGGCGCGAGCCCCTTTACCTGCGCCTGGGCGACGGCCGACGCTTTGAGTTGAAGTTCCAGTGTGACGAATGTCAAATGAATATTTATGCCGAAGAATAGATTATCCTGGGTGCGGATAGCCTTAGCCGCCCTGTTGGTGCTGCTGGTAAGTTCGTGTTACCACCGGCCCCACCGGTATTCCAGTCTGCTGTTGCAGCGCAGTACTCCGCAGACCGATACGCTGTCGTTCTACGCCCTGCATCACTATACCGTCAACTACAACTTCTTAGTAAAGACCGACTCGCTGTCGCTCATGGTCCAGCAGCCCGAGGAGATGTTGGGCAGCTTGCCTACCGATACCTTTACGGTACACAAGGGCGACCGCCTGGTGGTGGCCGACTTCCGCATGCTGTCTCAGGATCCCACCGACTCCGTCTGGGTACAGGTGGCCACGGCTGCGCGCCGTTTCGGGTGGATTCACGAGAGTGAGCTGTTGCCCTCGGTGGTTCCCGACGACCCCATCTCCGAGTTTATCTCCGTCTTCTCGGACACCCACCTGCTCATTTTCCTTATCGTCATCTGCATTATCTCGGCCGCTTATCTCATCCGTAAGCTGCGGCGTATGGATGCGCCGATAGTACACTTCCGCGACATCCACTCGTTTTACCCCACGCTGCTCACGCTGCTCGTGGCTTCGGCCGCCACGCTCTATGCCAGCATACAGACCTTTGCCCCCGATGTGTGGCGTTACTTCTACTACAACCCCACGCTCAACCCACTCTCCGTGCCTTTTATCTTAGCCGTGTTCCTTACCTTGGTGTGGCTGATGCTCATAGTGGGTGTGGCCGTGTTAGACGATGTGCGGGCCCAGTTGCCCGTGGGCGAGGCCATCGTGTACCTGTCAGGGCTGGCAGCCGTGTGTGCGGTCGACTATATCGTGTTTAGCATCACCTCGCTTTACTTTGTGGGTTATCTGCTCCTCGTTTTCTACTTCTGGTACGCCATCCGCCAGTACTTGCGCCATGGCCGCATCGTCTGTGTGTGTGGCCAGTGTGGTGCGCCGCTTCAGCACAAGGGCCGTTGTCCCCACTGTGGCGCCATCAATGACTGATGGCGCTCGGCTTGCACTATTTTTGCATAAAATAGGCGGCACCTCGGCCATCCGAGCAAGCTCATGGCGCTCGGCTTGCACTATTTTTCCTCATAAATGAGGACTTATGGGGCCGATAATTATATGTACTTTTGCAGCCGTAACAAAACATATAATTTTGTAGATAGATGAAGTGTCAAGGAGTGGCAGTTTTAGTGGCGCTGATGGTAGCGTCGGCCGGACATGTTATAGCAGATAACAGGATAACCCATATCGATAACCCATCGGTCAACGACACCTCGCGGGTGGTTGACATCGACGAGGTGGTTATCGTTTCTCAACCCAAGGAGAGTTTCCGTCTCCGTAAGCAGCCCGTAAGCAGTTCCATGTTTTCTGGTGGCGAACTGCAGCGCATGGGCCTCCGCGACCTGCGCGATTTGTCGCTCTACGTTCCCTCGTTCTCGATGCCTACTTACGGGTCGCGTTACACCAGCGCGATATACATACGCGGCATAGGCTCGCGCATCAACAGCCCGGCCGTGGGCATCTACTCCGACGGTCTGCCGCTGATGAGTAAGAGTGCCTACAACCATCACAACTACGAGTTGGGCCGTGTCGATGTGCTCCGGGGCCCTCAGGGTACCCTCTATGGTATCAATACCGAGGGCGGACTGATACGTACCTACAGCCGCGACCCCCTTACCTATCAGGGCACCCATCTGCGCATAGGGGCCAGCAACCACTTCGGGCGTAATGTCGAGGTGGCCCACTATGCCCGCCCTAACGACAAGTTGGCTTGGTCGCTCGCGGGTTTTTATAATGGTCAGAACGGTTACCTTACTAACACCACCACCGGCCAGAGAGCCGACCAGCTCAACGAGGCGGGCGGCAAACTGCACGTAGTGGGCTTGCCCACCGCCACCCTCAAGCTCGACTATATCCTCGACTATCAGTACACCCGCCAGAACGCCTTCCCCTACGGGGTGTGGAACCCGCAGACCGGCGAGACGGCCTCGCCCTCGGCCAACCGCCCGGGCAACTACCGCCGTAACATGCTCCACACTGGTCTGATACTTACACAGCGGTGGGGTGGTGTCACCTTCAGTTCTACCTCCAGCTACCAGTATCTCAAGGACTATATGGCTATGGACAACGACTATCTGCCGGCCGACTTCCTGCAGCTCGAGGAGCGTCAGCACCAGAATACGGTTACCCACGAGATGGTTTTCAAGGGCGCTGTGCCCCTTGGTACCGGGCACGACGGTCGCTCGTGGCACTGGACGGCCGGTTCGTTTACCTCGTATCAGTGGAACAAGACCGAGGCACCGGTAACCTTTTATGCCGACATGAACGCCCTGGTGGCCGGACAGATACAGACGGCCATGTACCAGGCCATGGTACAGTCCATGGCAGCCCGCTTTGTGGCATCGGGGATGAGCGAGGCTCAGGCGAGGGCACGGGCCGAACAGCTTATAGCCAGCCGCGGCGGGGTAAGCATGACGGCCCAGCTGGGCACCATCCCTGGCCAGTTCCATCTGCCCACGTTCAACCAGGGCATCTTCCATGAGTCGGCCATAGACCTTACCCCTCGGCTCACGGCCACCCTCGGCCTGCGCTACGACTACTCGTGGGTCAAGCTGGGCTACGACACCCAGGCCCAGATGACCTGCGATGCCCTGGTCATGGGCACGGCGGCCACCACCAAGCTCACTTCGCACCTGGCTCACTCGTGCCACAATGGCTACAGCCAGCTGCTGCCCAAGGCAGGACTGAGCTACCGGCTGGGCAGCCATGGCTCCAATGTCTATGCTGTGCTCAGCAAGGGCTATAGGGCTGGCGGCTTCAATTTCCAGATGTTTTCCGACATTCTTCAGACCGAACTGCGCAACAACTCCAGTCAGCGCGGCGACTACGACATTCCCCATACCGACGATGACTATCAGCGCATAGCGCAGACCATATCGTACGCTCCCGAGACCACGTGGAACTACGAGGTGGGATCCCATCTTAACCTGCTGGGCAACAGTCTGCAGATGGACATAGCGGGCTATCTCATGCAGATACACAATCAGCAGTTGTCTGTCATGGCTGGCAACTACGGTTTTGGCCGTATGATGGTCAATGCCGGCCGTAGCCGCAGTCTGGGTGCCGAACTCTCGCTGCGCGGGAGCCATCTGGACAACCGGCTTACCTGGGCCCTGAGCTACGGCTATACCAACTCCGAGTTTCGCGACTATACCGATGTGGTTGCCGAGGACGATGCCACACGTACGGTGAGCTACCGTCACCGTCGGGTGCCGTACATACCGCTGCATACACTGGCCGCTAATGTCGACTATCGTATCGCCCTGCGTGCAGGCAGCCTCCGGGCCTTGGTGTTAGGGGCCAACCTCATGGCCCAGGGACGCACCTACTGGGACGAGACCAATGTGTACAGCCAGAAAGACTATGCCTTGTTAGGTGCCCATGCCGATGTGTGCTGGCCCAAGGCCACCGTGAGCCTGTGGAGCCGCAATATGACCGCTACCCGCTACAACAGTTTCGCGGTTGAGAGCGCCGCCAGCGGCCAGTCACTTTTTTTTGCCCAGCAGGGCAGCCCATTCCAGGTAGGGGTCGACGTGCGGCTCGACTTCTGACCCCCGTCCCAGTGCGGGGCATGGCCCCGCCGATACTCTCGTTATAGACTATGAATGTAGTAGACCGCCAGATATTCCGATTGGCCATTCCGGCCATAGTGACCAATATCACCGTGCCCCTGTTGGGGCTGGCCGACCTTACCATCGTGGGCCACATGGGCAGCACAGCCTACATAGGGGCCGTGGCGGTAGGGTCTATGGTGTTCAATGTCATTTACTGGATATTCGGGTTCCTGCGCATGGGTACCAGTGGGCTCATCTCGCAAGCCTTGGGCGCCAGAGCCCCGTGGGCCATCGTCAGTCTGCTGCGCCAGTCGCTCACGGCCGCCCTGGCCATAGCCCTGGCCATGCTGATAGCCCAGCGCGGTCTGTTGGCATTGGCCATGCTGGCCATGAAGCCCCAGGCCGATGTGGCCCAGGCGGTAGATACCTACTTCTCTATCTGCATCTGGGGAGCCCCGGCCATGATGGGCCTGTATAGTCTTACCGGCTGGTTTATAGGCATGCAGAATACGCGCATACCCATGTACGTGTCTATCGTGCAGAATGTGGTTAACCTGGTGGCATCGGTCGCCCTGGTCTACGGTGCCGGCATGCACATCGAGGGCGTGGCCATGGGCACCCTGATAGCCCAGTGGGCAGGTTTTCTCATGGCCCTCTGCTGTCTGTGGCGTAGCCATCTGTTGCCAGCCGTGCCCCGCGGCTCACATGGCGAGAACGACCATGACAGCCGGGGCTTCCTTCACTTCTTTGCCGTTAACCGCGACATCTTTCTGCGTACCCTTTTCCTGGTTTCGGTCAATCTGTTCTTTACCTCGGCAGGTTCGCGCCAGGGAGCCCTGACTCTCTCGGCTAACACCCTGCTGCTGACCCTCTTTACCATTACCTCGTTTACCATGGACGGACTGGCCTATGCGGCCGAGGCGTTAGGCGGCCGCTGCTGCGGAGCCCACGACAGGGCCGGGTTCAGTCTGCTGGTGCGTCGGCTTTTTCTCTGGGGTGGTCTGTCGGCGGTGGTGTTCACGTTAGTGTATATCCTGGGCGGAGGCACCCTGCTCAGTCTGCTCACCTCTGAAGCTCCGGTCGTGACCGAGGCCCTTCGCTATCTGCCCTGGGCAGCCGTCATCCCCCTGGCAGGCGTGTCGGCCTTTCTGCTCGACGGCCTGTTTATCGGCCTTACCGCCACCCGCGCCATGCTGTGGTCGTCTGTGCTGTCGGCCCTGCTGTTCTATGCCGTCTACCTGGTTTTTACACCCCTCATGGCCAACCATGCCCTGTGGATGGCCCTGATAGCCTATCTGTCCATGCGCGGCATCATCCAGGCCACCATGCTCCGCCGCTCCTCGCCCGTCTGGCGTAAGTTCGAGTAGGTTCCCCAGGCGGCACCTGGTAGTTTATGGCATCCCGTAGATAGGCAATAGCCTCCCGTAAATAAGCAATGACAATCTGAATGTTTGATACCAGGTTCCATTCTAAGTCTGTGGACGTGCGTCCGAAACCTTAGAATGTACATCCGAAACTTTAGAACGCACATTCCCCGCCTCTGCATCTACGGGGCGACGGACAGCCGCGTTCGGCCTACCGATTACAGGAAAGACAAAGCATACGACAGAAACGATAAGACATAAAAAAAGCAAGGCATGAGTGTCAAGCCTTGCTTTATTATTCGGGTGCGAGCGCTTGCCAGAGCGCATCTGATGGGGTAGGGGCCTTGATGGTTATCTGCTCTTTGGTCACCGGATGTACAAAGTCTATCTGCTTGGCCATAAGAGATATTCCGCCATCTGGGTTAGAACGCGGCGCACCATACTTTAGGTCTCCCCGGATGGGGCAGCCCATGTGTGCCAACTGGCAGCGTATCTGGTGGTGTCTGCCCGTCATCAGGTGTATCTCCAAGAGCGTGTACCGGTCGGTCTTGCCGATGATGCGGTAGCTCAGAAGGGCTCGCTTGGCCCCCGGCACCTCATGGTCGTGTGCATAGCTCTTGTTCTGCTTCTCGTTGCGCACTATCCAGTTCTCTAAGGTACCCTCTGGCTGCGTCGGTGTATTCTTGACAATGGCCCAGTAGGTCTTGTGTATGTCGCCGGTACGAAACAGGTCGTTCAGGCGTGTCAGCGCTTTCGACGTGCGGGCAAAGAGCACCAGGCCGCTTACCGGGCGGTCCAGGCGGTGTACCACGCCGAGGAAAACGTTCCCCGGCTTGTGATACTTCACCTTGATATAGTCCTTCACCGTCTCTGCGAGCGGTTTATCGCCGGTCTTGTCGCCCTGCACGATTTCTCCGCTACGCTTATTGACGATGATGATATGATTATCTTCGTAGACTACTTCCATTACATGTTCATTCCGCCGTCTACCTGGATTACCTGGCCGCTTACATACGATGACAGGTCAGATGCCAGATACAGAGCCGTATTGGCAATGTCGTCGGTAGTACCGCCGCGACGCAGAGGAATCTTGTTAGTCCACTCCTTGCGGATGTCATCGGGCAGAGCCTGAGTCATGGCTGTATCTATGAAGCCCGGGGCGATGGCATTGGCGCGGATGCCCTTGGGGCCCATCTCCTGGGCGATGCTCTTGGCCAGGGCTATCAGTCCTGCCTTAGAGGCAGCGTAATTGGCCTGACCGGCATTGCCGTGTACGCCTACTACAGAGGCCATGTTGATGATAGAGCCCTTGCGCTGGCGCATCATCACGGGTACACAGGCGTGGATAAAGTTGAAGGCGCTCTTCAGGTTGACGGCTATCACGGCGTCCCATTGCTGCTCGGTCATGCGGAGCATCAGTCCGTCCTTTGTAATGCCGGCATTGTTGACCAGAATGTCGACCGACCCAAACTCTTCCTTAACCTTGGCCACTACATCGGCTGTCTGTGCAAAGTCGGCAGCGTTGCTGGCATATCCTTTAGCTTTTACGCCCAGGGCAGCGATTTCGCGCTCTGTGGCCAGGCCGCCATGCTCTTCATCAATAAAGAGGTCTGTAAAAGCAATGTTTGCCCCCTCGGCGGCAAACTTCAGCGCGATAGCTTTTCCGATACCGCGTGCAGCACCAGTGATAAGTGCTGTTCTACCTGTTAATAATCCCATTTTCTTAAATATTAATTGTTTATGTATAGTATGTTCTTCTCTCAGTGGTGGGCATGACCTACATGCGGGTCTTGCCTAAGGCGCCATATACCACCTTGGCCACCAGCGGCTTGCTCGACTCTATGTTGAGCCCATGGCCCAGCCGCCCGTAGATAAAGGGTACTTCCAGACCCTTGATACAGTAATGGGTGATGTCGGCCACCAACTCTACGTTGTCAATGTCGAACTCGCCATCGGCCTTGCCGTCCGAATAGACCTTTCGGAACAGCTCTATCTCGTACTCGTCGAAGTTCTTACGGACTTTCTCGACCATCCAGATGTTACGGAAGAACTCGGCACGCAAATTGCCATTGCGCACTACCGTCTCGCGGATCATGCTCAGATGTGTATAGATAAGCTCGATGATTTTTTCCTGCGGTGGAATTTTCATAGCAGCCACTTCGTCCAGTTTATCGGACAGCCGCTCGAGCTCAGACTCAATGACGGCTGAGTAAACGTCCTCCTTGCGGTTGAAGTAGGTGTAGAGTGTACGGCGGCCCTTACCTGAGGCCACTGCAATATCATTCATTGTAGTGTTGGCAATGCCCTTCTTGGCAAAAAGTTGCCTTGCTACATCTACCAACATCTGTCTGGTTTTGGATATAGACATAATAGCTCTAACTCTTGTATGCTCTTTGCACACGTATGTAATCATGTGCAAAGGTAAGGCTAATCAATTTAACGGCCAAAGAAATTGCCGGAAAAATGTTGGCCCCTCCTGTAATTAGGATGCTGGCGGCCCGCCACCTGGGGAGCATCGCCACGGAGCCCCCCACATGGTCGTACACCTTATTAATATATACGCGCGCGTGCGCGATGGCCAGGGCACCGCACAGGGTGGTCGGGCCATAGGCCGTCGTACCCTCGGTATCGGCAAAGAATGTAAAACTGACCGAAATGTGCATATATATGCACGAAACTTTAATTATGGGCCGAGAAGTGGGGATGATTAGTAACATTTTGTTTGTAAATGGTGTTATATTGTAATTTTTTGCTAACTTTGTAATGTTCTTTTTAGAGATAACGGTACACCTCGTTCTATGGGTGTCAGTAACAGTCAGTGGCCAGGCCGTCGTCAACGGCTTGGGGGCCAGGGCTGCTGCTGTATAGGTTATGGATAAACTAATATTTAAGCATCATGATACAAGACTTGCAGATGATAGAAACGTTTTATGCCCAGTTTGCATCTACGGTGACCACCGTACGTGCCCAGCTGGCCACTCCCCTTACTTACGCAGAGAAGATACTCTACGCCCACCTGTACGACAGGGCAGCGCTGACACGCTATACGCGTGGGGAAGACTATGCTGACTATCGGCCCGACCGCGTGGCCATGCAGGATGCCACGGCGCAGATGGCGCTGTTACAGTTTATGAATGCAGGAAAAGACCATGTGGCTGTGCCGGCCACCGTACACTGTGACCACCTTATCAGGGCCGACCACGGAGCCGTTCCCGACCTGGCCCAGGCATGCCAGGAGAACAGCGAGGTGTACGCCTTCTTAGAGTCGGCCTCGCGCCGCTACGGCATAGGCTTCTGGTGCCCTGGGGCAGGTATCATCCACCAGGTAGTGTTAGAGAACTACGCGTTCCCGGGCGGCATGATGGTGGGTACGGATAGCCACACACCTAACGCAGGCGGTTTGGGCATGATGGCCATTGGCGTGGGCGGTGCCGATGCCGTCGATGTGCTTACCGGACAGCCCTGGGAACTCAAGGTGCCCCGTCTGATAGGCGTACACCTTACGGGCCGGCTCAGCGGATGGGCTGCGCCTAAGGATGTGATACTGCGCCTGCTCGGCATGCTTACCACCAAGGGCGGAACCAATGCCATCTTAGAGTACTTTGGCCCCGGCGTAGCCACCCTGTCGGCCACCGGACGCGCCACCATCTGCAATATGGGTGCCGAGTTGGGCGCCACCTGCAGCCTGTTCCCCGCCGACGAGCAGACAGAGGCATACCTGCGCCAGACAGGGCGTGGGGAGATAGCCGCTATGGTGGCCCAGAACCGCGCCACACTCTGTGCCGATGCCGAGGTGTACGCCGCTCCCGCCCAGTACTTTGACCAAGTCATAGAGTTGAATCTCTCGGAGATAGAGCCCTCGCTCAACGGCCCATTTACCCCAGACCTGGCCACCCCGCTTAGTAAAATGACCGCCGAGAAGGCCCAGGCCAATGGCTGGCCCGTCCGAGTAGAGGTGGCACTGGTTGGCTCGTGTACCAACTCGAGCTATGAGGACCTGAGCAGGGCTGCCTCGATAGCCCGGCAGGCTGCCCAGCTGGACCTGGAACCCCAGGCGCAGCTCATCGTATGTCCGGGAAGCGAGCAGATATGCCAGACGGCTGAGCGAGACGGGTTGCTCGACGACCTGCGCCGCATTGGTGCCGTCATTATGACCAATGCCTGCGGGCCCTGTATCGGGCAGTGGCACAGGCATACCGATGACAATGAGCGAACTAACGCCATCGTGACCTCGTTTAACCGCAACTTCAGGCGGAGGGCCGATGGCAACCCCAATACCTACGCCTTTATCGGGTCGCCTGATATAACCATGGCCATGGCCATCAGCGGCCGGCTCGACTTCAATCCGGCCACCGACACGCTGGTTAACCGTAAGGGTGAGACCGTCAGGTTGGCCGAGCCAACGGGCGATGTGTTCCCAAAGGACGGTTTCGCCCCGGCCCCGGACGGCCTGATACCCCCATCGGCCAGCGCGGCCGATGTCCAGGTAGTCATACCCGACGGGTCTGAACGCTTACAGCGTCTGGAGCCTTTCGAGCCCTGTACCGAGACCCTGCTTACCGACATGCCGCTGCTCATCAAGATAAGCGGCAAGTGTACCACGGATCACATAAGCCAGGCTGGTCGCTGGCTGCGCTTCCGCGGACATCTGTCCAATATCTCTGGCAACATGCTCATAGGCGCGGTCAACGCCTTTAACGGTCAGGCCAACGCCGTGATGGACCAGCTTACCGGCGCCTACGTGCCTGTGCCCCAGGTAGCCAACGACTACAAGCAGCATGGCCTCTACTCGGTGGTAGTGGCCGAGGACAACTATGGCGAAGGCTCCAGCCGAGAGCACGCCGCCATGGAGCCACGCTTCCTGCATGTACGCATGATACTGGCCAAGAGCTTTGCACGTATCCACGAGACCAACCTGAAGAAGCAGGGCATGTTAGCGCTTACCTTTGCCGACAAGGCCGATTATAATAAGGTACGCGAGCGCGACAGGGTGAGCGTATCGCTCGCCGACTTTGCCCCCGGCCGTCCGCTTACCGTCATCCTGACTCACGAGGACGGCACCACCGACACCCTGCAGGCTCTCCATACGTACAACGAGGTACAGATAAAGTGGTTCTGGGCCGGTTCGGCGCTCAACTACTTAGGTAACAAGCACAATCACTGATAAATATACTACCCATTATGGCTAAGATAACTAAGCAAGACGGTGTGCTGACCGTGCCCGACATGGTTACCATACCCTATATAGTGGGCGATGGCGTGGGAGCCGAGATTACCCCCGTCATGCGCCGTGTAATAGACCAGGCCGTGGCTCGCGCCTATCAGGGAACGCGCCGCATAGAGTGGCTGGAGGTGCTGGCCGGCGGAAAGGCCCACGACCAGACTGGCGAGTGGTTGCCCCAGGCCACGCTCGATGCCTTTAACACCTACTTGGTGGGCATCAAGGGCCCCCTGATGACTCCCGTAGGTGGCGGCATGCGTAGTCTGAATGTGGCCCTGCGCCAACAGCTGGACCTCTATGTATGCCAGCGCCCGGTACGGTGGTTCCGTGGGGTAGACTCGCCGGTAAAACATCCGGAGAAGGTCGACATGTGTGTGTTTCGCGAGAACACCGAGGACATCTATGCCGGCATAGAGTGGGAGGCGGGTAGCGACGGCGCCCACCGGGTGTACCGCTTCCTGCACGATGAGATGGGCGTAGACCGTGTGAGGTTTCCCGAGACCTCTGCCTTTGGCATTAAGCCTGTCTCGCGTGAGGGTTCCGAGCGCCTTATCCGTAGCGCCATCGACTACGCATTGGCCCACGGGCTCAGACGCGTCACCCTGGTACACAAGGGCAACATAATGAAGTTTACCGAGGGCGGTTTCCGCAAGTGGGGCTATGAGTTGGCCCAGCGTGAGTATGCCGACGCCCTGGCTGACGGCCGGCTGGTAATAGACGACTGCATCTGTGATGCCTTCTTGCAGAACGCGCTGCTCAAACCACAGAACTACAGCGTGATAGCCACCATGAACCTGAACGGCGACTACATCTCGGACATGCTGGCAGCCCAGGTGGGCGGCATAGGCATATCGCCGGGAGCAAACATCAACTACCAGACGGGGCACGCCATATTCGAGGCTACCCATGGCATAGCCCCCGATATAGCCGGAACCAACGTGGTAAATCCCTGTTCCATCATCCTGTCGGCCGTAATGATGCTCGACTATATGGGGTGGAACGAGGCCGGAGCCCTGGTAACCCAGGCCATGGAGACGCTTTTCGGCTGCGGTGAGGCCACGGCCGACCTGGCCCGGTTTATGCCCCAGGGACAGGCGCTGGGTACCGCTGAGTTTGGCCAGCGCCTGATGGACGAGATAGGTAACTGAGTAACAACCATACAGCAAACCGTAACAAGATGAAAAAGGAATATCTGATATACAAACTGAGTGACGAGGTAAAGAACGCCTGTAAGATACCCCTCGAATCGTTTCAGACCTACGGCGTGAAGCGTGGTCTGCGTAACGAGAACGGGTCGGGAGTGCTGGTGGGACTGACCAATATAGGTAACGTGGTGGGCTACGAGCGTGGCGCCGACGGCGTGCTTACGCCTACCGACGGCAAACTCTTCTACCGGGGCTACGAACTGAACGACCTGGTGGAGCCCCTGTTGCAGGAACGCCGATTCGGATTTGAGGAGACGGCCTATCTGCTGCTTTCGGGCAAGTTGCCCGACAAGGAGGAGTTGTCGGCCTTTCAGAGTCTGCTCAACGAGAACATGCCGCTGGATCACCGTACCATCGTACACATCATAGACCTGGAGGGAACTGATATCATGAACATTCTGGCGCGGTGCGTGCTGGAGATGTACACCTTTGACAGCAATCCAGACGACATCTCGCGCGACAACCTGATGCGCCAGTCGATAGA
The DNA here is from genome assembly GCA_934204655.1 of uncultured Prevotella sp. Lineage (GTDB taxonomy): Bacteria > Bacteroidota > Bacteroidia > Bacteroidales > Bacteroidaceae > Prevotella. The sequence goes on along the minus strand of CAKPZJ010000003.1, from coordinate 87,471 downwards.
GCTGATAGCCAAGTTTCCCACCATCATAGCCTATGCCTACAATATCTATCGTCACTCGGTACAGGGGCGTAGCCTGCACATCCGCCACCCTAATGAGAATCTCTCTATCGCTGAGAATTTCCTCTATATGCTCAAGCACGACAACTATACTGAGCTCGATGCGCGCATGCTCGACCTGCTGCTCATCATCCAGGCAGAGCATGGCGGAGGTAACAACTCGACCTTTACCGTGCGCGTAACCAGCTCTACCCGTACTGACACCTACTCGTCGATAGCCGCGGGTATCGGCTCGCTCAAGGGGCCGCTGCATGGTGGCGCCAACATCAAGGTTATTAACATGTTCCACCATCTGAAACAACAGATTAAGGACTGGGTCGATACCGATGAGATAGATACCTATCTTACCCGTATGCTCAACAAGGAGGCTTACGACCAGACCGGACTTATCTATGGCTTGGGCCATGCTGTCTACACCCTGAGCGACCCCCGTGCCGTACAGTTGAAGAAGCTGGCAGGCGAACTGGCCAAGGAGAAGGGGCGCGAGGAGGAGTATCAGTTCCTGCGGCGCATAGAGCAGGAAGGGATAAAACTCATATCGGCCCGGCGCAAGTCCAAGAAACCGGTGTGTGCCAACCTGGACTTCTACAGTGGCTTTATCTATGAGATGATAGGGCTGCCCCAGGAAATCTTTACCCCCATATTCGCCATGGCGCGTATCGTGGGATGGACAGCCCACCGTATCGAAGAGCTGCATTACGAGGGCCGCCGCATTATCCGTCCGGCCTACATGAACCTTTTGGAGAGCAAGGAGTATGTGCCCATCAGCGAGCGCTGACAACAGGAACCGTTATAAAGGCAAAGCCCCCGTACCGAGTGGTGCGGGGGCTTGGTGTTATTAGGGATGGGCCTGGTAGGGCCGGCTTGCTATGGCTTCTCGATGACTCGGAACTGGCCATCGCCTACTCCGGGCTGCATCACGACGGGATAGAACTTGACGCAGACGGCCTTGTCGACCGCTATGTCCTGATGCGTGTCTTCTAACAGTCCGTTAGTCTTGTTGATACGGAACACCTGAATCTTGTTGTCGTCACGGCAGGCACAGAGCAGATAGTTGCCATTGGGCGTAATGCCGAAGTTGCGCGGGTGGAGGCCCGTAGCCTGATAGCCCACGGGGCTGAGCATGCCCGTCTGACGGTTGATGCTGAAGATGGCGATACCATCGTTCTTCAGGCGGTTAGAGGCATAGAGGTAGCGGCCATCGGGCGATATGTGGATGTCGGCGCTGCCGTGCCCGCCCACCTTGTCGGCGGCAATGGTCTGTACCTTATGACTCTTGCCATAGCTCCAGCTGAACACGTTGATGCTGCCCGACAGTTCGCTGATAACATAGAAGAACCGGCTGTCGGGACTGAACACGATGTGGCGGGATCCGGCACCAGCTTCTACCGTTCCGGCTACTCCCTGGTACTTGATTTCCTCCATGCCCGTTATCTCGTAGCGCAGGATGCGGTCGGCGCTGAAGTCGGTAGCCAGCACGTAGCCGCCGTCGGGGGTAAAGGTGGCCATGTGTATATGGGCCTGCTGCTGATTGGGCATAAAGGTGCCACCGGTAGAGCCCTTGAACTGCATCTTCATCTCGCCTAAGGTGCCATCTAAGTTTACTGGGAACAGGCTCATAGACCCGCCGGTATAGTTGGCCGTAAGCAGAAAGTTGTCATTGGTCTCCACATAACAGGGGTCTGCTCCGTGGGTTTTCTGGGCGTTGAGCAGACGCATGCGGCCCGTGGCGCTGTCAAAGGCGATGGCGTTGACACTCGCCGTCTCATCATTGTTCTCGCTCACGGCATAGATTGTCTTGCCATCGGCCGTAACCGTAACGTAGGAAGGGTTAGCTATGGCTAACGTGTCTATCGGTGCCCACTTGCCAGTGGTCTGGTCAAAGCTGAAGGTGTATATGCCCTTGCTGCTGCCATTGGTGTAGGTGCCTACGATTAACTTTATGTCATTCTGGGCCTGTGCCCCCATGACCACGGCCCCTACGGCCATGGCCATAATGATACGCTTGATACTCATCTCTCTATTTACTTGTATTGGTAGTCCTTATTATATATATAGTGATTACTCTTCTATCTCGGATATGGAGCGCGCCATGTTGCCAAGCAGGTTGCTGATGGCCTCGAGCGGCGCATAGGCCAGATAGCGCATGCACCGGCGCAGGTTGCGGAACAGGGCACGCGAATTGGTCTTGACAAAAATGGGCTTGTTGTCGCTTACCTGCCACTCCTCGTACTCTCTGTCGCCATGGTGAAGCGAGCGGTTGAGCAGTTGGCGGGCAGCCGGTTCTACGCGATGGACAAAGGGGAGCTCGTCTTGCTCAAAACCGAAGCCGGTCATAAGGATACATCCCTGGAGCTGGGCGATACGCTGTAGGTGTAGCCGGCTGAGCCACTGGTCTAACTTGACAAAGTCGGCACGGTCGCCCCGGGTGCGTAGGAAGACTCCCAGGCGGAGTAGCTGGCGGATAGATACATCGCTGTTGAGCATGGTGGTGATACACGCGATGATGATGTCTAACAGCTCGAGCGTGTCGACCGATGTGTCTATGGCGTGTAGCTCATCGTGGCGTATCGTCTCTAACCTATGGTTAAGCAGTCGGTTGGCCAGCGGCGGCCGGGTTGTGGCCGGAGCCGATGGGGTAGGAGCCGCGCTTACGTTGAATAGCTCGCGCGGTATCTCTATGTCCGTATCGTACTGATGGCTACGCAGGCCCTTGGTTACCGTATCTTCTACATGGCGGTCTATGGCCATGGCCATAAGTCGCCGCCACTTGTAGGGCGACATGGGCTCGACGGCCACAAACTCGTTGAGGCCGCCAGACCGTATCAGACTGAAAAAGTTACGTTCGATAATATCCATCAGCTGTACTTTTTAGGTAGTCGTAGTAATATGGCCGCTAAAGCAGACAGCCCTATGGCCATGGGGTAATACAGGTAAGGTATTATCTGTACCGGGCTGAGGTGAGCAAGCCCCGCGGCCAGCAGCATCTGTACTCCATAAGGAATAAGGCCCTGAACCATGCACGAGAACGTGTCCAGGATAGAGGCGGCCTTGCGGTTGTCTACGCCAAAGCGGTTGCCTATCTCGTGGGCGATGCCTCCCACGGTGAGTATGGCCACCGTGTTGTTAGCCGTACATAGGTTGACCAGGCTTACTAAGGCGGCTATCGACAACTCGGCTCCCCGCTTGGAGTGTACTCGGCTGGTGAGCATACTGATGAGGTACTCTATGCCCCCCATCTCACTGATGAGCTCGAGCAAGCCCCCCGCCATCATGGCTATGATGACCAGTTCGCCCATGCCCGTAATGCCCTGACCCATGGCGGTAAACCACCCGTACAGGTCGTAGGTGCCCTCGGCCATGCCAATGATGCCGCACAGCAGGATGCCTATGGTTAGAACCGCCATGACATTCATACCCAGGATGGCTATGACGAGGACGGCTATGTAAGGGATAATCTTGACCAGGTCTATGGCCGGGATGTGGGTAGGGGCCTGTATGCCCTGGCCCAGGATGGCATATACGATGAGCAGCATTACGGCGGCTGGTGCCACGATAAGCGAATTGACTCTGAACTTGTCGCTCATCTTGCAGCCCTGCGTCTGGGTGGCCACCACGGTGGTGTCGGATATAAAAGAGAGGTTGTCGCCAAAGTAGGAGCCGCCCACTATTACCGCCACCATCAGCGCTATGTTGGATCCCGTATCGTGGGCTATGCCAGCGGCTATAGGCACCAGGGCCACCACCGTTCCCACACTGGTGCCGATGGAGATCGAGATGAAGCAGGCCGCCACGAACAGGCCCGGAAGCAGCAGGCTGGGTGGCAGGGTGTGCAGGGCCAGGTCTACCGTGGCATCTATGCTACCCATGGCCTTGGCCGATGCGGCAAAGGCCCCGGCTAATACGTATATCCACAGCATGAGCAACAGCCGGTTGGAACCGGCACCCCGGCTGAAGGTGTCTATGCGCCGCTGGAGGGGCTGACCGCCCGAAATACAGATGGCATAGATGCTGGCTATCATAAAGGCCACTGTGATGGGCACCTTGTAGAAGTCGCCCGCGATGAGCGACAGCACTAAGTAGAATACGATAAATACGATAAGTGGTGACAGGGCAAGTATGCCTTTCTTATTACTAATCATATTGATTGGCTGATAATGGGCGGCTGGCGGTGGCTGTAAGCGGGCTGCTGCCCTATACATTATTTATAAGTACGTTGGTAGAAATCCATGTTCTCGCGGGTGATGAGCTCGATAGGCATGTAGTTGACGGGAGGCACATCTTTCTTGAGAACGATAGCGTTAAAGAGCGCCTCGAGGCAGAGGTAACCCTGCATATAAGCATGCTGGGCGATGAGGAACGATATAGTTCCCTCGCGTAGGCACATAGCATTCTTGTTGACCATATCGTAACCCATAATCTGCGTGTTGGTACGGTGGGAGAGGAGGAGGTAGTCACCGATGATGTGAGCCTTGGAGTTGAAGGTAATGCAGTGGTGTACATCAGGGTGACGGTCGAAGAAACGGTCTAACAGGTGGGTGTAGAGCTTGTCATTGTCGTGGATGTCGATAGGCATATCCAGCGTGCAGATATGGATATGTGGATAGCGCTTCTCCATATAACTGCGGAAGCCCACTTCGCGGTTCTCCTGCTGACGGCTTATCACCTTGCCGTCCTTGACCAGGCGGGTTATGGCTATCTCTTTCTCGTTATGGGCTATCAGCATCAGTATCTTAGCTGCAAAGTAGCCGCTGCAGAACGAGTCCTGCCCGAAGAAAGCCAGCGGATTGAGTTCTGGGATAAACGAGTCGAGCAGTACGAAGGGTATGCCCAGACCGTGCAGGCGCTCGGTAAAGGCGCGGGTGGTCTTGATGGCAGCCGGGACGATGATGATGCCGTCGGGCTTGGCGTTCAGGCAGTGGCGGCATTGCTGGACAAACGACTCGTTAGAGAACCGGTCGTAATAGATAATGTTGAGGTGCAGATGGAAGTCGCGCCGGGCCTCGCAGGCTTTGACACAGCCCTCGGCTATCTCCTCCCAGTAAGCCTCGGACTCGAACTGGGGCATCATAAGGATAAAGGTGTACTGCTTATTGCGGGCCAGCGCGCTGGCATACATGTTGGCGCGGTAGTCCATTTCCCTTAGGGCTTCCTCAACTTTCTCTCTGGCCGTCTGCGAAACATTGGGCCGTCCGTGCAGCACCCTGTCTACGGTTCCGGCCGAAACCCCGGCCCGTGCAGCTATGTCTTTTATTCTTATCTTCTCTGCCATTATCTTCTAAATCGCTGCAAAAATAGTAATAATTAATTAATTGTGTGAAAGCACAGCCATAATTTTTGAGCCCGTTGTCATTTTTTCTTGAATTTGTTTCCCCATTATAGAAATAATGATTACTTTTGTTCATAAAAACAAGACAATTAATCTATTTAAAGCATTAGAAAATGGCAAAAATTGTAACAATGGGCGAGATAATGCTGAGGCTCTCTTCTCCTGGACAGAAACGTTTTGTTCAGAGTGAGTACTTCGATGTAGTTTACGGTGGTGGAGAGGCCAACGTAGCGGTAAGCTGTGCCAACTATGGCCACGATGCTTACTTTGTCAGCAAGCTGCCCGCCCATGAGATTGGTCAGTGTGCGCTCAATGCTCTGCGCAGATTTGGTGTACATTGTGACTATGTTGCCCGTGGTGGCAACCGTTTGGGTATTTACTATCTGGAGAGTGGCGCTTCGATGCGTCCGTCAAAGGTAATATATGACAGGGCCGGTAGTTCGATGGCTGAGGCTGATGCCGCAGACTTCGATTTCGACACCATAATGAGCGATGCCGATTGGTTCCACTGGAGTGGCATCACCCCGGCCATCAGCGACAAGGCTGCTGAACTTACCCGTCTGGCCTGTGAGGCTGCCAAGCGTCATGGGGTAACCGTGAGCTGCGACCTGAACTTCCGTAAGAAGCTCTGGACATCCGAGAAAGCACAGAGCATTATGAAGCCGCTGATGAAGTATGTCGATGTGTGCATCGGAAATGAGGAAGACGCCAAGCTGTGCCTGGGCTTTGTGCCCGAGGCCAACGTGGAGAAAGGCGAGACCGCTGCCGAGGGCTATTATGGCATCTTCAAGGGTATGATGAAGGAGTTTGGCTTCAAGTATGTAGTAAGTACGCTGCGCGAGAGCCTCTCGGCTTCGCACAATGGCTGGAAGGCGCTGAGCTATGATGGCAAGGACTTCTACGAGAGTAAGCATTACGACATCCTGCCTATCATTGACCGCGTGGGCGGTGGCGACTCGTTTTCGGGTGGCCTCATTCATGGTCTTATTACTTATAATGGCGACCAGGCTAAGGCGCTTGAGTTTGCTGTAGCTGCCTCGGCGCTGAAGCATACTATCCCCGGCGACTTTAATATGGTAAGCAAGGAAGAGGTTGAGAACCTGGCCGGTGGCGATGCTTCTGGCCGTGTTCAGAGATAATATCATCAATTATGGCAAGATTTAACAAAGTACAAGTCATACAGGCCATGCGCGCAACGGGCATGGTTCCTGTATTCTTCAATAGCGACATCGAGATATGCAAGCATGTCATCAGCGCTTGCTATGCCGGCGGTGTACGCGTGTTTGAGTTCACGAACCGTGGCGACTTTGCCCATGAGGTTTTCGGAGAACTGAGTAAATGGGTGGCCACGGCTTGTCCCGAAATGATACTGGGTGCGGGAACCGTACTGGATGCTGCTACGGCAGCCCTGTACATGCAGCTGGGCGCCAACTTTATCGTGGGCCCCAACTTCAACCCCGAGATAGCCACCGTGTGTAACCGCCGACTCGTGCCGTACAGCCCTGGTTGCGGCTCGGTGAGCGAGATAAGCAACGCGCAGGCTGCTGGCTGCGACGTGACCAAGGTGTTCCCCGCAGGTAATGTGGGTGGCCCCTCATTTGTTAAGAATGTGATGGCCCCGCTGCGCTGGAGCAACATCATGGTTACTGGCGCTGTAAGCCCAGAGGAAGAGAACCTCACCGCATGGATTAAGAGTGGTGTGCTCTGCGTGGGCATGGGCAGCAAGCTCTTCCCCAAGGATGTAGTGGCTGCTGGCAACTGGCAGGCTATAACCGATAAGTGTGTAGAGGCCCTGGGCTATATCGCCAAGGCTCGCGGCTGATTGACCGAAGAAATAAGTAACAGGCTATAAGACGACATGATACTATGATGTGTAGTCATAAGTTTGGTGCTTATAGTCTGTGGCTTTCTATTAACAAAGGCTTCATGATACTTGTTGCAGGTATCTGGAGCCTTTTTTGTGTTTGTGGGTGCCAGGAGCATCACGGTGAGGTAGACAGGTTGAACGAGCTGTCGTATGACTATCATTACCGCAACCTGGACTCCACCCGTGTCTATGCAGAGCGGGCCCTGCGTAAGGCTGACGGCTACGACGCCGGCCGGGCCGAAGCCCTTAACAACCTGGCTTTCGTCAGCATGGCCCGTATGGACTACGACCGGGTTACAGCACTCATCGGGCAGCTGAATCATGTTACCGACAACCAGGTTGAGCTCCTCGTGGCCGATGTCCAGCTTATGCGCCTCTGCCAACGCAAGTCGCACAACAAAGATTTCTATACTTACCGCGAGCGCGCCATACGTCGCATGCGCCGCATTGACGAGGAGCGCGACCTGCTCAATGCCCATCAGCGCCGCCGTATGGCCTATGCTTACTCTGAGTTCTATATTGTCGCCTCTGTCTATTTCTATTATGTAGGATTGGCCGACCAGTCGCGCGAAGAGCTGAACCGTCTGGCCAATAGTGACTATCTGGAGCAAGACACTATCCAACTGCTCAATTACCTTTACAATGTCGGTTCTGGCGGCATCATCCAGGCCCCTACTACGGCTCAGGTCTATCAGGAAGAGTTTGAGCAGCTTATCCGCTGTTATCTCCTGGCCTGCCAGCAGCACATCCCGTTCTTTGAGGCACAGTCTATGCAGGGGCTGAGCGAGCATCTGCGTACAGCCTCCATGCGTCGCCGTCTGATAGCAGACAATCCCCCAGCCATCGATATACTCAATGTCAACAACATGCCCGACTCGCTCTTGGCCGGCAACTTAGCCCAGCGGGCCCTCCATATCTTCCAGCAGTATGGCGATGTCTATCAGATATCGGGTTCATACCGTACCTTAGCCGAGTGTTACTGGGAGTTGCACGATTACCGCTCCTCGCTCATCTGCTTGCAGCAGGCACTAACTGCCGACACTGTTATACAGCGCGCGCCAGACCTTGTGGCTTCTATACGAGAGCAGCTGTCGCTGGCCTATTCGGCCATTGATGATAAGCCGAACAGCGATTACAACCGCAACATCTACTTGGACATGCAGGAGCAAACCCGCCAGGACAGGCAGCTTGAGGCCAGAGCTGAGCAGTTGGACAAGTCGTCCGAGCAGTTGAACATTATGATAGCGGCCATCATCTTTCTGATAGCCTTTGCCGTCACCCTGTTGGTGGTGCTCGACATCAAGCGGCGCCGCAATGACCGCCGCATGTCGGTAGACCAACTGCTGGAACCTCTGCGCCAGTGGAAGACCCTCAATGAGCAGCATATTGCCAGCCAGGAGGAAGAACGCGAGGAGATAGCAGAGCAGACACAGCTGGCGCAGTTGCATTTGCAGCAGAATAAGGAGCGCTATCTGGAGCAGCGGGCCAAGTTGGCCCTGGTTACCAGTATCACCCCATTCATAGACCGTATCTTGCACGAGGTGCAGATGCTTAGGCGCGAAGACGGAAGTACTGCGGGCGAGGCCGTGCGCCAAGAGCGCATCGCCTACATTACCGAGCTGACTGACAAGATTAACGACTACAACGCCGTGTTGACAGACTGGATACGGCTGCGCCAAGGTGAGATTCACCTGCATATCGAGAGCTTCGCCCTGCAAGCCTTGTTCGACATAGTGGCCAAGGGCAAGATGGGATTTCAGCTGAAGGGACTTACCCTGATAGTGAAGCCCACGGATGCAGTGGTCAAGGCCGACAGGACGCTTACCCTGTTTATGCTGAATACACTGGCCGATAACGCCCGGAAGTTCACCCCAAGTGGGGGAACGGTTACTATCGAGGCAGAGGGTTATGCCAGCTATGTAGAGATAGCCATTAGCGATACGGGGATAGGCATGAGCGAGGAGCAGATGGCCCATATCTTTGACCATAAGCCCATCTCTGATACCCAGGGCTATATACAGGAAGGCAAGAGCCATGGCTTCGGACTGATGAACTGCAAGGGTATCATTGAGAAGTACAAGAAGATAAGCCAGGTGTTTGCCCCGTGTGCCATTGGGGCCGAGAGCCACGGCCATGGAAGCCGCTTCTGGTTCCGTTTGCCCCGCGGCATCGTCCGTCTGCTCCTTGTGCTGCTTACCGTGGGTTATGGCACCCTGGCTCATGCCGACAGCTGTCAGCAGAAGAGCCAGCGCTATGCCGACTCTACCTATTATTATAATATAGCAGGTCAGTACCAGCGTACCCTGCAGATGGCCGATAGTTGTGTGTACTATCTTAACCGCCATTATGCCGAACTGGTACACGACCGTGGCAGCCACGACACGATGAGCCTCTACGATGCCCGTCATGTGGAGCCTGCCGAACTGCGTTGGTTCCGCCGCGGTGTCAGAGCAGACTATGCGGTTATTCTGAATATGCGCAACGAGGTGGCTGTGGCTGCCTTGGCCCTCCATAAGTGGTCGCTGTATGGCTATAACAATAAGGCTTACACCCAGTTGTTCCGCGAGCGTAGTGCCGACACCACTTTGGGCAACTACGTGCGGGTCATGCAGAAGTCGGAGACCAACAAGAATGTCGCCATCATCCTATTGGTGCTACTGTTAGTGCTGCTTTTTCCGGCTTATTACTTCTTCTACTATCGCTATAGGCTCATGTACCGTTTCTGTCTGGAGCGTATTCAGCAGATTAACCAAGTGCTGCTCAGCGATAGTACTCCCCAGGACAAGCTGCAGCGCATCCACGACCTGTGGAATAGTCGCCGGCTGCTGTTCGGCCACCGCTTTGATGTCCTGGAGTCGCTTGTCAGTCAGATAGGCAGCGCCCTGCAGCAGCAGATACGCTTTGACGAACAGCAGCGTAATAGTATCGAACTGGAACGCGACGAACTCAACCGCCGGCAGTACGAGAATGGTCGCCTGCATATCAGTAATAGCGTGCTCGACAACTGCCTCTCTACCCTGAAGCACGAAACCATGTACTATCCGTCGCGTATCCGCCAGCTGGTCGATGCCCGCCCATTGGACCAGCAGGCCCTCGAGGAGGTGGTGGCTTACTATAAGGCGCTGTACAGCATACTCAGCGCCCAGGCCATGCGCCAGACCGAGGGCGCCATACGCATTGACCGCGCCATGTGGCTCTTGCTGATAGAGGTGCTCAAGAGCCATAATGGCGGAGCGGTCACCTGGACCGTACAGCGGCGCGATGCCCATTACCTTATAGTCGCGGTTCCGCTGCCCGGCCTCAGTCTTACACCCGTGCAGTGCCGCCAGCTGTTTACTCCGGCTACGGTAGACGTGCGCTTCCTGTTGTGCCGGCAAATTATACGCGAGTTGGGCGAGAACACCCACGCCCGCGCCTGCGGCATCGAGGCGGTGCCGGCCGAGCAGGGCATCGTGGTCAACATGGTGGTTCCCGCGGGTACCGCGTTCTTCACCGAAACTCACCGGGACCCTCACGGGAGGACTGATAACAATCATGAAAATTAAGGAAATAACAGATATGGAAAAATTCAAAGTAGTAATCGTAGAAGATGTACCCCTGGAGCTCAAGGGCACAGAGGGCATATTCCGAAATGAGATACCCGAGGCCGAGATTATCGGTACCGCCGACAATGAGCAGGCTTACTTTAAGTTGATGAAGCAGCAGCAGCCCGACCTTGTACTGCTCGACCTGGGCCTTGGCGGCTCCACCACCGTGGGCGTTGAGATATGCCGGTACACTAAGGAGAACTATCCACAGGTTAAGGTGCTTATCTTCACGGGCGAAATCCTTAACGAGAAACTTTGGGTCGACGTGCTCGATGCGGGTTGCGACGGCATTATCCTCAAGAGCGGCGAGCTGCTTACCCGTGGTGATGTGGCCAGTTGCATGAGCGGCAAGCGCATGGTCTTCAACCAGCCCATTCTTGAAAAGATAGTCGAGCGGTTTAAACAGAGTGTCGGCAGTCGCCTGATGCGTCAGGAGGCGCTGGTCGACTACGAGATAGATGAGTACGATGAGCGTTTCCTTCGCCATTTGGCCCTGGGCTACACTAAAGAACAGATTACCGCCCTGCGTGGTATGCCTTTCGGAGTCAAGAGCCTTGAGAAGCGGCAGAATGAACTCGTCCAGAAACTTTTTCCACAGGGCAATGGCGGTATGAGCGTCAACGCCACCCGTCTGGTGGTGCGTGCGCTGGAACTTCGTATCCTTGACATCGACGACCTGCGTTCCGATGAAGAATAGTCTGCCCCGTATCGCCTTAGTGCTCTGCGTGCTGTGGGCCGTGCTGGTGTTGCTGTCGTGGGTGCTTACTGCCGTGATGCCCAACATAGCCATGCGCTCCCTGCTCAGCGCCGAGGGCATACGCTGGTTCTTTGGCCACTTCACCCAGTTATTGGCCACGCCGCTATTGGTATGGTTGGTGCTGAGCCTCATAGCCTATGGAACCCTGCGGGCCAGCGGCCTGCCAGCCCTGAGGCGTCCGTTAGGCTTCCGCGAACGTTTTGCCCTGCGGGTTGTGGCTGCCGAGGGAGCCGTCGTGGTGGTGGTCATGCTCCTGCTTACCATGTTGCCCCAGGCCATTTTGTTGAGTGCCACGGGAGGCCTGATGCACAGCAGCTTTGTACACTGCCTGGTGCCAGTGGCTTGCTTTACCCTTACGGCCATGGCCATTACCTACGGGGTTACCGTGGGCCGGCTGCACGGGCTGGCCGACGTCTTTGGCGCCATGGTGTCAGGCTTTAACCAGGCCGGTGTTTTCTTTGTTTTCTACATCCTGATAGCCAGCCTTTACCGATCGGTGGTCTTCGTCTTTATGCTTTAGGCGCTTTCTGATACAAATATAGGTTGTACGGGCAAAAAATACAGCTTTAAAGAGGGATGAATTGGCCGTTTTTTGTTAATTTTGCAAACAGAACGAAATAGAATACATAAGATATGAACGCACTTATTGGAATTTTAGCATTAGTAGTGCTGGCCCTTGTAGGTTGGGCCGTAGCAGAGTTTAAGAACAGATACTTCGGTTATACCGTTTCTGAGGAGGAGATAGAGGCCGCTCATCACGAGGCTGCCCACCGTAGTCCCGATGGTACCGAGATGAATATCAAGGACGTTATCAAGACCATTAGCACTAAGGGCTATAAGTCTGTCTGATTTCTTGGCGTAGCCTGTTTGAACTCCTAATAAGATAGGGCAAGGTTGTACGATATGTACAGTCTTGCCCTATCTTGTTATAATGGCTTGCCAGCGTGCTTATTGGAAGTACTTGGCGTATAGTTGCCTGGATAGTGCCACTGCATCTTGCTTCTGCGGGTACGCTATGGGCACTTGCAGTTCGCAGAACTTCTCCTCAAACTGATAACAGGTTTTGGCAAACTCGTCATCGCTGAAGTCCTTACCCTGTTCGCGGCAACTGATGGCCTGGTCTATGTACATGCTCCAGCGGGGCAGGTAGAAACTCAGCAGCAGTCCGTCCCATGGGCGGCCGGCATAGTCATTGAGTCCCGATAGGTTGTTGTTCCATAGGGTCAGTATGCGGCGGGCGTTGCGCTCGTAGTAGTTCTTCTCCTCCGGGGTGCGTCCCCATCGGCGCGCATCGTCTATCCACCGTTTCAGGGAGAAGGTAGGATGGCAGGCCGTAAGGGCAGCCTCGTCTCTTAGTACTTCTTTCATTTCCTTACCTATGTTCTTCATGCCCTGGAGGTCGTACACATCATAGGCCACACGGAATTTACGCCAGAGTACATAGAAGTGCTCCTCCAGACACTGACGGCCCACATTGACAATGTCCATCTTAAAGCCATCGCGGTCAGATTGCAGCTGCATGAGCCTGTGCCAAATCTCGTTCTGCGCTTCGCGGGTGGGGGTACACTTGTCGCGTTTGCCCATGCCCGGGCGCGACTCTACGAAGGTGTAATTATAGGGCCGGGGCACATCAAGTACCTGCGTACAGTAGTCGTTGTACACCTGTCGGGCCGTACTGTCTATGCGGCCCATACGCTGGTCGGCCAGCGAGTTGCGCCAGTCGGTGAGCGAGCCAGGGATGGTCCACGCCTTGTCGAACAGCATGCCAAAAGCAAACTGGTTTACGTCGAGGGCCTCCAGTGTGGCACCCACCCCCTTGAACCCGGGCCCAGCCTGAGCGTATGTGGTGTCTATATAGTGGTATATACGGTCTGTGGGAGCCACCAGCCTGTTGCGCCCGCCGAAGTTGTTGAGGTAGCACCATACAAAGGGCTGCCCATAGAACGCCTCGGTGGTCTTCCACATCTGCACGTTCTCGCACCAGTAGTCCAGCATAATCAGCTTGTCCTGTGGCACTCCCCTGAAGAGGGCTTTCTGCCGTTCGCCAGTCCATCCCGGCATGTACTTGTATGTCCAGCTCATCTGCAGCCACTTGGCCTGCTTGTCGGCAGCAGCCAATGACTCGTATATACTACGCGACAGCATGCTCAGCGAGTCACAGTTAAAGGTGGGTGGGTCTACCTCGTTAAACGGGTCGATGCAGTAGAGGTGGTCGGTGCCGTACATACGGGTCTGTTCCTCTATGAAGGCCCGCTGTATCTTGGCATACATGGGGTCGGTGGCAAACAGGAAGTGGCACCTGTAACGCTCGGGGTTGTTAAAGTGGCCCCAGTACGACACATCGGTGTACTTCAGCCCGGGTATTTTTTCTATTAGTTTGCCCGGTATGTGTCCGGCAAATCCAGAGAGCACCGGTGTCATGTTAAACTCGCGTTCGCGTGCCAGTATGCGTTTCTGCAGGGCCTGTTGGCGGTTCATCCAGTCCTTGGACAGTGGGCCCATAAAGCTGTCAAAGTTGCACATGCGGTGCCACCCCAGGTAAGCAGGGCCCGAGAAGAAACTGCGAATGTCCTCGTCGCTTAGTCCAAACTTCCGCCACACGTTGTACCAGGTCGATTCTTGGCCAGTAAGCGCTAAAGGCATGTTCACACCGTTGAGGGCCATCCAGTCAATCATGTGCTCCCACTCGCGCCAAGTCCACCAGGGCATGGAGTAACCGTAGGTGCAGTAGTTGAGGAAGAAACGCATGGGCAGCCGCGCCTTGACGGTTACCTTGCCACTCACGGCAGGCAGCTTGGCTGGTATCTCGATGGGGTCGTCCTTGTACCAGGATATGGCGGTGTGGCAGTAGTTCTTCAGGTAGTAGTTCAGCGCCATGGCCATGCTGTTGGCGTTATTGGCGCTGATAACTATCTTGGCTCCGCTACTTTCCAGGGTAAAGGTGTCGAGGCTGTCGGCCGTCTTCCTGAATACGAAGTGCTGCGCCTGGGTACCCAGGATGCGCTTGGCCAGTCCCATGGCCACACTGGTGTCGTTGGCAGCCATTATGGGTAGGGTCATCACAATCATTAGGGCCATAGCCCATAATCTTTTTCTCATGGTGTATTGTTTTAGGTGGATACTATAATCATCGGGGTAGGGGTGGGGTTAGCCCTCAGCCTTGCCGGTGCCGTTCTTGCGTTCCAGCAGGTCAGGGCGCAGCCGCTTGGTGCGCTCATAACTCTGCTCTATCTCCCAGTCCTTAATCTTGGCTTCGTTGCCGCTTAGCAAGATGTCGGGCACGCGCCATCCCTTGTACTCTGCCGGCCTCGTATAGATGGGCGCCGAGAGCATATCGTCCTGAAAGCAGTCTGAGAGGGCACTCTGCTCATCGCCTATCACCCCTGGCACCACACGTACCACGGCATCGGCTATGATGGCCGCGGCCAACTCGCCACCGGTAAGCACATAGTCGCCTACCGAGAGCTCGCGGGTAATGAGATGGTCGCGTACGCGCTGGTCTATACCCTTGTAATGGCCACACAGGATGATGAGGTTGCCCTTGAGCGAGAGGTCATTGGCGATGTGCTGGTCGAACTGCTCACCGTCGGGCGAGGTGAATATTACCTCATCGTAGTCGCGCTCGGCTTTCAGGGCCGATATGCAGCGGTCTATCGGTTCTATCTGCATTACCATACCGGCAAAGCCGCCATAGGGGTAGTCGTCTACCCGGCGCCACTTGTCGTGGGTATAGTCGCGTAGATTGTGCAGATGTATCTCGGCCAGCCCCTTCTTCTGGGCACGGGCCAGTATGGACTCGTTGACAAATCCCTCCAGCATCTCTGGAAGTACGGTTATAATGTCTATTCTCATTGCTATATTATATATAGGTATAGTGGCTCGCTGGATGACCCGTGCCCTGATAGCGGGGGCTGCCCGGAAAGCCGATAGGTATAATTATAAACAAAATTAGAGTTTTTTTCCCGTTTTTCTCTATACTCCCTTGATTTTTTATTACCTTTGTCCTTATTTTAACAACCATTATGAAAAAGAGACTGTTTATCTTTGCCGCTGCCCTGCTGGCGGCCACTACTGGATTTGCCCAGAATGTACAATTACATTATGACCTTGGTCACAATCTGTACGACGACCTGTCGGAGCGCCAGAGCGTTACCACTACTATAGAGATGTTCAAGGGTGACAAGTGGGGCAGTACCTACTTCTTTACAGACCTGGACTATCGTAGCGACGGTGTTATGGGCGCTTACTGGGAAATAAGCCGCGAGTTTAACATCAGCAAGAATAAGCAGTGGGCTGCCCACATCGAGTACGATGGTGGCGTGAGCACGGGCCGTGCCCAGAAGAGTTACTATGGCAACCGTTTCCAGCAGGCTGTGCTGCTCGGTGGTGCCTGGAACTGGCATAACGCCGATTTCTCGCGTACCTTCTCGCTGCAGGCCATGTACAAGTATTACTTCAAGAACGCCACTACCGATGCCCGCCCCTTCAATGGCTTCCAACTCACGGCCGTGTGGGGTTTGTCGTTTGCCAAGGGCCTGTGTACGTTCAGCGGTTTCAGCGACCTGTGGTACGATCCCCATGTTAATGGCAACCTTATCTTCCTGAGCGAGCCTCAGTTCTGGTTCAACCTGAACACCATCAAGGGCTGGGACGGCATTAACCTGAGCTTAGGTGGCGAGGTAGAACTGTCTAACAACTTCGTGTGGAACAACCGTGGCCAGAACAACAAGTTCTACGCCATACCCACCGTGGCAGCTAAGTGGACATTCTAACCACTAACCTTACAGTTAGTATAAACAGAGGCGGCAGAGGTAGTAATACCCTTGCCGCCTCTGCCGTTAATGTGGACTGATGGGTTAGTTGGCCGTCGGGCTGTCACCGTACTGGTCTATAAAGTCGTCTTCGCTCAGTATAGGGATGTTCAGTTCGTGAGCCTTTTTGTTCTTAGATGAGGCAGAGGCTACATCGTTGTTGATAAGAAAACTGGTAGAGCGACTCACACTGCCCACCACCTTACCGCCCTGGCTCTCGATGTACTTCTTCAGTTCGTTGCGGTTCTTGTAGTGGTGTACATCGCCCGTTACGACGAAGGTGAGGCCCGCACACTTGGTGCCAGCCACCTCGGTGGGAGCCTGCTGTACCTGTAGCTCGGCCATCAGCGTGATGATTGCGGCGTGGTTGGCCGCGTCGTGAAACCACCTGACGATGGCGGCCGACTTCTCGGGCCCTATGCCGCCAATGTGGGCAAAGTGCTCCAGGTCGGCGGTCTGCGTGGCCTCGTCTATGAGCGTGGCCAGTGGGTAGGCCCCCATGAGGCGCTTACACACATCGGCCCCGCAGAGGGGAATGGTCAGCGCATAGAGCAGACGGGTGGCGTCTACCTGCCGGGCCCGCTCTATGCTGCGCAGGAGGTTGCTTACCGACTTGCGGCCAAACCCCTCCATCATGGACAGCTCGATGGCGTGGTCGCCCAGATGAAACAGGTCGGCATACTGGCTCACCCAGCCCAGGTTGATAAACTTGGCCAGCGTCTGCTCGCTCATGCCCTCGATATTGACACCCGCCTTGGACACAAACCGGGCAAACTTGCGCAGCTGCTTGGCTGGGCAGTGGCTGTTGGTACAGTGTAGGGTACGGGTACCGCTCTCGCTCTCGGTAACGGTGGTGGGTACCCCGCATACAGGGCACTCGGTGGGTATGGTCAGCTGTCCCACGGGTTGTATGACACGTATTACCTTAGGGATAATCTTGTTGGCCTTGATAACAGACAGCGTGGTGCCTGGGCCGCCTATGCCCAGGCGCTGGCACTCACTGATGTTGCAGAGCGAGGCCCGCCTTACGGTGGTGCCCTCTAACTCTACGGGAGCAAAGACGGCCACCGGCGATATGGTCGAGGCCGCACACGACCACTCGATGTGATCCAGCTGAGTGTCGGCACTCTCGTCCTGCCATTTGAAGGCAAATCCGGCGCGGGTGGCGTGATGGCCTGTAACAGAGCCTGTCTGGGCGTAAGCCGTGTCGTCGAAGGTGATGACCAGACCGTCTACGGGGAATGGGTTGGCCTGCGAGGTAACCTTGGTCGTCCACTTGTCTATCTCTTCGTCTATATTGTCCAGTGTGGGGTGGGCTATTAGCTCGTGCTCTACGGTACTAAACCCCAAGTTGGTAAGCCATGCCATGCGCTCGCCCCATGATACGACGCTCTCGGGGGTATATACCAGCGTAAAGGGTATCCACTGGATATGGCGGCGGCGCACCTCGTTGACATCCTTGAGCGTGAGCGAACCCGAGGCCAAGTTGCGCGGGTTGGCGTACTCCTCATCGCTCTCCATGTTAAACAGCTCGAAGTCCTGATAAGCTATGACGGCCTCGCCGCGTATCACTGTGTGGCCCTTGTAGGCTATCTGGCGCGGAATACCCGTGATGGCATCGGCCAGATGGGTAATGTTGGTACCCGTGTGCCCATTGCCACGGGTCACCACCTTGGTGAGGGTGCCCCCATCATAGGTTACCACCAAGGTGAGCCCGTCCAGTTTCCACGAGATCCAGATGGGCCGCCCCTCGGCCCACCGCACCAGTTCTGCGGGCTCCTTGGTCTTGGCCAAGGACAGGGCCGGAAACTCGTGAGCCTCTTTCTGGCCGGCTATATTGTCCTCGGAAACCTTGTTGGTAGGCGAGTCGGGATAGGTGATGCCCGTCTTCTGTTCCAACTGCTTCAGCTGGTCAAACAGGGCATCCCATTCGTAGTCGGTCATCAGTTCGCCGCGCCCGTTGTAGTAGGTGTCCGACGCCTGGTTGAGCCTGGCTATCAGCTCCTTCATGGTCTTTAGGTCGTTGTACATAATCGGTAAGTATGTATGGTGGATGTATAGGGTTAGCGGAACAGCGTGTAGCTGGCATCGTGGCCATGGCAGTAAGTGTTAACCAGGCGGATGATTTCCTCGGCATTGGCCCGCACGCGCTCCTCGTTGCCATCGTACCCGTTGATGATTACGGTAAGATGGGTGGTACCCATGTCTATTTTGGTGCGCTCGTTGTCCGAGGTGGGGGTGCCTACGCCACCCTGCGCATCGCGGTACACGGGCAGCCCCTCGATGTTGATAGGGCCACGGCCAATGCCCTCGTATGGCTCACTGGCACGGCCAACGCCCAGGGTGAGCGTGCCGCCGACAAACTTGCCCGTGTCAAAACCGCCAATGCTGTAACCGTACTTGATACTGGCCAGGTTAATCAGGTCTACCAGGGTATTAATCTGGTAGAGGCTCTTGCCCTGGAGCATGCGGCGGATGAGGGCCTCGGAGGCAGGGCGATAGCGCGACGGGTCCTTGCCACAGGCACGGTACACACGGCGGGTGGCGGCTATGCCGGGCAGGTCCTTCAGCGTCTCGGTGGTAAGGGTGGCTCTGAAGGTGTCGCCCAGCTGGTTTATCTCTTTCCACAGTCCCTCAGAGTAGGCTGTGTTTATCACCTGGGCATCTACGCAGGCCCCCACGAAGTCGGGGCATACGCTCTCTATCTCTTCTGATACGATAACTTTCATCTTGCTATACTTGTTGCAAATGATTTCTGATTGCGAAATTACGAAAAAAACGTCTATTGGCTTCATAAAATCAGGATAAAATACAGACCGGGCCCCTAAAGGCCGTCGTGGTGCCTGTCGGGATGGTCGCCACGGGGCTGCCGGTGGCCAGGAGGAGCAGCGGGGTGGCCAAAGTGTTTTTTTTTGTTCATTTTTTCGGTGATACAGACCACTGTCCGACATTTTTTGTCTATTTTTGTAGGCTGAAAGTCCTACCGACCCGACAGACGCCATGGCCACGGCCCACGCGGGGCAATCCATGTCACGAGCAGAGGGGGTGGAGCGTATATAAATATATATAAGAGCATATACAAGATGGTTATAGGAATAGACGTGGGCATAAGTACCACCAAGATAGTGGGCATAGATGCCAAGGGACAAGTGGTGTCGCCCATACGTATTAAGGCGACCGACCCAGTGACCTCGCTCTACGGGGCGTTTGGCAAATATCTGTACGACAACAAGATTAGCCTGACAGATGTAGAGCAGGTAATGATAACGGGTGTGGGTGCGGCCTATATAGACTCGCCGGTTTACGGACTGCCTACGGCCAAGGCCGAGGAGTTTCTGTCTGACGGACTGGGAGCCAGCTACGAGACAGGGCTGGACCGCATGATAGTGGTGTCTATGGGTACTGGCACCTCGCTGGTACAGTGTATAGGCGACGACATACGCCACGTGGGTGGCATAGGTGTGGGCGGCGGTACGCTGATGGGCCTTTCGCGGATAATGCTCAAGACCGAGGATGTACACACCATTACGGAACTGGCCCTACAGGGTGACCTGGCCAATATAGACGTGCAGATAGGCGACATAAGTCCTAACCCGTTGCCAGGACTTCCAAAGAACGCCACGGCCAGCCTGTTTGGCAACGCTAAGAGCAATGCCTCGCGCGAGGACATAGCACTTGGCATCATAACCACCGTACTGCAGACCATAGGGTCGAGCACCATTCTCTCATCGCTGGGCAGTGGTATCAAGGAGTACGTACTGATAGGTAACCTGACCCTCTTGCCCCAGTGTCGCGAGGTGTTCCCGGCCATGGAGAAGATATATGGCGTAAGGTTTATTATACCCGAGTACAGCGAGTTCTGTACGGCCATAGGTGCGGCCCTGAGTTACAGTCGGGGCAAAAAGGCCAAGGCGTAGGGAATCTGCGGAAAACAGGGGCACGACGGCCCCGGAGAGTAAAGTAGAGATAACTGATTAAATCAATATAACAATGAAAAAGAACTTTTTAATGGTCCTGTTCCTGATGATGGCCTTGATGGCCTCGGCACAGGATCTGGTGGTATGTAGTTACAACATTCGTAACAGTAACCGTGGTGACGACAAGAACGGCAACGGCTGGAAGACACGCTATGAGTATCTGTGCCAGCAGATAGAGTTCGAGGATCCGGGTCTCTTTGGTTGCCAGGAGGTTAAGAAGGAACAACTGGACGACATGATAGCCCGTATGCCCGAATATGCTTACGTGGGCGTAGGCCGCGACGATGGCAAAGAGGGCGGCGAGTACTCGCCAGTATTCTATAAGAAGGATCGCTATGTGCTGTTGGAGAGCGGCACATTCTGGTTGGCCGAAGACCCCACCAAGCCTGTACTGGGCTGGGATGCTGCTTGCAAGCGCGTGTGCTCCTGGGGCCACTTCCGCGACAAGAAGACCAAGCACACCTTCTACTTCTTTAACACCCACATGGACCACATAGGCGTTACGGCCCGCCGCGAGGGTGCCAAGGTCATTGTGAGCAAGATGCGCGAGCTTATGAAGAAGAACGACCCCGTTATACTTACCGGCGACTTCAACGTAGACCAGACCAGTGAGCCTTATCAGGTGTTTACCAACTCTGGTTTCCTCAAGGACTGCTATGTAGCTGCTCGCTACCGTTTTGCCACTAATGGTACGTTCAACGACTTTAACCCGCTTAATTGTTCAAATAGTCGTATAGACCATATCTTTGTGAGCAAGAGTTTCAAAGTGGACCGTTACGCCATCCTGACTAACGGCTACTGGGACGGCGTCAACATGGACGCTGCCAAACCATCTGCCAACGCTCCTCTGGACGTGGTGCTCAAAGAGGGTGTACGCCGCAACCCATCGGATCATTATCCCGTGGTGGCCAAGCTGAACTTCTAAACAACAGGAAGATATAACAAGCTAAAGGGAGATGTCCATACGGGCATCTCCCTTTTTAGCTATAGTGGGCGAGGGCACTGGGGGGCAGGCCCCGTGGGCTGACTTAGCTCAGCAGACCGCTCTTGCCTACAAAGTAGAGTAGGGCGTAGCCCAGCACCATACTGATAATGCCCATGGTGAGGCCAGCCTTGAGCATGTCATTCTGCTTGATGAGACCGGTAGAGTAGGCTATGGCGTTAGGGGGTGTAGAGATGGGCAGGCACATGGCACTTGAGGCGGCCAGGGCTATGCCGATGATAATAGTAGAGGTTCCGCCGATGGAGCCGAGCTTGTCGCCCATGCCCGTACATACTACGGCCAGGATAGGAACCAGCAGGGCCGCGGTGGCGGTGTTGCTGATAAAGTTACTGAGGAAGTAGCAGATGATGCCGGAGATGAGCAGGATGGCAATGGGCGAGAACTCGTTGAAGGGGATGCTCTCTATGGCGCGGTCGGCCAGTCCGGTACCGTTCATGCCCAGTCCGAGGGCAAAACCGCCGGCTACCATCCAGATAACGCTCCAGTCTATTTTCTGCAAGTCCTTACCGGTAATGACACCGGTAAGGGCGAATATGCCCATGGGGATGATGGCCACGGTATTGGCATCGACACCGGTGACGCGGTCGAAAAGCCACATTAGAATGGTGACAACAAAGGTGATACATACTACCCACATGCGCCAGCCATGGGCTACATGACCCTCAATCTTCAGCTCTATGGTTTTCTGAGTAAAGGGAAAGAACCAGAGAATGAGTCGCCAGCTGATAAGGAGGATGATGATGACCAGGGGGAACATGAATGACATCCACTGGCCGAAACTTATGTTCAGGCCCAGTTGCTCGTTGAGTGCCTGGAGGGCTATGGCGTTGGGCGGGGTACCTATGGGTGTGGCCATACCACCGATGTTGGCCGCGATGGGTATGCACATGGTGAGGGCGATACGTCCCTTGCCGTTGGCGGGCAGGGCGGCAAATACGGGAGTAAGGAAGGTGAGCATCATGGCTGCCGTGGCCGTATTGGATACAAACATGGAGAACACGCCGGTGATGAGCAGGAAACCCAGAAGCACATTCTCGCTCTTATGGCCAAAGGGGCGGATAAGATTCTTGGCCAGCAGCACGTCGAGGCCCGACTTGGTAGCGGCGATGGCTAAGATGAAACCGCCCAAGAAGAGCATGATGACGGGATTGGCAAAGGTGGCCATGATGTCCTTGGCCTTGAGCAGCTCGCCAAAGGCTTCGCCCTCGCCCCGGAAACAGGCTATGGAGTTGTCGGACAGCGTGAGGCACATCACCGATATGATGGCCAGTGAGGTGGCCCAGGCGGGAATGGCCTCGAGCAGCCACGACAGGGTGGCAAAGGCAAAGATGGCGATAACGCGTTGCTGGATGACGGTAAGTCCGTCGATGCCGAACGCTGAGGTGGGCAGGTTCCAGATGATGGCGGTAACTACGATGATGGCCAGTAGCTGCCATACTTTCTTCATCTCAATCTGGTTGGAGAGTGAATTTTCTTCTGTCATAATTGTAATGTTTTTAGTTAGTATTCGGTGTTGGTTATTATATCCGAGGGGCCGCTAAGGCTCTCTGAATGTTCGGTAGGTGTATCCTAAGGTGTAGGATGTATATCCGAAGACTTAGAATGTACGTCCAAAAGTTTGGGATGGCGGTTCCATGATTTGGGATGGTGGCCGCGGTGGTCTTTCTGTCTTCAGATGGTTAACGTGGGTAGGCCCCGGAGCCTGTAGGCTGGATTAGCGGCTGGTAAGCCAGGCCTGTTCGGCTGTGGGGGGAGGGGCTGGTGGCACGCAATAGGGTAATGCTGGTGGTTTAAGGAACTAACGCCAGGTACTGCCCAGGTTAAGGTGGGTATGGCACCTGGCGTTAGAGTCGGGGGTAAATGGTCTATTGGATATTGGGCTCCTCGAGGTGCAGCCCTTTCTTCTTGTCAACCACCTTGAGTACCAGTCCTATGAGCAGGGCAGCTACGCCTAAGCCTGCCAGCATGACCAGCGGAGCGGTGTAGTTGAGCTGGGTGGCATCGGTTACGCCCTCGTTGGTCATGGTAAGTACCTTGCCGATGAGCAGGGGGAAGAGCCAGAGGCCGATGTTCTGTATCCAGAATATCAGGGCGTAGGCCGAACCGATAATCTTGGCATCAACGAGCTTGGGTACGCTGGGCCAGAGCGATGCGGGAACCAGCGAGAACGAGGCACCGAGAATGAGGATGGTGACGTAGGCCACGATGACACCGCCTACCTGGTTGCCCTTGAACTCGGGCAGGATGAAGGCAAACGTGAGGTGGCAGGCGATGAGTAGCAGCGAGCCCAGGACAAGCATGCTGGCTGCCTTGCCCTTGTGGTCAACGTAGTTGCCCAGTATGGGAGTGATACCTACGGCCAGCAGGGGGAAGACGGCAAAGATGGACTCAGCCGACTGGCGCATGTAGCCCATATAGCAGTAGGTTATGAGAGCCACGATGGACAGGGCGAGCATGGTGTACTTGAGCTGCTTGTTCTTCATAAAGTTGAACATAAAGGCAGTGGCGGCCACAACCAGCATGATGGCATACTGGACGATGGTAACCGAGGTGGAGGCCCAGAAGGAGTCTGCGGGAACCTCGGTAAAGGTGAGGTTGCACTGGAGCATATTCACGGCATACTTCTGGAAGGGGAATATAGCCGAGTAGTAAAGCACGCAGAGCAGGGAGACCAGCCAGAAACCGCTGCTGGTAAGTATCTGTCCTAAATCGCTTATCTTGAAAGGGTCGTCTTTTTCCTCGGCTTCGCCCGTCTGCTCGTCCAGCTTCTTATCCATGAAGAAGTAGACCACCAGCATGATGAGGGCGATGCAGAGGAGTACTACGCCAAAGGCCACAGAGCGCGACACGCTGACCACACCGCCTAACTTGGCAAAGAAAGGCGAGAAAATCATACAGGTGGCTACACCCAGACGGGCCAGGGCCATCTCGGAACCCATGGCTAAGGCCATCTCGCGGCCCTTGAACCACTTGACAATGCCGCGCGATACGGTAATGCCTCCCATCTCGGCTCCGCAGCCGAAGAGCATGAAGCCACAGGCTGCGAGTTTGGCTGAAGCAGGCATGCCCTCATAGAAAGGAGACACGCCGAGCTGCTCGAAGATGGGGATATGATTGAGGTTGTTGGTAAACCAGACCTCCAGGCTGCTGCCAATGAAGGCATCGCTGATGGCATACCACTTGATGATGGCGCCAATGAGCATGACGGCTCCCGACAGGAGGGCGGTGAAGCGTACCCCCATCTTATCCAGGATAATGCCGGCAAAGATGAGGAAGAATACGAATACGTTGAGGAAGGTCTCGGACCCCTGCATGGTGCCAAAGGCATCGGAGTCCCATCCGCGCTGCGTCTGCATGAGATCCTTGATGGGCGATAGAATGTCCATGAAGATATAGGCGCAGAACATGGCCAAGGCCAGCAGCAACAGGGCTGTCCAGCGGAGTGCCGCTGAGTCGCGTAAGGTTTTTTGAACTGATTGATTCATAGTTTATGTTTATTGTATTTCTTATTTCTTGAGCCAGCGGTCGAGCCACGAGAAGAACGTGCGCTGCCAGAGGATGCCGTTCTGGGGCTTGAGCACCCAGTGGTTCTCGTCGGGGTACAGCAGCAACTCGGCGGGGATGCCTTTCATGCGCGCGGCGTTAAAGGCACCAAAGCCCTGGTTGGCATTGATACGGTAGTCTTTCTCGCCATGGATGCAGAGGATGGGGGTGTCCCAGTTGTCGACAGCCCGGTGGGGACTGTTGGCGTAGGTGCGGCGGGCGCGGTCGGTCTGGTCTTTGTTCCAGTAAGCGTCGTCGTATTCCCAGTTAGAGAACCATGCCTCCTCGGTATCGGTGTACATAGACTCCAGGTTGAAGGCTCCATCGTGGGCGATGAAACATTTGAAGCGCTTGTTGTGGTGACCGGCCAGATAGTAGACCGAGAAACCGCCGAAACTGGCACCCACGGCTCCGAGCCTATCCTTGTCCACGTAGGGCAGGTTGTTGGCTGCATCGTCAATGGCGCTCAGGTAGTCGTTCATACACTGACCCGTCCAGTCGCCACTGACGGCCTCGTTCCACTCGCTGCCGAAACCAGGGAGGCCGCGGCGGTTGGGGGCGATGATGACATACCCGTGGGCAGCCATAATCTGCATGTTCCAGCGGTAACTCCAGAACTGGGAAACAGGACTCTGTGGACCACCCTCGCAGAAGAGCAGGGTGGGGTACTTCTTGGTGGCGTCAAAGTGGGGTGGCAGGATGACCCATACCAGCATATCCTTGTTATCGGTGGTCTTCACCCAGCGGGGCTCTACCTTGCCGATGGCCAACTGGT
Organism: uncultured Prevotella sp.; assembly: GCA_934204655.1. Classification (GTDB taxonomy): domain Bacteria; phylum Bacteroidota; class Bacteroidia; order Bacteroidales; family Bacteroidaceae; genus Prevotella. The sequence goes on along the minus strand of CAKPZJ010000003.1, from coordinate 61,765 downwards.
CGAATATGTGCTTATTCTCATCGGTTATCTGGGTAACCTCGGTTTTCTTCTTCGGCGTGATGACAAAGATGTCGTCGGGGTGGCTCATGGAGTGGCGGGTGGCCAACAGCTGTTTGCCGCGGCCAATGAGCTGTACGCTACTGTAGTCGTACTGACCGGTGGTGACCTGATGTACCTGACCCGCCAGTGTGGTCTGGTAGATGTGGGTACAGCCATGCCATACGGCTAAGAAGTAGAGCGACTTGCTGTCGCTATTCCAGCAAAACTCGTCGACATTGGTGTCCAGTGTCTCGGTTACATATTCTTTCTTGCCCGTAGACAGGTTGTACACCAGCAGTCGGTTGCGGTCGCTCTCATAGCCGTTGCGGGCCATGCTGAGCCATGCTATGCGGGTTCCGTCGGGCGAGAAAGAGGGATTAGTGTCGTAACCCACATTGAGGTCGCCCTGTTGGTGGTTTACGGGTTGGTCCTTCATAGTCTTGGTGGGGTCGATGGCCGGCTCCTTGTAACCTTCAGGCTTGCAGAGGTTACGGGTGGTCTTACTCTCGGTATCGTAGAGGTAGATGTCGGCATCGGTAGAGATGGCGTACTGCAGGCCAGTGCGCTTGCGGCTCGAATAGGCTATCTGCTTGGAGTTGGGGCTCCAGGCTATCTGCTCGATGCCGCCAAAGGGAGCCGTGGGGCACTCGTAGGGTTCGCCGGCCATGATGTCGGTACCATTGTCTATCTGGTTGTCGCTTACCTGGGCCAAGAATGGATGGGCTATGCTCTCTACATAGTGGTCCCAGTGGCGGTAGTTCATGTCGGTAATGAGGCGGCCAGTGGCCTTGGGCAGGTCGGCAGGGTTCTGCTTGATGGTGCCGTGGTAGGGTATAGACTTAATGAGGATGACCTGCTTGCCGTCGGGGGCGAACTTAAATCCCTCGATGTCTATGTCTGAGTGGGTAAGCTGCTGTTTATTGCTGCCGTCAGGGCTCATCTTCCAGAGCTGACCGTCGCAGAGGTAGGCTATCTTGCGCCCACCTTCTATCCAGGCTGCATCGGTCTCGCTCTTGGCGCTGTGGGTCAGGGCGCGCTTGTTGCTGCCGTCGCTGTTCATACAGAAGAGCATCTGGTGACCCTTATTCTCCTTAATGCTGTAGTAGCCCACCTGGTAAATTACCTGCTTGCCATCGGGCGAAGCCTGTGCCCCGCCGATGCGGCCCATGGCCCAGAGAGCCTCGGGGGTCATGGCATCTGAGGCGAGCTTGATGTCGTTCTTACCTATCATGGTCTGTGCGTTTGCAAAATTGCCGCCCATGCTGAGGGCGGCAACTATGGCGATAGTCTTAGCTATATTCATTATAGTTTGCGTCTTTTACGTTCCAGTTCTTCGCGCTGCTTTTGCAGCTGTGCCTGCTGCTCCTGCATGGCCTGCAAGCGGGCGGCCAGTCCTTTCATCTTCTGAGGATTATTCTGGTTCTCCTTGTAGCGGGTTTCAAGGATAGCGAGCAGTTTCTCGTCATTGGTGGTCTTGCGAAGCGTCCACATGATGGCCGCTGAGAAGAACAGGCTGATAAAGTAGTAGAAATTCAGTCCAGCGGAGTAGTCGTTGAAGATAAAGAAGAACATGAGCGGCATGAGGAACATCATCCACTGCATCATCTTCATCTGTTCGGCTTGCTGTCCTACCATCTGGTCGCGCTGTTGGCGCATGGTCATCCACGAATAGAGCAAGTTGGCCACGCAGAAGAGTATGCAGGTGAGCGACAGGTGGTCGCCTATCAGCGGCAGGTTACGGCTCCACTCGATAATGGGGTCGTAGGTCGAGAGGTCGTGCATCCACAGGAAACTCTGACCACGCAGCTGAATGGCATTGGGGACAAAGTTGAACATGGCAATCCAGATGGGCATCTGTATCAGCATGGGCAGACATCCCGAGAGGGGACTTACACCGTACTTGGCATACTCGGCCATCATGGCCTGCTGCTTCTGCATCTGGTCTTCGGGCTTGTCGTACTTGGCAGTGGCTGCGTCGAGCTTCGGTTTGAGCACGCGCATCTTGGCGCTGCTCATATAGCTCTTCTTGACCATCGGGAAAGTGATAACCTTGAGCAACAGGGTGATAAGGATAAGCACTACACCCATGGGGAACAGGCGCGAGAGCCAGTCGAATACGTATATGGTAAACCAACGGTTGATAATGCGGAACAGAGGCCATCCCAGGTAAACCAGTCGCTGAAGTTCCAGGTCCTTGTGGAACGTGCTCTCTTTCTCAACGCTCTGCAGAAGGCGGAAGTCGTTAGGGCCGTAGTAGAAATCGAACTCAGAGGGCTGCTTGCCATTGGGGTCGAAGAATGTCTTCATCTTGGCCTGGTAGTTCTTCAGGTATCCCGAGCCTTTCTCCTGCGGTATTGAGGTCATCAGCGCATTAGGTTGGAAGTCGTTGCGGGCTATCATAACGGCAGAGAAGAACTGATTCTTGAAGGCAACCCAGTCTATCTTATCCTCGACAGGGTCGTCAATCTTCTCCGAGGTCTCACTCAGGTAGTCGGTGCCACCATCGGCATTGTGGTAGGTAAGTGTGGCGTAGCGGTTCTCAAAGGTAAAACCGCGCTCCTGCTGGCGGCACTTCTCCTGCCAGTTGATGTCCATCGTATTGGTGTTAGGGGCGAAGAGGCCGCCCATGCCCTGAACAGAGAACTGCATGTGGAGCATGTAGTCGCTACCCAGGCGGTAGCTCAGGACAATGCTCTTGCCCTGGCCAGCCCAAGCCGTGAAGACAACGGTAGAGTCAGTAACCTGCGAAGGCTCGAAGTACAAGTCCTGAGTAGAGATGTTGGCTTCCTTGGCTGCTAAGGTGTAGTTGAGGCTCTGATCCTTCTGGTCAAAAAGTACTACGCCTTCGCGCTCGTTGATATTATCCTTATAATTCTTGATAAGGGCTTTCTCAACGGTGGCTCCCTTGCTGTTAAGGGTAAGCTCTATCTGGCTGTTTTTGAGCACTATATGCTGCGGAACGCCTTGTAGTGCCTTATGGAAAAGGGCGGTAGTGTCCTCGATGGTCTGCTGGATGACCTTGGCCTTCTGGGCCTGCATGGCAGCAGTCTTGGCTTTGTCCATCTGCTTCTTGGCAGCTTCCTGCTTGGCCACCTGTTCCTGTTGAGCCTTTACCTCTTCGGCCGAAGGCTGGCTCCACCAGGTGAAGCCTATGAATACGATGGCAATCAGTATTAATCCGGTTATGGTGTTCTTGTCCATTGTTTATTTCTTATTCATTATGGCGTGTTTCACGAAGTCTACGAAGAGCGGGTGTGGCTTCAGTACCGTGCTCTGATACTCGGGGTGGTACTGGGTACCTATATACCACTTCAGACTGGGTATTTCAACGACTTCAACGAGGTCGCTCTCAGGGTTGCGGCCTACGCACATCATGCCGGCACGCTCAAACTGAGTGAGGTAAGCGTTGTTGAACTCGTAGCGATGGCGATGGCGCTCGCGGATGTTCTCCTTCTTATAGATGTCGAAAGTGCGGGAACCCTGGCGCAGCACGCACTCGTACTGGCCGAGGCGCATAGTGCCACCCATGTTAGTGATGTTCTTCTGCTCTTCCATGATGTCTATCACGTTGTGGTCAGTCTTCTCGTCCATCTCACGGCTGTTGGCATCGGCGTAGCCCAGGACGTTGCGGGCGAACTCAATAACCATCATCTGCATACCTAAGCAGATACCAAAGGTAGGTATGTCGTGCGTGCGGGTGTAATGGGCCGCAATGAGTTTGCCCTCGATACCGCGCTGACCAAATCCGGGACATATCATGATACCATCCTGTTCTTTGAGCAGTTCGGCCACGTTCTCCTCGGTTATCTTTTCAGAGTTGATATAGTTGATAATAACTTTATGGTCGTTGTAAGTGCCGGCCTGCGACAGGCTCTCGCGGATGCTCTTGTAAGCATCCTGTAAGTCGTACTTGCCAACAAGACCGATATTGACCGTCTCTGTGGCTTTCTTACGGCGCTCCAGGAACTGGCGCCATGGCTCCAGTGCGGGCTTCTCGCCTATTGGCTCTTCTACTTTACGAAGGATAGCGGTGTCGAGCCCCTGGTCCTGCATGTAAACAGGTACTTCGTAGATACACGACAGGTCTTCGCTCTGGATTACGCAGTCGAAGTCGACGTTACAGAAAGCGGCTACCTTCTTGCGAACCTGCTCAGAAAGATATTTCTCGGTTCGCAGAATCAGAACGTCGGGCTGTATACCCACACTCTGCAGCTCCTTAACGCTATGTTGGGTGGGCTTGGTTTTAAGTTCGCCTGCTGCCTTCAGGTAGGGTACATACGTAAGATGTACGTTGACAGCCTGCTTGCCCAGTTCCCACTTCATCTGTCGGATGGCCTCCATGAACGGCGCACTCTCTATGTCGCCGATGGTGCCGCCTATCTCGGTGATGACAAAGTCGTAGTGATAACGCTGCCCCAGCATCTTGATATTGCGCTTGATTTCATCTGTGATATGGGGAACCACCTGGATGGTCTTGCCCAGATAGTCGCCGCGGCGCTCTTTATCTATTACGCTCTTGTAGATACGTCCGGTAGTCATAGAGTTGGCCTTGGTGGTCTGTATACCCGTAAAGCGCTCATAGTGTCCTAAGTCCAAATCGGTTTCCATGCCGTCGGCAGTGACGTAACATTCGCCATGCTCATAAGGATTAAGGGTACCGGGGTCGATGTTGATGTAGGGGTCAAACTTCTGGATGGTGATGTTGTAGCCTCTTGCTTGAAGAAGCTTACCAATAGACGATGAAATAATTCCTTTACCAAGTGAAGAAACTACACCGCCTGTCACAAAAATATACTTTGTTTCTGCCACGACTGTGTAAATTAATTATACGTTCAAGATGCAAAATTACAATAATAAAATGAACTCTGCAAAGAAAAAACTACCTTTTTATCGCAGTCTTAATGGCTTTGGCGGATAAAATGGAAGTGGCTCTGGTGCTGGTAGTTGATATGGAAATGGGGAGGCTGATGGTCTTCGTAACCGGGGATATGAAAAAACTTCGTGTTTTTCTTTGTCCTATTGGCTGTTTCTACTACCTTTGTACTGGTAAAATGTATATATAAATAAGGTATGAGGATAAAATCATTGACAGTCTTACTGGCCGGACTTATGGGGGGTGCCCTGATGGGCATAGCACAGCCCCGTACGCACGTAGAGTATCGGTTGTCGCACACCACGAAGGACATCGTAACTCAATATATGGACTCGCTCACCCGGTTCAGGGCCCATCAGGACTCTATGGATATTGCCGGATTTGTCCCCACAATGGCGGTGCCAGCCCCGAAAGCCTTGGGCATAGAATACAATACGCTGTTTATGCCGGCGACATTCTATAAGGGGGTGCCTCACCGTTTCTTTGACCTGAATAGTACCACAACCGAACTTGACGAGGCTTTGTTAGACTTGTATCTGCATCGTCCGGACTTAGTGGTGAGTACCGAGAGCCAGCTCAATAAGGCCGGGGATATACGCCAGCCCGTTACGGTCAATGTAAACCATGCTCCAGAGATTGTGGAGAAGGTGGCGCCGAAGCCAGAGGATGCCACGGTGGCTCCCATGGACTTGGTGGTGCTGAAGCCCAACTTCTGGAACTATTCGGGCGATTACTATCTTCAGTTTCTTCAGAACTATATCTCGTCTAACTGGTACAAGGGCGGTGAGAGCAACTACTCAATGGTAGGGTCGCTCACGCTCAATGCCAATTATAACAACAAGCAAAAAGTACGTTGGGACAACAAACTGGAGGTTAAGTTGGGTTTCCAGACCTCGCGCCAGGACACACTCCATAGCCTGAAGGTAAGCGAGAACTTGCTGCGATTAACCAGTAAGTTGGGATTGCAGGCCACCAAGCGCTGGTATTATACCGTGCAGATGGTGGCGTACACTCAGTTTATGCGCCAGTGGAAAAGTAATTCTAATACGGTTACCACCGATTTCTTAGGCCCGCTCAATGTCAACGTGTCTATCGGTATGGACTATAATGCCAACTGGTTCAAAAACCGTCTGACGGGGTCGATACACCTGGCTCCATTGGCCTATAACTTCCGGTATGTCAATCGTGTAGAGCTGGCAGGCCGTTATGGTATCGATGCGGGTAAGCACCAGTTACACAACTTCGGTTCGCAGTTTACGGTCGATATGAACTGGAAGTTCTCTGACAACATCCGTTGGAAAACTCGCCTCTACGGCTATACTACCTACGAGCGCGCCGAGTTGGAATGGGAGAATACTTTCACTTTCCGCTTCAACAAGTGGATTTCGAGTAACATCTTTGTGTACCCCCGCTTTGATGATGCCCGCAAACGCGACGACCATCATGGCTACTTCCAATACAAGGAGTACGCCTCGTTAGGATTTTCCTACTCATTCTAACTGCTGGACCTAAGGAGATTGGTCTCTGCCAGTCTCCTTAGAGCCGCCCTCCTTACCGGGGGCACGGAGGGGTGGATAGCGGGTGTGGACAATTAGCCTATTATTATAAAGGTGGATAGGGGAGTCGCTCCCAGCCATACATTTACTATTTCAGGAAGACGAAAAAACGCTCCTATAACCCTGCGAGGGATATAGGAGCGTTTCTTATGAGTATATACGGGAGGCCAGAAGACTGGCCCACCGCTGTTGTTACTTCTTGTTCAGAGCGAGGTCGATAGCTACGGCGATAGCTACAGTAGCACCTACCATTGGGTTGTTACCCATACCGAGGAAGCCCATCATCTCTACGTGAGCAGGAACTGAAGAAGAACCTGCGAACTGAGCGTCAGAGTGCATACGACCCATGGTGTCGGTCATACCGTAAGAAGCGGGACCTGCGGCCATGTTATCGGGATGCAGGGTACGGCCCGTACCACCACCAGAAGCTACTGAGAAGTAGGGCTTGCCTGCTGCCAGGCGCTCCTTCTTATAGGTTCCGGCTACTGGGTGCTGGAAACGGGTAGGATTGGTAGAGTTACCAGTGATAGACACGTCAACATTCTCGCGCCAGAGGATGGCAACACCCTCGCGTACATCGTCGGCACCATAGCACTTAACCTTGGCACGGGGGCCATCGCTGTAAGCTATCTCGCGAACCACGTTAACCTCACCTGTGTAGTAGTCAAACTTGGTCTGTACATAGGTAAAGCCGTTGATACGGCTGATAATCTGTGCAGCATCCTTGCCCAGACCGTTGAGGATAACGCGCAGAGGCTTGCGGCGAACCTTGTTGGCCATCTCGGCAATCTTGATGGCACCCTCGGCGGCAGCGAATGACTCGTGGCCAGCCAGGAAGGCGAAGCACTCAGTCTCCTCGCGCAGCAGACGGGCGGCCAGGTTACCGTGGCCAAGACCTACCTTACGGTCGTCGGCTACCGAACCGGGAATACAGAAACTCTGCAGACCGATACCGATGGCCTCGGCAGCGTCAGCGGCTGTCTTTACGCCCTTCTTGATGGCGATGGCTGCTCCACAAACGTATGCCCACTTGGCATTCTCGAAGCAGATGCGCTGGGTATCCTCACACATCTGGTAAGGATCGACACCGGCTGCCTCGCATATCTCGTTAGCTTCCTCTACGCTCTTGATTCCGTTGGCGTTGAGGGCTGCCAGTACCTGCTTCTCGCGGCGCTCCTGGCTCTCATAATTTACTTTTCTAATCATAGCTGTGTCTCCTCCTTACTTATTCTTTACGTGGATCTATAGATTTAACAACGCCCTGCTCAGCGGTGGTACGCCCGTAGCGGCCAGTGAATTTCTTCACAGCCTCGTTGGCGTCCATACCAGCCTTGATGGCCTCCATCATCTTGCCGAGGTGTACGTACTCGTAACCGCAAACCTGGCTGTCCTTGTCAAGGAACATGCGGGTGATGTAACCCTCGGTGAGCTCCAGGTAGCGAGTACCCTTGGCTACGGTACCATAAAGGGTACCAGTCTGCGAGCGCAGACCCTTGCCCAGATCCTCAAGACCAGCGCCGATAACGAGACCTCCCTCAGAGAAGGCGCTCTGGCTACGGCCGTAAACAATCTGCAGGAAGAGCTCGCGCATGGCTGTATTGATAGCGTCGCACACGAGGTCAGTGTTCAGAGCCTCCAGGATGGTCTTGCCGGGCAGTATCTCTGATGCCATAGCAGCTGAGTGGGTCATACCGGTACAGCCGATGGTCTCGACGAGACACTCCTGAATTACGCCCTCCTTGATGTTGAGCGAGAGCTTGCAGGCTCCCTGCTGGGGGGCACACCATCCCACACCGTGGGTATAACCTGAGATGTCCTTGATCTCCTTGGCTTGAATCCATTTACCCTCTTCGGGGATTGGAGCTGGTCCGTGGTTGGGACCCTTGGCGACAACGCACATGTTGTCTACTTCCTTAGAATAAATCATATCGTTAAAAACTAATACAGTAAAAATGTCCTTACATATCTTGATGGCTTCGCCGTTAACGGGCGATACGCCCAGCTTTCCATTGCGCAAAGTTATAAAAATCTCAGTAAACTACCTAATAATGATGATGCTTTTTTGTGTCGCTCTAATGTTTTTTAACCCCCTCATCCTCTTTTCTGGCTATTTTGCCATTCTTACTTGACAATTAGCTGCGGCTCGCTCACAGACAGCCATTATCGCTGTAACTATAGGGGGCAGTAGGGTAGCTTTTCGCGCTGACAGATGGCGGTGTGCCTATATATTATAAATAGGTGTAGATGGCGTTGGGAATGACGGGCGATGGCCGCTAATTGTAACACGATTGTAATGTGGTCTTAATAGGTTCGTAATATGGGGGAGCTACCTTTGCCCACAGTTAAAATAAGTATTAATACGAACTGAATTATGAGTGCTATTTATCTGCTTATCGTCGTGTTCCTGCTCTGCCTGGCCATCTTCGACCTCTATGTGGGCGTGAGCAACGACGCAGTAAACTTCCTGCAGTCGGCCGTGGGTGCCCGGGTGGCCACGTTTCGCACCATCTTGCTGGTAGCGTCGCTGGGTGTCATCATCGGAGCCGTCATGTCATCGGGCATGATGGATGTGGCCCGTCACGGCATCATGCTACCTACCCACTACGCCATGAGCGAGGTGATGGTGGTGTTTCTGGCCGTAATGGTTACCGATGTCATCGTGCTGAACGTCTTCAACTCGCTTGGCATGCCCACCTCTACCACCGTGTCGCTGGTGTTCGAGCTCCTGGGTGGTGCCTTTGTGCTGTCGCTTATCAAGATGGCCGCCGACCACCAGCTGGTCATCAACGACCTGCTCGATACCGACAAGGCGCTCAGCGTTATCCTGGCCATCTTTGTATCGGTGGCCGTGGCCTTTGTCTTCGGTATTGTGGTACAGTGGCTTACCCGTATTGTATTCACCTTTAAGTACAGCCGGGGCGGCTTGGTGGCCGTGGCGCTCTTCGGGGGCGTGGCCTTTACCATTCTGGCCTACTTCATATTTCTCAAGGGGCTGGGTTCGTCGCCCTATATACCTACCTATGCCCGTGTGTGGATAGGCGGGCACATGCCCCTGCTGATGAGCCTTACCATGGTGGTGGCCACCGTGCTGATGGGCGTGCTCAACGGGCTGCATGTCAATGTGTTTCGCATCGTGGTGCTGATGGGAACCTTTGCCCTGGCCATGGCCTTTGCCGGCAATGACCTGGTCAACTTCATCGGTGTGCCCCTGGCAGGTCTGGACGGTTTCATGGACTACTATAACCATGGTCTGGCCCAGGGCATAGCGCCCACGCACTACATGATGACATCGCTCATGGAGCCGGCCACCACGCCACCCCTCTTCCTGCTCATAGCCGGCCTTATCATGATACTGGCCATGGCCACGTCTAAGAAGGCGCAGCGCGTGATACAGACCTCGGTAGACTTGTCGCGCCAGGACGAGGGCGAGGAGATGTTCGGGTCGTCTCGGGCAGCCCGCGCCATAGTGCGTACTGTGCAGACGGTGGCCGACAGCGTGGGCAGTGTTACTCAGCGCATACCCCTGATACAGCGTATGAACCAGTGGGTAAACAGCCGCTTTGCCCCGGTCGACGTGGCCGATGGCGACAGGGCCGCCTTTGATGTGGTGCGTGCCGCCGTCAACCTGGTGCTGGCCTCTATGCTCATCACCATAGGTACCAACTATAAGCTGCCGCTCTCTACCACCTATGTTACCTTCATGGTGGCCATGGGTAGCTCGCTGGCCGACCGGGCCTGGAGCCGCGAGAGTGCTGTGTTCCGCATTACGGGCGTGCTGTCGGTCATCGGCGGATGGTTTATCACGGCCGGCGCAGCCTTCATGGCCTGTGCCTTAGTGTGTGCCGCCATGTATTACGGTGGACTGGCCGTGCAGCTGCTGTTCATCTGCCTGGTGCTCTACATCCTGTTCTGCTCGGGTCACGCCAAGGACAAGGGCGCCAAGGACAACGAGGGACGCGACCTGTATAGGCTGATGATGCGGGCCCACGAGCCCGAGATAGTGTGGGACTTGCTGAAGAAGTACGTGCGCCAGACGCAGAGCGCCATGACGCAGATAGCGCTGAATGAGTACAATCAGCTGTTAGACGGATTTGAGAACAACCGGCCGGCCCCGTTGCGGCGTGTACAGCGCCATCTGCGCGAGGCCAAGGAGCGGCTGCGCTGCGTGCGCAAGCAGCAGTTGTTGGCCCTGCGCCGCATACCGGTCGAGGTGGCCATGGAGCGTAACACGTGGTTCCACGTGGGCATCAATGCCAGTCAGCAGTACATCTACTGCCTGCGGCGTATGCTTGAGCCGGTCAAGGAGCATGTAGATAACAACTTTACACCGTTCCCCCAGTTTCTCCGCGACGAGTACCAGCCCATCAAGTGCAAGATTGTAGAGCTGATGCGCGACACCGAGACCCAGATTTCAAGCGGCCGCTTTGACCGTTACCGCGACACGCTGGCTGCTGCAGACAAGCTCAAGGACGAGTTGTCTGTTTACCGTCACCGCCAGATTGACCGCTTACAGGGCATTAACGACAACGGCGCCCTGCAGGTGGCCCTGCTCTACCTGAACCTGCTCCAGGAGAGCCAGCAGCTGCTCAGCAACATGCGCCACCAGTTGCGCGCGGCCAAGAAGTTCATGGAGTGAGCAGCCCGTCATAGTTAACGTTATTATAGTAATCGATACCATTGGGGTACCCGACTTCCGTGCGCGAAGTGGGGTGCCCTTTTTCTTGGTCCATGGCCGATGGCGATAGAGCAGGGTGGCGCTGCTCGTCCTGCGACTGTCGGCCCTGTCCCGATGGCTTCTCCCCACATGCCCTCCTTCCTTCTCGGCTCCGTCTGAAGACTTGGTGTGTATATCTGAAAGTTGGCGATGCCCATTCCAGGGGGGCAGAACGTACATCCCAAGTCTTCGGACGGAGCCTGTGGCGGCGGGCAGTAGGCCCGGGGCGGCCGGGGGTGTGGCGTATAGCTTATCGGGGCTTGGCAGGGCCCCCTGTGCCCATCCCGTCCTCGCCAAAGGTCACCGATAGGGCCCCGTTCTACTTGCCATCGTGGTGGTGGGTTAGGCCCAGAGCGTAAAAAACGTCCTGCGTGGGGCGAATTTATGATTAATCATAGTGTGTATTTGACTAACTTGCACTACCTTTGTACCATGCTGACGGCATCGGGACAGGCCCTTGTGGCCATGGCCTGTGCGCGGGCGGCATCTAACCCTACTAATGATATAGCAGATGAAGACAACGGCATACCTTTTGGCCCTATGGGTACTGATGGTCCTGTGCGGGTGTCACGGCGCTAAGACCGACGACACCGCGGCGCAGCCCGTAGACACGGTTCCCATGATGGTGATGCAGATACAGCAGTGCTCGCGCCTCTATACGGCCGAGTACAAGGTGCGCAAGATAGTGATGCACAACGACGAGCGCGCTCTCCGTGGCCGCCTGTTAGGGCGCGACTTCAGTCTGACGCTTCCGGGCGGCACCCGTGCCGTGGCCATCCCCGTTGACGCCACGGTCAAGGCGTATATAGACTTTTCGCAGTTCTCGGCAGCTAATGTGAGTCGGCATGGGCGGCGGGTAGAGATAACCCTGCCCGATCCCGAGGTGGTACTTACCTCGACCCGGATAGACCACGATGCCGTGCGGCAGCATGTTCCCTTGCTGCGCAGCCGCTTTACCGATGCCGAGCTTACCGCGCTGGAACGCCAGGGCCGCCAGGCCATCGTGAAGAGCATACCCGACTTGGGCATCGTGGCCACGGCGCGCGAGAACGCCGCCTCGCTGCTCATCCCCATCATCGAGCAGATGGGGTTCAACCGCGACGACATCACCATTACCTTCCGTAAGGATTTCGGGCCGGCCACCATCCTCAAACAACTCACTCAAACTCATTCAGACCATGTCACAGCACAATAGAAAACACCCCTCGGCCCTGGGCCGTCTGCTGCGGCTCATCCCCGTCAATGCCTGGATAGCCGCCTTTGCCGTCGCTATCGTAGCGGTGGCCGTCGTGGTACTCGTCATGTGGGTGCGCCGTAGCAACGAGGTGGGCACCGCCCGCGTAGAGCATACCACCATTACGCCCATGCAGGTGCGCTCCATAGAGCGGATAGGCCAGTGGGAGTTCTTGGCGGTGAGCGACGAGGAGATAGTAGACACGGTGAGCCGTGGGTTCTTTGGTGATAGCGAGCTGATACGCATTTATTATGGCACGCTTCGCTTGGGCATCGACCTGACCCACGCCCGCCCCGGGTGGATAACCATGGACGGCGACACGCTGCGGGCGGTGCTTCCGCCGATAACCCTGCTCTCGCCCGACTTCATCGATGAGGCTCGCACACGTACTTTCTATGAGGATGGCAAGTGGACACCGGCCGACCGCAAGCAGCTCTATCTACGGGCGCAGCGGGCCATGAGCCGTAGGGTGATGAGCCGCGAGAATATAGAGAGTGCCCGCCGTACGGCCCTGGCTCAGGTAGACAAGCTGCTGCGGGGCATGGGCTTTGACAAGATAAGCATACGGTTTGAGGAGCGGGCGGCCCGGTAGGTCGCGGCCCCTATCTTCTTGCTGGCAGATACGACAAAGGCTCCCTTGGCTGTAAGGGAGCCTTTGCTGTATATCTGCGGCAGGCGCGGGGTCAGATGTAGTACTCGGCGCTGTCTACCAAGCCAGCACGCAGGGCGTAGCGTGTGGCCTCGTGTACGTTGTTAACGCCCAACTTGCGGAAGATGTTTTTGCGGTGGGTGTTCACCGTGTGGAAACTGGAGCACCGTTTCTCGGCTATCTCGCGCGTGGTGAGTCCCAGGGCTATGTCCTTCAGTATCTCGGTCTCTGTCCGGGTCAGTTTCACATCCTCGGTCTTCTCGGTTACGGGCGCTAACAGCATCTCGGTGGTGCGCCGGCAGATGAATCGCTGTCCCTGGGCCACCTGTTGCAGCGCCTCGCGTATCTCTGACAGCGGTGACTCCTTGAGGAGCACGCTGAACTGATGGTTGCTGGCGGCCACTATCTTGACAAAGTCTATGCTGAGGTCTTCGCTGAACAGAATCCACGACGACAAGGGGAACCGCTGACTGAGAATGAGCAGCTCATCGGCGTCATTGATGTCAAAGAGGGTGTAGTCCAGTATCACGGTAGCCGTGGGGGTGGCCTTGAGCCCCTCTATCACCTCGGCCTTGTCCTCGGTTATCTTAAATGGGTAGCCAGCCTGGGTACATAGGTACATCAGGCCGGCCTGGGTAATTCCCTGTTTGTCTGCAAGCAGTATTTCCATTTGTCTGGGTGCTATTAAGGTTGTCTTCTGGGGTGTGGAAGCCATGGGGCCACGGGCCCCGATGGCTCTGTCAGAACGACATGGCGAAAGTAAATCGTACGCCGTTCTTCTTGACATCACGGTTGCCGAGGTAATTCAGGCGGTGAACGAAGTCTACTCCGAAGAACTTGAATATATTGTGTACGCCAACCACTACCTCCATGTAGGGAGTCTTCTTGTCCATGATATAGCTGTCGCGTGGCATTTCAAAGAGCATCGGGTCGCCCTGGTTCTGGGCCAGGGTGGGATTGTTCTTATCCGTGAGCGTTCCAAACATGCCCTTGAAGGCCACGTACTCACGCCATTTGAGCCGCTTAATGAGTGGTATGCGGTTCAGCAGCTTGCCGTTAAGGTCCCAGCAGACAGCCCAGTAGGCATAGCGGTCGCTGATAAACTCCATATTGCGCATCATGGAGAATGTATTCTCAAGCTCGAAGAACGATACGTTCACCGGTGGCATAATCAGCAGTGGGAATGGGGCCTTGCTCCACTGGGCTCCGCCCTTCAGGTGGTTGTCTATATAGCCCCAGCTGCCCAGCCAGAAACGCTTGTAGATACCTACTGTGGTGAGGTTGAGCTTATACTGGCCACCGAGGAAGTTCTTCAGTCCGGTGGTATGGCTTACGGTAAACTCGGGAGCGTCCAGATTAACCGGCCAGCGCTGTTGCTTGGTGTTAATGTAGGTCTGCCCCGGGCAGTACTTGATGCCTACGGTCAGCTCGGTGGTCCGTATCTTGTTCACCATGCTTCCGTCGTCTACATGTTTAAAGTATAGGTCGCCCGCAGGTTCATTGCTTTCAGCCTTGATTTCCGTGTTAAGTCTCAGGCCCCAGTCTGTCTCGTAGTTGAAGGCCAGCCGCTGTCTATTGTAGAAGTACATCTGCTCAACCTTTTGCACCCGGAACGCCATGAACATGTTGTCCTTGTTATGGATAAGGTATTTGTCAGCCGGAGACATCACGTCGCGCGCCGACTCGAATATGATGTTTCTCTGAGGGAACTCGAACGGCACATTCTTCTTCTTGTTGAGCGCGTAGGTTATCTCTGAGCCGTAGTAGTGGTTTCCGGTCTTGGTGCCGTAGGCATAGTAGCCGTTCCAGAACAGGTGCTTGTTCAGGTTGGCCGTCGTACGACCGCTAACGCGTAACCGCAGCCCGTCAACGAAGTTACTTGACACCACCGTATTGACTGGGCCAAAGTCAAACTTGCTTCCGTTCTTCTTGCTGCTGGTCTCTACATAGTTCTCTAAGAACGCCTTGATGCCAAAGAGTATCCACTTGTAGTTCCTGGACTGCTCCATGCGGTGGATGAAGGCATCCATCGACGACTCGCCCTTAGTTAGCTCCACCGCGCGGTACTGCTCCCAGAAGGCGTCGTCCCTTATCATCGCGTCGGCTTCATGCCGCGACTTGGCCTTACCCTTGAACAACTTGCGGGGCAGCTCGTCAAAGGCATAGTCGCTCAGCCGGGTGTTGCGGATACACACGCACTTGGCAGCCTTGGATATGATGCTCAGCTCGGCTATCATGTCATCGGTAGTGAGTACCCACTCGCCGTCGGGGAGCTTGGTGTACTCCTGTACTATCTTCAGGTCGTCTATGAAGTTGACATCGCTGCGCTTGGGAATGGTCAGGTTGCACTTCTTGACATGCAGCGACGAGTCGGCCAGTACATACAGCTCGCCCCTGAAGCCAAAGTCTTGCTGATTGTTCGGCAGAAACTGCAGGTGATAGCACAAATCACGGTCTACATAGACCGTATCTTCGATGTAATAACGGTAAAAGGAAATGGCGGTCTCACCGATAGGCGAGGGGAAGGGATACTGCAACAAGCGGACGTGGTCGTCGTATATGTCTACATCGGTAAACACCTCCTTAAGCATGGTGTTGAGTATCTCGCCGGTTTGCAGCACGTTGTTAATTCCGTCACTGCGCTGGCCCTTGATGATGGTCTTCTCCGTGCGAGGGCTTTTGCGGTATATCTGCTGGGTCACGGTCTCGTCAACCGATATGGGCAGCATGCGCTTTTGGGTAAATGGATTGGTCTCGACAAAGTCTACCAGCCATGGCGACCGCTTGAAGAGACCCTGTTCCAGGTCTTTGTCGCTGAGGTCGTTAAGGCCAAAGGTGATTTTCTGGTACTTGTTGTACTGGAAGTAGTCGTGGTTCTCCAGCTTGGTACGTTTCTTGGCGGCAATGACACGCCGCATAAGCTCTACGGCAGGGTTGTCCTTGCGGCGGTAGCGTGCGCGGCGGGCCTTGACGGTCACCTCATTGATACTGCGGGTCGCGCTCTTCAGCTTGATTACTATGTGGGTGGTGTTGGGGGTGATGGCTACCGTGGCAGGAGTATAGCCCACCGAACTGATGGTCAGTGTCCATCCGTTGTGGCGCTCTATGCTGAACTTGCCGTCACCGTCGCTCGACACGGCCATGTGCTCTCCCTTATAAGACGCACTGGCATAGGGAATGGGGCCTCCGTCATCGGCATCTATTACCTCGCCGGTAATGTTCTGGGCCGATAGGGTGGTGAAGACAAATAAAAATAATAACAAGGGTATAACCCTTAGAGCAGAAGATATGATAGCTCTCTGTCTGATGTCATCCATTTCGTCAAAAATAATCTTTCGGACTGCAAAGTTACTCAATAAGTTGCGAGGAGAGAAAACTTTTTTACCTTTTTATGTTTTTTTCAGTCGTTAGGGCCACTCTTTAGAGAAAAATCACTACTTTTGCATCCATGAAGACACGTTTACCGTTTTTTGCCACCATGATAGGCAGTGGGTTTGGCAGTGGTTTTTGGCCCTGGGGGCCAGGTACGGCCGGGGCGCTGTTAGCTACCGTCGTGTGGATGGTCTTGGGGCTGTGGCTCCCAGCCACTATGCTGATGTGGACTACCTTAGGCCTGTGCGTGGTGTTCACTATAGTCGGAACCTGGGCCACGGCCCGTCTGCAACCTTACTGGGGCGATGACCCCAGCCGCGTGGTGGTCGACGAGATGGTGGGCGTATGGGTGCCGTTGGTGGTGTGTCCTCACGGTAGCATCGCTTACGCCGCCACAGCCTTTGTGCTGTTTCGCTTCTTCGACATTCTGAAGCCTCTGGGCATCAGGGCGCTCGACCGGCGTGTGGGGGCGTTCTGGGTGATGGCTGATGACCTGTTAGCCGGTATCTATTCGCTGATAGTTATTATTATAATAAGGTGTATCTGAGATGGCCGGCCTGCGACACTCAATCCTGACATTCTGCAAGGCCGAGACCTCGGCTATGGTAGCTTCGGCGGCCGACTTCGGGCTGACCGTCCTGCTGGCCGAGGTGGTGGGGGTGTGGTACGCCTATGCTACCCTGATGGGCGCAGTTACCGGGGCTGTCATCAACTGCTGCGTTAACTACCGGTGGGTATTCTCGGCTGCAGGGCTCAGCAAGAGTGGCGTGGCCCTGCGTTACCTGGCTGTCTGGATAGGCAGCATAGTGCTCAACACCACGGGTACCTACCTGCTCACCGAACTCACGGGCATCAGCTATATCATCTCCAAGACAATGGTGGCCTGTCTGGTGGCTACGCTCTGGAACTACCAGATGCAGCGTGTCTATGTTTTTCAGTCTAAGAGACGTAATTGATACAAGATATGAACTACAGAGATTTTTTACAGAAGCTTATTTATGTGGTTATCAACCCCATTATCAAGGCCATGATAGCCATAGGCATTACCCCCAATGTGGTTACCACCGTAGGGTTTGTTGGCAACCTGGTGGCCACGGGCCTGTTCATAGCCGGAGGTATAGCTCTGCAGGAGGGCGATGCTGCGGGTGGCATGGCGCTCATCGGGTGGGGTGGTTTCACCATCCTCTTTGCCGGGTTGTTTGACATGATGGATGGGCGGTTGGCTCGTATGGGCAACATGTCCTCTACCTTTGGCGCCCTGTGGGACTCTACACTCGACAGGTACAGCGAGATGGTCTCGCTGTTCGGCATTTCGGTCGTATTCCTTAACGCGGGCTGGTTCTGGACAGGCATTGTTACCTATGCAGCCATCTTAGGCTCGGTCATGGTGAGCTATGTGCGCGCCCGGGCCGAGGGCCTGGACATAGAATGCAAGGTGGGACTGCTGCAGCGCCCCGAGCGCGTGGTCATCACCGCTGTGGTGGCCATGGTGACCGGCTGTACGGGCAGCCTGTGGTGGTTGGCTGGCGGTATGGCCGTCATAGCCCTGCTGGCCAATATGACGGCTTTCTGGCGGGTGGCCCATTGCTACCACGAGTTGGCTAAGCGCGACAAGAAGTAATCCTGCACTTTTACCGCGATGTTCAGTATATACATTATTATATTATATATAGTGCTGATAGCCCTCCGCCCAACGCGCAGGGTGGCCTTGGCCCTGCTGCCGTGGGTCATCTTTGCCTGCTCGTACGACTGGATGCGGCTATATCCCAACTATAGGGTCAACCCGATAGACGTGGCCGGCCTGTATGGGGCCGAGAAGCATCTCTTTGGTATCACCCTGGCCAGTGGCACGGTGTTTACGCCTAATGAATACTTCGCCCTGCACCACTGTGGCGTAGCCGACATCATGGCCGGCTTCTTCTACCTGTGCTGGGTGCCCGTTCCGTTAGGCTTTGCGCTCTATCTGTACTTCAGCAGGCAGTACCGAGCCTACCTGCGGTTCTCGATGGCGTTCCTGTTGGTCAATCTGTTAGGTTTCTGTGGCTACTATATACACCCCGCCGCCCCACCATGGTATGCTATGGAGTACGGCTTTACGCCTGTGCTCCACACGCCGGGCAATGTGGCTGGCCTGGGGCGTTTCGATGCCCTTACGGGCATACCCGTGTTCCATGCCCTGTATGGTAAGAACGCCAATGTCTTTGCCGCGGTACCTTCGCTCCATGCCGCCTATATGCTTATAGCCACGGCATACGCTGCCATGAGCAGGCAGCGCCGCTGGGTGGTCATAGTCTTTGCCCTGATATGTGCCGGCATCTGGTGGACGGCCGTATATACGGCTCACCACTATATCATAGACGTGCTCTTAGGCATCATAACAGCCTTGGTGGGTATGGTGCTGTTAGAGAGCATGCTGCGACATACGGCGGTGGGCCGGCGGTTCTTAGATAGCTACGTCAGACTGATAGCCCGGCATCCCGTTACGGTCTAAACGATAGCAGCACCTGTGCCCATCGCGGGTGCAGGTGCTGCTGTGTTTAGAGAGATAGTATGTTTATTTGATAAAGCTCAGACCACGGGTATGGATATCGCCCGAGCCCTTGCAACTCTTGTTCAGATGTCTGAGCGTGCCACTGAGGCTGATGTCGCCAGAGCCGAAGACTTTGCAGTTGACGGTGCCACACTGGCTGAGATGGAGGTCCATGTCGCCCGAGCCGTAAATCTCGGCATTGGTGGTGGTCACTTTCTCTTCATTGATATCTATGTCGCCTGAGCCGCGTATGGATAGGTTCGCGGTGGCGCAGCACAGCTTGTCTACCTCTACATCGCCCGACCCGCGCATATTCAGTGTGAATTTGTCGCAGATGACGTTTTTCAGGTCTATGTCGCCCGAGCCTACCATGGTTACCATCAGGTTGTCGCTATCTATCTTCTTGGAGGCCTTGAAGTCGCCGCTGCCTTGCAGACGTATCTGCGTGATGTCGGGCGAGGTCACATACACCTTTACATCATCGCTCAAGGAACCGAATTTGAAGCCGAACTTCCCCCCCTGGGCACTGGTCTTGATGACCAGGGTGCCTTGCGTTACCGTGGTTAGGATGTTGTCTACATCGCTCGCCTTTCCTACCACCTTGACGCTTGTCGTGTTGCCCTGGGTGTAGATGACGTCGTTGCTGCCTATCAGCGTTATCTTGGTAAAGTTACTCACCCGGCGTACCGAGGTCTTGTTTTGCTGTACAGCAGTGGTCTCTGGTTCGTTGTTTGCCATTGCTGTGTTCTTAGTCGACGCACATGCCATCAGCGTGAGTGCTGTCAGAATAATCAGTTGTCTCATAATGATACTTAGTTTCTGTTGTTATTTGTCTGTTAGACGACGCGGCGCTGCCTAAAGTTGCAGACGGCTCACTTTTTTTTCGATATTTTTTTCGCCGGTGGCCCCTAAAGTCCCTCTTCCGCGTTATAGATAATAAAAAAGGTGGCACCCCATCGAGTGCCACCTTTACTATCATTAATCCGATTGTTATTCGGGTATGTTCTTGAGTATCTCCAACAGATGATCCCATACCATCTGTACGGTAGGAATGAGCAACCGCTCATCGGGCGTGTGTACATAGCGCAGCGTAGGCCCGAAGCTCACCATGTCGAGCTCTGGATAGCGCTCTGAGAACAGGCCGCACTCCAGTCCGGCGTGTATGCCTAACACCTTGGGGTCCTTGCCAAACAGCTTGCGATAGGCGGCCACGGTTATATCTACCAACTTGCTGTCTGGGTTCATCTTCCAGGCTGGATATCCGTCGGTCGTCATAACCTTGGCGCCAGCCAGACGATAGGCCGCAGCCACGGTGTTGCACATATTGTCCAGGTTGCTCATCACATTGGAACGCTGCGACGACAGCACCTCTACCTGTGTGTCGGTGGTCTTCACGGCGGCCACATTGCTCGATGTCTCTACCAGCCAGTCCAGTGCCTCGTCCTGACACATGGCAAACACGCCATTGTCTACAGCCTGCAGGGCCAGCACGATGTTGGTGCCTACCTGAGCGGGGATAACCTGGGTGGCATCGGTGCTTACCAGGCTGAACTTCATCGTGGTGTCGGTAACATGATACTCGTCCTCTACCTGAGCCACGAATACGTTGAAGTCGGCCTTGATGGTTTCCTTGTCGGCAGCGGGTATGGCGAATATCACCTTGCCGTCGCGGGGGATGGCATTGTGCAGCTTGCCACTGTTAAATGAGGCTAAGCGCAGGTCAGTCTTGGTCTGTACGTTGTAGAGGAACCGCGCGAGCAGCTTGATGGCATTGGCGCGCTTCTTGTTGATATCGTCGCCAGAGTGGCCGCCCACCAGGCCCTTGACCGAAGCCTCCATGAAGAAGTAGCCAGCGGGTGCCTCTTCGCGTGCGAAGTCGAATGTGGCCACCGTGCTACGTCCGCCGGCGCAGCTCACGAACAGCTGTCCCTCATCCTCTGAGTCCAGGTTGATAAGGTACTGTCCGGTCATAAAGCCCGACTTCATGCCCATGGCGCCGGTAAGCTGTGTCTCCTCATCGCGGGTAAATACGCACTCAATGGGGCCATGCTCTATATCATCGCTGTCCAGCAGGGCCAACTCTATGGCACAGCCTATGCCATCGTCGGCTCCCAGCGTGGTGCCCTTGGCCCGCAGCCACTCGCCGTCTACATAGGTCTGTATGGCGTCCTTGTGGAAGTCAAAGTCTACATCTACCAGCTTGTCGCAGACCATGTCCATGTGGCTCTGCAGTATCACCGTCTTGCGGTTCTCGTATCCGGGAGTAGCCGGCTTGCGTATCAGCACATTGCCAGTGGCATCTACCTGAGTATCCAGCCCATGCTCCTTGCCAAAGGTGGTCAGATACTCAATCATGAGCTCCTCGTGCTTCGAGGGACGGGGGATTTGATTGATTTTAGCAAACTGCTCGAACACGCGAGCGGGTTTTAGTTCTACATTACTCATTTTTATGATATTTTATTTTGTCTTTTAATCTAAAAACGCTACCTTTGTCCACAGAATGGTGTCTAAGAGATACTGCAAAATTAAGGAAAATGATAGAAACTCTACTCATAAGCGTGTTAATAATTGCTATTGCAGTGGCATTATTATCCGTTAAGTTGATTTTTCGCCGCAACGGCTCGTTTTCCTCGCAGCACATACACGACAGCAAGGCCATGCGCGACCGGGGCATCCACTGCGTGATAGACCAGGACCGCGAGGCGCGTCGCCGGGGTGGTGCGTGGTAGTAGGGAGTACACCTTATTATATATATAGACAATAAACACAAAAGGATATATGAAGAAAAATCTGATGAAAACCATGGCGGCAGTGGCAATGCTGTCGCTTACTATGACCGCTTGTAACAAGAGTAACCCACAGCAAGACGAGAAACAGCCCACAGCTGCCCCCGGCAGCCTGAAGATAGCCTATGTAGAGGTAGACTCTATCATGTCGCAGTACAAGTTCTGCAAGGACTATTCCATGATACTTCAGAAGAAGGGACAGAATATCCAGAACACCCTGCTGGCCAAGCAGCAGCAGTTGCAGGCCGCCACGGCCAACTTCCAGCAGAAGCTGCAGCAGAACGCCTACACCCGCGAGCAGGCCGAAGGCATCCAGGCCGGTCTGCAGAAGCAGGGTGCCGACCTTGATGCACTCAACCGCCGTCTTACTAACGAGTTCCAGGTAGAGACAGATAAGTATAACAAGGCCCTGCGCGACTCTATCCAGCATTTCTTGGTGGCCTATAACAAGGACAAGAAGTACAGCCTGATACTGAGCAAGGCTGGTGACAACCTGCTGTATGCCGATAAGGCTTACGACGTTACCAGCGAGGTAATAGCAGGTCTGAACAAGGCTTACAAGCCCACAGCCGCTACCAAGGCTGCCACCGATGAGGAGAAAAAGTAAAACGATAAGGCCGTAGCCATAGGCGATGGCCGCCCAGATATAACGGAGTACGCAGAGCGAGTTGCCATGGGCGCCGGCTTTGGTACTCCGCTTTTTTTTATCATTCTGTCTATGACACGTAAGGAACGCTATGAGCGTATACTCGCTTACTTTGCCGCCAAGCAGCCCACGGTGACCACCGAGCTGCAGTTTGGCTCGGCCTTTCAGTTACTGGTGGCCACTCTGCTGAGTGCCCAGTGTACCGACAAGCGTATCAACCAGGTTACCCCGGCCCTCTTTGCCCGTTACCCATCGGCCCGCGAGATGGCCGCGGCCGAGCCCGAGGAGGTGTTGGTGTACATCAGTTCGGTAAGTTACCCCAATGCCAAGGCCGCCCATCTGGTGGCGATGGCCCGGAAGCTGATGAGCGACTTCGGAGGCGAGGTGCCGTCGGACCGGGCCCTGCTTATGACGCTGCCCGGCGTGGGCCGCAAGACAGCCAATGTCATCCAGGCCGTATGGTTCGGCAAGCCCACCTTAGCGGTAGACACCCATGTATTCCGGGTAAGCCACCGTCTTGGACTGGTAAGCCGCACGGCCACCACGCCCCTCAAGGTAGAGCAGCAGCTCATGCGCCACATTCCCACCGACCAGGTGCCCGATGCCCATCACTGGCTGCTGCTACACGGCCGTTACATCTGTAAGAGCGCCCGCCCTCTGTGCGACGAGTGCCCGTTCGACAGCTTCTGCCCCAAGCTCTTAGAGCAGTCTAAACTATAAATCACGTAAACACAATGGATGCAAAGAGAATTATAAGTTTCCTCACCCGCGTGGCGCAGAACAACAACCGCCCCTGGTTTCAGGAACATAAGGCCGAGTTTGAAGCCTGCAAGACCGACTTCGAGGCAGGCATTACCCAGCTGATAGCCACGCTGGCTACCATGGACCCCGAGGTGGCCCATCTTACCGTGCGCGACTGTTGCTACCGTTTCTACCGCGACACGCGGTTCAGTGCCGACAAGTCGCCTTACAAGCGCCACTTCGGTGCTTACATTTGCGCCCACGGCCGTAAGGCCCTGCGCGGGGGCTACTATGTACACCTGCAGCCCGGCCACTCCTTTATAGCCGTGGGGTCGTACTGGCTGCCCACCCATATACTTACCTCGTGTCGCAACGAGATAATGGGCAACATAGACCAGTGGCGCCGGGCGGTAGAGGCAGGCGAGTTTGTCAAGCTCTTCGGCTACCCGGGCGACGGCGTTATGACCGATGACGAGCTGTCGGCCAAGGGCTTTGGCATCGCGATGCTCAAGACGGCCCCCAAGGGATTTCCCCGCGACTACGAGTATATCGACTATCTGCGTATGAAAGACTACTGCTGCTGGATGCGGGTGCCCGATGAGCTGTTTGACACCCCCGACTGGCAGAAACAGCTGCTCCGCTACTTCCGCGTGGCCAAGCCCATGATGGACTTTATCAATGCCGTGGTAGACGACTACGAGTAGCTGTCCGGTGGCCGCCCGTGGCTCCGTCTGAAGATATAGAATGTATGTCCCGGGGACAGGGATGTACATCCAAGCGCTCAGCATGTACATCCTGAGTCTTCGGACGGAGCCGTGGATGGCAGAGTAAGTTGTTGAGGCCATCGCGCACACGGCGATGGCTCTCTTTTTCCCCTTGTTCATTTCCTGCTGTCTCCCCATGAAAAACTTCCCGTCCGTAATGACGGCTCCCCGTCCTGTAGAGGTGGCTCCCAGCGCGCCAGGAGCCGTCATGAGCATCGCAGAGACGACCCCGGGCACCCGTAGGGTAGTGGCCTCATGGCGGGCGACCCACTTACAATCTGTAAGTAGACATGAAAAAATAGAAAAAAACTATGATTTTTAGTTTTGTGTATTCGATTTTTTACTAAATTTGCACATGTTAGGTTGCGGTTTGACCCCTTGGGTTCGCTCGCGGCCGTCGGCCCTCCTGACGCAGCCCCAGGCAGATGGCTGTACGGCCATTGGCTACCCATCACCGCCATGGCTGCCATCATCCTGGCCTTAGACACGAAGCATCTTATTATCTATTAAACATTTAAAAATCATTACCATTATGAAAATCGGAATCCCAAAGGAAATTAAGAACAATGAGAACCGGGTGGGTATGACCCCCGATGGCGTGGCCGAACTGGTAAAGCACGGGCACGAGGTGTATGTACAGCATACGGCTGGCGAGGGCAGCGGGTTTGCCGACGCGGCTTATGAGCAGGTGGGCGCCACCATACTGCCTACCATCGAGGAGGTGTACCAGGTGGCCGAGATGATTATCAAGGTCAAGGAACCCATCGCCCCCGAGTATTCGCTGGTGCGCAAGGGGCAGTTGCTCTTCACTTATTTCCATCTGGCCTGCGACAAACCGCTGACCGATGCCATGCTGAAGAGTGGCGCGGTGTGTCTGGCGTACGAGACGGTGCAGACGGCCGATAACCGCTTGCCTCTGTTGGTGCCCATGAGCGAGGTGGCCGGACGCATGGCTGCGCTCAATGGGGCTTACTATCTGCAGAAGACCAAGGGCGGCAAGGGCAAGCTGATGGGTGGCGTGCCCGGAGTGAAGCCGGCCAAGGTGCTGGTACTGGGTGGCGGCATCGTGGGCGAGGCTGCCGCACGTATGGCAGCCGGCATGGGTGCCGATGTGTACATTACCGACGTTAGCCTGGCCCGCCTGCGTCAGCTCGATGCCGAACTGCCTCCCACGGTACACACGCTGTACTCGACAGAGCACAATATACGTAAGGAGCTGCACGATGTAGACATTGTGATAGGCTCTGTCCTGGTGCCAGGCGACAAGACACCGCACCTCATTACCCGGGCCATGCTCAGCGAGATGGAGCCGGGTACGGTGCTGGTAGATGTGGCCATAGACCAGGGCGGCTGCTTTGAGACGTCGCACGCCACCACGCACAGCGACCCTGTCTATGTGGTAGACGGCATCGTTCATTATGCCGTGGCCAACATTCCGGGTGCCGTGCCCAACACCTCGACGGCCGCGCTTACTAATGCCACGCTGAAGTATGCCCTGGCTCTGGCCGACAAGGGCTGGAAGCGTGCCTGCAAGGAAGATAACGCACTATATAAGGGTTTGAATGTGGTAGAAGGCAAGGTTACCTACAAGGCAGTAGCCGATGTGTGGGGACTGGATTACTCGGCTGCTGTGGTAGACTGAGTGTGAGTGGCCTTCCACCACGCTGTTGACGATTTCCGGCCCGCTACGTACGTATTGGTAGTTGGGTCGGAAATTGTTATTCCTGAGAATGTATTAATGTCTACCGTGGAGAAGCCGCCGTTAACCTCCGACAGGTTGGTGTATATCTTGGGCGTGTGTACATGGTAGGGTACCAGTCGGGCGACCATCGCGTCAAACTGGCTGACATCGGCTGCGTCGCACAAGTGGCTGATGTAGCTGCCCATGTCAAAGAATATGGTCTGGCCCATGCCGTCGAGCTTCTGTAAGCGGCTCTCCTGCGTGGGGTCAAAGGTGTAGCGCGCGTTAAAGGTGCGCATCAGCTGGGCCATGGCCTCTGCCTGCTGGCAGTCTATGACCGACAGGGTGCCATAGGGGTAGGTGCCATGGCTATAGTAGCTATAGAAACCGTTGACGATGGCCTCGTAGTTGGGTGTGGTGGCACACAGATAGGGCCAGATGGTACGATAGGGCAGGCCAGCGGCCATAATCTCGCTGGTCGACGCGATGAGGTAGTGGGTTACGTCTTTCAGGTCATAGGCCACCTCGATGCCGGCCATATAGCAGTCATCGAAGGCTATAAACTGCATCGGCATGCCCGCGCGGGTAATGCCGTCGGCCAGGTCGGCCAGGTCGGCCTGGAAGCGGGCCTCCGTTCCGCCAAAGGCGCGGGTTCTGTAGTAGCCGGTAAGCCCCCGTGGCAACCAGCCCGTACCATGGCAGCCTATAATCATGGCATAGGTGTCGGCCTCGGCATGCGTGCGCACGTCGCCCAGTATGCCGGCTATGCCCGCAGTACTCACGGCTTCGTAGTCGGCATAGTGCTTCAGCGTGTCGCGGGTGCAGGCTTTCCCCGTGTACCTTATCTCTATCAGCGCGGCCCTCGTGGGCGACTGCGCGATGTACACTAACAGCCGGGTACGGCCCAGGCCATGCTGTCCGGCAATGGCTGTCTCCATATCCTGTATGTTGGTGCAGAAGTAAGTGTACAGGTTGTTCGTATAGGGCGTCTCGGCCCCCGAGGACCAAGGCATAAAAACAAAAAGCGTTTTCTCGGTTGACGGTGTGGGTTCCGCCCCGTTGCTGCTGCAGCTCACGAAGACTAACGTGAGTACGGCCAGCACACAGTAACCGAGAAAACGCTTCATAGTGTATGGTCTTTTATTTCTTTCTGAGTTCGGCTATCGACTCCTGCAGGGCTGCTATCTTCTCCACAGAGTCGCTTTCCTTCTTGCGCTCCAACGCCACGACAGCCTCGGGGGCATGGGCAACAAACTTCTCGTTAGATAGTTTCTTGCGGACACCTGCCAGGAAGCCTTCCAGATGCTTGAGCTGAGCCTCGGCCTTGGCTATCTCGGCCTCTACGTCTATGAGGTCGCCCAAGGGTACGGCATACTCGTGGGTGCCTATCATAAAGGCGCTGGCGCTGGCATCCTTCTCGCTTACCACCTCGATGCTGCTCAGGTTGGCCATCTTGGTAATCACGGCGTTGAAGTCGGTGTAGGCGTTGTCGCCCACGGCCTGCAGGGTCAGGGCCTCCTTGGGGGCAATGTTCTTCTGGTTGCGCACCATGCGTACGCCGCTGACTATCTGCTTGACCTCCTCCATCTGGCTGATAAGCGCGAGCTCGGCCTCGGTGGGTGCCTCCATCTTCAGGGCATCGCGCATGATGCTCTCGCCCGGCTTGCGGTCGTATATGTGTTGCCACAGTTCTTCGGTAATAAACGGCATGAAGGGGTGCAGCATCTTCAGCAGGGTCTCGAAGAAGCGCAGGGTGGCGTCGTAGGTCTGCTGGTCTATGGGCTGTGCCTCACCGTTCACGTAAGCGGGCTTCACCATTTCCAGGTACCAACTCGAGAACTCGTCCCAGAACAGGCGGTACACGGCCATCAGTGCTTCAGAGATGCGGTACTTGCGGAAGAGGTCATCAACCTCCTCATTGGTCTGCTTGAGCTTAGCTTCAAACCACTCGGTGGCTATGCGGCTGGCCTCGGGCTGCTCGCCGGCGGCCACGCTCCAGCCCTTAACCAGGCGGAAGGCGTTCCATATCTTGTTGTTGAAGTTGCGCCCCTGCTCGCAGAGGCTTTCATCGAACAGAATGTCGTTACCTGCTGGTGCAGAGAGCATCATGCCCATGCGCACACCGTCGGCGCCAAACTTCTCGATAAGTTCGATGGGGTCGGGAGAGTTGCCCAGACTCTTGGACATCTTCCGGCCGAGTTTATCGCGTACAATGCCGGTGAAGTAGACGTTCTTGAAAGGTATCTTGCCCATGTACTCCTCGCCCGCCATAATCATTCGGGCCACCCAGAAGAAGATGATGTCTGGGGCAGTAACCAGGTCAGACGTGGGGTAGTAGTATTTTATCTCCTCGTTACCCGGTGTGTTGATGCCGTCAAACAATGAGATGGGCCAGAGCCATGACGAGAACCATGTATCCAGTGCATCATCGTCCTGGCGCAGGTCGCTGGCCTGCAGGTTGGCGTTGCCGCTCTGCTTGCGGGCCAGTTCCAAGGCCTCCTCGGGGGTCTCGGCTACCACATACTGCTCCTCGCCATAATAATAGGCCGGTATGCGGTGGCCCCACCACAGTTGGCGCGATATACACCAGTCCTGTATGTTCTCTAACCAGTTCTTGTAGGTAGCCTTGTACTTCGCTGGGTAGAATTTCATCTCACCATTAAGTACGGGGGGGAGTGCTATGTCGGCGAAATGCTGCATGCGGAGGAACCACTGGAGTGAGAGGCGCGGCTCAATGGCTGTGTCAGGATTGCGCTCAGAGTAACCCACCTTATTGTTGTAGTCTTCGATGCGCTCCATGAGGCCGGCAGCCTGCAGATCCTTAGCTATCTGACGGCGGCAGTCAAAGCGGTCCATGCCGACATAGAGGGGCGATGCGTCTGAGATGGTGGCATCGGCATTGAATATATCAATGGTCTCCAGGTTGTGGGTTTTGCCGAGCATGTAGTCATTGGTGTCGTGGGCCGGGGTAACTTTCAGGCAGCCTGTACCAAACTCGATGTCTACATAGCGGTCTTCTATGACGGGAATGACACGTCCCACGAGTGGCACGATTACCTTCTTGCCTTTCAGCCACTGGTTCTTGGGGTCTTTGGGGTTGATACACATAGCCGTATCGCCCATGATGGTTTCGGGGCGGGTAGTAGCTACCACGGCGTAGTACCCTTTGTCGTCCTTGTGGATGACATTGCCCTCGGCGGCGTTCTCTATGTCAGAGCAGTCGCACTCAGGGGCTATATAATATTTAAGGTGGTAGAGCTTGGACTGCTCATCCTTATACACCACTTCCTCATTGCTCAGCGCCGTCTGGGCCTTGGGATCCCAGTTGACCATGCGCAGTCCGCGGTAGATAAGTCCCTTGTTGTACAAGTCCACGAATACCTTGATAACGCTTTTCGAGCGTTTCTCATCCATGGTGAAGGCAGTACGATCCCAGTCACATGAGGCGCCCAAGCGACGCAGCTGCTTGAGAATGATGCCTCCGTGCTCGTTAGTCCAGTCCCAGGCGTGCTTCAGGAACTCCTCGCGGGTCAGGTCGTGCTTCTTGATGCCCTGGGCGGCAAGTCGCTTGACCACCTTGGCCTCAGTGGCTATCGAGGCGTGGTCGGTACCGGGCACCCAGCAGGCATTCTTGCCCTCCATGCGGGCTCGGCGTACCAGGATGTCCTGTATGGTGTTGTTGAGCATGTGTCCCATGTGCAATACGCCGGTCACGTTAGGTGGGGGAATAACGATGGTGTATGGTTCTCTACCGTCTGGTTTGCTACTGAACAGCTTATTGTCAAGCCAGTACTGATACCATTTTGACTCCACTTCTCTTGGGTCGTACTTACTTGCTAATTCCATATTTATTGATATCTATAAATTCTTTATTAAAAAACATTGCAAAGTTACTGATTTTTTGTGTAAATTTACTTACTTTTGCAAAGAAATTATTGAGCACAATGAATAGCAGAGAGACTATCATAGAAGCATTTGGGCGCCTGTTGGATGTTCAGGAGAGGCTTCGCAAGGAATGTCCGTGGGACAGGAAGCAGACATTTGAAAGCTTGCGGCCCAATACGATAGAAGAGGTGTTTGAACTGGCCGACGCCCTGGCCAAAAAGGATATGCATAACATTATGAAGGAACTGGGCGATGTGATGGAGCACGTCTTGTTCTATGCCATATTGGGCGCTGAGGCCGGCGAGTTTGACATGGCCGACGTATGTACCCAAGAGGCGCGCAAGCTGATGTTCCGCCATCCATTTATCGATTGGACTGGATGGCCCGATGACCCTAAGGCCGATGCTGTGGACACGCCGGCTGACAGCGAAGCCGTAGAGCAGACCTGGGAGCAGATTAAGCAGAAGGAGAAAGACGGCAACAAGACAGTTCTCTCGGGTGTGCCCGATGCTCTTCCATCTCTTATCAAGGCTTATCGCATCCAGGACAAGGCCCGTAATGTGGGTTTCGACTGGCAGCGCCGTGAGGACGTGTGGGATAAGGTGCGCGAGGAGATGGGCGAGCTCGAGGTAGAGTTAGCTAAGGGCGATGGTCCCAACTCTGAGAAAGAACTGGGCGATTTCTTGTTCAGCGTGATTAACGCAGCACGTCTTTATCACCTTAATCCAGACAACGCGTTGGAGCAGACCAATCAGAAATTTATCCATCGGTTTAACTATGTGGAGCGCAAGGCTAAGGAGGGTGGTAAGGAGTTAAAGGATATGACGCTCGGAGAGATGGATGCACTCTGGAACGAGGCTAAGCAACTTGAGAAGAGATAAGATACTATATATATAATAAGGTATAGGCACCTGCGGGTCGTGGATAGAAGAATTGCGGGTGTTGCAGATATAACGGAGAATATAACTATGCGAAAATCAGTAGTTTTGGCCATATTGGCTTTAGTTTTGGTAACCATGGCAGGCTGCCATGGCAATAAGACGGGTGACGATGCCCAGCAGGCAGATAGCACAGAGGCCACCGTACAGCCAGATTCCACCATCTATGGGGTCTGCGGAACGGGAACGTCTATGCACACGTTAGAACTGATAACCGATGAGGGCGATACGTTGACCTACCTGGTTGACGTAGGCTCCGAGGACGAAGTGGTGAAGGGCGGCATGTTAGCCGGCGACCGCATGGCTGTCGTGGGAGCCAAGGACGGCAACGGCGAGTTGGTGGCCACCCAGGTGGTGAACCTCACCACGCTCTTAGGCAGATGGACCAGCATAGACAAGAACTTCGAGATACAGGAGGGAGGGGTCGTAGAGTCGAGCGTGAAGGCCGAGGCACATCCCTGGACATCCTGGAAGATATACAATGGCAATCTGCTGCTCAACCGCGATACCTTCAGCGTGGTTCAGTTGGGTGCCGACAGTCTTTATCTGGAGAACCGCGAGGGCATCTACGCCTTCAAGCGTCAGCAGGCTATCCCCGAGCAGTAAGGCGAATATCATAACATAGCTGATAGTGGAACCCTTTAAGATATACATACTGGGCTGTGGCAGCGCGCTGCCTACGCTCCATCACAATGCCTCTTCGCAGGTGGTGGAGATACGCGAGAAGATGTTTATGGTCGACTGCGGTGAGGGCACGCAGATACAGCTGCGCCGCTCCCGCATCCATTTCACACGCATAGGCTGTGTCTTTATCTCCCATCTTCATGGCGACCATTGCTTTGGCCTCATCGGCATGATTTCCACGTTCGGTATGTTGGGTCGGACGGCCCCTCTGCATGTCTATGCACCGAAAGAGTTGGGCCCCGTGCTTGACATGGAGATGGCCGCCTTTTGCACGGGACTGGAGTTCGAGGTCATCTTTCATGCCGTAGACCCCACCGTGTCGCAGGTGGTCTACGAGGACCGTAGCCTTACCGTTTCTACCATTCCCCTGGCCCATCGCGTGCCTTGCTGCGGCTACCTTTTCCGCGAGAAAGCTACGCTCTCCCACATTCGCCGCGACATGATAGACTTCTATAAGATACCGCTCTGTTATATCAACAATATCAAGAACGGGGCCGGATGGACTACGGCCGATGGGGTAGAAGTGCCCCACGAGCGGCTCACCGTGCCGGCCGAGCCCCCGCGTAGCTATGCCTATTGTAGCGACACGCGCTATATGCCTGGGTTGCATCGCCTGGTACGGGGCGTAAACGTACTCTACCATGAGAGTACCTACGACGACTCGTGTCGTTCTCGCGCCCGGCTCTATTACCACAGTACCGCACGCCAGGCTGCCCAGGTGGCCCATGATGCAGGCGTCGGCCGGCTCCTCTTAGGCCATTTCAGTGCCCGTTATGACAGCGAGGGCACTATCTTGGACGAGGCCCGCAGCATCTTCCCTGATTCCGAACTTTGCAATGAAGGCAAGGTGATAGATGTTAAATAGTTTTAACGCCGAGATGATTTGTAGCCGGCTGGTGGCCCTCTTTGCATTATTTTCTCTATTTTTGCAGAAAATAGGCATCGTCTCGGCCATTAGAGCAAGCTCTTGGCGCTCGACTCGCACTATTTTTGCAGAAAATAGGCATCGTCTCGGCCATTAGAGCAAGCTCTTGGCGCTTGACTCGCACTATTTTTGCAGAAAATAGGCATTGCCTCGGCCGTTAGGGCCAGTATCAATGGCTCAGTATATGCAGCCAATAACAGATAAATAACAGAAAGGCTTATGACAAAAACTATACTTACTACAATTATAGCTACATTTGTAACACTTGCCATCCCCGCTTCGGCATCGGCTGTACCTGCTGTCGAAATCGTAGAGGCGGGCATTTCGCAGGTTTCCATCATTTATGCCAACTCAATACTCCGCGTTACTGGCGCCGAGGGCGAGACGCTTCAGATATACAACGTTACCGGCGTGCGCGTAATGAGCGTACGTGTAGAGGGCGACGATAAGCGTTTCGAGTTGAACTTGCCTAAGGGATGTTACATCGTGAAGGTAGGAAAGTTTGTTCGCAAAATCTCAGTTAAGTAAGTTGCTTTGCAGTTTATACGGGTTGCGCTTTGTCTGATAGTGTGGGCACTGGCCGTGGCTGCCTGCCACGATGGGGTGCCCAATCCCAACCGTAACCTTACCATGGCGGCGTTTGCCCCCATGCGTCATGCCGATTACATCATCAGTCCCCACCGTGTGCAGGCCCAGATTGCCAGTCTGATACATGCCGACGGCGACACCCTTATGGCCGACTATTTTACCCGAGGTTACTACGCCCAGGGCGGGCGTATGCTCTGGATAGACCGCAGCGGCGTAGACCACCGTGCCGATACCCTCCTCACTTATTTAGCTGCTGTCGACAGCCTTGGATTCAGTCCGCAGAAGTTCCGGGTGGGGCTTATGCGCGAGGACTTGCGCCGTCTGCGCCAGTTAGACTTTGACACCCTGCATACCATCAGCAAGACTATCGGCCGGTTAGAGTACTATCTTACGAAGTATTACCTGCGCTATGCCTTGGGCCAGCGTTTCGGCTTTGTCAACCCACGTTTTCTGTTCAACCGCGTCGACCTGGTCGACACCGCCCGTGTCTCAGCCGGTTACCGCACCCTCTTCGCCGTGGGCATGGACACCCCCAGTGCGGCGTTTTGCCGTGGGGCCATCGCCAAGGTGGCCCACGACAGCGTGGCTGAGTTCCTCCGCGCCATTCAGCCTACCGACCAACTCTACCGCCAGTATCGAGCCATGTTGCACGACCCCGCCCTGATGGCCCGTTACCGCACCCAGATACTGGTTAACATGGAGCGTAGTCGCTGGCGTACCCACCACTCGCCCAGCGACTACCGCAAGTATGTGGTAGTCAACATCCCCTCGTTTACCCTTACCGCCATTGATGGCGACCAGCGTATGCAGATGCGTGTAGGCTGTGGCTCGCTGGCGGCCAAGACCCCCCTGCTGTATAGCGACATCAAGCGTATGGACATCAATCCTCAGTGGATTATGCCCAAGAGCATTGTCCGTCAGAGCGTGGCCCGTCATGCCGGCGACAGTGGCTATTTTGCCCACCATAATTATATTATACGCGACCGCAAGAGCGGCAAGACCCTCAATCCACGGCTTGTGTCGGCCGATATGCTGCTCTCGCCGTCGGTCTCGGTCATTCAGCGGGGTGGCGAGGGCAACTCCCTGGGCCGTATCATCTTCCGTTTTGACAATGCTTTCTCTGTTTACCTGCACGATACACCTTCGCGCAGTTTCTTTGCACGCGACAACCGGGCCGTCTCTCATGGCTGCGTGCGTGTAGAGCGTCCCTATGACCTGGCCGTGTTTCTCCTGGAAGACAAGAGCGACCGCCTGAAAGCCAAGATACTGTACTCCATGACGGCCCGCCTCTCCGCCGACCGCGAAGCCGACCAGCATCCCGATACCCTGCAGCGCCGGCTCCTTATCGGTTCTCAGCGCGTAGACCCCACGGTTCCCCTCTTCATTACCTACTGCACCCTCTATCCCCGTAGTGGTGGCGGTGTGTGTAGTTATCCCGACGTGTATGGTTACGACGACCTTATCATCAACTATCTGAGCAATTACCGATGACCATAGACGACAAGGACATAGTGAAGATGCTCCGAGCGCCCGAAACGCGCCGCCAGGGCTTTGCCTGTATGGTCCGCCAGTACAGCGAACTGCTGTATTGGAAGATTCGCCACTTCGTGCTCTACCACGACGATGCCGACGACATTCTCCAGAATGTCTTCCTGAAAGCCTGGGCAAACCTCGATGGGTTCAAGGGCGATGCCAAGCTCTCTACCTGGCTCTACCGCATAGCCGTCAACGAGTCGTTAGACTTCCTGCGGCGGCAGAAGACCACCCTGCAGGCCGACCAGGACATATCGGTGGCCCAGCACCTGATGGCCGATGACTACTTTGACGGCGACACCGCCGAGGCCCTGCTCCAGGAAGCCATCGCCACGCTGCCCGAGATGCAGCGCGCCGTCTTCGTACTACGCTACTATGATGAGATGAAGTACGCTGACATCAGCAAGATGTTCGACCGTACCGAGGGAGCCCTCAAGGCGAGCTACCACATAGCTATGCAAAAAATATCCGAATATATTAAGCACCGGGATTAAACTTTCCCGGATAGCAATCGTCATAATATTAAAAGTAATGATATGAGCGAAATAAATCTGAACGACATGAAGCCCCGCGCAGGCCGTAACCCCTTTACGGTTCCTGATGGCTATTTCGACCATTTCGCCGATGAGCTTATGGCCAGGCTCCCCGAGCAGCCTCAGACGGTGCGCCCCCACACCACGTGGTGGCACCGCTATCGTTACTGGGTGGCCACGGCAGCCTGCGTGTGTGGCCTGGTAGGTGGCACGGTGGCTTTCCTGCATCGGGCCGAGCCTGCTGCCCAGGTGGCAGCTACCCACGACGGTACCACGGCCGACACCTTCGACCAGATGACCGACTATGCCATGTACGATAAGGGCGATATGTATGCCTCGCTGTATGATTATTAACCGATAAGCGTATGAAGAGATATATACTGATACTGTTATTGGGCATGGTGATGGCCACGGCTGTTGCCCGGCCCCGCGACAGGGAATTTAATCCTAAGCGTTTCCAGGCCGAAATGGAGAGTTTCATCGCCAACCGTGCCGGCCTCACTCCTAAGCAGGCTTCCCGTTTCTTTCCTCTGTTCCGCGAGATGCAGAAGAAGCAGCGCGTACTGTTCACCGAGATGCGCCAGTACCAGCACATAGACCTCGCAGACGAGGCGGCGTGTGCCCGGGCCATCCAGCGCATGGACAAAATAGATGTACAGATACGCACCATACAGATGGAGTATCACCAGAAGTTTATGGCCATACTGCCCGCTAATGTAGTGATGAAGATATTGCGGGCTGAGGACATGTTCCACCGTATGGCTTTCCGCCGCGCGGCTAAGCGCGAGTGTCCGCCCGACCGCTAATGGCATCGGGCCTTGTATAACAGTTTCAGCCGGCAGCGTGGGTGTTATGCCCCGTTGCCGGCTGAAACCGTTTTTCCTTATTCCTGTATTCCTTATTTGTGCCCGTGGGGCAAGGGGCGTAGCCGCGATGGTCACGGTGGAGCCAGGAGCCATGGCGGGCCGTGCCGCAGTGGTTCCGGGGATGCTATTGTGTGGCTGCGGCGTTAGCCTTCAGTCTCAGAGCCGGCACCATGTGCGACAGCTGTTCTATGCGGGCCGTGCTGGCCCGGCTCCTGTCGGCCCTGTAGTAGCTCAGCGCACTCTCCATGTACTCATAGGCACTGGGCCAGTTGGCCATGTTGATGTAGCAGAACCCCAAGCGGTACAGCGCATCGGCCTTGTCGGCTCCCCGCCGTTGCAGCGTGGCCTGCTCGTAGTAGGCCACGGCCCTGTGCCACAGACCCTCATTGAACAGGCTCTCGGCACACAGCCAGCAGTACACCGACAGCTCCTGCGGGCCGAAGGGCGTAAGCTGGGGCAGGGTAGCTTCTAAGTAGCGGGCCGCCTGCGGGTAGTTGCCATCGTAGTAGTAGCATACTCCCAAGAACGCCCTGAAGCGCGGGTTCAGCGTGTAGGTGCTGTCCAGGCGGGCCAGGATGAGCATACACTCGTGGTACTTCTCAGTCTGAAAGTATTCGAGGGCTCGATTAAGCTGTTCCTTGTCCGACAGCTGTGCCCGGCATACCATGGTGCCCAGGGCCGCCCACACCATCAGGGCCATCAGGGCTCTGCGCAGCACAGGGGTCATGGGGCGGTATAGAAGTCGATGACCCGGCTGATGGCCTGCTGGCAAGCCGGGCAAAATTCGGGGTTCTCATTGGTACGCATACGGCAGTCTGGATAGGCGCGGTACACTCCCTTCAGGCTGTAGCCCGCTCCTTCGTAGAAACCGGCCTTTGGGTCGTGCCCTATCAGGTTCTCCCATTTATGGTGAAAGTCTACCTTGGTCGTCAGGTTAGCTTCCCATGGCTCTATGTCGTGTGGGTACATGGGCAGTTGCTCGAAGTCGTAGGCGTACTCATCGCCCAGACCGGCAAAGCTGTGGCCAAACTCGTGTACCACCACGGGGCGAAACTGCGGATGGTGGGCCATGGCCAGGTTGTACGAGTTGAGGATGCCCCCGCCGCCATAGTGGGGCGTGTTGACCAGCACGATGATGTGCTCGTACGGAGTACCGGCCAGCCAGTCGTGCAGGGCTTTCAGGTGCAGCGTAGTAAGATAGCGCTCGCTGTAGAAAGTGTCAAAATGGCTGCTCAGGGCCGTGCGCTTCCATATCCCCTTAGATGGGATGCTGGTGCCGCTGTCGGCCGAGGGGCTCTTTACGGCGATGATGTTGAACTGCCCGCGGCGGCTCTTAAACGGCTCGTGGGCGAAGATGGCCTCCATGGCCGTGCGGGCATCGCGTACGAAGGTGCCCATCTCCTCCTTGCGGTAGCCCTCGGCCACAAAGGCTATGTGTATGCACCGCGCGGTGTCCTTGGCCTGGGCCAGTGTCGTATAGGGCGTGGGGTGGGCGCCTGTGTGGCGTATCAGTATGTCAGTGGGTACCAGCATGTGGGTATAGGTGGCTATCACCTCACGGCGGTTGTTGCGCAGGTCCACGGTTATGTCCACCGTGTCGCGGGGCATGGGCACTAAGAACACATTCTCAAACGACCGCTCTTCGCCCCGCGCCTCGGGGTAGGTGAGCCACTCCTGGAAGAGTGTCGAGAACGAGTTGCGGTACAGCGTGCGGCGGCTCCGATGGTCGCGCACGGTTATCTGCCCGTTGCCCTCCATGGGCAGCTCGGCCAGCCTGGTTCTCTTGCCACACCAGCGGGGGCTCACGCTGGCCTGGTCCAGGGCTATCAGCTGGTGGGCCGCGTTGCCGGCAAAGGTATAGTCGAGCCGCAGCGTGCGGTCGGTAAAGTAGGTGCCAAAGTCTTGTGCCGCGGCCATCATACTGATGCTCAGGGCGAGTATTAGTACTATCTTTCTTCTCATCATCGTAGTGTTTTTATCTTTTTTCGTTCTTCCATGTGGCAGCGTAGAGTACCGTGCTGAGTATCACCGCCACCAGTCCTGCTATGAGCAGCGTGTCCTTGATCCACGGGTTGCCTATAACATAGGCCGCCACAAAACAGGCCATGCCCGCGCCCATCACGTAGGGTGCCGCAGCCAGCATGGGTTTATAGTTTATCTTCTTCATATCTTCTTGTGGTTGTAGCGGGGTGTGGGCGGCCGGTCATTATGAACTTGTTCATATTGCCGAGGTGCCGCCTAACTTTTACAAAGTTAGTGCAAATCGCCTGGAAAACGGCAAAAATCGTCTAAAAACGCCCCGGAGTGGTTAATGAGTGTTAAACTCGTTGATAAAATGCCCCTATTTACGTTTATAAGATAACAAGCAACCCTACGCATGACCGATAAAGAGTTTACAGAGATAGCCCCAAGCCTGAGCAGCGCCGCTCTGCACGCGGCGCAGACCCG
Source organism: uncultured Prevotella sp. (assembly GCA_934204655.1). GTDB lineage: Bacteria > Bacteroidota > Bacteroidia > Bacteroidales > Bacteroidaceae > Prevotella. The sequence continues at coordinate 23,780 of CAKPZJ010000003.1, read as the reverse complement.
CGGGCTGGTCGTGGCCAAGGCCGAGGATGTGGCCCAGGACACCATGATGCGTCTGTGGACCCTCCGCGATAGCCTTAACTCGGCCGAGCACGCCCGGGCCTTGGCCATCATCGTGGCGCGCCACCGGGCTTGCGACGGGCTGCGCGCCCAGGCCACCGTGAGTCTCGATGCCATGCCCCAGGGCATACACTTAGAGGCGGCCACTGCTACCGACAGGGCCTTAGAGACCACCGAGGCCGACGCCTGGCTGCAGCGTAGGCTCAATGCGCTGCCCCCGTTGCAGTATCAAGTGCTACACCTACGCCAGGTAGAGGGCAAGACCAACGGTGAGATAGCCACCATACTGGCCATACCCACCGCATCGGTGGCCACACTCCTGTCAAGGGCCCGCCACAAGTTGCTTGAACAGATTAGACGACGTAACAGACATATATAAATATAATAAGGTATAGACTATGTACAGCGAAACATATATCAGACAGCTCATAGAGCGCTTTATGGACGGCACGACCACGGTCGACGAGGAACGGCAGATAGCCCAGTGGTTTGCCAGCCATCCCCAGGTGCCTGCCGATATGGAAGACTATCGCCAGATGTTCGCCTACTTTGCCCAGGGCATGCCGCTCGACGGCGCTGGTGTCCAGGACGGTGGCCCCGCACTCCGCCCCGTGTCTCGGCGGTGGACGGTCGGCCGGTGGGTAGGCACGTTGGCTGCCGCCTGTGTGGCTGCGGCCCTGGTTATGGCCCTGTGGCCCACAGCCCCCACGGCCGAGGTGGCCCAGGACATTGCCGCCCCCACACCCCAGCTGGCCGATACGGTGCCTGGTGGGGTAGAGGGCGTGGCCCAGCCAGTGTCGTCCGACAGCACGACCGCTGATAAGCATCGCCCTAAGCCCGCCTATCATAAGTACAAGTATCAGCCCGCCCCGCCTCGTCCGCTGATGGCCCAGTCGGTGGCCCTGCCCGATGTAGACTCGCTGACCCAGGCCCTCAGCGCCCACATCGCCCAGCAGGTGACCGAGGCTCAGCGTGCTGACGACGAACTGTATGAGCGGGCCCTGGCTGTGGGCACCCTGCTCGGCGAGGTGGCCCTGGGTAACGCCATGGCCTTGGCCGAGGAGGAAGTTTACTAAATAAGAATAATAATCAGATAAAATAATGGAGGAATACACAATGAAACAGTCTATCAGAACCTTTTTTATCGCCTTGATGGCCAGCCTGACCTTTACTGCCGTTCAGGCCAAAGACACACCCATGGATGTGGGTTTTAACGAACTCGTAAAGCGGCTTGTTGACGCTGGGGCCATAACGGGTAGCAATATCGAGACCTACGGCAAGGGCTCGTTCACCCAGTACCAGTTTCAGGTGCCCCGCACCGACCTCAAGCTCATCACCAACTACCGCGACCGCGTAATGCGCCCCAATGTGGCCAACGCCTACCGTAGCATCTTCCGTACCGCTGGTACCGAGGGCGACTCTCAGGGTATAGGATATGGTGAGGACAACAGCCAGACATACTATATCGGCATGTATAAGGACCGCAACTATGCCGTCGTCTATCTGCGCGACCCCTCTGACGCTACCTGCCGCTACGTGTACACCCTTACTTGGTGGGAATCCAAGGGTAAGGGCATCGAGGGCGTTGTCTGCAAGTTCTATGGCTTGGACCCCGTGGTGCAGCGCAAGGCTAAGAGTGCTCGTGAGACGCGTATCGTGGTGTCTACAGGCGACGACTCGTTGGCCGTGGACAGCAACGGCACCATGCGCTACTACAACCTTGGGGCCCTTAAAAAGAAAAATGTACCCAAGAACTCGGCCGAGGTGCTCGCTGAAATATCCAAGATATGCTCGGCCTATACCAATATCAGTGGCGATTATGGCGCAGCTACCAGCAGCAAGGCGCGCGAGGAGTACGGCCGTTACCGCTTGGTGCTCGCCAACCGCCTGGTAAGCGTCTGCAATCTTTATGGCCGCACCATGCTCGGTGTCAGAGACCGCCGTGCGGCCATGCGCCTTATCAAGGCTGCCCAGGACATGGGCGGCGACCAGGTTACCGAGACCCTCTTTATGAGCGCTAAGGAACTGCTCAGCCTCTGATGCTCCTGCGCCGTTAGCCGCATCACATCTCTCTCTTATATGTAGTAAGTGCCCCGGCCGCGTGGCCATTGCCGATGCCCATCATCCCAATGGCTGTCTGGCCGGGCCTTTTTAGTTATCGGCCTGGTGCTTTGGGCTTTTGGCCCCCATCTTCGGTTCTCACCCCGATACTTTCGGCTTGCGGTTCCCATGCCCCGCGTTTCCTCCGCGGCCGCCCCAGGCTCTATTTGGTGTCCGTGAATGTATATCCGAAAGTTTCGGACGCACATTTCAGGCTCTCGTATGTACATTCCAAGTCTTCGGACGGAGCCCGCGGCCGTCAGCCTATCCATTATCAGGGCCCCAGCCAACGGCGTACTGGCATCTGCGAATGTAAAAAACTGGGGCAGCGGGCAAATAAATACTCGGAAAAGTTTGGCAGACAGCAAAAAAAACAGTACCTTTGCACCGCATTTTGTGGCAGTGGGCTTTGGTCCGGCCGCCATGGATGCAAGTTATTTAATAATTATCATAATTTTACAAACAGATGAATCAATACGAAACCGTTTTCATTTTGACTCCCGTTTTGTCTGATGAACAGATGAAGGAAACGGTCGCTAAGTTCAAGAAGCTGCTCACCGACAACGGCGCAGAAATCGTGAATGAAGAGGCTTGGGGACTGAAGAAGATGGCTTATGCTATTCAGAAGAAATCAACAGGCTTCTACTGCCTGCTGGAGTTCAAGGCTGAGCCAACTATCGTTAACACACTCGAGACAGGCTATCGCCGCGACGAGAAAGTGATCCGTTACATGACCGTTAAACTTGACAAGTATGCTGCCCAGTACGCCGAGAAGCGTCGTGCAAAACTTGGTAAAAAAGAGGAGGCTTAATCATGGCAGAGCAGAATAATTCAGAAGTTCGTTACTTGACCGCTCCTTCTATCGATGTCAAGAAGAAAAAGTACTGCCGCTTCAAGAAGAGTGGTATTAAGTACATCGACTACAAGGATCCTGAGTTCCTGAAGAAATTCCTTAACGAGCAGGGTAAGATTCTCCCTCGCCGTATCACTGGAACTTCTCTGAAGTATCAGCGTCGTGTCGCCCAGGCTGTAAAGCGTGCTCGCCAGATAGCTCTACTTCCTTATGTAACTGACTTGATGAAATAAACGGAGGAAGCGTAATGGAGATTATTTTGAAAGAAGATATTATCGGACTTGGATACAAGAACGATATAGTAACCGTGAAGAACGGCTACGGCCGCAACTACCTCATCCCGACTGGTAAGGGCGTTATCGCATCTGCCAGTGCCAAGAAGGTGCTTGCCGAGAACCTGAAGCAGCAGGCCCACAAGCTGGCTGCCCTCAAGGCTGAGGCTGAGAAGAAGGCCGAGGCTCTCAAGGATGTAGCCCTGGTTATCACTGCTAAGGTGTCGGCTACTGGTGTGACTTATGGTTCGGTTAACGCAGCTACCGTAGCTGAGGAGCTCGCTAAGAAGGGCTTCGACATCGACCGCAAGATTATCACTATGCACGATGCCAAGAAGGTTGGCGACTACGAGGCTACCGTTCACTTCCACAAGGAGGTTGAGGTTAAGGTGCCTGTAAAGGTAGTAGCCGAGAACGCTCCTGCTGAGCCCGCCGAGGCTCCCGCAGAAGAGGCTCCCAAGGCTGAGGCTCCTGTAGAGGAGACCGAGGCTCCCGCAGCAGAATAAGATTGCTCTGTAAAGCAGATCACAATAAATCCCAGCAGTATGTACATACGGCTGGGATTTTCCTTTATATATATTATATAGGTTCGTGTGCGCGCGCGTAATATTATATAATGTGTAACTGATGTAAAGGTAAAAAAGTAGAAAGATAAAAAAGTAAAAAGCGCTGGTTGCGGTAAATGGGGTGGTGGTATGGCATGGCAAGGTGATGATTGCGGCTTATCCTGCTACCATAAGGGTGCGTAACCGCAGATGTTTTTCTTGTTTTTTTGCCGTCATTAGGCGTTTAATTCATATAAATTGACTAAATTTGCATTGATTTATAAACGTAAAGATAATTAGTAATGAAAGCATTTGTATTCCCCGGACAGGGGTCGCAGTTTGTCGGAATGGGCAAGGACCTGTACGACAATAATCCATTGGCTAAAAAAATGTTTGACGAGGCTGATGCCATCCTCGGGTTCAAGATTACAGATATTATGTTTGCTGGCACCGACGAGCAGCTCAAGCAGACCAACGTAACGCAGCCTGCCGTGTTCCTGCACAGCGTCATCTCGGCGCTCTGCTTAGGCGATGCGTTTGCCCCCGTCATGGTGGGCGGTCACTCGTTAGGCGAATTTTCGGCCCTGGTAGCCGCTGGCGCCCTGAGCTTTGAGGATGGACTGAAGCTGGTAGCTGCCCGTGCCAACGCCATGCAGAAGGCATGCGAGGCCAACCCCGGCACGATGGCCGCCATCATCGGCCTGCCCGACGAGAAGGTCGAGGAAGTTTGCCGCGAGGTGTCTACCGATGGCAACATCGTAGTTCCGGCCAACTATAACTGCCCTGGCCAGCTGGTTATATCGGGTAATGTAGACGCCATCAACACCGCTTGCGAGAAGTTGAAGGCTGCTGGTGCCAAGCGCGCCCTCCCCCTTAAAGTAGGTGGAGCTTTCCACTCACCGCTGATGCAACCAGCCAAGGACGAGCTACAGGCAGCCATCGAGAAGACTACATTCAGCACGCCTAAGTGCCCTGTATATCAGAACGTAGACGCTAAACCACACACCAACCCCGATGAAATCAAGGCCAACCTTATCGCCCAGCTTACCAGTTCGGTGCGCTGGACAGCCAGTGTACAGGCCATGATTGCTGATGGTGCTGACGACTTCACTGAGTGTGGTCCCGGTAAGGCGCTGCAGGGCATGATAGGTCGTATAGACCGCAACGTGGCAGCCCACGGTATAGCATAGACTTATAATGATAATCTACCAGATATTTACCAGAATTTTCGGCAATCGCAACACCACTCGCAAGGAGTGGGGTACGGTTGCCGAAAATGGTTGTGGTAAGATGGCCGACATAGATGCCCGCGTTCTGCGCCGCATCCATGACATGGGCGTTACGCATGTATGGTGCACGGGCGTAGTGCGCCACGCCACGCAGACCGACTATACCGCCAAGGGCATACCGGCCCAACATGCGGAGATAGTGAAAGGCCGCGCCGGTTCGCCGTACGCCATTACGGACTACTATGACGTAGACCCGGACCTGGCGGTAAACGTGGCCAACCGCATGGAGGAGTGGGAGCAGCTCATAGCCCGCACCCATGCTGCCGGAATGAAGGTTATCATGGACTTTGTACCCAATCATGTGGCCCGCGAGTATCACTCCATTTGCCGCCCTGCCGGCGTGCGCGACCTGGGCGAGGGCGATGATACGGGCATGAACTTCTCGGTTCACAACAACTTCTACTACTGTTGGGGGCAGGCGCTCGACCTGTCGCGCGTCACCCCCCACCAGACTTATCAGGAGCGCCCCGCCCGTGCCACGGGCAACGACCACTTTGACCAGCGCCCCGGTCCCGACGACTGGTACGAGACCATCAAGTTGAACTATGGCGTAGACTACTGCGATGCTGGCGGCCGGTCGGAACACTTCGACCCCGTGCCCGATACATGGGTACAGATGCGCGATATACTGCTGTTCTGGGCCGCCAAGGGGGTTGACGGATTTCGCTGCGACATGGCCGAGATGGTGCCGGCCCCCTTCTGGGCCTACGCCACGGCAGCCGTACGGGCCGCCCATCCCTCGGTGATATTCGTTGGCGAGGTGTACAATCCCGGCCTCTATCGCACCTATATTGCCGCAGGTTTTGACTATCTATATGATAAGGTGGGCATGTACGACAGCATGCGCGACATTATCTGGGGCCGTCGCTGGGCCTCGGACATTACCACCCAGTGGCAGCGCACTGACGATATACGCACCCACATGCTCTATTTCCTGGAAAACCATGACGAGCAGCGCATAGCCAGCGACTATTTTGCCGCTAATCCATGGCGGGCGTTTCCGGCCCACATGGTGTGCTGTCTGCTGCAGACCAATCCCTACATGCTCTATGCCGGTCAGGAACTGGGCGAAAGGGGCATGGACCGCGAGGGCTTCAGTGGCTGGGACGGCCGCACGTCTATCTTTGACTACTGGAGCGTGGACAGCATACGCCATGGCTACTTCGACCTGGCAAAGAAGACGCCGGAAGAACGCCAGCTGATGGCTGCCTACCGTCAGGTGATGCGTATCGCGGGCCGCGAAACGGCTGTCACCGATGGTGCCATGTTCGACCTGATGTACGTGAACACCCACTTTGCCGAGAAGCAGTTTGCCTTTCTCCGCAAGGCCGGCAGGGAGATGCTTCTGGTGGTTGTCAACTTCTCGGATCTCAGCGTATGCCGCGAGGTGACCATCCCGGCCCACGCCTTTGACTTTATGAACATTCCTGTGGGTACCTTTACGGCCACAGAGTTGCTGACGGGTGTGGCCAAGGAGTTCACGCTGACTCCCGATGGGTCCATCCCCGTAGACATCCCCGACTACGGGGGCGTTATCTATAAGTTTAAATTTTAAGACCATGGACGATATTATCCTGAACGAACACAATAAGGAGGAGTTTCCCCCTGCCCATACAGCCGAGCATCTGCTTAACCAGCTCATGGTGCGTCGGTTCGGGTGCGAACGTAGTAGCAACGCCCACATAGAGCGTAAGAAGAGCAAGATAAGCTACATTCTGCCTCAGAAACCGTCGCGAAAGGACGAGAGTTTCATACAGGAAGAGATGAACAGACTGATAGCGGCCGACCTGCCCGTGACCTATGAGTACGTGAAACGCGATGAGATACCCGACGGAGTAAAACTCGACCGGCTCCCCGACGATGCCAGCGACACCCTCAGGCTGGTGCGCATCGGCGATTATGATGTCTGTCCCTGTATTGGTAAGCACGTGCGCTCTACAGCACAGATTGGGCGCTTTGAACTGCTCGGCACCAACTGGGATGAGGAGAAGCACAGCTTTCGTGTTCGGTTTAAGGTATTACCATAGCAACAACCATAATCTAAATAGATATGCACAAACTTAAATCCTTACCAATCCTGCTACTATCGGCCCTCGCGGTAACGCCTGCAGCGGCCCAGCAGTCACAGACACTTTATCAGAGTTTTCTTAATCCTGACCAGTCGGCACGCCCCCGTGTGTGGTGGCACTGGATGAATGGCAACATCACCAAGGACGGTATCCGCAAGGACCTTACCTGGATGAAGCGCTCGGGCATCGCTGGTTTCCACGTCTTCGATGCGGGGCTTTCAACCCCTCAGATAGTACAGAAGCGACTGCCGTACATGACTCCCGAGTGGAAGGATGCCTTCCACTATGCCATCGCGCTGGCCGACAGCTTAGGCTTAGAGGCCACCATCGCCAGCGCGCCAGGCTGGAGCGAGACCGGAGGCCCCTGGGTGAAGGACGAGGACGGCATGAAAAAGCTGGTGTGGCGCCAGCAGATTGTAAAGGGTACCGGCCGTACGCTCCGGATAACCCTGCCCAGCGGGTTCGACATTACGGGTCCCTACAAGGATTACTCCTATGTCAACAGTTCGGTTGCGACGGTATTTATGAAGAAGCGCTTCTATCGCGACATAGCCGTTCTGGCCATGCGGGTACCCAACAATGACCTGACGATGGTCGAGATGAATCCCGTGCTTACCACCAGCGGTGGCAAGGTTACCGTGGAGCAGCTGGACAACGACAGCATATCAGACTATGCCACCATCAAGGCCGACGCAGCCGGCAAGGCATGGGTCATGTTCGACTTCCGTACGCCCCGAACCATCCGCTCGGTGGAGTGGTCGGCTCTGAAGATAGAGCCTAAGGAAGAAAACTATTCGGCAACCATCTACAGCAGTACCGATGGTACGACCTTTACTAAGGTGGTCGACTTGGGCTATCAGGGAGGTCTGGAGAAAGTGGCCGACATACCCGCTACCACCGCGCGGTACTTCAAGGTAGAGCTGCAGAGCACCGAGAAAGGCAACCCAGCCAGTGGCTTCAGGCTGTCGTCGCTCAAACTGTCGCCCGTGTACCGCGTTAACTTAGTACCCGATAAGGCGGGCTACTCGATGTACCGCTATGCCGCCTCGGTCAAGACCCCGGCTACCACCGATGTAGTTCGCACGAGCGACATCATCGACGTTACCTCGATGGTCAAGGACGGCGTACTCACCTGGAAAGCTCCCAAGGGCCGCTGGCGTATCATGCGCTTCGGCTATGGCCTTACGGGCAAGACCAACCATCCCGCCTCGCCCGAGGCTACTGGTCTGGAGGTAGACAAACTGGACCCCGTGGCCATCCGCGATTACTACAAGAATTATCTGCAGACCTATATCGATGCCAGCCAGGGCTTGCTGGGCGAGCGTGGCATCACCCATCTGCTCAATGATAGCTACGAGGCTGGCTGTCAGACCTGGACGGGTCGTATGGCTGAGGAGTTTAAGTCTCGCCGTGGCTACGACCTGCTTCCCTGGCTCCCCGCGCTCTCTGGCATCATCGTCAATAGTGTTGATGAGACCGAGCGCTTCCTCTTTGACTGGCGCACCACCATTGGCGACATGATGAGTGAGTACCATTATGACCAGCTCAACGATATCCTTCGGCCTTACGGACTGAAACGGTACACGGAGAGTCACGAGGCATGGCGGGCCAACCTGACAGACGGCATGGACTGCAAGCGCTATGCCGACATTCCGATGTCCGCGATATGGATGCGCTATAAGCAGCACCTCGTTACTGTTCCACAGCACGAGAGCGATATACGCGAGTCGGCCTCTGTGGCCCATATCTATGGTCAGAATGTGGCTGCCGCTGAGTCCTTTACCTCTGATGGCTTCCGCGACGGTGCCTTTGTGTACAGCCCCACTATCCTGAAGCCCACCGCCGATGCTGCGATGGCCAGCGGCCTTAACCTCTTTGTCATCCACACCTCGCCCCACCAGCCCGTCGATGACAAAGTGCCTGGTCTCGGTCTTGGCCTTTGGGGCCAGTGGTTTGATCGCCATGAGACCTGGGCCAATCAGGCTGGTGCCTGGACCGATTACCTCTCGCGCAGTTGCTATCTGCTCCGCCAGGGCCACTTTGTGGCTGATGTGGCTTATTATTATGGTGAGGACACTAACATCACAGCCCGCTACCAGACCCGCATGCCCAATATTCCCAATACTTACAATTACGACTTTGTCAGTCCATCTGTTGTGTTGAACGAACTGCAGCCGTCAGACGGCCGGTTGGTTACTAAGACGGGCATGAGCTACCGTTTACTGTGGTTAGACAATGCAAGCATGATGTCCATGAAGATGTTGCGCCGTATCAAGGTGCTGGCCGATGCCGGGGTGACCATCGCTGGCGAGAAGCCGCAGACCCTGGTAGGCATGGAGGGTTCTCCCGATGAGTTCAATCGTCTGGTGGCCGACATCTGGTCGGCAGGCCGTAAAAACGTCATCACGGGTGTAGCTATAGATAAGGTTCTGGCCAACATGGGCGTGGCTCCCGATGTTACTTTCAGCGATGCCAAGGCCAATCTGAAGTGCGTACATCGCCGCCTGAATGATGGTGACATCTACTGGATTGCCAATCAGGCTGATGGCAACCGCCAGTTTACCGCTTCCTTTAATGTTACAGGTAAGAAACCGCAGCTGTGGCATGCCGATACAGGTGTGCGCGAGGACGTAAGTTATGAGATAGCCGACGGACGCACGCTGGTACCCCTCAATATGCCGGCCTATGATGCCGTATTTGTGGTAATGGTCGATGACGCGCAGGCTGCCAAGGTAACGCTGCCCGTACCTACCGAACAGCAAATGGCCGTACCGACGGCCCCGTGGACAGTGAAGTTCCAGCCGGGCCGTGGCGCACCCGCACAGACCACCCTCAGCCAGCTGGCCTCGCTCACCGAGTCGGCTGATGCCGGCATACGCTACTTCTCGGGCGTGGCCACCTATACCAACCAGTTCACCATACCAGCCAAGCAGCTCAAGAAGAAAAACAAGCCCGCCCGCATCTGGCTGTCGTTAGGCGAGGTACACGACCTGGCCGAGGTTAAGGTTAACGGGAAGACCCTGGGCGTAACCTGGCATGCTCCCTATCGCATAGACATTACCGATGCCGTGCAGGCAGGTGTCAATACTATCGAGATAGCTGTGCCCAATCCCTGGCACAACCGCCTGGTGGGCGACGAGCAGCCCGGCATGAAGCGCGTGGCCTATTACCCGATAACATACTTCAAGGCTGACGAACCCCTGCTCAAGTCTGGACTCGTAGGGCCTGTAACTATTATAGCAGAGCGTTAAAGCCCTGCTATAATAGCCATGACGAGAATAACCAAAGAGCCCCGGCCGTTCTGGTCGGGGCTCTTCGGTTTACTTGTTCTCGATTTCTTCCTTCATATCTATAAACTGCTTTTTTGCATCATAGAACTCGTACTGCAAAAAAGCCAACTTCTGGGAAGCCACTACATGTACCCCCATGCCGTACTTCAGCTGCCATCTCCGTTTGAGCGATATTAAGCCCTCGTTGATGTATGCTGCAACGTACGGGTGTACGTGCAGGTAAAATTTCTTGATACCAATCTTGTTGACCAGACGGTCAATCTTACCCTCAAGCATGTCGGTAAACAGAATACTCGACTTGATTTTGCCCGTGCCGTTACATGTGGGGCACGTCTCCTCAACGTTTACGTCCATGGCAGGGCGCACCCGCTGTCTGGTAATCTGCATTAGGCCGAATTTGCTTAACGGCAGGATGTTGTGGCGGGCTCTGTCTTTCTGCATGTTCTTGCACATGCGCTCATAGAGCATCTGCCTGTCCTCTGCGAGGTTCATGTCGATAAAGTCGACCACAATGATGCCGCCCATATCCCTTAACCTCAGCTGGCGAGCCAACTCGTCGGCTGCGCCCAGGTTCGTTTCCAGCGCATTCTGTTCCTGCCCGTTTTCAGACTTCGACCTGTTGCCGCTGTTCACGTCAACCACGTGCATGGCCTCTGTGTGCTCGATAATCATGTAAGCTCCGTGACGGTAGTTGACCGTCTTGCCGAAGCTCGACTTTATCTGCTTGGTAACATTGAAGTTGTCGAAGATAGGAACTTTACCCGTATAGAGTTTCACGATATTCGCTTTTTCCGGGGCGATAAGCGATACGTAGTCTTTTACTTCCTTGAATACCTCCTCGTCATTCACGTAGATATTCTCGTAGCTCGGGTTGAACAGGTCGCGTAACAGGGCAACCGCCCTGCTGGTCTCCTCGAACACCAACTGGGGCCGCTTCTGCGTCTTCTGTACCTTGGTGATGGCATCTTCCCACCGCTTGGTCAGAACTTTAAGCTCGGCATCCAGCTCGGCCACTCGCTTGCCCTCGGCCACGGTTCGTACGATTACGCCGCAGTTCTTGGGCTTGATACTGTGTATAAGCTGCTTGAGCCGAGCCCTCTCTTCGCCCGACTTAATCTTGGAAGAGACCGAAACCTTGTCTCCGAAAGGCATCAGAACCAGAAAACGACCCGCAAAGGATATCTCGCCCGTTAGGCGAGGCCCCTTTGTCGAGATGGGTTCCTTTACAATTTGCACCAGAACCTCGTCGCCCACTTTCAGCGTGTTCTGCACGCTTCCATCCTTGGGCAGGTCGGGCAGCCGAGAGGCTTTGGCGAACGGGTAGAGCTTCTTTCTGTCGCTCTGTACCTGCTTGAGGTACTTCTCGTATGACTTGAACTGGCTACCTAAGTCAAGATAATGAAGAAAGGCATCGCGCTCATATCCCACGTCCACAAAGCTGGCGTTCAAGCCTGGCATTAATTTCTTAACCTTGGCTATGTAGACATTGCCCACGCTGAAAGAGGCCGAGCGAGGCTCGTTCTGATACTCTACCAGGTTCTTGTCTTCCAGCAGAGCTATCGATATTTCTTTCTGATGGACATCGATGATTACTTCGCTTGTCATAATTTCTTCACTTATTACTTAAAAAAAACAGGGGCATGTCGCCCGACACGCCCCATTAGCTTTGAATAGGCTACAGAGCAGTAGTTAGATTACTTGCTCTTATGTCTGTTCTTTCTTAATCTCTTTTTGCGCTTGTGCGTAGCCATCTTGTGGCCCTTTTTCTTCTTACCGTTTGGCATAATAATTTAGTTTAAATGGTTTATGATTGTTTCTTCTATCGTCTTACTTGTTCTTCATCTCCTCGACGAACTCTTTAGCCGGCTTGAAGCTGGGGTAGTCGTGAGCGGGAATAATCACGGTAGTATTCTTCTGTATGTTGCGAGCTGTCTTCTCGGCACGGTGCTTGATAATGAAGTTTCCGAAACCACGCAGAGATATGTGCTCCTTGTTGAGAAGGCTCTCCTTGACGGTCTTCATAAAGCTTTCAACTACAATGGCTACTTCTTTTTTTGAAATACCAGTATTTTCTGAAATCTGATTTACAATTTCTGTCTTTGTCATTGTCTTTATTTTGTTAATTGTATTGTTATTTTACTCTGTTATCGTCTTTGAGAGTGCAAATATAATAGTTTTTTGTGTGATACGAAAAGATATTTTGCCTTTTTTGCGCTTTTGGGGGCTAAAAATTGTTATAAGTGGCTCATTTGTAGCCAATTTAGCTCCCGTAACCCCCATTTTGCCCCCTGCGATACCCCCTGCTTTGGCCACAGAGGTGTAAAGTTTTATAAAAATGCCTTCCGCAGCGAGGGTCATTATCGGCCGAAGATGCAAGATGCTGACTATGAGTATATTTTTATCTGGCAGTCGGGCGGCGACCCTCTGTCGCGAGTTAGGGGCCTTCTTTGTTAGAAAAATAAAAAGGGAAAGAAGCAAAAAAGGGAACTTGAAAGGTAAAAAAGTAAAAGAGTAAAAACGAAAAAAGCGCTCCCTACGCGTTGGTGATGGTTTCTTGCACGCCAATAGTAGTCGCGGAAATCGCAGCGACCGGCCTTTGCGTTTCCCGGAGCCGTCTTTACCGAGCTGGGAGCCGTCTTTAGAAACGTAAAGGTCGGTCTTATTATTTCTAATGATGGCCATTGGTACTGTAATAACCAATTTGGGTGTAGCGTAACTGCTTCTTGTAATTGTCGGAACCATGGAGGGATATGTAGCCATACTTGCGGGCAAGACCCTGACTGTCGCCCGTGAAAAATAAAGGGCGAATGGCTTGGTGGGTATTTGTTTTTTCCATATCTTTGCAGAAGAGAGGCATCGCCTCGACCATTAGCGTAAACGCTATGGCGCTCGGCTTGCACTCTCTTTGCCATCAGAAAGGTTTGCCGCTACTTCTACACGAGAAGCGGGGGAGCCTACGGGCAACCGAAATGAATAAAAACCAGAAAATACGGATGATGAGAAAAATTTTATTAGGAGCCGTCGTGGCTATAGGAGCCATGATGGGCATGACAGGATGTAAGATGGTGTCAGGGGGTGGCTCTTCTGACTCGCTGCTTACAGACAGTGTCAAGTTTCAGCAGGCCGACAGCCTGCTCAGTTGCGTAGTTAGCGCCGATGTGCCCACGGGCACCGATTCGATGGCCATAGGCGTGCGTACCTTTATCAACGCCATGTTAGACAGTATGTCGTTAGCCACTGCGTTTAGCGGCACGCCAGGCCCGGCCTATAGCGGTGACCTGACCGATGGCCAGGCTATGGTGCGTTACTACGGGCAGCAGGGGGCAGACTCGCTGCGGGCCATGGACCATACATATACCATGGCTCCGTATTCGTACACGGCATCGGTACGCAAGGTGGCCGATACTCCCCGCTATGTAACCTATAGCACCGAGAGTTACTCCTTCCTGGGTGGCGCGCATGGCTCTGCAATGTCATTTACGTACAATATCCTGAAGCCGTCGGGCCGCGTGCTGACAGCTACGGTAGATACGGCGCAGGTGATGAAGATGCAGCCGCTGCTGGCCCAGGGTGTGGCCGACTACATCAGCGTGCAGGGCCAGAAGGTAACTGCCAAGGAGGTGCTCGGTCTGCTCTTCATAGACAATGGCATCATCCCCCTGCCTAAGTGTACCCCCTACCTTACCCCAACGGGCCTCTGCTTCATCTATCAGCAGTACGAGATAGGCCCTTACGCCATGGGCATGATTACCTTTACCCTGCCTTACGGCAAGGTGAAGCCCTACATGACCCCCGAGGCCCTGCGGTTGGTGGGCGACGCTCAGTAAGCGGTTGAAAGATGTGTCCGGTGACGGGCAACAGGGTGGGAAATCAGTCTACGACACGTAGCTGGTTTCCCACCTTTTGCATGGTGTGTGCGCCGGACAGGTGCGCGTGCGCCTCGGCCTCGGTTATGCGGTACACCCGCAGCGAGCGCGACCGTGGGTATCGGCCGAAGAAAGGGTCGTTAGACTGATACCACTGACAACTGCTGATGCCCGGTGTGCGCTGCAGCTGCCGCCATATATCGCCGAGGCGGGTGAGGGCAGGGCAGATGACACCCCATGAGCCCGAGCTGAACTGGATGAGGCAGAGCACCTGCCAACGGCGGCGCTGTGGGCTGTCGTCGGTGAGGTGGGCTGCGCGGCTGCTTACGCTGATGGCCCGGCCATGCTGGCGGTTAATGCGATCCATGATATGGCGGAAGTGGGCACCGTGGGCACTGGTGTCGCGTATGCCGTTGACCATAATATAATAATGTATCATCTCGTGCAGTATCACATCCTCTATCTCCCGCGGTGCCAACTGGTACCGGGTGTTGATAGTGAGCACATACCGGATGTGCCGGCGCCCCCACGGGGCCGGCTGCAACTGCCGGCGCATCTGCCCTAAGTATGTTTTCACGTTCGACAGGCGGAAGGTGGGCTGAGGTAGACTACCTTCAAAGCACAGGCGGTTGAACTCGTCAAACCGGTTCTTGATATATTCAGTACTGATGTCCATATTGCTGATGGTGGGTGCCGCCGCCATGGGTGGCGCGATGGCCTGTGGCACTCTGAGAGTGCAAAATTACGGAGATTATCAGGCTCGGCCAAGCCGCGCGCACATTTTCTTCGGGTGGGTCCATCATCTTTTTGTCCATTATGTCCATGATGTGGCGTAAAAGCAGTAACTTTGTTAGGCCAATGGAGCGTAAGATAATACATGTAGACATGGATGCCTTCTTTGCAGCGGTCGAGCAGCGCGACGATGCCTCGCTCCGCGGCAAGCCCGTCGCCGTGGGGTTCGACGGCGAGCGCGGCGTGGTCAGCACGGCCAGCTACGAGGCCCGCCGCTACGGTGTACACTCGGCCCAGTCGATACTGATGGCCAAGCGCCTGTGCCCCGGGCTCATCATAGTGCCCACGCGCCACGACTACTATGCCCAGGTATCGGCCCAGATACATGCCATCTTCGAGCGATACACCGACCAGATAGAGCCCCTGTCTATCGACGAGGCATTCCTGGACGTAACCCATAACAAGAAGGGCATCGCCCTGGCGGTAGACATAGCCCGCGAAATCAAGGAGAGCATACGCGCAGAACTGAACTTGACCGCCTCGGCTGGCGTGTCGTACAATAAGTTCCTGGCCAAGGTGGCCAGCGACTACCGCAAGCCCGACGGGCTCTGCGTGATACACCCCGACCGCGCGCTCGACTTCATAGCCCGGCTGCCCATCGAGGATTTTTGGGGCGTGGGCCCCAAGACCGCCGCGCGCATGCACCGTATGGGCATGTTTACCGGCATCCAGCTGCGCGAGGCGTCGCGTACCCACCTGGAAGAGGTGTTTGGCAAGGCCGGGCGTATCTACTATGACTTCGCGAGGGGCATAGACCTGCGTCCCGTGGTTACCGACTATGCCCGAAAGTCGGTGGGCTGCGAGCGCACCTTCATGCAGGACATAGCCCTGCGCTCTACGCTCATCATCGAACTCTACCACATCGTGCTCGAACTGGTGGACCGCATACACGAGGCCCGCTTCGAGGGCAAGACCCTTACGCTGAAGGTAAAATATGCCGACTTCAGCGTGGTGAGCAAGCGTGCCACGTCGGCCGCCATGCTTACCTCCAAGACGGCCATCCTGCCGCTGGCCAAGCGCCTGCTGGCCCAGGTGGCGTACTCGGCCGTCAGACCCATACGGCTGTTGGGGCTGGCCGTGTCCAATCCCCTCAGCGAGGCCGACCTGCGCGCCCATCCCGAGTGGATAGAGGGCGAGTTAGAGTTTGAGGAGCCGTGAGCCTCGGCCCCCGTGCCCCGTGGGTTCACCATGGCCGGCAGGGTAGAGGGCTACCGAAAAAACATGACCACGGTAGCGATATTTTCCGCCCTTACTTCTTTTATATCTCAGATTTGATGTAATTTTGCACTCACAATCATATATCATCAGGTTAATATGAAGAAGATACTCGTAGCAGCTGTGCTGGTTTCGCTCAGTCTCTCGGCCATGGCCCAGGGCGAAATAAGTCTCCCGGTTCCCAACAAGAAAGTCAAGATGACCCTGTTTGATGCGCTCCAGCAGCGCCACTCCGTGCGCAGCTATCAGTCGGCCCCCGTGGGTCTGCCCCTGCTGTCGCAACTGCTGTGGGCCGCGTGTGGCTATAATCGTCCCGCCCAGCAGATGTCTACTGCTCCCTCGGCCCTCAATGCCCAGGATATAGACGTCTATGTAGTAAGGGCCGATGGCGCTTACCGCTTTGACCGCCAGGCCAACCGCCTGGTGCGCGTATCTACGGCCGACCTGCGCCCCATGGTGGCTGGCCGGCAGACGGCAGTGGCTTCGGCTCCGCTGATGTTGGTGCTGGTGAGCGACCGTGCCCGGTTTACCAAGATAGCCGATGACCAGGCTGCCGCACGGATGGGTCTGGTAGATGCCGGCTACGTGTCGCAGAATATATGTCTGGCCTGTACGGCGCTGGGCCTGGCCACCGTGCCCCGGGCCACGATGGATGCCGAGGCCCTGCACACAGCCTTAGGACTGGCGGCCACGCAGGTGACCCTGATAAACCATCCCGTGGGATGGGAGAGCAAGTGAGAAAGGCTATATATATAATAAGGTATAACACGCAAGACAACAATAAGGATGAAACAGACCAAGATAGTATGCTCAATAAGCGACCGGCGGTGCGACGTAGACTTTCTGCGTAAGCTGTTCTTTGCCGGCATGAATGTAGTACGTATGAATACCGCCCACGCCACCCCCGATGGCATCCGTACGATAATACGCAACACGCGCGAGGTGTCGCCCCACCTGGCCCTGCTCATAGATACCAAGGGCCCCGAGGTTCGCACCACCAATGTGGCTGCCCCCATAAGCTACAAGCGGGGCGATGTGGTCAAGATATTTGGTCGCCCGGAGATGGACACCACCCATGACATTATCAACGTGACCTACCCAGACTTTACGAAAAGCGTGAGCGAGGGCGACCATGTCCTCTTTGACGACGGACTGCTCGATATGGTTGTCATGGAGCAGGTAGGCCCCATGCTGGTGGCTCAGGTGCAGAACGAGGGGGTGCTGGGTGCCCACAAGAGCGTCAACGTGCCGGGCGTACACATAGATTTGCCTGCGCTGACGGAGAAGGACAAGCGCAACATCAACCTGGCTATCGACGAGGACATCGACTTCATCGCCCACTCGTTCGTGCGCAGCGCCGCCGATGTGCGCGCCGTACAGCAGATGCTCGATGAGCGCGGAAGCGATATCAAGATAATCTCGAAGATAGAGAACCAGGAGGGCGTGGATAACATAGACGAGATAATCGATGCCTCGTATGGCATCATGATAGCTCGTGGCGACCTGGGCATCGAGGTGCCCATCGAGCGGATACCCGGCATACAGCGCATGATAATCCGCAAGTGCGTGCTCAAGAAGAAGCCGGTCATCGTAGCCACGCAGATGCTGCACACGATGATAAACAACCCGCGGCCTACCCGGGCCGAGGTGACCGATATAGCCAACGCCATCTATTACCGTACCGATGCGCTCATGCTGAGCGGCGAGACAGCCTCAGGTAAGTATCCCCTGGAAGCCGTGAAGACCATGGCGGCCATAGCTGAACAGGCTGAGAAGGACAAGATACGCGCCAACGACATAGAGGTGCCTCTGAACGAGGACTGTACCCAGCGCGAGTTTCTGGCCCATGCTGCCATCGACTCCACACGTAAGTTGGGCGTGGCCGGCATCATCACGGCCAGCGAGACGGGTCAGACTGCACGCGACATAGCCGCTTTCCGTGGCCCAACGCCGGTATTGGCCATCTGCTACAACAACGAGAAGACACAGCGGTGGCTCAACCTGAGTTACGGAGTAATCCCCATCTATCAGAAGAAGCACGTTAGCTCGCTCTTCCTCTTCACCGCGGCCCTGCGCATGCTCTTACAGAAGGGGTATATCAAGAATGAGGACAAGATAGCTTATCTGGGTGGTAGCATCGGTGTCAACGGCGGGGCTACTTTCCTCGAAATCAACCGTGTGAGCCAGGTATTCGACAGGTCTTACGAGTTCCACCTGCCTGATATGGCCGAATAGTGTAGGGCTGATGGCAGGGGGTACGGCCGCGACGGCTCGCAGCCATGCCGCGATACCCTCCCCGTCGCCTGGAGCTCTGGCGGTAGTTGGGGCAGTTACCAATAATAAAGGGGAACCCTTGGCTGGGCTCCCCTTTATTATATATAATAGGTGGCGTGGTTACCACCTCCGTTTTTTAGAGAATAGCGGTTTGCCGCTAAACTTACGGTAAAGTTTCCAGCCGAGCAGGGCGGCATCGAACATGCCCGCTCCAGTAGAGAGCAGGCGGTTGAGGCGCTTCGAGGGAGTAGCGTAAGCCTCGGGCTCGTCCTTGGCAAAGAGCTGCCCCCATAGTTTCTTAATCTGCTGGCCGTCGGCCTCTATCTCCTTGCCCAGTGCTTCGCGTCGGGCCCTTATCTCTGCGAGCGAGTTGTATGAAGTAGATGCGCTGTCGTTGGTCATAGCTTATTTCTCCATTAATATACTTGCCAGAAATCTTACTAAGGGGCGCTCTATCCATTGCTTGCGGAAAGCCAGGCATAGCAGCAGAACCACGAAGTAGCAGCCTGCTACCATGCCAAAGGCCATCGCCATACCCATGACGGGGGCAAGGGCATAAGCCACGGCAAACGATAGGTAGATGAGGGTAAGCATGAGCAGCACGGCGATGATGACGCTGATGGTGGCCACGGTGAGCAGCCGCACCACCTTGTCAACTACGTTGAGCTTGATGTACTCGCCGCGCAGGCCGATGTAGTGCTTGATAGCCTCGACCAGCTGTCCTATCGTCTCGATGTTTCTGTCATTGGAGAACATGCGCACCTGTATTAATCTATAGCGTCGCCAGCAGCGTCCTTGATGTCGTCTACCAGGTCCTCAACCTGTTTACGGCTCAGGTTGATGTCGTGCTTCTTGCAGAAATCGTCAACAGCACCCGAAATCTTCTTGCGGGTGTCCTCGCCTTTCTCAGGAGCCAAAATCAAGCCTAAGGCGGCACCGGCGAGAGCGCCTCCTAAGAATGCTCCAATGTAACCTAATGTTTTCATACGTCTTATTTTTTAAAGAATTAATAATGTCTGCGGTGTTGGCAGTACCAATACCACTGGCAAATGTAAGAAAAGAAAACATAATGGCCATAAAAAAGTAGACATTTTTTGTTAAAAGCGTTGCTTTTGATGCTTTTAACAAATTTTATTCGGGCAAACACACTTTTTGTGCAAGATATTTTGTAATTTCGCAACAAATTCAAAGACAGTAATTAATCTCAAAATAGCTTACGCAATTATGAAAAAAAGTTTAGTAATGTGCGCGACACTCTGCGCAGCGCTGGTTATGGCAAGCTGTGGTTCAAGCAAGGATAGCGCATTTAAGAAGGCATACGACAAGGCAAGGGCCCAGGAACAGCAGGTGGCTACCCAGCCTGAGACTCAGGCTCCAGTGGTGGCTCCCATCGTGGAGAAACCTGCTACGGAGACTACCGTGGTTGACAATGTGGACAATGCCAATGTACGTACCGAGGATGTTACACTCGTAAGCGGTGCCGGTCTGCAGAACTACAGCGTGGTTGTTGGCTCTTTCTCTCTTAAGGCTAACGCCGAGGGCTTGCAGAACACGCTTAAGGCTGCCGGTTATCAGGCTCAGATAGTTCTCAATCCTACTCGTGGCATGTACCGTGTCGTAGCTACCACTTTTGCCGACAAGGCTGCTGCCGTACAGAGCCGCAATCAGTTCCGTGCCGGTAACTACCACGATGCCTGGCTTCTCTTCAAAAAGTAAAATATAGGATGCGTGTTCTTTCTATCGATTATGGTAAGAAACGCACAGGAATAGCAGTGACTGACCCGTTGCAGATAATCGCCAACGGGTTGGCCACTGTTTCTACATCTCAGTTGTTCGACTTCCTGGAAGCATACATCGCCCGCGAACCCGTAGAGCGTATCGTGGTGGGCAAGCCTATGCAGACTAATGGCGCCCCGAGCGAGAACCTGGCACGGGTGGAGCACTTTGTGGCTCTGTGGAGGAAGAAACGCCCCGAGATACCTGTCGAATTTTATGACGAGAGGTTCACCTCGGTGCTGGCGCACCAGGTGATACTGGACAGTGGCGTTCGCAAGAAGGCCCGGAGGGAGAACAAGGGGCTGGTAGACGAGATTAGCGCCACCATCATCCTGCAGGACTGGATGAACGCGCGTAAGTAGGCCCCGGATAGTTATATTTTTTGTTTTTATGATATTACCTATTTATATATATGGGCAACCTGTGCTTCGCAAGGTGGCCGAGGACATAACCCCAGAGTACCCCAATCTGAAGGAACTTATCCTGAATATGTACGAGACCCTCGATGCGTCTGAGGGAATAGGGTTGGCGGCTCCCCAGGTGGGATTGGCCATTAGGCTGGTAGTGATAGACCTGGATGTGCTCAAGGAGGATTTTCCTGAGTATGCCAACTATCGTCACGCCTTTATCAATCCGCACATTGTGGAGTACGATGACGACTCTAAGAAGGAGAGTATGGAAGAGGGGTGCCTCAGTATTCCCGGTATCCATGAGTCCGTGGTTCGCCCTACACGTATCCACGTAACTTACCTTGATGAGGGCATGTGCCCCCATGACGAATGGGTAGACGGTTACCTGGCTCGGGTGATGCAGCATGAGTTCGACCACTTGGAAGGGACTATGTTTGTAGACCGCCTGTCGCCCCTGCGCAAGCAGTTGATACGAAGCAAACTCAAGGCACTCACTCAGGGCAAATATCGGTGTGCTTACCGCACCAAGCCGGTACGGCGTTGAGAGCCGCGACTTCTATAGTGTTCCGGATAGAGGCCGATACAGATAGGGACACCAATGTATGAAGGATAATGACAATGGCAATGATGTTACGGACAATGACGGGAGTAGCGGGAAGCATGCTGCGCATGGGGCTGAGGGCCTTGGCCAGTAGTGTGGCTCGTTGTAAGCGCCTGGCTGTGACATGGTTGTTGCTGTTGGCTGTCCTTGCACCTTTGCGGGCTCAGTATAACACCGACAGGCTGATGCTGAGCGGCGAGATAGCCCTGCACTACGAGGACTATGTACTCTCCATCCAATATTTTAACCAAGTAATAGTTCTCAAGCCGTACCTGTACCGTCCGTGGCAGTACCGGGGAATAGCCAAATTCTGCTTGGAAGATTTCAGCGGAGCCGTGCATGACGTGTCGCAGGCCATCAGGCTTAATCCATATATCGACGGACTGTACGACCTGAGGGCCATCTCGCAGGTTCGGCAGAACAAGTACAGCGAGGCTATAGCCGACTATACCCAGGCCATACGTCTTAATCCCGACCAGCGTAACTACTGGTTCAACCGGGTGCTCTGCCGTATGAACAACAAGGACTACAAGCAGGCCCATCTGGATCTGGACACTATTGTCAGTAAGTGGTCCAAGTTTGCCAACGCCTATTCGCTTAATGCTGAGGTCTATCTCAAGGAGAAAGATACTACCGAAGCGGCTAAATGGCTTGACCGGAGTCTGGCGATAGACCCCTACGACGGCGACTCGTGGTCTACGCGCTCGTACATCAGCCTGGCGCGGCGCGAATGGCGAGACGCCGATAAGTTCTTGAGTAAGGCTATCCATTTGAAGCCCAAGGTGGCGGGAAATTATGTGAACCGCGCCTTGGCCCGTTACAACTACAACAACCTGCGTGGTGCCATGGCCGATTATGACATGGCGCTCGACCTGGATCCTAACAACTTTATCGCTCACTATAACCGTGGCCAGTTGCGTATGCAGTTGGGCGACGATAACCGGGCCATCTCCGATTTTGACTACGTTATCCACATGGAGCCCCACGACTACCTGGCCATCTTTAACCGTGCCCTGCTGCACGACCGGACGGGCAACCTGCGTGCTGCCATCCGCGATTACAGTACGGTAATAGCTCAGTTTCCTAATTTTTGGACAGGTCTGTCGTATAGGGCAAAGGCTTGCCGTAGGCTCGGAATGACCGCCAAGGCCGAGATGGACGAGTTCCGCATCTTCAAGGCACAGATGAACAAGCACCTGGGCATCCAGCCGCGTTGGAGTAAGAACAAGCGCCGCGAAATGCGTAAGCGCAGCGAGATAGATCCTGAGAAGTACACCAGCCTGGTGGTGCCCGACGAGAATACTACGGGCCAGGAGTACAAGAGCGCTTTCCGCGGCAAGGTGCAGAACCGGACAGTGGATGTGGAATTCATGCCGATGTACGCCCTGTCGTTCTTCAAGTACAATAATGGAGTGAACTCGTACCAGGCATTTGACCGCGATGTCGAGGCATTTAATACCGCGGTCGCCCACGAGGCTGCTGGGCATAAAATATATGTAACTTGCAATCCGCCCCAGCTTACCGAGGCCCAGTCGCAAGCCTTCTTCCATCTGGCCGACTCGCTTACGGCCATCATAGAGAAGGCTCCCCGTGTGGCCGGCGTACGACACCCGCTGATGCGTAGGGCTGTGGTTTACTCGGTGGTACAGGATTTTGATGCAGCCATCAGCGACCTTACGGTAGTGCTTCAGTCTGACACTCTGTCTGTTATGGCCTATTGGCAGCGGGCTGTTTGCCAGCATCTCATCAATGAGTTTGACCGTACGCATGGTGTCCAGATGTCCGACGCGGCCGCCCGCATGCTCCGTGTGAGGGTCGACTTAGACCACGCCATAGCTTTGGCACCGCAGAACGCCTACCTATATTATGACCGGGCCAATCTCTATGCCTCGCAGGGCGAATACACCAATGCCATAGACGACTATACGCGGGCTATCAGCCTGGATGCCTACCTGGCTGAAGCCTACTTTAACCGCGGGGTGGCCTATGTGAAGAACGGCAACCGCTCGGCCGGTATCAGCGACCTGAGCCGTGCTGGCGAGTTGGGCATCTACAACGCCTATAGCGTCATCAAGCAGGTATCTACCAGTAAATAGAATTGTAAAAGACCCGTGTGGCCGTTCCCATCGGTGCGGCCGTGGGCAACGAAATAAGGGCGGTAATGAAAATTACCGTCCTTTTGTTATTTATTGTCAAAACAAAATATTACTTTTGCAGTGATTAAAATAAAACTAATTTGTATTATGGTTAAAATCACTTTTCCTGATGGTTCCGTGCGTGAATACGAGAACGGAGTAACGGGGTTACAAATCGCCGAGAGCATTTCGCCGGCTCTCGCTCGCAACGTTGTATCTTGCGGTGTCAATGGCGA
>CAKPZJ010000002.1 GCA_934204655.1 uncultured Prevotella sp. | reverse complement strand
ACGCTTTTTGTTTATTAAAACGTACAACTTGGAGTTTTATTGTGTTTCGATTTCCACACGCTTTTGCAGGTGACCCCATATTCTTTATACAATTCAAATGCCGTTTGAATGTAAGTTAAAGTCTTGCCAGTGCCAGTTTCCATTTCGATACAAGCATCATTGGCGTCTTGAAAGCAAGCATTGGCAAGGGGGATATTGTTTTCCTCAGCTACCTTTTGAATATTGGAAAACAACTCGCTTAAAGACAAAGAGCAATAGTTGGCTCGTATGTCTTCTATCGTAGCGTTGTCGTATGTATTTCTCTCCATGCCCCGAAATACCTCCACCACACTTTGTATGGCTTTCTTCTGGTGCTCTGGATTTTCTAATCTAAATTGCATTTTGGTGAATATTCTTATATTCCATGTCGGTAGGCTGCCCATTATGAAATGCCAGCCGTTAAAGGCTGTTTGATATTATCTTCCAATATTATTGCTCAAAGGTTAGATTAAGCCAATACCAACTCAAGTAAGGGCCATACCCGTGTATATCCACATCCTCCATTTTCAGTCTGGCCCAACCCACAAACATGGTATCGGCCTTTCGTACCACGGGCCACCGGCCTATGACTTTTTCGCAGTACTGGCCACAGATAACGGCTATCACATTCCGAAATTGCTCCTGGCTCGTAACAGGTTCGTTGTCGATATACCGATGCACCGCGGGGGCTGAGTCCAGCTTGTACAGAACGCCCACATCGGTAGGCTGTATCTCCCTCTATACCAACCGGGCTGTTTATATAGGGAAGGGACGATGGGGCATACCGGAGGATGATAACGCGTCAGAAGCTAACGGTCATTGGCATGGGCGCGCTGCCTTACTGCCTCGATGCCCTCCTTACCAGAAAGATGCTGAATATCCAGGCGGAGCACGAGGGTACGGGCAGCCCCATGGGCCATCTCGCGAGCCAACCCAGCCTCATCACCCGGGTTGTAACGCTGGCCTAACAGACGGAGGGCCTCACGCTGCTCGGCCTCATCACTGACTATATGGATGTGGCCGAAGCAGATGACGCTGGCATAATTAGAAGTGTACAACTGGGGCAACACCTCGTCGCGGCCTATGACCGTAAACGAGGCGCGGTCATTGCTGCGGATGGCATCGACCTTATGTCCCTCGATAGCAGAATGAGAGTAGATGTGCCCATCGTGGTACACATAGCTCAGGGGCACCCCATACGGGTAGCCCCCATCGCCTATGAGCGATAGCACGCCCGAAGTGGACGTGCGCAGGATGGCCTCGGCCGAAGCCGTATCCATCTGCTGTACCCTACGGCGCATGGGCCCGAACGGAGTAGTGGTCATAGGCGGTTACTGAGCTGTATATAGATAGCGCTTGATACTCTTCTTAGGTGTCTTCTCAAACTCCTCCTCATGGATACGCACCTCCGACAGACGGGCATAGGGCGGCATCACGGCGTTAAAGTCCTGCCGGTTCTGCTCCATGATGTTAACCAGGTCGCCATCGTTAAGTCCCATGGTCTTGGCCTCATCGTAATCTGGATGTATCAGCCCTATCAGCTTGTCACCACTCTGTATCACCACACTCTCGCTCACCATAGGCATGGAGTTGAGCTTATCCTCCAGTTCCTCAGGATAGATATTCTGCCCATTGGAACCGAGGAGCATATTCTTAGAGCGGCCCTTGATGAAGACATTGCCCTGGGCATCCATGGTGCCCAAGTCGCCCGTATGGAACCACCCATCAGCATCAATAGCAGCACGGGTAGCCTCCTCATTCTTGTAATAGCCCAATAGCACGTTAGGTCCCTTGGTGAGTATCTCGCCAGGAACGTGGGCAGGGTCAGCGCTGTCTATGCGCACCTGCTGATGCAGGGCCGCGCGACCACAGCTGCCCTTGACAAAGGTTGAGTAATCGGCATAGCAGATGATGGGGGCACACTCCGTGGCACCATAGCCCACCGTGTAGCGGAACCCTATCTTGTGCAAGAAACTCTCTATTTCCTGGTTGAAAGCGGCCCCACCGATGATGACCTCATAGAAATTGCCCCCAAAGGCAGCCGTTACCTGCTCGCATATCTTCTCGTTGACCTTCTTACTGATAACGGGCATATTGAGCAGCAGCTTCATCTTGCCAGTCTGTATCTTGGGGAATACCTTCTTGCGGATAATCTTCTCGATAATGAGCGGCACGGCGATGACAACCCGCGGACGCACCTCGGCAAACGCCTGTGAGATGATGGCCGGACTGGGTATGCGGGTGAGGTAATACACATGGCAGCCCGATATGAACTCGAACAGAAACTCGAACGCCATGCCATACATGTGAGCCATGGGCAGGATACTGATTACGCGGTCGCCCACATGGATGTGCTTGCCCAACACATCGCGGGCAAAGTCGGCATTACTCCACAGCGCGCGGTAAGGCAACATCACTCCCTTAGAGAAGCCCGTGGTTCCGCTGGTATAGTTGATGAGCGCCAGCTCGTCGGGGCTCTGCTCCTTGTAGTAGTTCACGTGCTCCTTACGGAAATACTTAGGGTACTTGTGTCCAAACATCTCGTTGAGATGCTCCCGGGCATACGTCAGCTTGTCCGTGCGCGATATTACCAGCGAGTAGTCAGGTATATAGATGATGCCCTCCAGCGCTGGCATCTTGGTGCCGTCTATCTGGGTGGCCACCACATCGCCCACGAAGAGCAACTTGGCATCGCTATGGTTGACGATATTGTATATCTGGTCCGGAGTAAACTCGTGCAGGATAGGCACGGCCACGGCCCCGTAGGTGAGGGTGGCCAGGAAGGCGCAGGCCCATGCCGAACTGTTGCGCCCACACAGGGCTATCTTGTCGCCACGCTCTATGCCGCTGTTTTCAAAGAGAATGTGTAGTTTCTCTATCTTGCGCGCCACGTCGTGATACTGCAGGGTGATACCCTTGTAATCGGTCAGTGCGTCGTAGTCCCAATGGTCTATGACACTCTTCTCTATCAGCGCGTTGAAGCTGGGTATTTCCATCATAATGCTTCTGTTTAATGTCTTTGTTTATATAGATTGCTGGTATTTGTATCGCTTGATGCTCTTCTTAGGTGTCTTCTCAAACTCATGCTCCTGTAGCTGGATGGCTGCGAGCTTGCAGAAATGGGGCAGTATGGCGTTAAGAGTCGTGCGGTTTTGCTCCATCACACCCACCAGGTCGGCCTGGTCAAATCCCATGGCCTTTACCTCGTCGGCATCGGGATGTACCAGGGCCACCAACTGGTCGCCCCGCTGCACCACCAAGCTCTCGCCCACCAGGGCCATCGAGTTGAGTTTGTCCTCTATCTCCTCGGGATATACATTCTGCCCATTGGAGCCGAGCAACATATTCTTAATACGGCCGCGGATAAACACATGGCCATCGGAGGTCATGGTGGCCAGGTCGCCGGTATGGAACCACCCCTCATCGTCTATCACGGCGCGGGTGGCCTGCTCGTTCTTATAGTAGCCGTGCATCACGTTGAGCCCGCGGGTAATGATTTCGCCCGGCACGTGCTCGGGGTCGTCGCTGGCTATACGCACCTCCATGTGGGTGGCAGGCGTACCACATGAGCCGCTTACAAAGTCGTGCCAGTCGCACATGGTTATCATGGGCGCAGTCTCCGTGGTACCATAGGCCACGGTGATGGGGAACCCTATGTTAAGGAAGAACTCCTCAACCTCGCGGCTCAGGCTGGCCCCGCCTACCACTACCTGGTACACGTTGCCTCCGAAGATGGCCCTGACCTGCTCGCAGATGCGCTCCCTGACCTTGGCGCGCAGCAGGGGCATGTTCATGAGCAGCTTGACCTTGCTGGTCTGAAACTCGGGGAATATCTTCTTGCGTACTATCTTCTCTATCACCAAGGGAACTGAGCAGATGATACGCGGACGTATCTCTGCACAAGCCTCGGCCACCAGGGTGGGACTGGGGGTGCGTGTCAGGAAGTAGATGTGGCTGCCCAGGCAGAACTGGAAGATGAAATCGTCCATCAGTCCATACATGTGGGCCATAGGCAGAAAACTCACCACGCTGCTGCCACGGCCGATGTGGCGTCCCATGAGCCCCTGGAGAAAATCAAAATTGCTCCACAGCGCCCGGTAAGGCAGCACCACACCCTTAGAGAAGCCCGTGGTACCGCTGGTGTAGTTGATGAGCGCCACCTCCTCGGCCGAGTCGTGATAATACTTCACGTGTTCCTTACGGAAGAACTTAGGATACTTGCTGCCGAAAAGCTCGTTAAGATGCTCGCGGGCATAGGTAAGCCGCTCCGAGCGCGAGGTGGTCAGCGAGAAGTCGGGCAGATAGACCACCCCCTCGATGCCGGGCATCTGGGCAGGCTCTATCTGGGTAGCCACCACATCGCCCACGAAGAGCAGTTTGGCATCGCTGTGGTTAACTATATTATATATCTGGTCCGGGGTAAACTCGTGCTGTATGGGCACGGCCACGGCTCCATAAGCCAGCGTGGCCAGGAAAGCCACAGCCCAGTTAGAGCTGTTGCGGCCACACAGGGCTATCTTATCACCCTGCGCCACCCCGCTATTGGCAAAGAGTATATGCAGCTTTTCTATCTTGCGAGCCACATCGTGGTACTGCAGCGTCGCCCCCTTGTAGTCTGTGAGCGCATCGTTGTCCCAGTTGTCCACTATGGCCCGTTCTATATATGTATTAAAGCTTGGTATCAAGTCCATTGCACATAAGAGTATTTTGTGTGCAAAGGTAATATCTTATTTGCACACAGCAAAACATATTGTGCAGTATTTTATCATCATAATGTAATATTCCCTGATTTTTATGCAGCCCATGCCCCGTCCCGGTACCATCAGCCTACCCACCGCCACCATCTCCCCATTGCTAACGGCGGCTCCCAGCTCGCTAAAGGCCGTCTTTAGGGAACTGGGAGCCGTCATTAGAAGCGCGGAGACCGGTCTTCTGCTGATTAAAGATGGCCCCTGCCAGACGGAGGGTCAAACAAAAAATCCCCCTGATGTCTGCACACCAGGGGGAGCTGTCGTATAAGCCGCGCCGAGGGCTACTTGTTCTCGGCATCGATGGCCTTAATCTTCTGGCGGATAAGCTCCAGGTCGTCCTTGAGCTTACCCACCTTGCGGTTCATCTCATCTATCAGGCTGCTGCCCTTCTTACTGCTCACGCTGAGAAAACCTAAGTTGTTCTCGTAGGTCATTATCTCAGACTTGAGCTGCTCGTAGCGGTGCATCAGTCGGCCGCGCTCGTTGTCCAGGCTGTCTTCACCGTGCTTGGCCATGTCTTTAAGACTGCTCTTGAAGTTGTCCAGGCGCTGCTTGCTCACAGAGATGTTGAGCTGCTTGTAGAGCGCATCGAGCACCTTGTGGTAGTCACGGAAGAGCTTGTCCTTGTCCCGGAAGGGCACATGACCTATCTTGGCATACTGGTCAGTAAGCTGCTGTATCTTGCTCTGGGCATCGTCGGCACCCTCCTTAGCATCGAGCAACTGGCGGAGCTGGTCTACGATGCCGCGTTTCTGACTGAGGTTCTGCTGTTCCTCGTTGCGCGAGTCGGCCGTGGCGGCGTTGCGGGCGTCGAAGAAAGTGTTACAGGCCCCTATGAACTC
The DNA here is from genome assembly GCA_934204655.1 of uncultured Prevotella sp. Classification (GTDB taxonomy): domain Bacteria; phylum Bacteroidota; class Bacteroidia; order Bacteroidales; family Bacteroidaceae; genus Prevotella. Next base: position 162,610 of record CAKPZJ010000002.1, on the reverse strand, counting down.
AGCCCACAGCTGGTCGCCCACCTTCTTGGGTACCATGCCGATGGTCTTCCACTCCTTTTGCAGGTTGATGAGCTTGTCGGCTGTCGACTTCCACTCCGTAGAGTCGGCCAGAGCCTTGGCCTGGTCTACCAGGGCGCGCTTCTTCTTGATATTCTCGGCAAAGGTGGTCTTCAGGGTCTTGAAGTACTCAGCCTTGCGACCAAAGAAGTCGTCGCAAGCGGCCCGGAAGCGGTCAAATATCTTCACGTTCATCTTCTGAGGGGCAAATCCTATGGTCTTCCACTGTCCCTGTATCTCTATTATCTGCTTGGTGTGCTTCTCCCAGTCGCTGGCCCCCTTGTTGTCTTCCTTAGCAATGGCCTCGACCTGCTCGCAGAGAGCGGTCTTACGGGTCAGGTTCTCCTCCTCCTTGGCCCGCAGGTTCTCAAAGTACTGCTGGTGGCGCTTGTTGACAACCGTTGACGCGGCCTTGAAGCGCGCCCATATCTGCTCGCGCAGCTCCTTGGCCACAGGCCCTATCTCGCGGTACTGCTGGTGCAGCTCCTGCAACTGGTGGAACGCACTTACGGCGTCGGGCTCGTCTGCCAGCTTCTCGGCAGCTTCGCACAGCTGGGTCTTCTGCTCCAGATTTTTCTTGAAATCGTACTCGCGCAGCTCGCGGTTCAGGTTGAGTAGGTCGTAGAACTGCTCAACGTAGAGCTGATAGTTGCGCCATAGTTCGTTGGCCTTGTCAGCGGGCACGGCCTTGATGTCGCGCCACTGCTGCTGCAGCTCCTTGAACTCGTTGTACGACTTATTGGCCTCCTCGGGCGAGGTCGACATCATTTTTATCTTGTCTATGATGGCTTGTTTCTTCTGCAGGTTGTCCTGTTTCTCGGCTTCCAGCTTACGGAAAGCCTCAGCGCGCTTCTCGCGGATAATGCCCATCTCGGCCTTGAAAGCCTCTTCCAGCTCGTCGGGCATCACTGTGTACTTCTCCGGGTCGCCCCCGGCAGCCAGGTAAGCCTTCTGCTCGGCATCGCGATCAGCGAAGTGCAGCTTGTAGAACACCGTCTTCAGATGGTCTATCTCTTCCTTAGCAGGAGTCTCGTCGCTATGCGCTATCTCCTTCACCCTGTCCAGTACGGCCTGCTTGGTGGCATAGGTGCGCTGTTCCTGGGACTGCTCGGTCTCGGGGGCCGGAACCTCTGCAACGGCCTCGGGGGCCACGGGCTGGGGCTGCTCCTCGGGGACAGTCACGGTGGGATTGTTTTCTACGTTGGCAGCGGCGGCTGCCATGTTGTCATCTGATACGTCCTGTTTCAGGATTTTGTCTTGAGAGTCCATCATTTCACTGATTTAGTTTATGATTACGGTTACCACTATTAATTTAACAGTCTGCAAACTTAAGAAATTTCTTTCTATTCTCCTAACGATTTGTAGTTTTTCTTTATTTTTCCCTTTATTTCTGACAGCTACCGGGCCGCCATCATGGCCACGGGGCTGGTGGTCTGTACACCACCAGCCTTAGAGCAGGCGCTTGAAGCGGAGTATCCACCAGGTAACGGCCGACACTATGACCGATATGAGGATGGCTATCAGAAATCCGTAATGGCTGGTCTCCATACCGTTGATAAGGTTCATGCCAAACAACGATGATATCAGCGTGGGCAACATCATCACGATACTGATAGAAGTAAGAGTACGCATGGTGGTGTTCATGTTGTTGTTGATAATGCTCGAGTAGGTGTCCATGGTAGACTCCAGTATGTCGGAGTAGATATTGGTGGTTTCGCGTGCCTGGGTCATCTCGATGTTCACGTCCTCGATAAGGTCGGCATCGAGCTCATCGACCTGCAGCTTGAACTTCAGCTTGGACAGCAAGTTCTCGTTGCCGCGGATAGAGGTAATAAAGTAGGTCAGCGAGTCCTGCAGCCGCGACAGGCCGATAAGGCTCTCGTTGTTAACACCATGGTCCAGGTTGTGCTTGGCCTTCTCTATGAGCGAGTTGATCTGCTTGAGCCGCTTCAGGTACCACACGGCGCTCGACAGGAACAGGCGGAATATCAGGTCTACGTAGTCGGTAAAGCCCGAGCCCCGCTTCTGCTGATACGACACGAAGTCTATCATCATATTGGTCTCATAGTAACACACCGTGATGGTTACGTCGCGCTTGTGGATGATGCCCAGGGGCACCGTAGTATAAGGCGTACGCGAGCGCACTTCCTTGACGTATGGGATACGCAGGATGATAAGCATCCATCCGTCATCGTACTCGTAGCGGGCACGCTCGTCGGTATCGCTGATGTCTGAGAGAAAATAGTCGGGTATGTTGAAGCGCTCTTCCAGTTCGCGCTGGTCTTCATCGGTAGGACAGGTAACTTGTATCCAGCAGTTGGGCTGCCATTCATTGATAGCAGTCAGGCTTTTGTCTATATTCCAAAATGTCTTCATGTCGTTCGTCTCCGTAATTGATGATAACGTGGGGTCGGAGCGAACCACCTTCAGGCATGCTCCGGCTTACAGATAAAAATTTTCCGCGTGATAATCGTCCATAATAGTGTTAAAGGGTTATTTTTTTCTATTGCAAAAGTAATAAAATTAATTGTAACGCCACCGATAGCGTCCATTTTTTTTCGCCACGGGGTCACTTTTTAGCTGTGGCCTATGGCCGCGGTGACATATCGGGGCTCATAGTCGGCCCCACTGACGGCAAAGGCCCATGCCACGGTGACTGCCACCGAGGCATGGGCCCTCATCAGTAAGCCGGTAACGGCTCGGGGTTACTTAACGGGTATCTCCTCAAGCGTCTGAACCAGCAGGTTCCAGAAGGGGGCGATGGTGGGTATCAGACAGCGCTCCGTAGTGGTGTGGGGCGAGCACAGGGTGGGGCCCATGCTCACCACATCCATATTGGGGTACTTGCCCAGGATGACTGAGCACTCCAGTCCGGCGTGGTCTACCTGTACGATGCTCTCCTTGCCGTTCTGCTCCTTGTAAATCTTACGCAGCAGGTTCAGTATCTCGCTCTCGGGGTTGGGGTCCCAGCCTCCGTAGTCGCCGCTGGTCTCTACCTTCATGCCGGCCATGCTGAAACAGCTGTCCAGGGTCTTGACTATATAGTCCTTCATATCCTCGCGCGAGCTGCGGGCCAGTATCTTGATAGCAGCCTCGCCTCCCTCGATGTCTATGATGGCCAGGTTGCTCGATGTCTCTACCACCGATGGGTAAACGGGTATCATGCGCACCACACCGTCGTGGCAGGCATAGATGGCGTCTATCAGGTTGTCCTGTATCTCGACGGGTACCTCGGCTTTGGGGGTGGCCACATCCTCGGCAAAGAACTCTATGCCCGACTCGATGGTCTTGAACTCGTCCTCAAAGTCGGCTTTCCAGTCGGCCACCAACTCTTTCAGGGCCTCCACATTCTCCTTAGGCAGGGTGAGTACCACCTCGGCCTTAAAGGGTATGGCATTGCGCATATTGCCACCATGCCAGGAGGCCAGACGGGCCTCGCACTCCTCGACAGCTTCGCGTACGAACCGTACCATGAGCTTATTGGCATTGGCGCGACCCTCGTGTATCTCCAGACCGGAGTGACCACCGCGCAGGCCCTTGAGCGTAACCCGGACAGCAGCGTCCTCGGGGTCGGTTTCTACCTCCTTATAGTCCAGGGTAGCGGTGATGTCGATGCCGCCAGCTGAACCGATGACAAACTTGCCCCACGTCTCTGAGTCCAAGTTCATCAGTATGTCGGCGGTGAGCTCGCCCTCGGGCAGGTCGTTGGCACCATACATGCCCGTCTCCTCGTCGGCGGTAATCAGGGCCTCAACGGGACCGTGCTTCAGGTCGTGCGACTCCATGACGGCCATAATGGCTGCTACCCCCAGACCGTCGTCAGCGCCTAACGTGGTGCCACGGGCCTTAACCCAGTCGCCGTCTATATAGGTCTCTATCGGGTCGGTCTCAAAGCAGTGCTTGCTCTCTGGTGTCTTCTGCGGCACCATGTCCATGTGGGCCTGGAGCAATACCGTCTTGCGGTTCTCGTAGCCCGGAGTGGCGGGCTTGCGCATCACGATGTTATTACCACTGTCCTTAAAAGCCTCTACCCCTGCCTTGGCGGCAAAGTCTAATAGGAATTGCTGTACCTGCTCCAGATGTCCTGATGGACGGGGAACCTGTGTCAGAGCATGGAAGTTCTGCCAGATGCACTGGGGTTTCAAATTCTTGATTTCGCTCATGATATATTGGTATTTAGTTGAATAGTATCAGCTGGAACGTGGCGCTTGGTAAACAGCAGGGCTACCCAGGCGTACACGCCTAAAAGAATGACTAACAGGGTCTGTACAGAGTGGACTATCAGCACAAAGTACAGCGCATCGGTATCGGCCACGCCATAGAGTATCAGCATGGTCTTAACGGCAAAGTGCCAGGGGCCGGCCCCGTTGGGCGTGGGGACGATGACGGCCACCGAGCCCACCACAAAGGTGACCAGGGCGCACGCCATGCCCAAATGGGCGGTGGCGTCAAAACAGAAGAAGGTGAGGTAGTAGTGCAGGAAATAGCTGCCCCAGATGGCCAGGGTGTAAACTACGAAGAGCAGCGGACTACTGATGTGACGCAGGGAGGTAATGCCCTGCCATACCTCGCAGAACATATTCTTCACCTTATTATATATAGCAAACTGGCGAAGCAGATATATGACAAAGCCGATGACCACCACGCCACACACGGCAGTAACCAGGTAGCCTGTGGCCGAGAACTGGCACAGCAGGGTGTCGAGTCGAGTGCCAGTCTGGGCAAAGAAGGTGTCGAAAACGCGGAACTGCAACAGGAAAGTGCCCAAGACCAACAGGCCGATAAACAGGGTGTCGATAATGCGCTCTGTTACCACAGTGCCAATGGCTTTGGCAAACGACACACCGTCATAACGCGTAAGCACGCCGCACCGCGCCAACTCGCCAACACGCGGCACCATCAGGCTCACGGCATACGAGAGAAAAATGGAGTTGACGGCCGTGCTGCGACGGGGATGCTCGTCCACGGGGGCCAATGTCAGCTTCCACCGCCACCCCCGGAAGGCTTGGGCCAATATACCGAAGGGCAGCGAGAGCAGCATCCATGTCCAGTCCATATCATGTAACATCACATCGCCGATACGGGAAAAGTCGAAATCGCGATACATCCAGTAGAGGATGGCCCCTCCCAGACCGAGCGAGAGTATTACCTTGAATATATCACTACTTGCTTTTTTCAAGTCACTTATCTTCTTTATCATTACCAAACTCTACAATGGAGCCTCTTTCTCTGCAAAGATAGTGCAAACCGAACGCAATCAAGTTCGCTTGAATTGCTGAGGTGCCGCCTATCTTCTGCAAAGATAGCGCAAACCGAGCGCAATCAAACTTGTTTGAATTGCCAAGGTGCCGCCTATCTTCTGCAAAGATAGCGCAAACCGAGCGCAATCAAACTTGTTTGAATTGCCAAGGTGCCGCCTATCTTCTGCAAAGTTAGTGCAAGTTGAGGAAATACACGATTTAATTGATAACAAAATATTCAGAATTTCATTTATTTTATGGTAAGACACCTCTCCAAACAGCACGCTGACGACATGGAGGAAGACCGGAGCTTCCTATATGGGACTGGGGCTTCACGCCACCGCCTATATAATAAGCAATGGCTCATGGGAAAAGGCCGCCGCCACTTTCCATGAGCCTAATCAGAAGATTACTAAAAACAGTGGGTATGACCTGAACCACAGGATAGCCCGCCAGCTACCTGTCGTAAGGGAACAGGAATAGGCCCTGATTACATTATTATATAGTTTTATGCGTATTCGTGGCCGTGATGGCTGCCTGGGTGGCCATGGTTGGCCAAACCATCATTACAGAGGGCAAATATATAGCTTTCAGGGCAATAATAAAAGGGAACAGCCCCTAAAAAATAGTCAAAATAAGGGAGATAGCAGAAAAAAGTACCTCAAAATCCGTCAATATGAAAAGTTTTCTGTAAATTTGACGCTATGTTAGAGGCACTAACAGGCCGAAAAAAGATAACTGTAAACCAACTTTAACCTCATCATCAATGACACACAACTGGCTTAGACATCTCTTAGAGAGAGATAACACATTTATCGGACACCAGCGCCAGATTATACTGGCCTGCTATTTTGTAGCCATGATGGCTACCCTATCGTCCAACATACTGGGGCTGTCGGGGGCGTTCCATCCATTCTTTACCATCACTAACTCGCTGCTACTCTCCGTGATACTCCTGTTGGGACTGGGGTATGTTTGCAGGTGGGCAGGCATAGTGACTACCCTGTCGGTAATGACGCTGGCCACCCAGCTGGCCCTGTCGGCCGACACCGTGTTCAGCGCCATAACACCACAGGTACCCAATAACTATATGGTGATAATCGTTAACATGATACTGCTATCGGGCAACATCATCGTGTCGCTCTCTACCTATCTCACCCGTACCACCCAGGTATCGGTGGCTATGGCCATCACTACCTATATACTCTGCATAGGTATTACTAACGATGCCGTACTAAAGGATTATGCCTTTATGCTACTCGTGGTGCTGGTATTCTTTGGTTTTTTAGGGTTCCGCATCGCCAAGAACGCAGAGCGGCTGGAGAATGAGAACATGACACTCCGCCAGGACGAGGCCGAGTTGCTACACATACTCAGGCTGAACAAGGCGCAGGTCAAAGCATACATCAAGTTGGCCTCAGGCCGGCACAACACGGAACATACCCGTCGGCTGCTGGACTTACTGGGCGAGCGGTCGCAGCGCAATCTGCTGGCCAACGTGATAGAGTTTCTGCAGCTACGCGAGACGGAGAAAAACAAGATAGCCCAGGCACTGCCAGAACTTACACCATCGGAAACGGATATATGCCAACTGATACTGCGCAACAAGAAACTGAGCGAGGTATGCGCCATACTGGGAAAGACGGAGAGCAACATCAGCACCCAGCGTGCCAACATCAGACGAAAACTGAAAATGAAACCGTCGGACAATCTGCAACAGATACTGGAGCAACGAATGAAGAAACGGGGACGGGTTCCAGACTTTATATTTGCACGGTAAAAAATGATAGCGCTGCCTGCTTATCTGCCAATAAGAACCGTGAGAGAAACCACGACCATAGCAGGATGAACTGGCAGCGCTACTTTATTAATATACTGCCATGACGGCAGCAACTAAAAGCGTATTAGAACAGGTGAGCGGGGTAAACGCCCTCGTCAACCAGGGTCTTGATACGGGCCACCACGCTGTCGCGATCTGCTGCATAGGTTACACCGAACCACTTGCTGGTAGTGTCCAGAACCTTAACAGTAGCAGTATTCTCATTGATGAGCTTGTTGACCATCAGAGGGATAAAGAACTCGGCCTTGAGGTTCTCCATATTCTTCGGGTCGCTCAGGAACTCCTTGAAGTAAGCCTCACTATAATCAAAATAGTCGGGGGTGAAACCCCACATATTCATACTTACAGGTGTGTTATCGTCTACGGCTACCCACTGGCCCTGCTCGTCCTTATAGCATACGGGGCCTTCGACGCGCATAATCTCGGTACGCTCTACTACGGTAGTCAGATTACCGGCATCGTCCTTAGAGCAGATGCCGCGTGCTACGGTGCCATTCTCGCTCAGCGTGTTGCCTACACGGAAGCCCACCATGGCGTAGTCGTTCTTGGCACCCTCGGGCAGATTAGCCAGGAACTTGCCAATGACCATAAAGGCATCGCGGTTGTAGAAGTCATCGCAGTTAATGACACAGAATGGCTCCTTGATGATGTCCTTGGCCATCAGCACAGCGTGGTTGGTACCCCAGGGCTTCTGTCTGCCAGCGGGAACTGTAAATCCCTCGGGCAGGGCGTCTATCGACTGGAAACATACTTCAGCTGGGATGTGTCCCTCGTATTTAGACAGAACCTTATCGCGGAAATCCTGCTCAAAATCCTTGCGTATTACAAATACAATCTTACCAAATCCGGCTTGAATGGCATCATAAATAGAATAATCCATGATGGTTTCACCATTGGGGCCCAGTCCGTCAAGCTGTTTCAGCCCACCGTAGCGGCTTCCCATGCCTGCTGCGAGGAGTAATAAAGTTGGTTTCATAATAACTATAAATATAAAAGTTTGTTTGTCTGCCTGCAAAAGTAGTTATAAAATACGGTAAAACGGCCTTTATGACTGTTATTTTTTCATTTTCGTCCTCTTTTTTCATTTTCGTCCTATTTTTTCACCATTCTGTACACCGTGTCCTGGGCCATTGACAGGAACCTGCCGCACGGTATCGGAGACCACGTGCCCGTTGACCCACTCCATGGAGTAGTCGTTAAAGCCATTCTCAGTGAAGAAATTCATCTCGCCAGAGAAAGCCCTGTACCAGATGCGATTACGGTTGGCCTTATGATAATCGCGGGTAGGCTCCAATTCGATAAACCGCACCTCGGGTTGGCTCATTCCCTTTATAACCCTGCCCCAGACTACCATGCGGCGAGGGGCAAAATACAGGCTGTCGGCCGTGGCCAGCGAGTCACATTGTGCCCGCACGAAAGGTATCTTGACATATACGGTATCATCGGTTTTGTTACAGATGGCCATACGTACCAGTAAGTCATTGGCCGTGAAGTTGCGTTCTTGGAGATAGGGCATCTGTTGTCCGTGCTGCCGTAGATACGACACTACTCCTGTCAACGCTTTCCGCATATCGGCAGGAGTATCATTGCCCAGACCGTAAGGGTTGGGGTCGTGACAACCTATGAGCAGCCACACAGCCATAAGCAGTGCCCATACGCATCTTCTAATGGATAATAATTTTCTCATAGACTGTGTTGTTAGAAATCATTTATTTGTCGTCGGTCAATAGTAGCAACCCACATTTTATCAATAATAAAGTTAGCCAATAGCTTTGCCCGCCCATCTACTGTTATATTATCTGGTAACATGTAAAATAAATCATGGGCATCTACAATATAAGGAGGCTTAAAATTTATGTTGATATGGGCAGCCAACACCTCGCAAGTGTCAGCGGGAGCTCCACTCTGATCCATGCACACGACAAATGCGCCACGAACATAACATTTACCATGAGAATCAATAAATGGAGAAGTCTCAATTTGGTTGCATTTTTTCGGTGATATATCACGCCGGAGAATCTGCCAAAACTCATCAAAAGTCTTGCCCTTAAAATAACTACTCTGATTATCAAAGTTAAGTTTGAGGTATTGAATGGTGTCTTTCACCTCCTTCAAGGGATAGTAATGAAATTGTCCCAGCATAGGCAGGGCCAGGCAGAAAATAGCAATTGATAATAATACTCGTTTCATAAGTTGTAGATAGCAAATATTAGTATCCTCGTCGTCGGTCAACAATGCAAACCCAAAGCTCGTCAATAATAAAATTGCTCAGCAATTTGGCCCGACTATCTATCGTTGAGTTATCTGGCATCATATAGAATAGCTTGTCAGCATCTACCGTATAGGGAGGCTTGAAAAATATTCTGATATGTCCGGCCAATACCTGGCATGTGTCAGCAGGAACGCCATTAACATCCATACAGACCACAAAAGCACCTCTTACATACCGGATACCATGCGGATCTATAAACGGAGACGTGTCCTTAGGATTGCATTTCTTGGGTGATATATCACGCCGGAGTATCTGCCAAAACTCATCAAAAGTCTTGCCCTTAAAATAACTACTCTGATTATCAAAGTTAAGTTTGAGGTATTGAATGGTATCTTTTACCTCCTTCAAGGGATAGTAATGAAAGCTCTGCCCCAACAACGGTAGTGCCAGGCAGAAAATAGCGATTGATAATAATAGTCGTTTCATAAGCTGTAGATGTAGCAGGGTAATTAGCTGGTTCTGCTTGTCAGAATGGCAGTACCATACTAGGCGTTATCAGCATTGGCATCATGGCAATGTATATAAAACAGGGCGTAATAGAGGCAACGCATAGGCTAAGGAAATGTTATTAATGGCGCTAATTTACGGTTTTTCTGGTGAATGGCAATACTATCGGACGTTTTTTTGGAAAATTAACACTATCAGTAGGGATGTGTAGATTAAGGATAGCCGGGCAAAACGTAGCCCATAGCCCACGCATAACTATCTACGCCTATTAAAACCACCTAAAAAAAGGTAAAAATCAATGTCCTTTCGTTTTTTTTTCATACTTTTGCACAACTAATAAAGTATAGGAAGTAGACCCAGCAGTAGTCTAAGTAAACATGTAGACAACGCGCAGGGGCGCAAAAGGGTCGTACTGACAGGCAATAGACAATAAAGACAAACAGATATGAACGTATTAGAACTAAGCGAACAGGAGATTATCCGCAGACAGAGTCTTGAGGAGTTGCGCCAGATGGGTATAGACCCCTATCCCGCAGCCGAATTTCCCACCAATGCATTCTCGACTGACATCCGTGACAACTATCGCGATAACGAGGAACGCCAGGTGGTGATAGCCGGCCGCATGATGAGCCGCCGCGTAATGGGCAAAGCCAGTTTTGCCGAGATACAGGATTCCAAAGGCCGTATTCAGGTCTACATTACCCGCGATGACATCTGCCCGGATGACAACAAGGACTTATATAATAAGGTATTTAAGAAACTGATGGACATCGGCGACTTTGTTGGCATCAAGGGCTTCGTCTTCAAGACTCAGACCGGTGAGATAAGCGTACACGCCAAGGAGATAACCCTGCTGAGCAAGAGCCTGAAGCCGTTGCCAATCGTTAAATATAAGGATGGCGTAGCCTACGACAAGTTTGACGACCCCGAGATGCGTTATCGTCAGCGCTATGTAGACCTGATAGTTAACGATGGCGTGAAAGATACGTTCCTCAAGCGTGCCACCGTGCTGCGCACCATGCGCCGTTTCTTCGACGAGGCAGGCTATACAGAGGTAGAGACACCTACCCTGCAGAGCATAGCCGGCGGAGCCAGCGCCCGCCCCTTCATCACCCACTTCAATGCGCTTAATATAGATATGTATATGCGCATAGCCACTGAGCTGTATCTTAAACGCCTCATCGTAGGTGGCTTTGAGGGTGTCTACGAGATAGGCAAGAACTTCCGCAATGAGGGTATGGACCGGTTCCACAACCCCGAGTTTACCTGCATGGAGCTTTATGTGCAGTACAAGGACTACAACTGGATGATGAACTTCACCGAGCGCCTGCTCGAAACCATTTGCATAGCCGTAAACGGCAAGCCAGAAGTACAGATGGGCGACAAGGTGATAAGTTTCAAGGCTCCTTTCCGTCGCCTGCCCATCCTTGATGCCATCAAAGAGAAGACCGGTTTCGACCTGTACGGCAAGAGCGAGGACGAAATACGGCATATAGCTGTAGACGAGCTCAAAATGGAAACCATAGATGACAGCTTTGGCAAGGGTAAACTTATCGATGAGATATTTGGCGAGTTCTGCGAGGGTAACTTCATACAGCCCACCTTCATTATCGACTATCCCGTAGAGATGAGCCCGCTCACCAAGATGCACCGCAACAAGCCTGGGCTTACCGAGCGCTTCGAACTGATGGTTAATGGTAAGGAGCTGGCCAATGCTTACTCTGAACTCAACGACCCCATAGACCAGGAGGCACGCTTCAAGGAGCAGATGCGCCTGGCCGACAAGGGCGACGACGAGGCCATGGTTATTGACCAGGACTTCCTGCGTGCCCTGCAGTATGGCATGCCACCCACCAGTGGTATAGGTATCGGCATAGACCGTTTGGTGATGCTGATGACCGGCAAGGAGTATATCCAGGAAGTAATGCTCTTCCCGCAAATGAAGCCAGAGGCCAAGATGCCACAGAGCAGCATAGCAGAATGGGGGGCCATAGGTGTACCCGAAGACGAGGTCTACGTGCTGCGCAAGGCTGGGTTCAACCTTATCTCGGACATCCGCGACGAGAAAGCACAGGGACTGCAGCAGAAGCTCGGCGAAATACACAAGAAATATAAGCTGACCTTTGACAAGCCAAGTGTAGAGACCATTCAGGGCTGGATAGACAAGGCTCAGGCATAACTGGCGGTGGTCATTACAACAATATGGAGTTACAGAAAACGAGTAGGGCTTATCATACATTAATATAAGATAATAGTATGTTTAGCGTAGGTAAAATAGCCATCATTGGTGGAGGTTCGTGGGCTACTGCTATCGCCAAGATAGTCATTAGTCACACCCACCACTTAGGATGGTACATGCGGCGCGATGACCGCATCGAAGACTTCAGACGGACTGGGCACAACCCCGCTTATCTGACCAGTGTCCACTTCGATGTGGATGAGATATATTTTTCCTCGGACATCAATAAGATAGTACAGGCATACGACACCCTACTCTTTGTAACACCCTCGCCGTATCTGAAGAACCACTTGAAGAAACTCAAGACACGCATCAAGGACAAATTCATCATCACGGCTATCAAGGGAATAGTTCCGGATGAGAACCTGGTATGCTCTGAATATTTTCATCAGGTATATGATGTTCCCTATGAGAACATTGCTGTCATAGGAGGCCCCTCGCATGCCGAGGAGGTGGCCTTGCAACGTCTGTCGTACCTCACGGTAGGCTGTTCTGACCTTGCCAAGGCCCAGGCATTTACCGAGATTTTAGCTTCCGACTTTATTAAAACCAAAGTAGCCTCTGACGTTATCGGCATAGAGTACTCATCGGTACTCAAAAACGTGTACGCCATCGCAGCGGGCATCTGCTCAGGCCTGAAGTACGGCGACAACTTCCAGGCGGTACTCCTTTCTAATGCCGTGCAGGAGATGAGCCGGTTTATGACGGCCGCTTACCCCATAGAGCGTAACGTGTACGACAGCGTGTACCTGGGCGACCTGCTGGTAACAGGCTACTCCAACTTCTCGCGTAACCGCACATTTGGCACCATGATTGGCAAAGGCTACAGTGTGAAGAGTGCACAGATAGAGATGGAAATGATAGCCGAGGGATACTTCGGCACCAAGTGCATGAAAGAGATTAACCGCCACATGCATGTTAACATGCCCATACTGGATGCCGTGTACAACATATTGTACGAGCGCATCAACCCACAGATAGAAATCAAATTATTAACAGATAGTTTTAGATAACTCAAAAATGAAAACAATTTCATTAGACATCACGAAAGCTACTGCGTTTCTGCCCAAAGGAACCGTAGAGGCTTACGCACCCAAAGCAAAGAAAGCCTTAGAGGCTTTAGAGAACGGCACATGCCCTGGAAACGACTTCTTAGGATGGCTGCACCTGCCTTCGAGCATCACCCCCGCCTTCTTAGACGAAGTACAGGCCGTGGCCAACACTCTCAGAGAAAAGTGTGAAGTGATAGTTGTAGCCGGTATCGGTGGCAGCTACCTTGGCGCACGCGCCGTGATAGAGGCCCTGGGCAATTCGTTTGCCTGGCTAATTCAGGACAAAAAGAACCCGGCCATCATGTTTGCCGGCAACAATATAGGAGAGGACTACCTGGCCGAACTGACAGACTACCTGAAAGGAAAGCGTTTCGGCGTAATCAACATCTCAAAGTCGGGCACCACCACAGAAACCGCGCTCACCTTCCGCCTGCTCAAGAAACAATGCGAGGCCCAGCGTGGCAAAGAGGAAGCCAAGCAGGTAATCGTAGCAGTAACCGATGCCAAGAAGGGTGCTGCCCGCACTTGCGCAGACAAGGAGGGCTACAAGAGCTTCGTTATTCCCGACAATGTAGGAGGCCGCTTCTCTGTGCTTACTCCTGTGGGTCTGTTGCCCATAGCCTGTGCAGGATTTGACATCAAGGCCCTCGTAGAAGGTGCTGCCGACATGGAGAAAGCCACAGGCGTCAACGTACCTTTCGAGCAGAACTTGGCAGCCCAGTATGCCGCTACACGCAATGCCCTCTACAACGAGGGAGGCAAGAAAATTGAGATTATCGTCAATTACCAGCCTAAGCTCCACTTTATCGCTGAGTGGTGGAAACAGCTCTACGGCGAAAGCGAAGGCAAGGACGGCAAGGGCATCTTCCCTGCAGCCTGCGACTTCACTACCGACCTGCACTCTATGGGCCAGTGGATACAGCAGGGCGAGCGTTCGATATATGAGACCGTCATATCTATCGAGACTCCGAACCGCGAGCTCGACTTCCCCTCTGACGAGGAGAACCTCGACGGACTCAACTTCCTGGCCGGCAAGCGCGTTGACGAGGTCAACAAGATGGCTGAGTTAGGTACCCGTCTGGCTCACGTCGATGGTGGTGTTCCTAACATCCGTATCAGCGTTCCTAAGCTGAACGAATATTACATCGGCCAGCTCATCTACTTCTTCGAGATAGCCTGCGGTATCAGCGGTAACATTCTGGGCGTTAACCCATTCAACCAGCCTGGCGTTGAGGCTTACAAGAAGAACATGTTTGCCCTGCTCAATAAGCCTGGCTACGAGGCCGAGAGCAAAGCTATCCAGGAGCGTCTGCAGAACGAAAAGTAAGTAGCACTTAGTGGTAACTAACTAATAGCAAGGGGGATTTAATTCCCCCTTTATTATTATTGTTATGTACGAGACTCAAATTAGACAATACTTGAACTCACTCACGCAACGCGGAGTCATGCCCAATCATACCCAGTGGGCAGGCTTCCGCTGCGTACTGTTCGATATGGACGGGGTGCTTTACAACTCAATGCCACACCACGCCATAGCCTGGCAGCAAGCCATGGCTGAAAACGGCATACATTTTACGGCCGAAGACTCTTATGCCACCGAGGGCATGCGGGGCATCGACACCATCCGCATCTATGCCGAGCGCCAGTTGGGAAAGACCCTGAGCGAGGCCCAGGCCCAGGCCATATATGATGAGAAAGCCCGCATCTTCCACCAGATGCCCGAGGCCGAGATATTTGATGGCGTACACGACCTGATGGCCAAGATTAAACAGGCAGGCATGAGCATCTGCGTGGTAACGGGTAGCGGTCAGAGACCACTGATAGCCAGACTGCTACACGACTTCGGAGATTATATCGACGAGCACCACATTGTATCGGCCTATAACGTGAGCCGAGGTAAGCCTGCCCCCGACCCATACCTGAAAGGCTTAGAGTTTGCCGGAGGCATGAAGCCCTGGGAAGGCATCGTGGTCGAGAACGCGCCTATGGGTGTCAGGGCTGGCGTGGCAGCCAACATTTTTACCATCGGAGTTAACAGTGGCCCACTGCCCGACAAGGCCTTAGCCGACGAGGGAGCCAACATGGTGCTGCCCAGCATACGCGAGCTGTGTAACCAGTGGGACGCGCTGACCGCTCACCATCAGCTCTAACGCCGCCGTAGCCGTCGTAAGTGTGCAAACTTCTATAAAATATGCAGGGATGTGGGTTAAATCATCTTAACAAAGTTCCGGCTAAAGCGATTATCCACTACCTTTGTATGCAGAAAATGTTTAACATTCATTACTTTAATTATCAAGATTGTGAAGAAACTATTTATCATGGCATGTGCTTTCAGCCTGACGATGCTCGCCAGCTGCGGAAACAAGTCCACTGAGTCCAATGCCACCACCGACTCTACGGCAACAGAAAATACTGAAGCTGCCGCTCCCACTGCCGAAGCCGAGCAGACCGAGGATGTAGCCAAGACACTCGAAAGCCAGGTGGCCAACAAGGATGCCAAGGGCTTGGAGACCACGATTAACACCGTACAGGCCAAGTATGCCGCCCTGGTCAAGGAGGGTAAGGTAGAAGAGGCCAAGGCCTACGCCGCCAAGGCACAGGAATACCTGAACCAGCACGCCAGCGAGATTGCCACCATCGCATCGGGCAATGCCACTGTCAACGACCTCATTAATACCGTAAAGAACCTTCCCACCAGTGCCAAGACTACTGCCGAAGAGGCTGCCGCTGCTGCCAAGGCTGGGGCTACAGCTGTTAAAGCTGGGGCTGCCACCGCTGCCAATGCTGCTGTAGACGCTGCCAAGACAGAGGCCAAGAGCAAGGTTGATGCAGCCAAGAAAGACGCTGAGAACAAGGCCAACGCTGCTGCCACCAAGGCCAACCAGAAGATTAACGAAAAGGTAGAGAA
Source organism: uncultured Prevotella sp. (assembly GCA_934204655.1). Lineage (GTDB taxonomy): Bacteria > Bacteroidota > Bacteroidia > Bacteroidales > Bacteroidaceae > Prevotella. Next base: position 146,555 of record CAKPZJ010000002.1, on the reverse strand, counting down.
AGCCAATCAGAAAGCCAATGAAGCTGTTAACAATGCTACCAAGAAGGCACTGAAAGGACTGGGACTCTAACCACTATCCATACCGCGCTGCCCATTGCCGGCAGCCATAAGCTAACAGAAGGGGGCGAAGCCGAACACCCACGCCCATGATGCGGCGGCGTTCGTATTCGCCCCTTTCGTTTTCTCCCCAACTATCAATAGTTTCTATGTTACGCAGATTATTTACTCTATCGCTGTCGCTGCTTGCGCTGACCGTCTATGCACAGAAGAAAGTAGTGATATACGACCTCGAGACCAAGGTGCCTGTACGTCAGGCCCGTGTATGGGTAGACCACGCACGCACATTCACCACCCCCTATACCGGCGTGATAACCCTGCCCGAGAAGTTCGACACTCTGGTAGTCTCCAATCCTAAGTATCTTACTTACACGGTAGCCGCTAAGAATGTAGGCGACTCTATAGGACTCATACCGCGTACCCGCACACTCGGCGAGGTCGAGATTTTAGGCGAAGACCTCACTAAACGATTTGATAAAAACCTGTCAGAATGGCGCAAACAGGATAAGAAAGAACTGGCCATGATACATCCCAAGACTTCATTGGCCGATTTCGACTTTGTCCGGATTTTCGACTTCAAGGGCCGGGCCCGTCGCAAGCGCACCCGCAAGGTCACTGAGGCGCTTATCAAGATGGAGAACCAGGAGCAAGACCCCATCAAGCGAGCGTACGAGAAAGCGATGAAAGAGAAAAGGGAGCAAGAGGAGGCGACCGGCAAGTAGCCCTACCAGACGCCATGGTCGGGTGATAGCCCGAAGGGACTCCCAGCCATGGGCCGCCCGTCTCCCCATTTACGGCGACAGCCTTACAGCGTTATCTCGCCCGAACCATAACACCGGTGGTGCTCATGGTCGTACACCACACAGAACTGCCCGGGCGCCACGCCATGTATCTTGTCGGCCGAGTGTATCATGTAGCCGCCATCGGGCAGCACCTGCAGGGTGGCATGGTGATACTCGGGCGTGTGGCGTATCTTGAACGTCACATCGGTCTCCGCGGCATCAAAGCCTGCCGTGAGAAAATGAAAATCGTGTACCTTGAAATCTTTTTTGTAAGCCGTTTCAGGGTCATATCCATGGCTTACATAGAGTATATTCTGTCCTACATCTTTCTTAACGACAAACCAGGGACCACCGCCCAAGCCGAGGCCCTTGCGCTGGCCGATGGTATGAAACCACAGACCGCGATGGCTGCCTATGCGGTGGCCTGTCTCCAGTTCTATCACGTCGCCAGGCTGCTCGCCTAAGTAGCGGCGAATATACTCGTTATAGTCTATCTGTCCTAAGAAACAGATGCCCTGACTGTCCTTGCGATGGGCGTTAACCAGATGCTCGCGCTCGGCGATCAGGCGCACTTCGTCTTTCTCGTAGTGGCCTATGGGAAAGAGAGCCTTCTTCAGCTGCCAGTCATATATCTGCGCCAGGAAGTCAGTCTGATCCTTTACTGGGTCCGGACTGGTACATAGCCATTTTTTGCCGTCTATTATCTCCGTCTGAGCATAGTGCCCGGTGGCAATGAGGTCGTACTGATGCCCCATCTTCTCATCGAACGCGCCAAACTTGATGAGCCTGTTGCACATCACGTCTGGGTTGGGCGTGTAGCCGGCCTTTACCTTCTCCATGGTGTAGCGGGTTACCTGGTCCCAGTACTCCCGATGGCAGTCTACCACCTGCAGCCGGCAACCGTAGCGCGCGGCCACGGCCGTAGCCATCTCCAGGTCTTCCTCCGAGCTACAATCCCACTCTTCGTTTTCCTCGGGTCCTATCTTAATATAGAAACAGTCGGGCGTAAGCCCCATCTGTGCCAGTTCGTAAACCACCACCGAGCTATCCACACCCCCGGACAGCAACACGGCTATCCGCTTATCCTTTATAGCATCCTCTATCATATCTGCAAAGGTAGTACAAGGCACGTGAAATACAAAACAAATGCTTATTTTTATTTGCGGCCACACGGGCCGTGGCAGCCTGGGCCGAGGCGATGGCATCCCTGTACACAGCAGACATGGCTGTGAGCCACGTGACTACTTCAGCGTCCCGATGAGTTGCCTGATTTCCTGACGGATGCGCTCACTGGTACCGTTCTGACAATAGCGTACTATGCCCTGGCTGTCCAGCACGATGGTAAGCGGGTATCCGCCACTGCCCACATACTTAGTAAAATAGGTATCGCTGGCTATGTGTGTCCAGTTAAACTGCTCCTGCACCGTAATGGCCCTCACCTTGTCGGTGTTTTCAAAGTTGGCCGACAGAAACAGCACTCCCGGCATCTTGTTTTTCCATGCCGAGAGGATGGGCATTTCCTTTCGGCAAGGCCCGCAGCCCGAATACCACACGTTGATGACCGTTAGGTGGCCCCGCAGAGAATCCTGGGTCCACAGGGCGCCCTGAATATCCCGCTCGGCGAAAGTGCCGGGGAGCGGCTGACCTACCGCTATCTTACCAGAGGCTCCCGAGTGGGTCTGCTTCTGCATCGTGGCAAAACTATTGGCAGCCTCTTCTAACTGGTCTACATTCTTTACCTGTTCCCGGGGTATCTCGTATTTCCTCAAGGCTACCGGAACGGTAAAGCCGTCGGACACCAAGACATCAACCACCTTATTGCCATCGTTATCCTTGACCATTCCTATCGAGCGGCTTATCTTAAAGACCTCGGCGAGCGGCAATTCCTTAGTAAAATAGTGGCTGCCTATCCTGTAACTGGGCACCACCAGGCTCTGCGCCATCATGCGGGGCATAGTCAGCAGGACCAACCCCAAGAACAATACCCATTTCTTCATATCCTTAGGTTACTTAAAACCAAATCGGTAAAAAATGTATTCTGACATAGTTGTATATTAAAAATATTTGTTCATAAATTCTTTTGAATTTATCCACATAACAGAGTTTGTTGTTAGATAAATCCCTCACTTGCTCTTGCTATACACATTAGTTCGTATTGTTTGTAGATACTCTCATAACTATGAAAAGCAACACGTTCTTTTACATCCTTGAAAGCTGTTCTGCTCATCACTTTATCAAACTGTTCCTTGCGATTTTGCGGTGCAACAATCAAAAAGCGACTATGGAAATCTTGTAAATCACAGAACTTGGTTACAGAGTTTTGAATGTCGGTAGAATGCTCCACTTCGAAAAAACTATTAGGCATCTTACGTTCATTGAACCAAATGACATCTACCGTTCTAGCTCTATCTGTCAGATTTTCGTACGAAAATTCGGGAATATGAATTGTGGTGCAAATATCTTTCAAAGGTTTTTCAAGGAACTTACGATTTTGGTCTTGCGCAGGGACATATGTTGTATAATGCTTCATGTTTCCAATCTCAATAATAAGTCCTTGATAGTAACCATGTGTAAATTGCCCAACACTCTTTTCATCCTTAGGTTGGATGTCAAATTTGCGCATCACTTCTTCACGACATTCCTCCAATGCCCAAAGACCTGGCTGTATCTTAAATATTTCGTTAGATTGCTGCACAATTCTTCGGATTGATTCGTTGGGTGTCTTGGTTGCCCACGATTTTGTATCAACGAGATGATACAAATCACCAAGAGTAGCATACCCTCCCGTTTTACGGAGAGTGTCTACCACTTGTTGTGTCTGTGTATATTTCTGTTGCGCCATAATTGCCTTTACTTTAACAAGTTTCTTCCGCCTGTGTCTTCGAGGATTTTCATTTGCTGGATAGCAATCTGATTAAGCTTAACGAGTCGCTCGGATTGTGGCTTGCCATCGTTGATAAACACTGCATTGAGATTTTCCATATTTGAAAGACAGATGAGTTCATTGATGCTGGCATAATCACGGATATTACCTTTCTTATCAGGATTTTGCTCACGCCATTGCCTTGCTGTCATACCGAACATCGCAATATTTAGAACATCCGCTTCATCAGCATATTTCATTGCTGCTTGTTCACGTGTCACCTCATCAGGAATGAGATTTTCCTTGATAGCATCTGTATGAATGCGATAATTTATCTTTGACAACTCTCGCTTTGCAGACCAAGCAAGTTGCTTTTGCTCATCAGCTTTAAGTCGTTGATATTCTTTTACCAACAAAAGTTGGAAACGAGGACTTATCCACATTCCAAAATGATAAGCAATGTCACGATGGGCATATGTTCCACCATATCGACCAGCTTTTGCCATAATTCCGATTGCGCCTGTTCTTTGAATCCAAGCCTTGACTGAAAGTACGAAGTTATTACTACCTGCGGCGTTTTTAATTGTATCGAATTCGGTACAATTAAAATTCGGGTTATATAACATTTCCCATTCACCAAGATATTCTATAGTGCTTTTAAGGCTCATCCATCTGAAGATAATGTGCTCCTGCATTTGGCTATGTGCCATATCGGTCAAGGATATATAATCCTCGTTTTGCACATTGACAACTGATATTTCTGTATTTTCAACTTTTATCTTTGCCATAATCCTTAGTTTTTAGTTAGTGCAAATCTGTGGCTGCATATACTTTCCACAAGGAACATTAAACAAGCCCTTTTTGTTTACACGATACAATCCATTGAAACAAGTACGATTAAGAAAGAAGAACTTTGTCGTATTCTCTATCGGGTCAAGAGACTTTTCATTGTAGCGTTGGCGTACTGCCATAAACATCTCACGTTTTGCGTCCATATCCTGCAAAGCGTAATATTGTGCTTGAATTTTCTGCAACGCGGGAATCAACTCTTCCACATTATCACGTACAGTTCTATAACATGTAATCAAATCACTGTTAATGTCGTTGATTACGGCGCGTTTGATATTTGGATGCTGTTGAAGCATGTAGAACAACATAGCACCACCGCCAACAAATGGCTCTATGTATGTCGCATTATCCCAATTATCAAAGTCAGCTGGAAGATTGGCTTCCAGTTGTTCTATGAGTTGCCCTTTTCCACCAACCCATTTGATGAATGGTTTTGCTTTTGTGTTCATTATTAATTAATTTCTTGAACTAACGATTTTAGCTGTTCTGACAACCATTTGCTTGTCCGTTTTTCTCTACCAACACGACTTTCATGCTATTTAGCATATCTTACAAGGTCGGCATCCGCATACAGCCGAGGCCGACCGTAAGGACAAAGGTAACTATAAATCCGGTGAACAGCAAACCTGCAGCTGATATTTTTTCATCCCCCAGAGGCCATCACAGATGGAAAAACAAAAAATGCAGAGATGGGAATCTCTCTGATGGTGCCGAGAATGGTCATGGCAACCGTAGAGAATGACCTTTACGATGCTGGAAGCCGTCTTTAGAAAGCTGGGAGTCATCTTTAGAAACGTAAAGGTCGGTCTTGGGGTTCCGAGCAGAGACACTTAGGTACACAGAGATAATCCGGCCTAAAGCAATAGGGGCTGCCGCGAAACGCAGCAGCCCCCATAAAATCTTCGGCAAGACTACCAGGCTACCGGCCCACCCACAATGGTGGCATCAGCCGCATCACCTGCATCAAAGGTATTGGCCTTATACTGCACGCAGAGCATCACCAGCGGCCGACTGCCTGTATTACGCACTGAGCGACGCCCCTCAGGAGCCACCCGCACCACACTGTCCTCGGTCACGGCAAACACCTGGCCATCTACCTGGAACTCGCCCTTGCCTCCCAGGAAGAAATAGAGTTCCTCATGAGTAGCATGAGTATGCAGAAAGCCCGTCTCGGTACCGGGCGCGAAGCTCTGGAAAGAGAAGTCGCTGCCTGTGGTTCCGACAGCAGCACCTCCGAACACCTTGCCAGGTATCTTCACATCTGGGCCAAGTTCCAGTACATACTCATTCAAGTCTTCCATACGGCCAAAGTCTACCGCTGTAACATTTGCGGCCTTCACAATAGTCTTAACTTCTTTCATTGTCTTTTCCATTATAATTATTGTTTTATTATGCCAAAGTTACAGTCTTCCGGTCGTTCCTGCAAGAAGGCACCGACAGGTTAGCCACTTACCCGCGAGTAACCATTGGTGAGGCCCAGATGGTTGGTACTGGCGAGTTTAAGCAAGTTTAACATTCCTATAATGGTCTCTACAACTACTATTTGTTACTTTTGTAGAGTAATAATGACAATCAGCATATTTATGAATAATCCTATCACCGAAACCGTATTCAGCGACTGCCCCATACGTCAGGTTCTGAGCCACGTGTGCAGCAAGTGGTCGCTGTTAGTAATCTACACGCTCAACCAGCATACGCGTATGCGCTTCAACACTATCGCCAAGTCGATACCCGACATCTCGCAGAAGATGCTGACCTCTACCCTACGCGCCCTCGAGGCCGACGGACTGATAGAGCGAGCCGTCTACGCCGAGGTGCCACCCAGGGTCGAGTACGCACTTACCCCACGGGCACAGTCGTTCATCCCCCTAATCGAGGACATGATACAATGGGCACTGAATAACATGGCTGGCATACTACGCGACCGCTGCCAGAAAAATAATGATAAAAAATAGCCGAAAACAGTTGGTCATTCCAACTGAAGTAGCTATCTTTGCAATATCAAAATAATATCATCGTAAAGCAAAAGGATTATGGAGAACAAAGAATTCAACTTCAAGGGATTTACAATGAATGGCTTTGCCATGCTGTTTGCCACACTGCTCATGCTGGTTGCCTCGGGCTTCCTGCTCTACTACGGCATCGAGTACGAGAATGGCTGGAAGATAGCTGCCGGCGTAGTACTGCTGCTGATAGCCATCGTGTGCTGCTGCGGATTTATGATGGTAGAGCCCAACGAGGCGCGTGTCATGATGTTCTTCGGCAAGTATCACGGCACCTTCCGCCGCGTGGGCTACACCTGGGTGAACCCCTTCTATAGTGCCAAGAAGCTGTCGCTGCGCGCACGAAACATAGACGCCCAGCCCATCAAGGTAAACGACAAGCAGGGCAACCCCGTAATGATAGGCCTGGTGCTGGTGTGGAAACTGCGCGACACCTACAAGGCCATGTTCGAGATAGACTCGCAGACCATGGCCAGCAACCCGGCCTCGGTGGGTGTCAACGTGAGCAGCATCATGCGGGCCTTTGAGAACTTTGTCAAGACCCAGAGCGACGCCGCGCTGCGCCAGGTGGCCGGCCTGTATGCCTATGACAACACAGACAATAAGGATGAGCTCACCCTGCGCAGCGGGGGCGATGAGATAAACGTTCAGCTGAAGGAGAAGCTGGACGAGCGGCTCAACATGGCCGGCATCGAGATAGTAGAGGCCCGCATTAACTATTTGGCTTACGCTCCGGAGATAGCCGCCGTGATGCTGCGCCGCCAGCAGGCCGACGCCATCATAGCCGCCCGCGAGAAGATAGTAGAGGGAGCCGTGAGCATGGTGAGCATGGCCCTGCAGCGCCTGGCCGACGACCACGTGGTAGAGCTGGACGAGGACAAGAAGGCTGCCATGGTGAGCAACCTGATGGTAGTGCTCTGCGGCGACGACGCGGCACAGCCCGTGGTCAACACCGGCACGCTGAACATGTAACCCGTGGCCATGGCGAAAGAGAAGACCAAGCCCTTTGTGCTGCGCCTGGATGCGGCTACGATGTCGGCTGTCGAGAAGTGGGCTGCCGACGAGTTCCGCAGTACCAACGGCCAGCTCCAATGGATTATCACCGAGGCGCTGCGCAAGGCCCGCCGGCTACCCAAGCACGGCGCAGCGACTACCGACAACGACACAGACAACACCTGATATGCCTATGACCAACAACAGCGAACAACCACACCGCCTGCAACTCACCGTGTACCGCACCCTGAGTGGCACCATCTTCGAGGCCGTCACAGGAGCCGTCCTCGTGCTGACGTGGGTGCTCATACTCATCGCCCTAATACGTCCGCACAGTCTCTGCACGGGTCCCGATGCCTGGCTCGTGGGCAAGGACATTACCAGTAGTCAGTGGCGCCAAGTGTTGACAGGGCTCATTGATACAGCCCTCAGCATCTATGCGCTCCGGGCAGCCTACCACCCGCTCACCGATGTAAGTATGCCCCTGCGCATCACTACGGTGGCCCAGCTGGTGGTCATGGTTACCTATACGCGCATCATGGCGTTGGTCATATCGGGACTGACACTGTGTATCACCATACACGACACTACCACACGGTGGGACACCCTGGCCACCATCGGCCTCTATACCTGTATAGCCGTGGCGGTCATTAATGCCGTGGCATGCACCCTCGTGGTGTACCGCCGCCGCGACCCGCGCTATAAGGTTCACTGGAAACTCAAGTAGCGCCACCCTACCTACCCTCATCATCACAGGGGCTACGCCGACAGCACCACACCGTGCCCGGCGTAGCCCCTGTAGTATATGCGGCCATAGGCATAGCCGAAAAGCGGATTTGTAAAAAATAATCGGCCCCGAAGGGCGTATCCTCGAATTAATAGGCTATCTTTGTAGTCAGTACTGAAAACAACTACAACTATGGAAAAATTAACCAACGACCAACTTACGGTTACCGTGTCGGCACACGGAGCCGAACTGCAGAGCATCAAGGATGCTGGCGGACGCGAGTATCTATGGCAGGCCGACCCCGCCTACTGGCCCAAGCACTCGCCCACCCTCTTCCCTATCGTCTGCGGTCTGTGGAAAGACACCTATCGTCTGGACGGCAGGGCATACACCATGGCCCGCCATGGTTTTGCCAGCAAGAGCGACTTCACACTCATCAACCATACCGACAGTCGCGTTACCTACGCCCTCACCGACAGCGAGGAGACGCTGCAGATGTACCCGTTCCACTTCAACCTGAGCGTCACTTACCGCCTGGACAACAATGTGCTGCACGTGGTGTGGCATGTTGAGAACACCGACCGCCGCGAGCTCTTCTTCCAGATAGGTGGCCACCCTGCCTTCAACGTACCAGGCATGCAGCCTGGCGATGAGCTCTGCGGCTGTCTGCGCCTGGACAATCCCGGTGCCCAGCGCCTCTATGGCAATGTGGGTGGCTGTATCGTAAAGGGCCACCACCCGCTGCAGATGGAGGGCAACGTATGGCACTTCGGCATACACGACTTTGACGACGACGCGCTGGTGTTCGACGAGTCGCAGTTGCACGATATAGCACTGCTGAACCCCGACGGCACGCCCGCCGTGACGGTCAACTTCCGCGCGCCAGCCGTAGGCATCTGGAGCCCCACGGCCAAGAACGCGCCCTTTATCTGCATAGAGCCGTGGTATGGCATACACGACTGGGCCGAGTTCGACGGCGAGCTGAGCGAGAAGTACCTCATCAACCGTCTGCAGCCTGGCGCCAGCTTTATGAGCGAATATACCATCACTATAGGCTGACCCCACGCATCGGGGCAGCCCACCCTGGCAACACGACGAAAGCCGCAACGGCCACCTTGCATGACAGAGGCACCGTTGCGGCTTTCATTATGAGCCCCGTAGCAGCATTACAGGGAGCGGGCCAGGCGGAAGCCCACGTTAGTAGAACGATTGTCAGGCGCGAGACCCATGCGGGCCGACGAACGGCAGTTGACAGCGTCGTCGCCAAAGCTGCCTCCTCGGGCCACACGCCTGTCGCCTGCCTGAGGGCCTTTAGGATTGTCCTGGTCGTCAGCGGTATAGGGGCCATACCAGTCGCTGCACCACTCCCACACACTGCCACTCATGTCGTAGAGGCCCAGTTCGTTCTCCTTCTTAGAACAGGTTAAGCCGAGGCGCCTGCTGTTGCCCGCATAGCGGGCCACCTCGCCTATGTTGTTACTGCCACTGTATCGGTAGCCCTTGCTGATTCTGCCGCCACGGCAGGCATACTCCCACTCAGCCTCGGTGGGCAGACGGAAGTGGCCATCGGTAAGGGCGTTGAGTTTCTGTATAAACTCCTGGCAGTCGTCCCAGCTCACGGTCTCAACAGGCGAGAACATACCCTTGTCAGTCGAAGGGTTACTGCCCATTACGGCCTGCCACAGGTCCTGACTAACCTCATGCGTACTGATGGCATAACTGTCCAGGTAGACGCGGTGAACAGGCTTCTCGTCACGGAACGAGTAGTTGGTACTGTCCATCTCGCTGGTACATCCCATAGTGAAGGTGCCACCCTCTATATTAATCATGTGAAAGTTTACATTACCCACCGTGAACCACTCCTGCTGACCTACTATCGATTTGGGGGTCTTTCCAGTCTTCGCCACATCGGCAGACGTGGCTCCCATCCTGCGGATGCCTATCAGTACGCCCACGCCCACCATGACGAGCACCAGCAGGGCGGCTGCCCCAGCAGCTATCTTCTTCCAGGGCAGCGAGCGCCAGGGCCTGACGGGCTTAGGAGAGGGAGGGGGCGACGGAGCGGGCTTCTTCCGGATAATGGTTTGGCTATCAGCGGTATCCTCTTCATCAGAGACGGGGTTCTTCAGACTCTCATCCGACTGCTCAGAAGTTTCGCCCAGCATACTGACAAAGTCGGCTATGGTCTTGGTACGGTCCTTGCGGCGACCCTCCATAGCCTTGGCTATGGTGGCTATGACGGGCTTACTTACACCCATTGCCTGGAGAGGTTCCAGGGGCAGTCCTTCGTTGTTGACCACCGACGCGCTGGGCGGCGTGATGCCTGTAAGCAACTTATAGAGCGTGGCTCCGAGCGCATAGACATCGGTCTCGGGGGCAAACTCGCCCACCCCGCCCTGCATGTACTGCTCCAGCGGGGCGTAGCCCTCACTGATGCCCACTGGGGTAGAGCTGGTCTGGTTGCCGGTAGTGGCGTCGTACTGCTTGGCCAGTCCGAAGTCTATGATAACGGCCTCGCCCTTCTCGTCGAGCATGATATTGGCGGGCTTAATGTCCAGGTGGGTCATGCGCTGACCATGTACATAGTCCAGGGCAGCAGCCACCTGACTTATGTAGCGGGTGGCCACGTCCTCAGGAAGGGCTCCCTCGCGTCTCACCAGGTCGGCCAGCGAGCCACCGGCAATGTATTCCATCACATAGTAGGCAGTGCCGTTCTCCTCGAACACATCGATGATACGCACGATATGCGGATGGTTAAGCCGGGCTATGTTGCGCGCCTCTTTCAGGAACTTCTTGCGATAGCCGTTAACCGTTTCACGGCTACCCTCGGTGCCAAGGGTTATGCGGCTACTACCCTCATCGCGCTCGCAGTACTCGCGCATAAAAAACTCCTTGACGGCCACCTGCCGGTCGAGGCCACTCTGTATGGCGAGATAAGTAATGCCAAAGCCGCCCTGGCCCAGCACTTTCTGGATGCGGTACTTGCCACCCTGCAGACTGTCGCCAGTATGTAATGTACTTGCTGTATTCATGCCGTAATTGTCATTAGGTTTGACAAAAATACGAATAAAAGGCGAATAATTGTCAAGAAACATCAAAAAAGTTATCTTACACTCAGAAAACAAGGCCAATAAGCGCCGGCCGACCATCGGCCCATAGCGCCTGACTATCCAGGCGTAGCGCGGCCATCATCAACAGTTGGATCACAGTCCCATCTGGCATGGCGTGGGCCCTGTTCATACCTGCACTGAGGGCCACAGCGAGAATACAGGCAACAAGAAACGCAACAAGGCCGACGATGGGTCGTGGCTCTGTTGCGTTAGGTATTATTAGAAGTAACTGCCCGGCTAATAGCCGGCACGATACTTGGACTCGTCCTTGTCTTCCAACATGGAGAGATAAGACTGGTAGCGCGAGACAGCTATGTAGTGATGCTCCACGGCATCGAGAACAGCACAGCCAGGCTCGTGGGTGTGGGTGCAGTTAGAGAAACGGCAGTCGTGAGAGTAGCGGAATATCTCCTTGAAGTAGCTCGTTATCTCCTCGGGTTCCATGTCGAACGTGCCGAAGCCGCGTATGCCCGGGGTGTCTATGAGGTAGCCGCCACCAGGCAACTGCAGCATCTCGCTGAAAGTGGTGGTGTGCATGCCGGCATCGTGGGCATCCGAAATCTCGGCCGTGCGCAACTGGGCACCGGGCACCAGCGCGTTAATGAGGGTCGACTTGCCCACACCGCTATTGCCACTGAGCACCGTGACCTTACCCGTGAGCAGGGACATAAGCTCGGCTACGCCCTCGCCTGTGGCGGCCGACACCTGGCGGCACTCGTAGCCCACCGTGTCGTACAGCTCGACCATCATCTGCTGATAACGGCGCTCATCGGCTGTCAGCAGGTCGGTCTTGTTAAACACCAGCACCACCGGCACGCTGTATGCCTCGGCCGAGGCTAAGAAGCGGTCTATAAAGGTGGTCGATGTCTGCGGATGGCTCACCGTAACGAGCAGGAAAGCCTGGTCTACGTTGGCCGCGATGATATGGCTCTGCTTAGAGAGGTTCTGCGACTTGCGGATGATGTAGTTGCGCCGGTCAGCGATGGCCGTGATAAAGGCCGTGCCCTCCTGGTTGCGCACTATCTCGACCCTGTCGCCCACTGCGACCGGGTTTGTGCTGCGTATCCCTTTCAGCCGGAAGTTTCCCTTTATCTTGCTCTCCACCGTAGCACCATCATCCGTGCGCACGGAGTACCAGCTACCGGTATTCTTGATTACCAGTCCCTTCACTTATACGGTCATTATCTCTTTCTGCTTAGCCTCCAGCAGGTCATCTATCTTCTTGATGTACTTATCGTGTAGCTTCTGCAGGTCAGCCTCGGCATCCTTCTCCAGGTCTTCCGACAGCCCGTCCTTGATGGCTTTCTTCAGCTTGTCCTTAACCTCTCCGCGCACATTGCGAACCTCTACCTTAGAGCGCTCACCTATCTTGTTACACTGCTTGACCAGCTCCTGACGGCGCTCGCCGGTGGGCTGAGGCAGGTTGAGGCGCACCACTTCGCCATTGTTCTCGGGGGTGATGCCCACGTCGCTGTCCATGATGCCTTTCTCTATATCCTTGATGGCCTTCTTGTCCCAGGGACGAATGGCTATGGTGCGGGCGTCGGGCACAGTGATGGTGGCCACCTGGTTGAGGGGCACCATAGAGCCATACGAGTTAACTCTTACTCCATCGAGCAGGGCCACGTTGGCGCGGCCGGCACGGATGCGTACCAACTGCTCATCCAGATACATGGCAGCCATCTCCATACGCTCCTCAGCGTCGCTCAAAGTCTGTTTTACGTCTATCATAATGTTATAGTTTATTATCAATACGACAAATTTAGATATTTCCGCGTAATTACGCAACAGTTTGCACCGAAAAAATCATCGCACGAGCGCTTTTAGACGTTCGCGCGCGTGTACCTATAATATATATATGTAGGGAGAGTGAGGCCGGCCGCCTACTCGTAGCGCATGCTCTTGGCGGGATGGATGTGCGACACCAGGTAGCTAGGTCCTATCAGGACCAGCACGCTCACCAGCAGGGTGGCCAGGTTGAGCAGCAGGATAATAGGAATGTTAATCTCTACCGGGGCCGTGTCTACATAGTAGGTGGTGGGGTCCAGCCTTACCAGACCCGTATAGCGCTGCAGCAAGAGCAGCGCCAAGGCTATGCCGTCGCCCCACAGCAGGCCACGGCCTATAATAAACACTGCAAACCAAAGGAATACGCGGCGCACCATGCGGTTGCGGGCACCCAAGGCCTTGAGCACTCCTATCATGGTGGTGCGCTCCAGGATAATGATGAGCAGGCCCGACACCATGGTAACGCCCGCTACGGCCACCATAAGCGCCAGGATAATCCAGACGTTGAGGTCGAGCAGGTTGAGCCAGTGGAATATCTGGGGGTTAACCTCCTGGATGGTCTTAGAGGTATAGGTGGCTCCATAGCGGTCTACCGAGCGGTTAACCCGGTCTATGAACAGGCTCTCGACATCGTTCAGACGGTTCAGGTCGGCCACGGTAACCTCGGCCCCTGTCACCTGGTCGCTCTCCCAGCCATTGAGCTTCACGGCCGTGTGCAGGTCGGTAAAGCAGATGGCCCGGTCGTACTGGGTGAGGTTGGTACGGTAGACGCCGGCTATGGTAAAGCGGCGCGCGCGTACTCCCTGCTGGTCTATGAAGTAGGCGAACACCCTGCCGCCCGCCTTCAGATGCAGCATGTCGGCCATGCGCTGCGAGATGAGTATACTATTGGTGCTGACGCTATCCGAGAAGTGCGGAATAGAGCCCTCTACCATGTGCTGGTGTATAAAGGTGGTGTCGTAGTCGGCCCCTATGCCCTTGAAGACCACTCCTAAGAAGTCGCTGTCGGTCTTGAGGATGCCCTGCTTCATGGCAAACCGCTGTACATGGCTCACGCCGGGTATGGAGCGTATTACCCGTAGCATGGAGTCGCCCATCTGGATGGGATACTGCTCCTGGTTCTGCAGGGTCATAAAGTCGGCTACCTGGATGTGGCCTCCGAAGCCTATCACCTTATCCTGTATGGTGTGCTTGAACCCAAACACCACACTCACCGACACGATCATTACGGCCAAACCTATGGCCACGCCGGCGATGGCTATGCGCATGGCAGGCTTAGATACCTTGTGACGGTCACCGGTATCGGCATATATCTTGCGGGCTATGTAGAGAGGTAAGTTCATGGAACTTGCAGTCGTTCAAGGTCATTCCTCGGAGTCTACCCGTCCTGGATAAGCTTCCAGCGCCTTACGCAGGATAAACAGGGCTCGTTCCAGGTCTTCTTTCTTGAGCACATAGGCTATGCGCACCTGGTTGCGGCCAGCACCGGGGGTAGTATAAAATCCCTGGGCAGGAGCCGTCATCACGGTCTCGCCCTCATAGCTGAACTCCTCGAGGCACCAGCGGCAGAACTTCTCACTGTCATCGACGGGGAGCTTAGCTACCGTGTAGAAGGCGCCCATGGGGATGGGCGAGTAGACACCGGGAATACGGTTCAGACCGTCGACCAGGCACTTACGACGCTCCAGGTACTCCTCGTACACGTCACGGTAATACTCCTCGGGGGCATCCAGCGATGCCTCGGCCACTATCTGACCGATAAGGGGTGGCGACAGGCGGGCCTGGCAGAACTTCATCACGGCCCGACGTACCTCGGCGTTCTTGGTAACCAGTGCGCCGATACGTATGCCACACTCGCTGTAACGCTTGGATACCGAGTCTATCAGTATGGTGTTCTGCTCGATGCCCTCTAAGTGCATGGCGCTGATGTAGGGAGAGCCGGTGTAGATGTACTCGCGGTACACCTCGTCAGAGAAGAGGTAGAGGTCGTACTTCTTGACTAAGTCGCGTATCTGGTGCATCTCGCGCCGGGTGTACAGGTAGCCCGTGGGGTTGTTGGGGTTACATATCATAATGGCGCGGGTACGGTCGTTGATGAGTTCCTCGAAACGCTCCACACGGGGCAGGGCAAAGCCCTCGTCGATGGTGGTGGCGATGGTGCGGATGGTAGCTCCGGCCGACACGGCAAAGGCCATGTAGTTGGCATAGGCCGGCTCGGGGATAATAATCTCATCGCCGGGATTGAGCGTGCTCATAAAGGCAAACAGCACGGCCTCCGACCCTCCCGAGGTGATGATGATGTCATCGGCCGTCACGTCGATGCCATACTTCTTATAGTATCCCGTCAGCTTCTGCCGATAACTTAGGTAACCCTGCGACGGCGAGTACTCGAGCACACGCCGGTGAATGTTCTTCAGGGCATCGAGTCCACACTGCGGAGTGGGCAGATCGGGCTGGCCGATGTTAAGGTGGTACACGTGGATACCCCTTTCCTTAGCAGCGGCAGCCAGCGGTGCCAACTTGCGGATAGGCGACTCGGGCATCTCTATCCCTCGGAGCGATATATTAGGCATAATCAATATTCTTATTAACGCTGCAAAGTTAGCTATTTTTTTTGCCAAACAGTCCCGAATGTCTAAAAAAAATAGCTAACTTTGCAATGATAACAACCATTATGACAATGAGAAGTAGAACAGCTAACTGGTACGAAACCACAGTCCGCTATGAGAAGACCATAGAGGACGGCACAGTTAAGAAAGTAAGCGAACTGTATGTAGTAGACGCCCTGAGTTTCGGCGAGGCCGAAGAGGCCATCACACGAGAGATGTCGGCATATATAAGTGGCGAGTTTGAGGTCAAGAACATCAACCCGGCCGCCTACGGAGAAATCTTTTTCAGCGAGAACGCCAACGATGACCGCTGGTACAAGACTAAGCTGCAGTTTATAACCATCGACGAGAAGACCGAGAAGGAGAAACGCACCAGCGTGACTTACCTGGTACAGGCCGCCACCATCAACAGCGCCATCAAGAACATAGACGATGTGATGGGGGGCACCATGATAGACTACGTGATAGCCAACATCAGCGAGACACGTATCATGGACGTCTTCGAGCACAAGGCCACGACCAAGGCCGAGGCCGACGACAAACCTGAATACGAGGAGGCAAAGTAATGGAGACCGATGTGGCAAAGAACCTGCTGGCCGTCAAGGCCCAGTTGCCCGCTGGCGTGAAGCTCATTGCCATCAGCAAGTTTCACCCCGACGAGTATATCATGGCTGCTTACCGCGAGGGGCAGCGTGTCTTTGGCGAAAGCCATGAGCAGGAGCTTGCCCGGAAGGCCGACGCGCTGCCTACCGACATCGAGTGGCACTTCATAGGGCATCTGCAGACCAACAAGGTAAAGTACATAGCACCCTATATCGCCATGATAGAGTCGGCAGACTCGCTCAGGCTGCTTCGCGAGATAGACAAGCAGGCTGCCCGCTGCGGGCGGGTCATTAAGGTGCTGCTGGAACTGCACATAGCCGAGGAGGCCACCAAGTACGGACTTACCCCGGCCGACTGCCACGAGCTGCTGGCCAACGGTGAGTGGCGGCAGATGGCCCATGTACAGATATGTGGCCTTATGATGATGGCCTCGAACACCGATGACCAGGCCCAGATAGCCCGCGAGTTTGACGAGGGCAGCCGCTGCTTCGCCCAGTTCAAGTCTGAGTTCTTTGCCGACGCTCCCTCGTTCTGCGAGTGCTCGTGGGGCATGAGCCACGACTACCCCATCGCCATAGCCCATGGCTCCACCATGGTACGGGTGGGCACCGCCATCTTTGGCCCGCGTGTGTACTGAGCGGCCCACGCTCACCACCCTATAGATAGATACGCCTTAACACACGAACCGTTATCGCCACCACGCTGCCCACACAGGGCGGCCGTGGGGCGGTAACGGTTAGCTCGTTTAAACATCGCCCCTCGTTGGGCCGAGGGCATCGTAATCATCCCATATCGGCCGCCTTGTATATATAAGTAAATATTGCTGTCCGCTAAAACTTTTTTGACCACAAGAAATAGGGCTGTATTCCTCGCTTGGAATTCAGCCCTTAAAGTTACCTTTGTCGTTGTCAAGATAAAATTAGATAACTATGAACAAAGGTACACATTTTAACGGACAGCCGATGTATGGTCAGCTGATAAACTTGCTCAGCAAGGATGAAATTCTCAAATTCAGCCGCAACCGCAATGGCGAACGCTACGTGAAGCACTTTGATGCCTACCAGCATATAGCCGTCATGCTCTATGCAGTCATCAAGAGGTTCGACTCATTGCGCGAAATTACGGACTCCATGTTTCCCGAGGCACGCAAGCTCGCTCATATTGGCATAAAGACGATGCCAAGGCGCAGCACGTTGTCGGATACAAATGCGCGCAGGCCGGAATCCGTGTTTGAGGACACATACCGCAGCCTTTATGCCCGGTACAAGGACGAACTTTCCTCGGACAGCCGAAAGCGGCAGGTACCCTCATGGCTCAATCGCCTGCAAATCATCGACTCTACTACAATATCGTTATTCTCCGACCTCATATTCAAAGGCGTGGGCCGACATCCCAAGTCCGGGAAGAAGAAAGGCGGTATAAAGGTGCACACCAACATCCATGCAAACGAAGGCGTGCCATCAGACATCAAGTTTACGTCTGCCGCGACCAATGACAGCTTCATGCTGAAGCCCACGAATTACAACGACGGTGATATTATAGCACTTGACAGGGCCTATATAGACTATTCCAAGTTTGAGGAACTGACAGGACGTGGTGTGGTATACGTGACAAAGATGAAGAAGAACCTTGTATATGAGGAACTTTCCGACATGATGTACATGGCGCCATGCGGACTCATGGAATACAGGGTACAAGTAGTGGAGTTCAAGAAACGGACAAAGGACGGAGAGGACATCAAGCACAAGGCACGCATTGTCACTTACGTTGACATTAAGAAAAAGACCCCAAAAATCATATCGTTGCTCACCAACGACATGGACATGGATGTGGAGAATATCATCGCCATATACCGGAAAAGATGGGAAATAGAATTACTGTTCAAGCAACTGAAACAAAACTTTCCGCTAAGGTATTTCTACGGAGAGAGTGCCAATGCCATCAAGATACAGATTTGGGTTACCCTGATAGCCAATCTACTCTTGATGGTCATACAAAAGCGCATCAAGCACTCATGGAGCTTTTCCGGATTGGCCACTATGATAAGGATCATGCTCATGTATTACGTGAACTGCTATACTTTCCTCGAAGAGCCAGAGAGAGACTGGGCGAAAATGGTTCAGGAGGCTAAGGAAACGCCTCCTGAACCAAGTCTGTTTGATTAATGGGGCTTACTTTTTGAAATAACAAGCCCGAAGTCCCATTTTAGAGGGCTTCGGCCGGAATGTTTACGCTCTTTTAAGTTTTAGCGGACAGCAATAATAAGTAAAAAGACTCTTTCTGAGCAAGTTCACGCCACTTGACTTGCACTATTTTATCGTAAAATTACGCTAAAATCTGCCGAATAGCTTAAAATGAGCTATTTATGAGCTTTTTACCTTAATATAGGTAATGATTTGGCAACGGTTCTAATTTCTGTAATATGCATACGTTTGCTTGTCAAACAACTCTTTTCGTTAGCAAAAATACAATAATTACGTGAAATACCGATAATCTTATCAAAATTTTATCAAAATTTTACGGTTAAATTTCTGTAATTATATAATATGGCATAACCATAATCGCAGAAAATAATGTATTTTTGTAAGCAAAAAGTATATAAAAACAAGACCCGATAGCTTGACGAATCAGAGGCTACCGGGAATCAACGCTACAAAGATAGTGTTTTTTCTTGTTTCAACCAAGTAAATGGACGAATATTTATGGAATATTTAGATTTTGAGCGGATTTTGTCTGCCAAACGAATGCAGAGATATAAAGATGCAGCGAATGATGATACACGCAAGGCTATGACTTTGTATCGCTACAACTTGCGCTTGTCGCAGGAGATGTTTACCATCGTGAGTTGCTTTGAGGTGGCATTGCGTAATGCGATAGATGGTCTTTTGGCAACAACCTTGGGAAACGACTGGTTGAGAGATTCTGTTCAAGATAATGGGATATTCTCCAATGGACGCATGAACGAGACAAGGAAAATCATAGATAAGGCATACAGCAGGTTAAACCGACAAGGCATCTATTCTCACTCCAAGCTCATTGCTGAAATGGAATTTGGCGTATGGAAATATATGTTTTCCTCATTGCAATATCGTGCAACAGGACAATGCTTGTTGCGAGCATTTCCCAACAAGCCTCGCTCATCATCTGCAATTCAATATAACAACACTTACATCTTCAATGAACTTGCCAAAGTTAATAGCCTAAGAAACAGAATAGCCCACCATGAGCCGATATGCTTTAGGTTGCATGAATCTGAGATAGACACAAGTTATATCATCAACGAATATCAAAAGATACAAACGTTGTTCTCTTGGATGGGCATTGATTCACATTCTATGCTGTATGGACTTGACCATGTGCAAAGTGTTTGTGCTAAAATTAATAGCCTAAAGTGATTTTTCATATGATTTCCGCACTAATTTGTATTCTTTAACAAAAAAAAGGTGTTACATCGGACATCAGAGCAATATCAGTAAGAATATAAATGCTAAAAAAGGAATAAACACAATAATATAATCTACCCATTTGGTACTTCTATACTCTTCTGAAAATACCGTATCAATTTCATCACTTTGTAATTGAACAAAGCCATATATTACGAAATACAAAAATACTATTCCTCCCAAAAAATCATTCTGAGCAAAACAGCCTATAGCCATCAATACTTCATAAACTAAAAAACTCCTCACATGTATAATAGAATTCGGTTTTCTATGCAGAAGCATCCACCGTATATAGCAAGCATAGGCTATAAATACAAGGACAAGAAGCATCGGAGGCAATATAGCTGTTTTATTTTTTACTACTGCCCATAGGGAACCAACACAAAGCAACGCACTAAATATCAATATATTTCTATATAATTGATATATCTTGGGGTAAAAACAAACATTTATAATTTTTGAATTTTCTCCATCCATTATAATACTGTCATCTTCCTTATAGCCTTCTTCATTTTCTTTAGCAATACTTTCATTCACCTTGCCACTTCCACGAGTTCCTATAATTACAGTAGGAGAAGATGCCGATATGGGATTATGCACTGATTCCGTTACTTTACTTTTTAGTCTTTGATTAATCTCAGAAACAGATTGCGGACGCTTTGAACTATCAATAGTCATCATCCATAGTATCAAATCTCTCATTTCTTTAGAAATTCCAAGCAACCGTAAGGACAAATGTTTATCTTTGGTATTATCCGACTGCAATTCATCAACAGTTGGAGGAGTTTGATTTGTCATTAGTTGATACAATACAGCACCAAGAGCATAAAAATCTGTCCATGGGCCAAACTTTTCTATATTTTGAGCTAATTGCTCTATCGGGGCAAAACCTTTAGTATAACAAACAGCTGTACTTTCTGTATTCAGTCCTTCTGACTTAATCTGCTTAGATGCTCCAAAATCTATCAACTTTAAGTTTCCATGTGCATCAGTCATAATATTAGAAGGTTTCAAATCCAAATGATAAATTTGAATATCATGTATAGCCTGCAAACATCTAACAATTGACGAAGAAATTTTTGAACTGTTCTTTCGGAATAAGGTCTTCCTCTATCATTCAGTCTCTCAGAAAGATTTTTTCCAGCTATATAGTCCATCACATAGTAACTCGTATTATTTTCTTCAAACAAATCATATACTCTTACTATATGTGGGCTTTTAATTTTCTGCAACCTTAATGCCTCTTTTTTAAATTTATTACCTTGTGTTAATACTATTTTCTCATTATGAACATTAGTGATTTTTACAGTTTTGTCATCGTTGTCACGCTGACAAAAATCATGCATATAATACTCCTTAATGACATACTTCCGATCTGTAATTATATCTTTTACCAAATACGCATTTCCAAAACCACCAGAAGATAAAAATTTCTCTATCTCATATCTATTATGCAGGACACTTCCTATAGGAAGAAAATCATCGATTTGTTTCATAAGAACGTGAGTGAAAACTTAGCGACTCCAATATTACGAAAAAAAACATTTTATTTCTTCAGGGCAGCGGTGCGCACACGGCTCAAGGTCTCGGGGGTCATCTGCAGGTAGCTGGCTATGTAGGTGAGCGGGGCGCGGAGTATCACCTGGGGCATCAGTTTACACAGCTTCTGATAGCGGTCCTGCGATGTCTCGAAGCGAACCAGGTCGGCGTGTACCTGAGAGGTTATCAGACTCTCCTCCAGTATCTTTCGATACAGTATCTGTATGTTTACGTTGTGCAGAGCTACCTCCTCCAGGCGTGCCTTAGGCAAGGCTATCACCCAGGTAGGCTCCAGGGCTTCTATCTGCAGACGTGTAGGTTCCTCCTTGAACAGGCTCTCGATACACATCACCACATTGCCCTCGACGGCGAGGTGCTCGGTAAGTTCCTTGCCGTTCTTGAAGTAGAACTGACGGGTCATGCCCTTGGCAATGTACAGGAAATCGCGGCAGATGTCGCCTTCGGACAGCATCATCTGCCCCTTCAGATATTTCTTGGGAACCAAGATACTCTCCAGCACGTCCAGCTCGTCATGGGTCATGGTGCTGTACTTGCGGGCCAGTTCTCGGGCTACGTCTCGTATTGTATTAAACTTATCCATGGGTTAACTTTGCTTGTCTGTTAGTATTGTTACCAGTATTGCTAAAGATGGGCAGCAGGATAATGTGAACCTATCCTGATGCCAGAGACCGAAGCCTACTCAATGCAAAGGTAGTAGAAAAGGCAGACTTTGCAAAGAAAATAGCTAAGTTTTTTCATTTTTTCTTTGCAGATTGTCATTATGGGGCTTATCGGGCACCTTTTGACTCACTAAAAAGTACTTTCCGAGCGACACGAGCCTGCTCGGAAGACTGGGGTGACACCCGTGCCATATCAAGAAGCCTCCACCCTGCCCAGAGTGAGTATCCGGGGCTGGATGGAGGCCATCTATGTGAATGGGGCGAGTGTCGCAGCTGTCAGTCGAGCTTCAGTACCGCCAAAAAAGCTTTCTGCGGCACCTCTACATTGCCTATCTGCTTCATCCGCTTCTTACCTTTCTTCTGCTTCTCGAGCAGTTTACGCTTACGGCTCACGTCGCCACCATAGCACTTGGCGGTTACGTCCTTGCGCACCTGCTTCACGGTCTCGCGGGCCACTATCTTGGCCCCTATGGCAGCCTGAATGGCTATGTCAAACTGCTGCCTGGGAATCAGTTCCTTGAGCTTTTCGCACATCTTGCGGCCCAGGGACACCGCATTGCTTTCATGTGTAAGCGTGGAGAGGGCATCTACCGACTCGCCGTTGAGCAGTATGTCGAGTTTGGCCAACTTGGAGGGTCTGAAGCTATCTATGTGGTAGTCAAAGGAGGCATAGCCCTTGCTGATAGACTTGAGCTTGTCGTAGAAGTCTATGACTATCTCGCCGAGAGGCAGCATAAAATGTAGCTCCACACGGTTGCCGCTCACGTACTCTTGGTTGATAAGCTCACCGCGCTTGTCCAGGCAGAGTTTCATGATAGGGCCAATGTAGTTGGCGTCAGTGATAATAGTGGCGCGGATGTAAGGCTCCTCGATATGTTCTATCTGGGTCTGGTCGGGCAGGCCCGAGGGATTGTGAACTTCCTTGGCGTTGCCGTGCTTGTCGTACACCATGTACGATACGTTGGGCACGGTAGTGATAACGTCCATGTTGAACTCGCGGTCGAGCCTCTCCTGGACTATTTCCATGTGCAGCAGCCCCAAGAAGCCGCATCGGAAACCGAAGCCGAGGGCTACCGACGACTCGGGCATGAACGTGAGCGAGGCATCGTTGAGCTGCAGTTTCTCCAACGAGGCGCGCAGGTTCTCATACTCGGACGGGTCGATGGGATAGACACCAGCGAAGACCATAGGCTTGACCTCCTGGAATCCAGCGATGGCCTCGGCACATGGCGCGCCTACATGGGTAATGGTGTCGCCCACCTTGACCTCCTTAGCGTTCTTGATGCCGCTGATGATGTAGCCCACCTCGCCCGTAGAGAGCTCGGGGGTGGGTATCATGTCCATCTTGAGCACGCCCACCTCGTCGGCAGTGTACTCCATGCCCGTGTTGAAGAACTTCACCTTATCTCCCTTGCGTATCACGCCGTTCTCTACCTTGCAGAGGGTGATGATACCGCGAAACGAGTTGAAGAGCGAGTCAAAGATAAGGGCTTGCAGCGGGGCCTTGGCATCGCCCGTGGGTGCGGGGATACGCTTTACCACGGCCTCAAGTATCTCGTCGACACCCTCGCCGGTCTTGCCCGACGCGCGAATGATGTCCGTGCGGTCGCAGCCTATCAGGTCTACTATCTCGTCCTCTACCTCGTCGGGCATGGCGCTGGGCATGTCTATCTTGTTGATGACGGGTATTATCTCCAGGTCGTGCTCTATGGCCATGTACAGGTTGGAGATGGTCTGGGCCTGCACGCCCTGCGTAGCATCGACCACCAACAGCGCGCCCTCGCACGCGGCGATGCTGCGCGATACCTCATACGAGAAGTCTACGTGTCCCGGAGTGTCTATGAGGTTCAGTATATATTTCTCGCCGCCCGTCTGATACTCCATCTGTATGGCGTGACTCTTAATGGTTATTCCGCGTTCGCGCTCCAGGTCCATGTTGTCCAGCATCTGGCCCTCGGTTATCTGGATGGTCTTCGTACGCTCAAGCAAGCGGTCTGCCAGCGTAGACTTTCCATGGTCTATGTGTGCAATGATACAGAAATTTCTGATATGTTCCATCGGATTTTTCGTTTATGAGTATCGCCCGGGTGATTGCCATCAGCAGCAGCACAGAAACGGCTGTCCTGGCAAGCGCCCGGTGCGCATCTATTTTTTGCAAAGTTACTGAAAATCGTGCAGATAACGGCAGGCACGGCAGAATATTTTGCCTCCTGCCCGCACGGAGCCACAATCTTATTTACAAAGATGATGGGATTTTGGCTAATATTTGTACCTTTGCAAATCGAGAGACAACATTATTCATCGTATGAGAGCATTTACACTATCCGTCATCGCGGCCCTGGCGTTTACAGCCTGCCACGAGAGTATAGAAGACAAGGCCGAGCGCGAGGCCCGCGAATATACGGAGCGCTACTGCCCCACCCCGGTCAACAACTGCGTACGCACCGACAGCGTGGCGTTCAACAAAGACACCCGCGTGTACTCCTACTACTGCACCTTTACCGACAAGATGGACGATAAGGTACTCGTAGACCAGCATCGTAAGGATTTACACACCCAGCTCACGCAGTCTATACGCGAGTCGACCAGCCTGAAAGCCTACAAGGAGGCTGGTTTCGTCTTCGCCTACGTCTGCCGCTCGCAGCAGCATCCCTCGGTGGTGCTCTACACTGACAAGTTCGGCCCCAAAGACTACCGCTAACCCTTCCCTATACCTTATTATATATATAGGGACTGCCTATACATATAAAGCGGGCATCGGATAATCCGGTGCCCGCTTTACTTATATCGCCCATTACATCAGAGGCCCATCTGCTCCAAGGCCGTAGCCAACTGGTCAGGACAACTGGTGGGCTTGTTGCCACAACGTATGCCTTGGAGACGTGCTTTGACATCGGTGGCCTTCATACCCTTGATGAGGGCACAGATGCCCTGCAGGTTGCCATGGCACCCGCCCAGGAAGTGAACATCCTGGACGTAGCCGTTGTCATCCACGTCTATGTCAATGACCTTACTGCAAGTACCCTGAGTAGTGTATGTATAATGCTTCATAGCTATCTTAGTCCTCGGCAGGCTTCATGTTGGTATAGACGTTCTGAACGTCATCAAACTCTTCAAGTTTCTCAACCATCTTGTCAATAGTCTCGCGCTGCTCAGGCGTTACGTCCTTCAGGTCGTTAGGGATACGGGTAAACTCAGCACTCGTAATCTCGTAGCCGTTCTGCTCCAGATAGTGCTGGATATCGCCAAAGCTCTTGGGGTCGCCATAGATGGTCACCTCGTCCTCTTCCTCGTCGATGTCGTACTCATCGTCTACACCGAAGTCAATAAGTTCGAGTATAAGGTCGTCCATACTCATGCCGTCTTTCATTTTAAAGGTGAAAACGGCCTTGTGGTCGAACAGGAAACTGAGGGAACCCTGCGTGCCGAGGTTTCCATTAAACTTGTTGAACACCGAACGCACGTCGGCGACTGTGCGGGTGGTATTATCAGTAAGGCTGTCCACAAAGATGGCAATTCCGTGGGGGCCGTAGCCCTCATAGGGCACCTCCTTGTACTCGCTCTGGTCCTTGCCCATAGCGTTTTTGATGGCGCGCTCTATGTTGTCCTTCGGCATGTTCTCTCGCTTACAGGTAGCGATGATGGCACGCAGCGTAGGGTTGTTCTCTGGCTCTGGGCCTCCAGCCTTCACTGCGATGGCAATCTGCTTGCCGAGTTTAGTAAACGTCCGGGCCATATGACCCCATCTCTTTAACTTTGTAGCTTTACGATATTCAAATGCTCTTCCCATTGGGTTTGATTTTTTATCGGAGCTCTGCTCCCAGTTTATTTGTTAGGTTGTTTATTAACTTTGTCATGATGGCATCAATGGCCTTGTCGTTGAGCGTGCGGGTAGCATCCTGAAGTATGAAGTTTACCGCGTAGCTCTTCTTGCCGGCTGGCAGGTTCTTACCCTGGTACACGTCAAACAGCTCTACCCTCTTGAGCAACTTCTTCTCAGTCTGCAGGGCCACCTCCTCTATTTGGGCAAACTTCACGCTGTTGTCTATCAGCAGGGCGAGGTCTCGGCTCACAGCCGGGTACTTAGATATTTCCTGATACTCCAGCTTGAGTTTACGCACAGCTTTCATCAGCACATTCCAGTTGATGTCGGCATAGTACACGGGGTTAGCTATGTCGGCCATCTTCAGTAAGCGGTGAGCCAGGATACCCATTTCAGCCACTACCTTGCCGCCACGGGTCATCACCTTGAGGCCGGCAGCGAAAATATTGTTATCGCTCTGCTCTACCACGGTCATATTCTTGGCCAGGCCGACGCGGGCAAATATATTCTGGACGTAAGCCTTGAGCTCGTAGAAAGAGCTGTCCTCATCGGGATGGGCCCACGAGCCCGAAACACGCTTGCCAGTAACCCAGAGGCCCACGTGGGTCTCCTCGGTATAAGCCTTAGAGGGATCCTCGTAGCTCCAGCGAGCCTGATCGTAGTGATAGCAGTTGCCCACCTCGAAGAAACGCAGATTGGCGTTCTTGCGGTTCACATTGCGCATGATGCTTTCGAGCCCGCCGAAAAGCAGTGTCTGTCTCATCACACCTAAGTCGGCGCTCAGAGGGTTCATCACCTTCACGGTGCGTTCCCAGGGATAAGCATTGAGCTCAGTCTGCTCGTAGTAGCTTACCTTGGTGAGCGAGTTGTTCATTATCTCATAGAAGCCGCAGCCCACCAGCTGCTCGCCCACAAGGTTCAGCAGCCTGTACTCGGCATCCTCTTCGGTCTGAACGGTGAGCGACGATTTCAACTGGGTCGGTATCTCCACATTATTGTACCCGTAGATACGCAAGATATCCTCTACCACGTCGCAGGGACGCTGTACGTCGACACGGTAAGCCGGTACGTCCAGGTTGAGCCCCTCGGCATCCTCGGCAGTAACCTTCATCTCCAGGCTCTCTGCTATCTGGCGTATCATGTCATGGCCGATGGCCTTGCCGATGAGGCGGTCGCAGTACTCGTAGTCCAGGCGGACCTGCGCGTCGGCGATGGGAGCAGGATAGACATCCTTAATCTGCATCGACACCTTGCCGCCAGCCAGCTCGGCACACAGGATAGCCGCCTGTTTAAGGGCGTAGATGGTACCGTTGGGGTCTATGCCACGCTCGAAGCGGTACGAGGCATCGGTAGAGAGGCCGTGGCGACGGGCACTCTTACGAATCCATGTGGGGTGGAAGTAAGCGCTCTCAAGAACCACGTTGGTAGTGGTCTCGTAGGTACCCGAGCCCTTGCCGCCGAAGATGCCGGCGATACACATAGGCTCCTCGGCATTGCAGATGCTCAGGTCGTGCTCGCCCAACTTGTGCTCCTCACCGTCGAGGGTAACAAAGGGGGTGCCCTCAGGCTGTGTGCGCACCACGATGCGGTGGCCCTTGACCATATCGGCATCAAAGCAGTGCATGGGCTGGCCATAGGCCATCATAATATAGTTGGTAATGTCCACGATGTTGTTGATAGGACGCAGGCCGATAGTGCTGAGACGGTCCTTGAGCCACTGGGGACTCTCCTTGACCTCGCAGCCACTGATACTCACGCAGGCATAACGCTTGCAAGCCTCGGTGTTCTCTATCTCTACATCAATGGGCAGATTCTCGCTGTCAACCCGGAACGCGCTACAGTCAGGGCGGTGCAGGCTGGTCTCATAGCCATTGCGGCGCAACCAAGCATACAGGTCGCGGGCCACACCGTAGTGCGACAGGGCGTCAGAGCGGTTGGCGGTGATGTCAATCTCTATCACCCAGTCGCTCTCCAGATGATAATACTCAGCAGCCGGCTGCCCGACAGGTGCGTCGGCCGGCAGAACGATAATTCCATCGTGGCTGGAGCCTACTCCTATCTCGTCCTCAGCACAGATCATGCCGAGCGACTCCACTCCACGTAGCTTACTGCGCTTGATGGTAAACTCCTTGTCACCATCGTAGAGCACGCAGCCCAAATCGGCCACGATAACCTTCTGGCCAGCGGCCACGTTGGGTGCTCCACACACTATCTGCTGTGGGGCATCCTTGCCCAGGTCGACAGTAGTGATGTG
Source organism: uncultured Prevotella sp. (assembly GCA_934204655.1). Lineage (GTDB taxonomy): Bacteria > Bacteroidota > Bacteroidia > Bacteroidales > Bacteroidaceae > Prevotella. Next base: position 118,432 of record CAKPZJ010000002.1, on the reverse strand, counting down.
GAGATGGTCAGAGTTGGGATGGGGCTCACAGGTAAGCACCTCGCCGACGTAGAGACCCTTCAGGCCGCCACGGATGCTCTGCACTTCTTCGAGCGCGTCGACCTCCAAGCCGGTAGATGTCAAGGCATCGGCTACTTCCTGTGGAGTAAGACTGAAGTCTACATATTCCTTCAGCCACTTATAAGAGATATTCATTGGTTATTATCTTTTTTATTATACTTTTCGCTCTTTGTTATTTGGTCGCAAAAGTAATACTTTTCCATCATTTACGCAACTTTTTCGGCTGTAATGTTTGTCCCGACAGCCATTTGCTACCTTATTTATATATACGCGCGCGATAGCGACCGCCGCGGGGTGCTGCCCGACGGCTCCGGCAAGGGCCAAAGGGGCCGCGGCGAGGGCCGCCAAGGCAGGGGTGATTGGTGGAAACTTTTTTGACCATTCCCGTACTCATCTTTCCACAATTTTAGAATAAGAAACAATGCCCCCTAATACCAATAGCGAGAATAAAAAGTAAAAAACACTACGCAGGGAACCGTCATTGGTGAACCAATGATAGGCGGGAAAAATGAAAAGACCGACCTTTACGTTTCTAAAGACGGCTCCCAGCTCACTAAAGACGGCTCCCAGCAAGCTGGAGGTGGTCTTTAGAATTGGAGAGGCTATCACACCACCCTGGGCAGGCATTAGCCCTGTTGGGGCAGTCACCATGGCCTTTGTAAATAAAAACAAATGAATTTGTTTTGTATTTCGCCCGGCTTGCACTACCTTTACGGCTATCGCCATGATGGTAGGCGGCGCCTCGGAAATAAAAACAAATGAATTTGTTTTGTATTTCGCTCGGCTTGCACTACCTTTGCAAAAAGGACAGATGGCGCCGCGGGCTAAACAGCTGCTGCCTACAGGCACCCATCGTTAACCTTACCGACACAAAACATCGACTATAATGACAGTATCTCCAACCATACGACACCACCTCACCAAGGCATCACGCATAGGGGCCATCGCCGTGGCCAGCGTGATGGGGTTGCTGCTGCTCATCACCCTGTTGCTCTATCTGCCGCCCGTACAAAACTGGGCCGTAAGGATGGTTACGGCCTACGCGTCGGACAAGACGGGCATGGATATACACATAGACCACGTGGAACTGGCCTTTCCGCTCGACTTAGAGGTCAGAGGCATCCAGGTGATACAGCCCAACGATACCCTGCCCGCCCAGCGCGACACCATAGCCCACATACAGCGCGTGGTGGCCGACGTGCAGATGCTACCGCTACTCAGGGGCGTGGTAAACATAGACGGACTGGAGCTGAAGCAGGTGGCCCTGAACACAGCCAACATAGTACACCAGGCGCGGGTGCGCGGCACGGTGGGACTGCTCACCGTGAGGGCGCACGGGATAGACTTGGGGCGCAGCGACATGACCATTAACAGCGCCCGTCTGAGCGATGCGCGGCTGAACATAGAACTGAGCGACACCGTGCCACCCGACACGTCGAAGGCGCCCAACTACTGGAAAATCAAGGTGGCTGCCCTGGCCATAGACAGAACGGCGGTAACGCTGCACACGCCTGGCGACACGCTGGCCATACAGGCTTACTTAGGCCAGGTAAGAGCGAGCCAGGGATACTTCGACCTATACACCCAACTCTACCGTTTGGGCCATCTGGACTGGCAGCAGGGGCGGCTCTACTACGACAACCGCCTGGCTCGCCGTACCGGTGGACTGGACTACAACCATTTGGCACTCAACCATCTGTCGCTCGGGGTAGACTCGGTGTTCTTCCACGCGCCACGTATAGAGGCTATAGTACGCTCCTGCTCGTTTACGGAGCGCTGCGGACTGCGGCTCACCTCGCTACAGACGCGTATAGCCATCGACTCAGCAGCCATCCGTCTGCCCATGCTGGTCCTTACCACCACCGAGTCGGCCATCAAGGCCCAGGCCCACATGGCACTCAACGTGCTGGACTCCCTGCATCCCGGGGCGATGACGCTGACCCTGCACGCCAGCATAGGCAAGCAGGACATAGCCGCCATAGGCGGACACATGCTGCCCGCGGGACTGCTCGGCACACTGCCCAACTATCCGCTGCGTATAGATGGCGTGCTGAGAGGCAACTTGCGGCGCGCCCACCTGGCGGGCCTGCACATCAGCATGCCCACGGCGGCCGACCTGCATGTCGATGGATTTGTGGGCAACCTCACCCTGCCCGACAAGTTGGCCGCCGACCTCAACATAGACCTCAACACCTACCAGATAGATTTCATTAAGAACCTGCTGCCCCACTCCATAGCCCGGCAGATGGCCCTGCCTTACGGCATGCGCCTCAGAAGCCACCTCACGGCCCACGGCCCACAGTATGCCGCCACCCTGGCACTTACCGAGGGCCGCGGCTCGCTTCAGGGACGGGCCTGGATAGACACCCGGCGCATGGCCTACTCGGCCCAGCTACGTGCCCGCGGCCTGCAGGTGGCCCACTTCATGCCCCGCATGGGCATAGGCATCCTCACGGCCGACATAGAGGCCAAGGGAACGGGCACCGACCCGCTGAAGACCTCGACCCAGCTGACAGCCAAGGCACGGGTGGCCCAGCTCGCCATAGGGCGCAAGCAGGTGGGCCACACCGAGGCCACCCTCACCATGAACCGCGGCCACATACACCTGTCGGCCACAGGGCGCAATGCCCTTATGGACGGCTCGGTGGGCTTCGACGGCATAGCCAATGGCCACTACATCCGCGGCACCTTTACCTGCGACCTGAGCAGGGCCGACCTGGCCAGCATGGGCATCAGCCAGAAGCCCCTGAGCATCGGTGCCAGCAGCCGCATAGACATCGAGACCAACCTGAAGAACTACTACCGCGTACTGGGCCACGTGGCCGACATAGGTGTCAGCACCCAGGAGCGTACCTACCATCCAGAGAACATCGCCATGGACCTGCTGTCTACCCGCGACACCACCCACGCCGTGGTCAGCTGCGGCGACTTCAGGCTCGACTGCGACGCCCGGGGCGACTACACCCGTCTGCTCCGCCAGATAAGCCGCCTGACCGACGAGATGAAGCTCCAGACCAAGAACAGGTACATAGACCAGCTACGCCTACGCCGCCATCTGCCCCAGGCACGTATCTACCTGAACAGCGGCCGGCAGAACGTGTTCGCGCGGTTCCTCAAATGGAATGGATACGAGGTGGGCCGACTGTTGGTAGATGCCAGCAGTTCGCCCCTGACGGGCCTCAACGGCAGGCTCAGCGCCGACTCGGTGGTGGCAGCCCACTTCCTACTGGACACGATAAGGGTTACGGTATCATCAGACTCGGCCCGCACGCTCTACAAGGCTCAGATACGCAACAATGAGCGCAACCCGGACTATACGTTCAACGCACTGCTGTCGGGAGGTGTCTTTGAGCGCGGCGCCTACGCCTCGACCGAGGTATATGATGCTGCTAACCGGCTGGGACTACGCCTCGGACTGGCCGCAGCCATGGTGAGCAACGGCATCAAGCTGCACATGTACGGCAAGGAGCCCATCCTGGGCTACAAGCGGTTTGATGCCAACAAGGACAACTTCATCCTGTTAGCCGATGACGACCGCATATCAGCCAACCTTAAACTTACGGCCGCCGATGGCATGGGCGTGCAGCTATACTCTGACGACAGCAACGCCGAAGCCCTCCAGGACCTCACCCTGTCGCTCGCCAAGTTTGACTTGCACAAGGTTCTGTCCGTCATTCCCTACATGCCCGACGTAGAGGGGCTCATGAACGGCGACTTCCACATCGTGAAGACCGCTAAGGAGTTCTCTGTATCGTCGGCCATGACCGTAGACAACATGGTGTACGAGAAGTGCAAGATGGGCAACCTGGGCAGTGAGTTTGTGTACATGCCTAAGGACAACGGAGCCCACTATGTAGACGGAACGCTTACCCACGACGGCGAGGAGGTGGGCACCATCAAGGGCACGTACACCAGCACGGGTGGCGGATGGCTCGATGCCACGCTGGGACTGGAGCGCATGCCCATGCAGCTGGTCAACGGTTTTGTGCCCGACCGCATCGTGGGTCTGCGGGGCTACGGCGAGGGGCAGCTCACCGTGCGCGGCACGCTGGACAAGCCCACCGTAGACGGCGAGGTGTACCTGGACTCTACCTACCTGGTCAGCGAGCCCTACGGAGTACAGATGAGATTTGCCGATGACCCCGTGCGCATCGTGGGAAGCCGCTTGCTCTTCGAAAACTTTGAGATGTTTGCCAACAACGACGCTCCGCTCAACATAGCGGGTGCTCTGGACTTTACCGACCTTAACAATATGATGCTCGATGTACGCATGCGCGCCACCGGGTTCAAGATTATAGATGCCAAGGAGAACGCGCGCTCCGAGGCGTACGGCAAGGCGTTCGTAAACTTCTTCGGCAGCATGCAGGGGCCCGTCGATGCGCTCCGGATGAGGGGCAAGCTGGACGTACTGGGCAACACGGACATGACGTACGTGATGCGCGACGCTGAGCTGACCACCGATACGCAGCTGGACGACCTGGTCAAGTTTACCAACTTCAAGGATACCACCACCGCGGTAACCGTACAGCGTCCCGCGATACGCGGCCTGGACATGGATCTGAACGTTTCGATTGACGAGGGGTCGCACATCATGTGTATGCTCAATGCCGACCACTCTAACTACATCTCGCTGATAGGCGGCGGCGACCTGCGCATGCGCTACAACACCTCGGACAACCTTACACTTACCGGCCGCTACACCCTCTACGACGGCGAGATGAAGTACTCGCTGCCCATCATACCGCTAAAGACCTTCAGCATACAGGATGGAAGCTACCTGGAGTTTACCGGCGACCCCATGAACCCACAGCTGCACATCACGGCTACCGAGCGGGTCAAGGCCACGGTGAGCGAGGGTAGCAGCAGCCGGGCGGTAGACTTCGACTGTGGCGTAAAGCTCACCCAGACACTCAGCAAGCTGGGCCTGGAGTTTGTCATCGACGCTCCTAACGACATGACCATCAGCGACCAGCTCAAGACCATGGCCACCGAGGGCCGCAGCAAGGTGGCGGTAACCATGCTGGCATCGGGCATGTATCTCACCGATGGCAATACCAACCAGTTTACCATGAACAGCGCCCTGAGTTCGTTCTTGCAGAACGAGATTAACAACGTGGCGGGCAAGGCCATGCGCTCCATAGGGCTCGACATAGGCATGAGCATAGACAACACCACCACGGCGAGCGGCATGCACACCGACTATAACTTCAAGTTCTCTAAGCGGCTGTGGAACAACCGTCTGAGCGTTAACATCGGTGGCAAGGTGTCTACCGGTGCCGACATCGACATGCGCCAGAACGACAACACCTTCTTTGACAAGGTCGAACTGGAGTACCGACTGGGCCAGAGTTCCAGCAAGTACCTGCGCCTGTTCTACGACAACAACAAGTACGACTGGTTAGAGGGTCCCTTGGGCGAGTATGGTGCCGGTTTTGTATGGAAACGCAAGCTGCGCCACTTCCGCGACATCTTCCACATAGACAAGCGCACCACCAAGCCCGCCATCCAAAACGATGCGCCGGCTACAGCGGCCCCGGGCAGCAGTCAGGAGAAGACGGGGGCCGAGAAAGACAATAGCAAAAAGAAGAATAATGAGAAATAAGTCGCTTACACCCACTACCCGTAAGGCACGGCAGGCTCTGCAGGTTCTCCTGACGGCCGCTGCCGCAGCAGGGATCACCGCGTGTTCTACCACCAGCGCGCTGCCCGAGGGCGAGCAGCTCTTTACGGGACTCAAGCCCATCAAGTACACCAACTACGAGCCTTGCGACCATGCCGAGGAGACCAAAGAGGAGATGGAGTCGGTCTTGGCGTCGGCCCCTAACGGTGCCCTCTTTGGCAGCAGCTACTACCGCACCCCCTTCCAGCTGAAGCTATGGGTATGGAACGCCTTCTCGCAGTCGTCGTCGCCCATATCGCAGTGGATAACCAAGGCTTTCGGCACCAGGCCCAAGCTGATGAGCGAGGTAAACCCCACCCTGCGCACCACGGTGGCCGAGAACCATCTGAAGAAGTACGGCTACCTTAACGGCCGTGTCAGCTCGCAGGAGATTACGGGCCACAACCGCAAGAAGGCCAAGGTGGCCTACACGGTGGATATGGGGCCGCTGTGGCGCATAGACTCGGTGAACTACATCGGCTATGCCGCTAAGGCCGACAGCATGATAAGGGCCACGCAGCCACAGGCGCTGATACGCCGTGGCGAGCCGTTCAGCGTGGCCCGCCTGGACGGCGAGCGCCAGCGTATCAGCACCCTGCTGCGCACCCATGGCTACTATTACTACCAGCCGGGATATGCTACCTATCTGGCCGACACGGTCAGCCACCATCAGCGGGCCGACATCAGACTCGTACTGCCCGACAGTACCGACAGCCGGGTAATGCGCCAGTGGACCATAGGCCGCATCGGTATAGACTTCAGGCGTGAGTATGGCGACCAACTGCGCGATTCGCTCGCCTTCGGCCACTTCACGCTGCGATTCAACGGTCGCCGCCCTCCGGTAAGGGCCGGCGTCGTGCTCCGCGACCTGAAACTACGCTCTGGACAGCTGTACTCCAGCACCGACGAGGCGGCCTCTACCCAGGCCATACAGAACACGGGGCTGTTCAGCTACAGCAACCTGAAGTTTACCCCACGTCAGGGCGACACCCTCGACGTACAGCTCGACCTGATTACCGACCGCCCCTACGACTTCTACATCGAGGCCAACGCCAAAGGTAAGACCACGGGGCGTATAGGCCCTGAACTGGTGGCCGGACTGGTCAAGCGCAACGCCTTCAGGGGCGGCGAGCGTATCGAGGTCAACCTCCACGGGTCGTACGAGATGCAGACGGGCCACAGCAGTGAGGGCAGCTCTACGGGCATCAAGTCGTACGAGTATGGTGGCGATGTCTCGTTTGTCTTTCCACGGCTGCTCACCCCACGCAGCCTGTTTGCCTCGCGCCGCAAGCTGTGGCAGCGCCCGCCGCGATACTATCGCTATGGCATACCCACCACCACGGTCAAGGCATCGTCCAACGTACTGCACCGTGGGGGCTACTTCAAGCGTCACGTTCTGTCTGGCGAGCTCACCTATACATACTATTCGTCGCCCCAGTCGCGCCATTCGTTCAGTCCACTGATACTCTCTTACGAGTATATGCAACGTCAGACCGAGGCTTTCAGCCAGCTCCTCAAGGACAACCCTTATCTGAGCATTTCCATGCGCGACCAGTTTGTGCCCAAAGCACAATATACCTACAGCTATACGAGTCCTTTGACCAAGCGCCACCCGATAAACTGGGACCTCACGGTATCTGAGGCAGGCAACGTGCTGGCCGGGGCTTACGCCGTGTTCGGCGAGAAATGGAACGAACGGGGCAAGACGATGTTCAAAAACCCTTTCGCACAGTTTTTTAAGATACAAACCGACCTGGTAAAGCGGTGGCGCATGGCCGATAAGTCGACATTGGTGGGCCACGTGGCCGCCGGTGCCATCTTCAGCTATGGCAATGCGCAGAGCGCCCCTTACTACGAGCAGTTCTACGTGGGCGGTGCCAACAGCGTGCGCGCCTTCAACGTGCGCAGCATAGGCCCCGGGCGCTACCACCCAGCCAACTCCAAGCTGTCGTACATCGAACAGACGGGCGATGTGAAGCTACTGGCCAACCTGGAGTACCGACAGCAACTGTGGGGCAGCCTGTACGGGGCGCTGTTCATAGACGCGGGCAACGTGTGGGCCCTGCGCGACAGCCAGGAGCGACCCGGCAGCAAGTTCGAGTTCAAGAACTGCCTGCAGCAGGTGGCCGTGGGCACGGGCGCGGGCCTGCGCTACGATGTGGGGATATTCGTTCTGCGCGTAGACTGGGGCATCGGCTTGCACGTACCTTATGATACGGGGCGCAGCGGCTTCTACAACATCCGCCACTTTAGCGATGCGCAGAGCCTACACGTAGCTGTGGGCTATCCGTTCTAACCAGTAGCCATCGGCTGATGACTGGCCCATGCGCACCAGCCATCGGCCTGGGTACAGAGAGGACGTTTTCTAAGCAAATAGTGCAAGCCGAGTGGCAGGAGCTTGCCCAGATGGCCAAAGCGATGCCTATTTTATCTTAAAAGGCTTGCACATCTCGCCAAAAATTACGAACTTTACACCTATAATAATATAAGATACGACTAAGATAATGAACTTTCAGATAGACTGCTTTGTCCCCACGCTCTCAGAGACTGAGGGCAAGGCCACCATAGATGCCCTTAGCCACAGCATAGCCATCAGGAGCGTATGCCTGATGGTGGCCCCTGGCACCGCGGGGCGCTACACACACCACCCCATCATCGAGACACCCTCCATTACCAGCACGGCCGCCATCAAGGCCGTCGCCGCCCAGGCCCAAGCTCCCTTTACACTGCTATACCTGACCACCCGGCCCATAGAGTGGGGCCAGGGTGCCATAGAGCGTATGTTGCAGGTGGCCACCGATACGGGGGCAGGCATGATCTATGCCGACAGCATGATGCTGACGGCCGACGGCCGGCGCGAGGCCCATCCCACCATCGACTATCAGGACGGCTCGTTGCGCGATGACTTCGACTTCGGGCCTGTAGTGCTGCTACGCACCTCGCTCCTGCATGCCTACGCCGCCGAATGTCAGTCGGCGTACGAGTGGGCAGGGTGGTACGACCTGCGCCTGTACCTGCACCGCCACGCGCAGCTACTGCACCTTAACGAGCGGCTCTATACACAGCACCAGGAAGACTCGCGGGCCAGCGGGGTGAGCCAGTTTGACTACGTAGACCCACGCAACAGGCAGCCGCAGGTCGAGATGGAGCAGGCTGTAACACGTCACCTGGAGGCTATAGGTGGTGCTATAGACACTCAGCGATATGAAGAAACTGACCTGAAGGAGCAAGACTTCGAGACAGAGGCATCGGTTATCATCCCCGTGTACAACAGGGCGCGCACCATAGCCGACGCGGTACACTCCGCGCTGGCTCAGCAGACGCGGTTCGGGTTCAATGTCATCGTGGTAGACAACCACTCAACCGACGGAACCACCGACATACTGCGGCAGATGGCTGCCAGCGACCCACGGCTCATACACCTGATACCCATCCGTACCGACCTGGGCATAGGCGGATGCTGGAATCTGGCCATAGACCACAGCGCCTGTGGCCGCTTTGCCGTACAGTTGGACAGCGATGACCTGTATGCCTCGGAGCATACCCTACAGCGCATCGTCGATGAGTTCTACCGTCAGGGAACAGCCATGGTGATAGGTGCTTACCGTATGTGCGACTTCAGCCTTAACACCCTGCCCCCTGGCATCATCGACCACCGCGAGTGGAGTGACCAGAACGGCCCCAACAACGCCCTCCGCATCAACGGACTGGGTGCGCCGCGCGCCTTCTTTACCCCTGTGGTGCGCCAGATACACTTCCCCAACACCAGTTATGGCGAGGACTACGCCATGGGCCTGGCCATCAGTCGCCGTTACTGCATAGGGCGTATCTACGATGAACTCTATCTCTGCCGCCGTTGGGAGGGCAACTCTGACGCAGCCCTGAGCATAGACCGCGTCAACGCCAACAACCTGTATAAGGACTGGCTGCGCACCGTGGAACTGAGGGCGCGCCAACAGATGAACGCTGCCCCACAGACGGCAGGTATGGGTGATACGCTGGAGCGCTTCGTGGCGCGCCAGCTGACCATGTGGGGTGATGCCCGCGACCGTTTCCGCCAGTTGAGCGAGGTTCAGACACGGAGCCTCAGCTGCGGCGAGACCGAATTAAGACTACAGTACAATCCGGCGCGGATGGTCTCGACCGGGGCCAAGGTAGATGCCCGCAGTATAGCTGAGCGTCCGTGTTTTCTCTGTGCCGCCAACCGACCCGCCCTGCAGATGGAGAAACGGCTGGATGCCGACTTCAGTCTGCTTATCAACCCCTACCCCATTCTGCCTGTACACTTCACCATTCCCCTGCGCCGTCATGAGGCGCAGCGCATAACTCCCCACTACGGCGAGATATACCGGTTGCTAAGCCATTACCCCGAACTCACCTTTTTCTATAATGGCCCGCGCTGCGGAGCTTCTGCCCCCGACCACATGCACCTGCAAGCCATCGGCACGGGACTGCTGCCCCTACAGGCCCAGTGGCAACGGCTCAGCCGCAACATGGACACGCTGGCCGAGCCCGTACCCGGCAACAGCATAGCTGCCCTGAAGGACTATGTGGTGCCGGCCATCGTATGTACCAGTACCGACGAAACCCATTTCAAGGCCCTCTTCAAGCAGGTATATAGGGCGCTGCCTTATGACGAGGCAAGCGGCGAGCCCATGATGAACCTCTTAGCATGGCGGCAGGGCGACACCACGCTTACCGTCATCATTCCCCGTACCAAGCATCGCCCCGCCTGCTACACAGCCACGGACGACAGCCAGCACCTGGTAAGTCCGGGCACCATAGACATGGCCGGACTCATCGTAACGCCCCGTGCGCAGGACTTCGAGCATATCGATGCTGACACCGCCGTGGCCATCCTGCGCGAATGTGGTATGAGCGCCAGCCAGTTTGACACCGTGGCCCAGCACATCAGAGCTGCTGCCACCGCCACCGAGGCTGCGCCAGCCGCCCAGACCACCCAGCCCCATGTATCGGTGGGCATCGTGAGTGCCAAGCGTATCTGCTTCAGCCTCAACGCCCCCTATACGGCCAAGGACCATACCGTGGAGGGCGCACAGGTAGTGGACTTCTCCGAGGGAGGCATCCTCTGGAACGGCAACCTGTATCGAGAGCTCACCTTTCACCCACAGACCGACGAGGCGTCGTTCTCTCTGAGCGACGTAACGATAGGAGTAAACTTCCACTGGGAGCGTACAGAGACACAGACATTTGCCGGCACGCTCCGGTTAGTGGTCGAGGAAGACAAGATATGCGCCATTAACCAGCTGCCAGTGGAGCGCTACTTAGAGAGTGTCATCTCCAGCGAGATGAGTGCCACCTCTAACATTGAATTGCTCAAGGCCCACGCCGTTATCTCTCGGTCGTGGCTGTTGGCGCAGATGCAGAAACGACAGCAGCTGACCACTCAGACGGGTGCCAACTTCTTCTCCTTTGTCAAGAACGACGACGAACTAATACGCTGGTACGACCGCGAGGACCACACCATATTCGACGTGTGTGCCGACGACCACTGCCAGCGTTACCAGGGCATCACCCGCGAAACCAGCGACAAGGCCCGCCAGGCTGTAGCAGCCACCAGCGGTCAGATACTGCAGTACGGCGGCGAGATATGCGATGCCCGCTTCTCCAAGTGCTGTGGCGGCATCACCGAAAGATACCGTTACTGCTGGGAAAACATAGACAAACCATACCTGATGGCCGTGCGCGACAACCGGGAGGGCGTTACCGCAGGCGCAACGATGCCCGACCTGACCGTAGAGACCAACGCCGAGGCATGGATACGCCAGCAGCCCGACGCGTTCTGCAACACTACCGACCGCCGCATCCTGTCGCAGGTACTCAACGACTATGACCAGGAGACCAAGGACTTCTACCGCTGGCACGTAGACTATACGCAGGAAGAGCTGTCGCAGCTGATAACCGACCGGCTGAAGCTCGACCTGGGCGCCATCATCGACCTGGAGCCGCTGGAACGTGGTGCCAGCGGTCGCATCTCGCGTCTGCGCATCGTGGGCAGCAAGCGCTCATTCATTATCGGCAAGGAACTGGAGATTCGCCGTACCCTCAGCACCAGCCACCTGTACAGTTCGGCCTTTGTAGTGGACCGCAGCGACCTGCGCGACGGCGTGCCTCAGCACTTTCGCCTCACCGGTGCCGGCTGGGGCCATGGCGTGGGTCTCTGTCAGATTGGCGCCGCCGTCATGGGCGACCAGGGCTATCCCTACGACCAGATACTGCTACACTACTACCGTGGCGCCGACATCAAGAAGATATACTAAACAAGTCAATCACTACCTATTATGAATGTAAGCAAATCGCCATGGAGCTGGGTGCCCTCGCTCTACTTTGCCGAGGGGCTCCCCAACGTGGCCGTAACGGCTATCTCGGTCCTAATGTTCAAGCAGATGGGACTAACTAACGCCGAGATAACTTTCTACACCAGCTGGCTCTATCTGCCGTGGACTCTCAAGTTTATATGGAGTCCCTTTGTAGACCTGATGAGAACCAAGCGATGGTGGATTATAACCATGCAACTGCTCATAGGGGCCGCCTTTGGCGGGGTGGCCTTCACCATACCCACCGAGATATGGTTGCAGGGCTCGCTGTGCTTCTTGTGGCTGATGGCCTTTACCAGCGCCACGCACGACATAGCCGCCGACGGCTACTACATGCTCGCCCTGTCGCCCAATGAACAGGCCCTGTTCGTGGGCATACGCTCTACCTTCTACCGGTTTGCCACTATCTTTGGCCAGGGTGTCCTGGTCATGGTGGCAGGCAACTTACAGACTTTATTCCGTTACAGCATACCGTTCTCGTGGAGTTTGGTGTTCTACGGAGTGGCCGGCCTGTTTATAGCGCTGTGGTTGTGGCACGGTTATGTACTGCCACGACCGGCCGAGGATGCTCCCACCACCACCCGCACGGTAAGCGACATAGTAAGTGACCTGCGCAACAACATAGTAACCTTCTTTACCAAGAAGCAGATAGTGGTGGCCATCGTCTTCATGCTCTTCTACCGCATGCCCGAGGGCTTGCTGGCCAAGGTGGCCGCCCTGTTCTTGGTAGATGCTGCCCACAACGGTGGGCTGGGCCTCTCGCCACAGGAGTACGGCATGGTCCAGGGCACCGTGGGGGCCATAGGACTCACCATAGGCGGCATCTTGGGCGGAATATGCGTGAGCCGCGATGGGCTGAAGCGCTGGCTGTGGCCCATGGTATGCGCCATAACGCTGCCAGACGTGGTGTACGTCTACATGAGCTACGCGCTGCCCAACTTCATCATCATTAACTGCTGCGTGTTCGTCGAGCAGTTTGGCTATGGCTTCGGCTTCACCGCCTACATGATGTATCTCATTTACTTCTGCCGTGGGCAGTACAAGACCAGCCACTACGCGCTCTGCACGGGCTTCATGGCTCTGTCGTTACTGCTGCCGGGAACCGTGGCCGGAGCCTTGCAGGAACTGGTGGGATACCGTATGTTCTTCATCATCGTGATGGCCACCTGCGCCGCCACCTTCATCGTTACCGCCCTGCTCAAGATAGATCCGCAGTTTGGTATCAAGGAGACCAAGGAGGAGGCCGCTGGCGAGGACACCACCGACAACGGCTGACACCCCGACGCCCCCAGTGGCAGCCCGCACCACCCCTACCACACCCATAACAAACGATACTAACACCAAGCTACTTGAAAACTCGCAACTACTCATCGCTACAACGGCAGCTATGGCTACTATGCCTGCTCTGCCTACTGACAGCCATAACCCAGACAGCCACCGCGCAGACCGCGCGAGTTACGGGCACGCTGGCCGACAGCACCCGCACCCTGCGCATAGACCATGGCACCGTACAGCTATTCAGGGCTGACAGCACCTTTGTCGGCGGCGCCTTAGGCGACTCCTTAGGGCGGTTTACACTGACCCTCAGCCAGCCCGGCAACTACTACCTGAACCTGTCGGCCGTGGGCTATGCCACCACGACCCACCCCTTTGTGTTCAAAGGCAGAGACCTAAACTTAGGAACCATCGCCATAAGTGCCGAGGCCATCACCCTGGACGAGGCGACCATCACCGCCACGCCCCCGAAGATGACGGTGAGCGAGGACACGGTGATATACCACGCGGCAGCCTACCGCGTGCCCGACGGGTCGGCTGTAGAGGCACTGATAGAGCAGTTGCCCGGTGCCGAGATAGACGACGACGGTAACATAACCATCAACGGACAGGTGGTGAAGAAGATACGCATAGACGGCAAGGACTTTACGCTGGGCGGAACCAAGGCGGCGATGAAGAACCTGCCCGCGGCGATGATAGAGAAAGTCAAGGCGTACACCGAGAAAAGCGATATGGCCAAGCTGACGGGCATAGACGACGGAGAAGAGGAAACGGTGCTCGACTTTGGCATCAGGCCCAATATGCGCAAGGGCCTCAACTCTAACACCGACGTGGGCTACGGCACCGAGCACCGCTACGGCCTGCGCAACATGACCACCCGCATGAAGGGCAACATGCGCTATGCCTTCATAGGCAATGCCAACAACACCAACGACCAGGGGTTCAGCGGCCGGCGCCGCCGCGGCGGGGGCAACCAGGGCCAGAGCATGTCTAAGGCACTGGGCATAAACCTAAACTATGAGCGCCGCAACATTATCAAGACCGACGGGAGCCTGGAGTGGGTACACGACGACACGGACAACCACAGCCACGCATCGGTAGAGAACTTTGTACGGCGCAAGGGTGCCTTCTCTAACTCACAGAACCAGTCGTACGGGCGCAGCGACCGTCTCCAGGGCAACATGCGTGTAGAATGGCATCCCGACACGCTCACCACCATCAACGTGCGCCCCAACTTCGCGCTTACCCGTTCTGACAACCAGCGCCGGAGCCTCTCGGCCTCGTTTAACGAGAACCCCTACGACTATACCAGCGACCCGCTGGCCAACCTGGGCCTGCTCGACCACGACCAGCTGCTCGTTAACAGCCGCTCTAACAAGAACGTGGCCTACAGCTACGGCCACAGCCTGAACCTGAGCCTGCAGCTGCACCGCCGGCTGAGCCGCACGGGGCGCAGCCTGGGCCTGAGCATCAGCGGCAACCAGAGTAACAACCACAGCCAGAACCTGTCGGCCACCAACGTACACCTGTACCTGGTACAGAACCGCGCCGGCGAGGACTCTACGTATCAGACTAACCGCTACAACGTCACCCCGACCGACAACTGGGGCTACTCGCTGCGCGCCAGCTACACCGAGCCCATACTGCACAACACTTTCCTACAGGTAGACTACACCTACGGCGTTAACCACAGCAAGAGCGACCGCCAGACGTACAACTTTGGAAACACGAGCGAGGATATTTTTAACAGCACACTCAACGCCTACCGCGACTGGGACTCGTACTTCCACTACTTGGACTACCCGATGGACCACTACATCGACAGCCGGCTGAGCCGCTACTCCGAGTACACCAACTATAACCACAACATAAACCTGCAGCTACGCGTGGTACGCCAGAAGTACAACTTCAACGCCGGTATACAGCTGCGCCCCCAGCAGTCACACTATCTGCAGGACTACCGGGGCATCGCCGTAGACACCGTGAGGCACCTTACCAACATGACGCCGACCCTGAACTTCCGGTACAGGTTCGACAGGCGCTCAGACCTACGCATTACGTACCGCGGACAGACCTCGCAGCCCCGCATAACCGACTTGTTAGACATAACTGACGACACCAACCCGCTAAACATAACCAAGGGAAATCCGGGACTGAAGCCCTCGTTCCGGAACCGCATGGATGTACAGTTCAAGAAGTTTAGCCAGCGCCGGCAGCAAACCATTACGGCCAACATGAACTTCAGCACCACCTCGAACAGCATCAGCCGCATGGTAACTTACGACGAGCAGACCGGCGGACGTACCACCCGGCCCGAGAACATCAACGGCAACTGGAACATAGCGGGCGGCGCCACCTTTAACACGTCGCTCGACACGCTGGGCCGCTGGAACCTGAACCTGCGCAGCAACCTGGGCTACAACCACGACGTGGGCTACGTGGCTGTGGGCAAGAAGTCGTCTGAGAAAAACGTGACCCGCCGCACCAACCTGAGCCAGCGCTTAGCTGGCAGCTACAAGACGCGGTGGATAGAGGTGTCGGTCGACGGCCAGGTTAACTACAACCGCTCGCGCAACACCCTGCAGCCCCGCAACAACATGGACACGTGGCGCTACAGCTACGGCGGCAACCTGCAACTGAACTCGCCCTGGGGCACCTCGCTGTCGTCGGGCATACGGCAGTACTGCCGGCGCGGTTTCAGCGATGCCGCCATGAACACCAACGAACTGATATGGAACGCGCAGATAAGCCAGAGCCTGCTGCGAGGCCGTCCGCTGATTGTCATGCTACAGTTGTACGACATACTGGGCCAACAGAGCAACTTGTCGCGTACCATTAACGCCACGCGGCGCAGCGATACCGAGTACAACACCATTAACAGCTACGCCATGCTGCACGTGAGCTACCGGCTCAACATGTTTGGCGGCAAGGTGGTACACCAGCGGGGCCGAAACAACAAGCGTAGGTAACCGGATGATTACCTACGCCTCGTTTATTCTATCTTTCATCTATATATCTACGTACTATATCGCCGTAGTGGTCTATGCGCCTGTCGCGCAGGAAAGGCCACCATCGGCGCACCTGCTCGCTGTGAGCCAGGTCGACGCTTACCACCCGCTCCTCTTCGTCAGTAGCCGAGGCGCGATAGAGCATCTCGCCCTGCGGACCCGCCACGAAGGTGGAGCCCCAGAACTCTATGCCGTCGGTAAGCCCACTGGGATCGGGCTCGAAGCCCACCCTGTTAACCGCCACCACGGGCAGCCCGTTGGCCACGGCATGGCCACGCTGAACGGTGGTCCAGGCCTCGCGCTGGCGCTGCTGCTCGTCTGGAGTGTCCGTGGCCGCGTAGCCTATGGCCGTGGGATAGATGAGCAGTTCGGCTCCCCGCAGGGCCATGAGCCGTGCGCCCTCGGGATACCACTGATCCCAGCACACCATAACGCCCAGACGGCCCACCGAGGTGTCAATGGGGTGGAAGCCCAGGTCGCCCGGGGTGAAGTAGAACTTCTCATAGTAAGCAGGGTCGTCGGGAATGTGCATCTTGCGATAGCGCCCGGCTATCGACCCGTCGCGCTCTATGACCACCGCCGTGTTATGGTACAGGCCGGGAGCCCTCCGCTCGAAGAGCGAGGTGACGATGACCACGCCCAGGCGCTTGGCCAGCTGGCCAAAGAACTGGGTTGACGGACCGGGGATAGGCTCGGCCAAGTCAAAGTGGGCCACGTCCTCGACCTGACAGAAGTAGAGCGAGTTGTGAAGCTCCTGTAACACAACGAGCTGTGCCCCCTGGGCCGCCAGGCGCTCTATGCCCTGGGCCAGTCGCCGGCGGTTGTCGTCGGTCTGGGCTGTATTGTGCTGCTGGAGCACACCTATATTAAGTTGTTTCATCTCTCTATACGTATTATAATGGTTATGCGCGCAGCACCCCACGTGGGTACTGCATGGTAAGACAGTGTATGGACCCGTGCTGGCGGATGATGACGCGGCTGTCTATGCCTATAAGCTCGCGGCCGGGAAACGCGGCGGCTATGGCCTCGCGTGCGGCGATGTCATTGGCCGGCTGGGCGTAGGTGGGATATATCACGGCACCGTTAATGACCAGGAAGTTGGCATAGGTAGCGGGCAGCCGCTCGCCATCGTACACGATGGGCTGCGCCATGGGCAGGGGGACGAGCCTGTAGGGGGCTCCCCCAGTAGTGGTGAGCTGCTGCAGCTGGCGCTCCATGGCCGCCAGGTCGGCATAGTGGCTGTCTGACGCGTCTGTACACCGTATATATAATAAGGTGTTGCCTGGAGCCACGCGCACGGTGGTGTCTATGTGGCCGTCGGTGTCGTCGCCAGCCAGCTGGCCATGGTCTATCCACACCACGCGGTGGGCATGCAGCCGCTGGAGCAGCCGCCGCTCTATGCCCGCACGGTCCAGGGGCTGGTTGCGGTGTGGGGCCAGCAGACACTGACTGGTGGTAAAGATGGTGCCACGGCCATCGCTCTCTACCGAGCCGCCCTCGAGCACCATGTCGTCGTAGTCGCGGCGCTGGCCGTGCAACAGGCCCTCGGCACACAGATGGGCAGTGATGGCGTTGTCGTACTGCCAGGCAAACTTGTCGCCCCAGCCGTTGAAACGGAAGTCGAGCAACTGAGGACCACCCTCGCCCATGAGGGTAAGGGCACCGTGGTCGCGCGCCCAGGTATCATTGGTGTCACACTGGGCGATGGTTATCTGCCCCAGGGCTTCAGCCCCCAAGCGGTCGGTCAGCAACTGCCGCACCGCGTCGGCCTCGGGTGTCACCACCAACAGCCGCTCGTGCCGCACGATGGCCCGCGCCAAGGCTATGTAGGTCTCCGTTATCTCAGCCAGATACGGCCGCCAGTCGGTCTGTCTATGAGGCCAAGTGAGCTGTACGCCACTCTGTTCCTCCCACTCAGCGGGAAGACGGAGGGAGTCATCAGTATTTCTGTTCATCATACTACAAAGGTAGTGCAAGTTGTGGACATACACGATGGAATTGATAACTATTTCGCCCACGTCCCCCATTTTGACGCTCTTTTTACCCTTTTACCTTTTTACGCTTTTCCTTTCAGCCGTGAAGACCGACCGTTAGGAAGAAAAGTAATAGAGCAAAAAAGCAAAGGGGTAAAAAGCGCTGCCTGAGCTTTTCTCCCCGTTAAGCCAATGTCTATCGCGGGCAATAAAAAGACCGGTCTTTAGCTTTCTAAAGACGGCTCCCAGCGCGCTAAAGACGGCTCCCAGCAGTGTAAAGGTCGGTCTCCACCATTAGAGTTACCGTTTCTGTCACTACCAGGGCAACCGCCAACGCAGCGCCTAATAATCAGAAAATAAACGGAGATTTGCTTTGTAATCTTCGCGATTAACACTATCTTTGCAAAAACATATTTTAAAATATCATATTTCAAAAAATCATTTTTAGAAGATGGACTTCGTAGACAGAATAAGAGAGCAACGACGACTGCAAAAGGCGTTAGGAACCGCCCCAAGCAAGTTCGTAGTAATCTACGGGCGGCGACGCCTGGGCAAATCGACCTTACTAAAAAGAGTAATAACCGAAAATGATATTTACTTTGAGGCTGGAAAACAGGAAACGCAGATACAGATAGCACTCCTGGCAGGAACGATAGCCAACTCGTATGAGGGTTTCGACCAGCCGATGTACCCTTCATGGGCCGCAATACTGACTGCCTTTAACCGGATTTGCCGCGAAAATTCGGTGCTGGTACTGGATGAATTTCCATATATGGTAGAGAAAGACACCGCGTTACCCTCTACCCTGCAAGAGATAATAGATAGTGGTACGCTCCGCTATCACCTTGTCATCTGTGGCTCCTCGCAGCGGATGATGCAGCAGTTCGTGCTCGACAAGTCAGACCCCCTCTACGGCCGCGCCCATGAGAAGATGAATATTCGACCCATTCGCCCACAATACTGGCAAAAGGCAATGGAGCTCAACGCCGTCAGCACGATAGAGGAGTACAGCGTATGGGGCGGTGTACCACGCTATTGGACACTGAGGGAGGGGTACGGTTCGCTCCCGGAAGCGATAGAGGGACTAATACTTGACGAACACGGCATCCTGACTGGTGAGCCCAGTGCGCTCTTCATGGACGAAGTGACCGACATAGCACCCCTCCAGTCTATTATGACTTCGCTCGGGCATGGCAATACACGCTTTTCGGCCGTGGCATCAGCCATCGGTAAAAAGACAACCGAAATCTCCAAGCCACTCTCTGCCCTCATGGACATGGCATACATCCGTAAGGAAATTCCCTTTGGCGAAAGCGAGCAGAAGACTAAGAGGACTTACTATGCTATAGAGGACAACTTCATGTCCTTTTACTATACTTTCATAGAGCCTCATCGCTCTATACTGGCACTCGGAAGAACCAATTTTGTGATGCAGAAGATAGATAACGGTTTCGCAGCCTATGTCGGAAAAGTCTGGGAGACCCTCTGCCAGACTGCTGTCTCTGGCAACACACTTCTGGGACACACCTGGAACATGGCCCGCCGCTGGTGGGGCAAGGTTCCTGTCTATCAAGACGGGCGCAAGACCCCTTCGGGCTTTGAAGACTTGGAGTTTGACGTGGTGGCAGAAGCCGCTGACGACAGGGAGACCATCTTGGTAGGCGAATGTAAGTGGAAATCGGCCGACTACGCAGACCGTCTGCTGGCCCAGTTGCAGTCGAAAGCAGAAAAGGCACCATTCGCACAGGGAAAGAAGGTGGTCTATGCACTCTTCCTAAAGGAGACACCGCTGTCAGAAGCCACCTGTGCCGTATTTTACCCTGATGACGTATTGCGCCTGCAACCTGAATAGGGGGGCTAAAGACACTCTGGAATAAAGGGGGCAGTGGCTATAGTACGCCCACCAGCACCCTTCAGCCCCACACGCGGAGCCACCATAAATAAAAAGAGGGGGCGGGTGAAATAAAACAGCACCTCGACGCGTTATATAAGTATAAACAGACCAACAATGAAGATATTCAAGCTGATATTGGCCCTACTGATACCCATGCCGGCCATGGCCCAGTACG
Source organism: uncultured Prevotella sp. (assembly GCA_934204655.1). GTDB lineage: Bacteria > Bacteroidota > Bacteroidia > Bacteroidales > Bacteroidaceae > Prevotella. Next base: position 98,050 of record CAKPZJ010000002.1, on the reverse strand, counting down.
CATGGCAGGAGGGGGCACCACGGGAGAAGGCCGACCTGGCACGCGACGTGAACTATACCGTCGAGGCTCAGGGCAGCTACTCGCGCGGCAAGACTCCCCTGTGGCTCAACGCCAACCGCTACGGGCTCAGTTCGCTCGACAAGACCAATGGCTACCTGCGCGCCGCCCTGACACGTCCGCTCAGCGCCGACTCGGCACGCCGATGGGGTGTGGGCTATGGCGTAGATATGGCCGTGGCGAGCCACTATACCAGCACCTTAGTAGTACAGCAAGCCTTTGCCGAGGTGCGCTGGCTGCACGGTGTGCTGTCGGTGGGCAGCAAGGAGTACCCCATGGAGCTGAAGAACAACCAGCTGAGCAGCGGTTCGCAGACACTGGGCATCAACGCACGGCCCGTGCCCCAGGTGCGAGTGGCACTGCCCGAGTACTGGACGCTGCCCTTCGCCCACGGATGGCTGCAACTAAAGGGACACATAGCCTATGGCGCCATGACCGACGAGCGCTGGCAGCACGACTTTACCCATAGGCAGAAGCCCTATACCGACGGGATGCTCTATCACAGCAAGGCCGGTTACCTGCGCATCGGCAAGGACGAAGACCTCTATCCCCTGTCGCTCGAAATGGGCCTCGAAATGGCTACCCAGTTTGGCGGCACATCCTATGAGCAGCAGGGCGACGGCTCGGTGACTATAAAAAAAAGCAAGAGAGGGCTGCGGTCTTTCTGGAACGCCTTTCTGCCAGGCGGCGGCGACGTGGGCGAGGGCAAATATGCCAACGTCGAGGGCAACCAACTGGGCAGCTGGGTGATGCGCGCTAACTATAACACCGACACCTGGCGACTGGGCATCTATGCCGACCACTTCTTCGAGGACCACTCGGGCATGCTGTTCCTCGACTACGACGGCTACGGCTCGGGCCAAGAGTATATGGTGAAGAAAGACTGCCGTTTCTTTATGTACGAGCTGAAGGACATTATGCTCGGGGCCGAACTCAACCTGAAGTATGGCCGCTGGCTGCGCAACATAGTGCTGGAGTATCTGTACACCAAGTATCAGAGTGGGCCCATCTACCATGACCACACCATGAATATACCTGACCACATAGCGGGCTACGATGACTACTACAACCATGGTACCTTCCAGGGATGGCAACACTGGGGACAGGTAATGGGCAACCCTCTATACCGCTCGCCTATCTACAACGAGAACGGCCGCATCTATGTCGAGAACAACCGCTTTATGGCTTTCCACTTAGGAGTAGATGGCTGGCTGGCCCGACGTATCGGCTATCGGGTGCTGGCTACCTACCAGGACGGCCTGGGCACCTACGACAATCCCTATCTGAACAAGCACCATAACGTGAGCTTCCTGGTCGAGGCCAACTGCCACCTGCGCCATGGCTGGCAGCTTCGCGGTGCCTATGCCATGGACTTCGGCGCCATCTTAGGTCACAACGCGGGCTTGCAGATAACCCTCAGCAAGAGCGGCCTGCTCAAACAGAACAACAAGAAATGACAATGAGAACACCTATTATATATAATATGCTGGCCATGATGGGCGCTGCCCTGCTGGCCACCTCGTGCGAGCTGGAACATAGCAGCAACGGCAAGTTGGACGGTTTCTGGCATCTGGAGCGCGTAGACACCCTGCAGACAGGAGGCGTGTTCGACATGAGCCAGGAGCGCTACTTCTGGGCCATACAGGGCAAGCTGCTGCATGTGCGCAACACCGAAGACCCCTACACGGGCTATTTCTTCAGATTTAGCCAGACTGCCGACAGCCTTATCCTGTCGCAGCCCCACTCTAACGGTGGCCACCAGAGCGGCGATGACGACGGCGACATTCCCATTACCGATGTAAAGGACTTGAGGCGTTATGGCGTGAACCACTTGGAAGAGCATTATCACAAGGACCAACTCAGCAGTTCGCGCCTCATCCTTTCGACCGACAAACTGCGGTTGTATTTCAAGAAATTCTGACCTCTGACATAGCTATACAGATAAAGGCGGCCTCTACGGGTCGCCTTTATCTGTATATAGGGGCATAGGCCGAATGTCATCGGCAGTCGGCCTATGCGTTAACCGTCTTTATCTTACTGTTAAGTGCCATGTTAAAGAGGGTGTAGAGCACCACGTCGGTCACAATGATGGCCGTGATGTTCATCAGGGAATAGAGGGCAAAGTTGAGAGCCAGATAGGCCAATGAGATGGCGACAATGACGGCCAGCGCCTGGTGCATGGTACAGCCCGCACGCATCAGCTTATGGTGAATGTGGCTCTTGTCGGCCTTGAAGAGGGGCGCATGGTAGTGCAAGCGGTGCAGGATGACGCGCACCACATCGAACACGGGTACGATGAGCAGCGAGTAAGCCAACAACATACGCAGGGGATTGTAGGGCATGGCCTCGCCATTGACCATGGTAAACTTGACAAACAGGAAGCCTAAGATAAAGCCTAAGGTGAGACTTCCGCTGTCGCCCATGAATATCTTGCGGTTCTTCTCGGCCTTGCCTAATATGTTGAAATACAGATAGGGTATCAGTACACCGGCCAGTCCAGAGATAATAATGCAGTAAGAGTTGAGCCCCTGATGGGCATAGCCGTAGAAAAAGCCTATCAGGGCTATAAAGGAAAGCCCCGCTGCCAGGCCGTCGATACCGTCTATCAGGTTGATGGCATTGCTGATAAACACGATGACAAACACGGTGAGCGGTATGCCTATATATAAAGGTATATCATATATGCCGCAGAAGCCATACAGGTTATTGACCGACAGGCCGGCTACGGGCATCAGCACCGCTGCGGCCACCTGGGCGGCAAACTTAACCTTAGCCCCCAGGCCCACCAGGTCATCGATGATGCCGACAACATATATGATGGTCAGACTGAAGAAGAAGAGGATAGACCATAAGTTGAGCGGCACCCGCTGCTGCAGCGCGGGGTCATTGTCCAGCGTAAAGATAGCTATGAGGGCTGCTATCACCATGCTGGGTATAAAGGTGATGCCACCGAGCCTGGGTATAAGGTTATGGTGTAACTTGCGCTGGTTGGGAATATCGTATAGCCCCTTAGCCTTGCAGAAGTTGAGCGTAAGCGGTATGAATACAAATCCGCAGAGTACACTTATCAGAAAAGTGCCTAAATCCAGAATTATGTCGATAGTCATCTTGTAGTTGTCTGTATATGTTACTATTGATATAACCCTGAATGGCGGTTTTTATTGCCCTCGCTGCTTCACTTTTTTCCTGCGCCACTCGTGAAAGAGCAGCGATGGCAGGGTGGCCACTATCAGCGCGCAGCGCCGTAACTGCTTGCGCGGCTGGCTGAAGATGCGGTAGACAAACTCGAGATGGTGGCGCAACATCCACTGAGGAGCACGCCGTTCGCCCTGACCGCTGAAAAACTTGAACGCGGCTCCTACGGCTATCATCACCCCATGCTCCAAGTGTGGTTTGAGCTTCGACATGAATATCTCTTGCTTAGGCGCGCCTAAGGCCACCCACACTATATCAGCCCCGTCGGCTGCGAGCATACGGGCGATGGCCGGGTAGTCGAAATCGTTGACCGCGCAGAATGGCAACTCATAGAACAGCATCTGCCCAACATCTGGATTAAGTCGGCCGAGCTGCTCGCGCAGAGCATCGAGGATAGCCTGGTTGGTACCGAGGAAAGCCATGCGATAGCGCCGCTGACTCACAATGTCGCGGAAGATGTCGCTGCCACAGTACTGACTATAGCGCCGGCCATAGAGCAGGCGCAGGTAGAGCGGCACATAACTGCTGTCGCAGATGGCGAACATGCCACCGTCGACCACACGGCGATAAGCCTCATCGCGGTTAACGGTGTTGAGTATCACACCATCGGCCACACATATATAGCCGGCCTGCCCACTGGCTATCTGCCGCGCTATGGCGCTGTGAACCGCCGCCCTGTCAAACTCGTATCTTATGTTGAAGTAGGTGTCCATTAAACAAATTGCTTTTGCAGTATTTGCACTATATTATGCTCAAAATGAGCAATGGTAAAATTATCCCTATACCTGCTATGACCACATTTTCCCATTTTTTCCCTTAATTGAGCATCTTTCAAGAGAACTGCTATCTTTTCTGATAATATCAGAGGATTACCAGGAGGAACAACAAAACCGTTTTCTCCATCCTTTATGATATCACTCACGCCTCCGACATTAGAAGCCACTATAGGCAGACTAAACTGCATGGCTTCCAGTAACACCAAAGGAAATGCCTCATTCAGCGATGGAAATACAAAGATATCCGCATTAGCATATTCTTGCAGTTTGTCGTTCCCAAATTTACTGCCATGATACTTAACGCAATCTTGCAGGTCTCGATTTAATAATTCCTGATTAAACCTATCTTTATCTACATCATTCGTCTCGCTTCCAACATAAGTACAAGCAAACGAGAAGCCGTTATCTTTCAAAATCTTCAAGGCATCAAGCAACACGAAGACCCCTTTAGCTTCTAACAGATTAGACAAGAAAAGCAGATGAGGCACCGGCCTATCCTTGGGGGTGGTCTCTGGAACATTATTTATTTCCGGGATTCCATTAGGGCATATATATACATTCTCCCGAGATACATATCTGCTAATATCGTGATACAGCACATCTGCCAAGAGTATTACTTTTATATTTCTAAAGAACTCCCGGTACAACAAGTTATCCAAAAATTTATTTTGTCGCAATGACACACCCGTATTATGGTAATGCCCTATCACTTTACAGCCCATTTTCTTGATGAGCAGTACCACTATAAAGTCCTTATAGAACCCCACACCCTTAGCATTGGGTGTTACATATACCAGTTCGGGGCTATAACGCCTAATATCACCAACTATACGGAAAAGCAATTTGCAATAATTCCATATTTTAGCCACACTACACTTACCAATATCCTGAATAGCACTCGCTGTGGTCAAGTTAATATAGTGGCAGTCAAAAGCCCCGTTGACCAAGTGGCTATCGTATATATATTTACCCATCATTGCTGCACCATGAACAGGTGGCGGAAGATGAAGTACAAATAGTACAATATGTTTCATATCTTCTCTATTTAACCCGTTGGCCAAATATACTCTAAATTAAATCCAACAACGTTTTTAAGTAATCATACCCATTACCAATCGACATCAGTAACAGGGTATCACATATTATATAAGTACGCCAAGTTCTCTCAGAGCAGTATTCAAATCGCAAGACCGTACGCCTATAGCATTACACGCATCCGGTATCATAACACGGTTTCGGCGCTGAGGGTTACTTTTTTCGTATGTAACAAGCACCATGTTTCTTGCAGCTGCTGTTGCAACAAGATATGAATCTGCAACATTTGTATAATCAAATATTGCAGATTGAGAAAAACGAACAGTACAATTTTGAGCCCAAGTAATTGTTTCTGCCAACTTTGTCATTACAGTTATATCCTGCGTCAAGAAAAAACCGCGTGGTGCATTATTATGAATCCAATCAGTAAGTTCGTCTCCCCCTTTGTCTATTTCATCCTTTACTTTATCAATAGAATGGATGTTGCCCGAGTTGATGAGCTCTACCATTTTTGTCCAAAACGTAGGCCAAACATCCATTGGCATATTTTTCTTGGATTCTACGAATATATTAGTATCGAATAAATACTCCATCATGCTAAATATTATTGGTCATAAAATTATCGTACGTTTTTCCGTATAATCCAGTTAAACGATACGCCTCAGTATAACTCAGCTGTTTGTTGTTGACTGCGTTTCTTACATGAATGGCAAAACTACGCCCCACTCTTTTTACGCTTGTCAAATAGAAACTTCCTCCTGAAGAACTCTTCTTGGCTTGCATTTGACGGTGACTATAAATTAGCCAGAAACTTCTATAATCAGCATTAGACATGAGACCTAAATCATGAGCACGCCGAGCAACGACCAACTCGCTAACCTTAAAGCGCCGTGATGCCGTTTTCGTATCATTTGCCCATATATCACGTAATACTGATGCTGGAACCAAGAACTCGGCAGCCACACTATCACAATAGTTTTCAGTAGCTTCATGATATAAGACCTCACTTCCAGCATGGCCTGCACTCAACCCAAGCATAAGATGGGCTGCCTCGTGTATAAGTGTGAAGAGTTGAGCACTCTTGCTGTCTGCGCTATTAATAAAAATGTATGGCGCCTTTTTATTTACTAAAGCAAAACCTCGACATTCACTTACTTTTAAAGGCCTATGCGTATTGTTACCAACCACACCATTATAAACAAGGAAAACACCGACATCCTCCAGCTTCTGCCCAAGAAGACTTACGGCAGCATCTGGCGTCGCCAAGCTAAAGGCCCATCTACTATCAAGATCCAATACCGCTCTAAGTTTGTCAACGGCCTCACTTATAGAAGTACGGCGAGTGTCTATAGAGCCTATGAAGTCACACGTATCAATTTCGTTCTCTTCCAGATATTCTTCCAGCCACTCCTGTCTTGCCTGGACATTCATTACCGTGTCATACACATTCAAATCAAAATGTTTCTGCAGCCCTGCTTCACCACGGAACATGGGAAATGGAATATTTTCTATGGGCAATTTGCTCATAAATAGATAGCCAAAAGGAACATAGAACTTCGCAGCAAATGTCTTTAGTTGACTTAAAGTGGGCAGTTTCTCGTGAGACAACCAGCCATTAAGCAAAGGAAAAACCTCTATTGCTTTTTCTTCACTAACACCAGCTCGTTGTATAACCCAACGAAGCAATTCTGGTTGAATATTTAATCTTTCTACAGCCATAACGCACTCTTTGCCAAGCAAAAATACTACAAAAAATCGAAAGAGAAGCCGAAAACGCATCAAAATAACACATCGCCAACAAAAAAATAATATTTAATGGGTTTCAGAAGTGGCTTTGTGATACTTCTACCAGCCAAAGATATTTCCACTATCACACATCCAGGCCCTGCCGGAGTTTCCTCCCAACATTTGTTTTGAGCACTTTAGCGTTCTACGAAATGCAAACTTCAGCATAATAAGTTCAGAGGCAGAACTAAGCATACCCTGCATTAATTCCGTCAACAACTCTCTATTTAGAAAAAACATCCTGGCAAGTCTCGTAGATACGCCGAGCAGCTTTATCGGGTGTAAAGTTACTTTCTATCTCTATCGAACGCTTGCCCATTGCTTTTAGATTGGCATGATGGAAGCCATCGAGGGCCGTCAGGGTAGACTGGCGGTCATAGGGGTCGAAGCTATATCCATTCTCGCCGTCCTTAACCAGTTCGCAGGTGCCACCATTATAAATAGAGCAGCCGATAGGTTTGCCACAGGCCATGGCCTCGGGCACTACCAGACACCAGTTATCCTCCAGCGTAGGCATAAAGAAAATGTCGCATAGGGCGTAGTATTGGTATATCTTGTCATAACTGATACCACCCAGAATATGTACGCCGGGCGTATTACCATACTGGGCTATGAGATTGTCACGGAGATGGCCCTTACCTATCACGATGAGATTGTCGTCGGGATGAGTGGCGAGGTGAGAAGCCCATACCTCTAACAGTTGGAGTATGCCCTTGCGCTCCACCAACTGGCCTACGAAGAGATAGGTGAGGCCGCCATGCAGCCCGAGTTGCTGACGCAACTGAACCTTGTCGCTCTCGCTGAATGAGGCAACATCCTTAGCCAACTCGTAACTATCAGCACACATACAACCTTTGGTGATAGGGGTATGATGAACCCCTATACGGTGCTGTAGATACTCTTCGGTAAGGTCGCCATTGACCAAATAGGCATCTGCGAAGAGCCCTATGAAGCGACGGTACATGGTTAGCACCCAAGGTGTATGCCGCTCTATATAAGATGTACGCTCGTAGAAGATGCAGAGCTTCTTACGATGCAGGAAAGCGTATAATACCGCTTTGGGAGCCCAACTACCAAAGCCCTCTACAATGACGATGTCGGGATTTTGGCGCTTAATGGCACGATAAAGACCAGGCTGCCACTTCAAAACCAAGCTCGAATTGGCAAAAGTACTCTCTCCGTTGCCTATAGTGAGACGCTTCTCGCCCGTCAGAATGGTAAAGTGTCCTTTCAAACTCTGTTTGGTCTTGGCCATAATCAGGTCACTGGTACCCTCCTTGAGAAAGATAAGGTGGAAATTACCATCATTATACTTGCTGAGATAACTATAAACAGGTACGCGATAGTTGCCAAACGATGGTATTACCCATAAGATACGTGGATGATGGTTGCTGGTTTTCATATCTTAATAAAATAAAGTATAGGAGGCGTTATAAGAATATCTGCCAATGGCGCATACTTAAATGTTCCGGTACTATAGTAATAGCAGAAGTAAGGAAACATGAGTAGGCACACGGCCAGTTCGGCCATGTAGACGGCTCGCCCCTTGATAGTGTGCAGAAATAGCAACAGCAGAACCGTCTGGAAAGTATAGACAAAGAACTGATAGCGCACACAGAGATAATAAGCCTCTGCGAAATTGCAGACAAAGAGTAATATAATGAGGATAAACACCATATTGGTCATAGCTATTACACCCGACGGATGCTGCTTGTCGTCCTGCCCAGATGGACGATAATAGGTATAATAGATGTAACCAATCATAGCCAACAGCAAGAAACTAAGTATATAGAACTGGGCGTTGAAACCCACAGTGGTCTGCCAACTGTCAGTGCCCGTGAGCTGCGAGGTAGCGTCGAGCCGCACAAAGATATAGCCTATAAACATCACCTTAGACAGTATGCCCGACATAGACATAAACAACACGGCCAGCACCAGCACCGACGCGCACAGCAGTATGAGCCGCTTTGGGGTGAGCGGGCGCCGCACAAACGGAATGATACCTAAGCCGATAATAGGCAGCGAGGCTGTATGAATACCTAAGGAGAGGATGGCGTAAAGCCAACGATAGCGCCCAGTAAAATAGAGGTGGGCCAGAAAAAGCAGGGCAAACGACTGGGATATGCTCTGACGCAACATATTGCCGTTCATGGCAAATGTCTGAAAGAAGAAAGCCGAGAATACCAGTACGGCCATGACATGCAGTTTGGAGCAGCCTATCCGCTTGGCTATAATCAGCACTGCCTCATACATAGCCATATAGCTTACCGTGGTAAAGAAGGTGACGAAGACTGGCCAGTTGGCCTGGGTAAGATGGCAGATAACCCATGAAAACGTATAGTATATAGGCTCCTTCGCATTGCTTATCAGATAATCTAAGTAAGACATATCAAGCGCCTCAGTATATATCTCCTGATAGGCCAAGAAGTCACCATAGGCCTCCTTGGTGGTATTAATCAGACCCAGGAAGAGCGACAGCATCAAGGCCAAGCCCCACATAGACGACCAGGAAATCCTGTCTATGCGGCGTAGCATAATCCAGAGCAGCGAGATGATGCCTACCAGTGGGTTAAAGTAGAATAATATATATACTAACGGCATGACGCGTATGTCCTTACTTGTTGCACAACTGCTGATAATAGCGTTCCATCTGCGGGAGGATGGTATGGGCTGAGAAACGGCTCTCTACCGTATGGCGGGCCTTAGTCCGCATCGTCCCCACCTCATCCGGGGGCATCCGCAGTGCCTCTGCTATGGCTTCCTTGATACCCTTCACATCCTTAGGAGTAACCAGGTAGCCATCTTCGTGGTCGGTTATGATTTCGGCCATACCGCCCGAGTTGCTGCCAATGACCACGTTGCCCATAGCCATAGCTTCGAGGCACACAAGGGGTAGATTTTCCCAATAAGATGGCAGACATATCACCATGGATGACCGGTAAAGAGGAATGAGCTGTTCGCGAGACAGATTGCCCGTGAAGTGGCACCAACCGCCAAGATGGCGCTCACTGACCTCGCGCTGTAGTTCCTCGGCATAGGAACCTATCTTGCCCGCAACGGTAAGCTGCACGGGGATGCCCTCGTCATGCAACTGCCGACAGGCTTCTACCAGTTCGCCCACGCCCTTAGCCTCTACGACGGTGCCTACATATAATATAGTATTAGGAGTGTATTGGCAGGGCGTGGTGTCTATCCACCGGTCGGTATTAAGTGGGTTATAGATAACAGTCCATTGTCCCTTAATCTTCGGAAAACAACGGTTGTACCACTCTTTCATGCTATTGGAGCAGGCACTAAAGTTAGTAAAACCTCTAAGAGTCTGAATGTCTTTCCGCCCGCACCAGTTAAGATAACACTTACTGAGGGGGTAATGCAAAACGCCACCTGTAACCCTATCAGTAATAGCTGGTGTATGCAACCTGACCACCACCGGTATGTCCAGATGGGCAAGAAAATAGCCCTCAGCGCCATAGTCGGGCACCTCGATAATGTCTACATCCTTCAACTGCCGCACAGTCTTCAATATGCGACGGCGATAGGAATAGAAACGATACACCATACGCAGTTTCTTCACCTGCACCAGCGGCGTATGCTCTACCGATGGGATAATAAAGTCGCCTCCGCGCAACCTGATTACACGTATTCCCTCCTCTACCGAGTCGCTCTGGCAACGCGTATCGTCAGAGGCGCATATCACCGTGACCCTATGTCCACGACGCGTCATGGCTACGGCCATCTCCTTGACATACGATGCGATGCCGCCGCCCCTCTGTGTGGGCACATACTCTCTGGATATATATACTATGTGCATACTCTGTCTATTTAGTTTTTCTCCTTATAAAGTTGGTCACAAACTGCCGTTCGGCCCTGCTTAACAGCAAATAGCCTATCAACATACAGGCCATCACAGACGATGTGGTCATAATGGCAAAACTGCCCCACCCGCCTGGACTCACCATCTGACGCACGCCCCAACATACAGCCATGGCGGCCACGAAGAACACAGCCGACGGGCCGACGGCTCCACGTAGATAATGGCTTATCTCCATACGGATAAGCCTGTGTACACAACCTATGCAGTAGACCCAGTAGAGCATATCGGCAATGAGGATGACATAAAAGGCCATCACGGCATCGCCAGAGAGGGCCAGTACTCCGTAGCCCACGGGCAATGACAGCAGAGTGATACACCGGCCATATATCTGAACGCCTCGGATGTTTCCCGTGGCATTAGCTGCAATGGTAAGGGGCTGCGCGAATACATTGATGAGCGAGTCGACAACCAGCAACTGAGTGAAGACGATGCCGTACGATGGCACCTCACCCAGCCATACACGCAAGATAAACCCCGTCTGCCAAATAATGGGCAGGGCCAAGGTACACGACAGAAAGAAAGAGAACTTGGACACTTTCTCAATGATACCTATCATATAAGGGCTGTTATGCTCTGCATACGACTTAATAATCTGGGGGGCCGAGGCCGTTATCAGGCTGGACGAGAAGCGGTCTATGGCCGCACTCACCTGGACGGCTATGCCCCGGGCTGCATTGACTACAGGCCCAAAGAAGATGTTGAGAATGACGTTCATGCCCTGGTTACCCACCGACCAGGCCATGCAGCCAAACAGGGTGCTGCCTATAAAGGCCAACATCTCTCGGACCAGACCAGTGTTCCACACCCAGCCTATACGGCACTCGGCGAAACTGCGCCGGGTGTACACTACATAGAAACCAAGGGTAAATACCGACACGGCAGCCGACAGGAAACCAAAGAATATCAACTTATCACCCATACCGATAGAGAGCAGATAGGCTATGGCCAACCGGGCAAAAGCCTCAAACAGCCCTATGTAGGCATACATACCCATACGCTCATTGGCGATAATGTCTGACAGAAAAGCTACCTGCAATACTGAGCAAACCATGGACACGATGGCAAACTGGTATGTCCACACGGCAGCCCCAAACCGCTCTGTGGGGATAGAGAGTTGAGTGTACACCAGCCAAAGGCCCAAGGTCTCGGCCACCACGATGATGGCTATCACAAAGGCAAGCAGCAGACTCAGACTTTGCTTAAAATAGAGGGCTGTCTGCCCGTCATCGCCCTTGCCGATGCCCAGGCTCAGATAACGCTGAGCGGCATTGGACAGGCCACTGGTAAAGAAAGCGAGGATAGAGACAAAGCCGGCCACCACATTGTTAATGCCGAAATCGACAATGCCCAACTGGCGCAACACCACACGCGATGTGTAGAGCGTTACCACCAAGAGCACCATCATACGGAGGTACAGTGCCCCTGTATTCTTGGCGATAGTCTTGCTGCGAGTCGACGTGCTGGTGTCCTGACGAGTAGGCATAGTGATATGGGATAACAGGAGTAAGCTAACTACTTATAGCCCCTTAGTAAAGAGGCGTACCAACTCGGCCCGACATACATACAATACCGTAGCTAACAGCGCAAAGACAAGCACCACAAGCACAAAGACCATACGCTTGGGCCCGGCTGGCTGCAAGGGTACCGTGGCCCCCTTGATAACCGTAAACACAGGCGTATTCTCCTGCACCTTGGCTATGGCTTGCTGCAACTGAGTGTTCAAGGTGCTGTAAGTGTTGTACTTGAGCTGCATATCGTTCTCCAGGTCGTTCTGCTTAGCCTTGTAACTCTCCAGAACCACCTCGGTATTGGCATCGGCATAACTGCCATAAAGCTGGCGTGCCCGCTCGTACTTAGCCTTGGCCTCGGCGGTGAGCTTGCGATAATAGTCCAGGTCTACCTGGGCCTTGCTGGTACGATAGCGTATTATGGCTTTCTGCAACTCGGTCTTAGCCGCGTCAGCCATTGTGGCTGCTATCAATGGATCCTGATCCTGCACCGTAATGGTGATGATGCCCGTCTTGGTATCTATGGTACAGCCGACGGCTCCCTTTATCATGTCGAATACTGCGGTCTCGTCTGGAGTAAGCTTGAACAGATTAATGGCCTTGGGTGTCAAGGCAGCCGATGGCGACTTGGCAAGCCATTGCTTGACAGCGCCTATCAGTTTGTACGGAAACTGCCACGGACTCTCCTTCTGATGCTTCAGAAGATAATCATAATAAGTAGTAGTCAGCGTCCCGTTGGCCGTCGTCACCTTATGGCCGATAAGATTGACCACGAAGTCATTGGTATTGATAAGCTCGGGGTACAAATCGGGGTAAATGGCATCACCCGAGGACGAGTTGCCAACATTAAAACCAAACGACGAGGCTATTGACGACAGACTGCTCTTGCCCGATATGTCGCTAATCTCGGGGGCCAGCAGTACGCTGCTCTCATAATAACGGGGCACAAAAAAGATGTAGACACTCGAAGCGACAAGGGCAATGACCCCCACCTTGACAAACAGGCTCTTGCGGGCCACGATGCGCTTCAGTACCAGCGCTATATTGACAGTATTATTATCACTCATAATTCTATAAAAATTATCCGATACTCCTAACAGGTTGGCCATGCCCTCCCTGGGTTACTTCAGCAGATTGGCCAGCGAGGCTATCATGGTGGCCAGCGAGGCTACCGATGAGCCTATGCCCAGCCACTGACCTATGGCGGCCGGATTGCGCCGGGGCTTACTGGGTACTACTATCTCGCAACCGGGGCGAACCTTGGCGTTGTGGGCCACACGGCCCACTGTACCGTTCATGTAGATGATGATGGTGCGGCTCTTCTTGGCACGCTGGCCGAAGCCACCGGCCTGGTCTATGTAGTAGCTGAACCGCTTGCCCTTCTCGTAGGCCACGGTGTTGGGGAACATCACGTCGCCGCTAATCTTGACCGTACCGTTGTACTCGGGTATGATGAGCTGGTCGCCCTCGCGCAGCACCAGGTCGGCGTCGCCTCCGGGATGCTTCAGAGCCTCACCCAGTTCGATACCCACGGGATAGGTGTCGGCCAACTGCAGCAGGGCCACGTTGATAGAGTCGCTGTTGGCTCCCTGGGCAGCCAGAATGCGCGTCACGGCCTGCATCTTGGCGCGCTCGGCCTCGCTGGTACGGCGCAACAGGCGCGCGCCCGACACGTAGGCCAAGTCGGTAACGCCGCCGGCCTTGCGTATCACGTCGCTGATACGCTCGTTCTTGCGGGCCAGCGTGTAGGTGCCGGCAAACATCACCTGCCCCTCTACGTACACGTTCTGCGGAGTGGTAAATCCGGGGCTGCGGCGCACATAGACCTCATCGTAAGGCATGAGGCGGAAGCCGGGCTGACCATCAATGACGAACCCGTCCTTGAGGGCCAGCGTATAGGTCTGCGAGATGACGCTGTCGGTGGTCAGGGCCTTGGGGTCGCGTATGCGGCGAGCCACATCTACCTTGACCGTAGATGCCTGGTCATTGAGCCCGCCGGCCTGCAGTATCAGGTCTTCGATGGTCTCGTTGGCCGCATACTGATATATACCCGGATAGTGTACCTCGCCATGTATGGTGAGGGTCTGCTGCTCCATCAGGGCCTGCTTGATGGGCACGAAGAGCACATCGTTCTTCTGCAAGGGCACATCGGCCACGCGGCCCTGCATGATGCCGTCTATATCTACGGGTATTACCTCCAGGGTGCGGTCGGCCTTCATACGGTGCATCACGGCGTGGGCCGTAAATGCCTGCTCGGTACAGCCCTCGGCATGTTCTATGAGCGAGCGAACACTGGTTATGTCGCCGCCCACCTGGTATTTACCGGGGCGGAACACGGCTCCCTTGACCTCGACCATGTTCTCGTAGCGGTCCAGGATTGAATCGACCGATACGGAGTCGCCATCGGCGATGCGGAACGAGCTCATGTCAAACTCGCCGACGTTGTAGACCGAGTACTCACGGCCCGTCTTGCGTATCACGCGGACGGCCTTGGTGTAGGCGTCGCCCGTAAATCCGCCGGCATACTTGAGCAGGGTGCCCACGCTCTCGCTCTTCTTCATCTCGTAGTACATGGGGCGCTTTACCTTGCCATTGATGCTTACCAGGCAGTCGTAGGGTCCTACGACGATAACGTCGTTATCGGTAAGGTGGATGTTGCTGGCCTTGCCATTGAGGATATAGTCGTACACATCGACCATGGCGATGAGGCGGTTGTTGCGAAACACCTTGATGTTACGCAGCGTACCCAGGTCGTTGGGCCCGCCGGCCATGTAGAGGGCATTGAAGACGGTGGCAAAGGCCGACAGGGTGTAGGTACCAGGCATGCGCACCTCGCCCATCACGTTGACCATGATAGTCTTGGTCTGCCCCACGGTAAGTTTTATCTTGGAACTCTGATATCGGCTCCCCAATGTGCTGCGTAGCCGCGCGTTGGCCTGAGCCACGGTGAGCCCGCTCACCTGTACAGGCCCGAAACCCTCGATGGTAACCTCGCCATCGGGCGACACGGTGGTTTCCAACGTCTTCTGCGACGCGCCGTAGATGTCTATTATCACGGCATCGCCCGGGCCCAACCGGTAGTTGCGCGGAGTGGCAATGTTCATGTTGGGCTCGAAGGTGAGCTTCTTATTATTAAATATGTCGCGGCCGAAGACGCGCTTGGCCTGCTTCTCGGCCATCAGCTGGCGAAACAGGGCGGCCGTGTCGGTGGGCAGCATGCCTCCCAACTCGTGCTCCATGGCCAGCCGGTCGTCATCGTCTATCGTGGTACGCGGATAGTTGTCGATCTGTATCAGCTGGTCGGTCTTGGCCTTGGCATCGGTCTTCTTGTCACCGTTATTCTGGCGCATACGACTGGTGGCCGTGCTCACGGCCTGGTCGGCCACCACTCCCATGCCCTTATTCTTAATCTGGCGGTCGTACTTCTCCCTCACCCGGCGTATCTGACTGATGTTTACGCCGCGCTGCATGAGCTTGGTCACTATCTGGCTTTGAGATGTGCCCTGGGCGTGCTCCTTTACGACAAATTGCATCACTTGGTCGTCGCTCATAGACGACTGGGCCATCATGCAGGCGGGCATTACCAGCACGAGGATGAGCAGTAATATGTTTTTCTTCATACTTCTTAGAATTTGCGGCCCGTCAGAATGTTGAGGGCGGTCTTAATAATAATCTTGCAGTCGACCCACAGCGAGCGGTGTTCGAGATAGTGAATGTCAAGGTGCAAACGGCGCAACATCTTCTCCATGGTGTCAGTGTAGCCGTTGTACAGAGTGGCCTCGGAGGTAAGCCCGGGCCTCATCAGATAGATGATACTGTAGCGGGAGTCCTGCTCCATGATCTTGTCGATATAGTATTTGCGCTCGGGCCTTGGGCCAACGAGCGACATGTCGCCCCGAAGCACGTTCCACATCTGTGGCAACTCATCGAGATGATGGCCACGCAGAAAACGCTCCAGCCGTGTAGAGTAGTCGTTGTCGCACTGGGCGATGAGCTGTGGGCCCTCGTTCTCGGCCTCACTGCTCATAGTGCGGAACTTGTAGATGACAAACGGGCGCCCACCCAGGCCGATGCGCACCTGGGTAAACAGGACGGGGCCGTTGTGCTGTATGGTCAGCGCGATGGCTATCAGCGCCATAACCGGCGAGAGCAGCACCAGCCCCACGGCTGCGCAGACTATATCTGCCGCCCGCTTGATGGCCCGTTGTACCCGCCCCATGCCGTCTGTAGTTTGTTGCTGTGCCATTAGTCGTCTACTTACATATATATTAACTCTGTTTTTGTAAAATTGTTGCAAAGTTACTCAATTATTTTTGATTGCAGCTGCTTACGGGGCAATAAATGAGCTTCGCGGGGATGCCGGGGGCGGGATGCCGATGCTCCCTATAGGCATCGGAGCTACGAGATGAGGTTCCGGTGGAGCCGAGCCGCCCTCGGCCAATAGCGTTATCAGCCGAGCATGCCACCGGGGGCTGCCTGCGGGCCAGTCCGAGGCTCCATCCGAAGACTGCGGATGTACCTACGGAGGCTCCGAACCCGCGTCCCAGGATTTGGGATGTACATCCTGTGCCTCAGCACCGATGCCGCCAGGGCCGGGGAATATACAGGGGGCGTGGGCACTTTTTTATGAACCCGCCGGCCAAAAAACGGGGAACGGCCATCGGTGGTACAGAAAAAATCAGTAACTTTGCCCTCAGACTATTTATTACTTCTACACAGTATGAAACACATCAGTACCACCATTGCCACGGCGATCGTAGCCCTGGCCACCATAGCCCCGGCCCACGCGGCCGACCGGCGCATCAAGGTAAGGCAGCAGTACCTTAACGCCCCCATATCGCTGGGTGCAAACAGGCAACTCCTGACCATCAGATTAAGCTAAGGCACTTAGAGATGTTCACACAAAAATAGCAGTTCCCGCCAGGGAGCTACCTATTAATAATATAAGAAGATGAAGAAGATTATTAACCCGTACAATGGCCGCGAGGGTTACAACTGCGTATGCTGCGCACCAGGCAACCCCGTGGGCCTGCACTTAGATTTCTGGGAAGAAGGCGACGACGTGCTCACCCAGTGGCGTCCTGACCCCAACTATCAGGGGTGGCTCAACACGCTACATGGCGGCGTTATCGGCATGCTGATGGACGAGGTGGCCGGATGGGTCATCAACCGCAAGCTGCAGACCACCGGTGTAACGATGCAGCTCAACGTAAAGTACAAGCGACCTGTAATGACCACCGACACGCTGGTCACCGTGCGTGGACACATCGTCGGCCAGCGCCGCAACATCGTGACCATACACCTCACGCTGACCAACTCGGCCGGCGAGCTGTGCGATGAGGGCGAGGCCATATACTTTACCTTCGGCCCAGACAAGGCCCACGAGATGGGGTTCGACGGCTGTCGCGTCGAGGGTGAATGATAACGGGGCGGAAGAAATATTTTCGCCCTTTCCCTTGGCCATTCTGCAAATAATCTCTATCTTTGCAGAAGATAGGCTGCGTCTCGGGCACCGGAGTAACCTCTGGCCACAGGGCAGTCACTATCACTACACATACATTACATATCATGGGGTTGACTGGATTTGACGGCGGCTAAAATGGTATGTAAGCACGCGGAGCCTCGGTGGCTATCTCCTAAATCGGAGTCATCAAACAATTAATTGGCGAAAACAATTACGCTCTCGCTGCCTAATCGAAGCATAGTAGATTACTGGCTTTATCCCGTCACAAGGTGATGGGACGAGACATCGCTCAAGCGTTCGTTTTCCGAAACAGCTTGGTTTAGCGGTGCAGGATTATCGGAAATAGTCTCCTGGTAGCCCCGGGCGGGGAGGCGAAACTTTACGGGGATAAGGCGGCGGTTGGTGGTCCAGGTCTTGCCGACGCTCGAAAACCCAAGGCTGGAATAAGCGTGTAGAAAGCATATGGTTTTACTGTGCGGACGAGGGTTCGAATCCCTCCAGCTCCACCTTTGGTAAGCAACTCACTGACTCCTGTTCAGTGGGTTGCTTTCTTTTTAGGCCCCCTCAGCCCATCCAGTTGAGAAAGAGGGTGATGATGCCGGTGTTAATCATATCGACAAACATGGCACCGATGATGGGCACTATCAGGAAGGGCTTTACGGAGTAGTGATACTTATAGCATACGGCGCTCATGTTGGCCATGGCATTGGGCGTGGCACCCAGTCCGAAACCACAGATGCCGGCCACGAGCACCGCGGCATCGTAGTCGCGCCCCAACAGGTTGAACGCCACGTAGTAGGTAAACACTACCATCATCAGCACCTGCACTAAGAGTATCAGAATGAGGGGCAGGGCCAGCGTCTCTAACTCCCAGAGCTTGAGCGATATCATGGCCATGCCCAGGAAGATGGACAGGCTGATATTGCCCACACTCACTATCTTCTCGACCTCCAGGTGCCGGCGCCAAGGGGTCTGCTCTATCACGTTGCGTACGATGGCGACGGTAATGAGGGCTCCAAAATAGGTGGGAAACGTGATGCCTGTAAGTTGCAGCCCCCAGCTCGCCAGCGTTCCTAATGCCATCACGATGAGCAGGGCGTAACTGGCCGAAGCGTACTGCTGAAACTCTTGCTCATGGGTACTCAGGTGCTTGGCACGACCGGCAGGCAGCGACTCGTCGCTCTCTATACCGGCCATGGCGGGGTCTATGGTGTAGTCCTTGGGTTCCATGTGCTCGGAGGTGAGGCGGCGACGTATCAGCCGCTCGGCTATGGGGCCGCCTATCATCGACCCGGCTATCAGGCCAAAGGTGGCCGCAGCCATGGAGATGGTGGCGGCTCCGGTAAGGCCCATCTGCTCGAGCACACTGCTGAACCCGCCAGCCGTGCCGTGTCCGCCGGCCATGGAGATGGAGCCTGCCGCCATGCCCACTAAGGGACTGACACCTAAGGCGTGGGTAATGCCGAGTGGCACGATGTTCTGCACACTGATAATACATACTAACAGCAGAAGCATCATGGCTAAGGTTCGGCCACCCTGCCTCAGCACACGCAGGTTGGACTGAAACCCGACTGAGGTGAAGAAGACCAGCATGAACACGTCTTTCAGCGTGGGGTCGAAGGTTATCTCTATGTGGGCCACTTGGTACACGAGTAGCGTAGCCACGGAGAACAGGATGCCGCCCGATACGGGCGAGGGTATGCAGAACCTCTGCAGCCAACCTATCTTGCGCGTCATCACCATGCCCACTACCAGGGCCAAGGCACCGACACCTGCTGACTGCAGCATGTCTAATTGTATCGTTTCGTTCATATCTATCAAGTTATGGGGAGTCGGTGTCCAGACGGACGCTTGTACCCACGGGCACTGGGGTGGCTATGGCCCCTCGTCGTACTATCGGTTGCAAAGTTACTAATAATTGTGGCAATAACGACAGATACAACTCAGAAAACTTTCAAAAGTCGCTATTTATTGATGTATTTATATCCTTTTGTCAATTTTACACCGCATAAATATAACAAAATGTTACCATCAAGTTCACTTCGATGGTCGCCCGGCCCACAGGAAAGGTATAGAAACAAAAAAAGCAGCTCCGCAGAACTGCTTTAGTAGTGGGGTGGCAGGTGGGACTCGAACCCACGACATTCAGAACCACAATCTGACGCTCTAACCAACTGAACTACGGCCACCGTGTAAGTGCCTAAATCCTTTAAGCGAGTGCAAAGGTACGCAAATTATTTCTTTCTCACAAATTTTAGCCATGAAATTTTATCCCGTGGCCATAATTTCCAGCCCAAGAATGATTTCCAGGGGCTGCCTGTCCCTTTCCGCCCCTGTCCAAGCACCCGCTATCGTGCTACGGGTCATAGCGGTAATACGGGGAACCACCGGCCGTCAGGGTTCTACCTGCCTGATGACCCGGGCAGGATTACCCACGGCTACCGAGTAAGGGGGTACATCCTTAGTGACCACGGCCCCGGCCCCAATGACACTCCCCCTACCTATGGTTACACCCGGCAGCAGGATGGCGCCACCACCTATCCACACCTCGTCCTCAATGGTAATAGGCCGCGAGTACGTCTGGCACCAGATGGCAGGGTCAGGGTGACCGCTGTAGTTACGGACAGAGGGCTGGGTGGAGTGCGTGGCGGTGTACATCTTGACATCCGACGCGATAAGCACCCGGTTACCGATGTCGATACGGTTATTGTCTACGAAAGTGCAGTTCATGTTGATGATAACATGGTCGCCCAGATGAATGTTCTTACCATATTCGCAGTGGAAGTCAATGTCAATGTGTACGTACTGGCCCATACTGCCCAAGAGGTCGTGCAGGATGCTGAACTTGGACTCGCTGTCGGCACAGTCGCAGGCATTATACAGCCTGAGCAGCCGTTTGGCGCGCAGGGCCAAGTCCAGGGTAGAGCTGTCAGCCGTAAATGTCTCGCCAGCCATACACTTTTCTAATTCTGTCTTCATTATTAGTTATGTTTTTAAGGGTTCCACATCTTACTGTCATCCTCTCACCATTTCGCGCGACCATCTCTAAAGTACTAAAGACCGCTTCCAGATTCCTAAAGGCCGTCTCTATAACTCTAAAGGCCATCTCTGAAGTTGCCGCGGCCATCGCCCATCTTCTGCCAGTACCCTACCCCACTGGACAGATAAACAGAAAAGCCCACTCGATAACGAATGGGCTTGCCTGTAATTTATTTTGCTGGTGTGGCCGGTGCTTGTGGTGCCTGCGGAGCGGCTCCGTTGTTAGGCTGGCTGGCTCCAAAACCAGGAGTGTTCACTGGGTTGGTGGTTTCGGTCTGCGTGGCAGCCTTCTCCATCACACTCTCGTCGGTAACGGCCTTGGGGGCTACGTAGGCGCATAGCACGCTGATAACAACCATGGCGGCGGCCAGGCCCCAGGTAAGTTTCTCAACCACATCGGTGGTCTTCTTTACGCCCATAATCTGGTTTGACGAAGAGAATTGTGACGAAAGACCTCCGCCTTTAGACTCTTGAACGAGCACGATACCAATCATAAGGATTGATATCAGTACTATCAGTACTACGAATAATGTGTAAATCATCTTTTTTGTTATTATTATTTTGTTATTTACGTCTTACGTTTGCGTATCGGCAGCTTGGCTGTTCAGGATAAGTTTCTCTAAGAAACGTATTTGGTCTGCAAAGTAAACATTTTTTTTTGGAAAAATCAAATTTAGCTGCTTAATTATTTCCAAAGCCCTCTCAAAACGTCCCTGTTGTATGTATATGCGGGCCAAAGTTTCCGTACAGTAGCTGTTAGTGGCTCCGGTAACTGCATCTTCGGCCTCCTGGGGAGTCTCGGGTACGAACTCGGGCTTATCCTTTAGCTCTATCTTACCATTGTCGTTGTTGATAAAGTTGTCGATGAGCTCCTGACCCTTCATCTGCGGCGCATCGTCGGCCGCAGCATCCTCCTCGCTTTCAGTCTCCAACAGATAGCTCACATAGTCTATCGCAGCATCAGCCGGAGTAGGCTTGCGCTTTTTCTTCTGGGGCTCGTCGTCGGTAGAGGGTATCGACCCTAAGAAGTTGTCTATGAGCGAGATAGTCCTGTCGCCCGCGGGCTCGCTACGCTTGGTCTCGGCTGTCGTAGCCGTGGTCTTGAGCTTGTAGTGAGCCGCCTCTACCAACTTAAAGATAACCTTTCGGTCCGTCAGATAGATGGCCGCCTTGCGTAACTCTTCATCAAAACTCGGGTCGTGGAGGATGTAGAGGTTCTGGAGCATGAGCAGGCGCGCCGTCTGGAAGTAAGGGTGAAGCGCGATGACGCTACGGAGATCGTAGAGGGTCTCCTTGTCCATCATTTCCGGGTGCTGTATCAGTTGCTCTAAGTCCATTATCGTACGTGTGGTAATTTACCAGTTGGCCACGGTGGCATTGAATATCTGCTCCACGATGTCCTTGGTCATCTGGGTAACCAGTTCTTCCTGTACCGAGTTCAGGCTCTGCGTAGACTCGTATGTCTGCGAGGCCGAGAACTGCCTTTCAAAGTCTTCTTTGTGGTTAGCGTTGTTCGTAAAACGTACATTAACCGTCATGGTGAGCTCTACCTGGGCCGAATGGCCCTCGCTCGAAACCGACTTGTTACGCTGGGTGTACTGGATGATTTCGCCCTCGATTTTCAGGTCGCCATTGCGCTTCACCTGAACCAGCCGGGTATGATTGGCAAACTCGTCCTTGAGCGTATTGTTGAACAGCGGGCCCATAGGGCCCCACACATAGCTACTCCTGACGGCAAAGTCAGACAGCTGGATGGTCTTGGTCTTGGTATAGTCTATGCTGGCACCATTGAACTTGTACCCCTTGAAGGCACACGAAGTCAAGACCGACACCATGACCAGCGCCAGTACTATATATATATAAGGTGTAACTGCCCTGTTAATCTCCTTAGTCCAACCCATATTGTTTAATTCTTCGATAGAGTGTCCGGTCCGATATGCCAAGGGCAATGGCCGCTTTCTTGCGGTTGCCGTTGGCCTTCTCAAGGGCCATGCTCACCATCTGCTTGTTCAGTTTCTCGATATTCATAGGCTCGGCCGGGTCCGTCTTAATCTCCTCGGCTATGGCCTCCTCGGCGGGCATGGTCTGGATGGTCGAGGCGGGCACCCTGGGCAACGTATGCTGAAAGCCCTGCGCCCCGGCTACCATGCTGCTTTCGTCTATCTGCTTGCGCAGCGTGTCCAACTCGTGGCGCAGCTCGGCCACATTGCCCCTAAGTTCATAGAGCACCTTGTAGAGCAGTTCGCGCTCGCTCTCGTACGAGTGCTTGCCCGCCGGCTCTATCGGGGCCAGCTCCATGCTGTCCGGGTCGTGCGGAATGAACTGCGTGAGCACCTCGGCGGTTATCTCGCGCTCCTGGCTCAGTACCGACATCTGCTCAGTGATATTCTTCAGCTGTCGCACGTTGCCCGGCCACTTGTAGTGTAGCATTATCTGCTTGGCATCGTCCGTCAGCGTTATCTTGGGAAGATGGTATTTCTCCGCCGTCTGCAGTGCGAATAGCCTAAAGAGCAACAGTATGTCCTGCCCGCGGTCTCGCAGTGCCGGCATCTGTATGGGTATGGTGTTCAAGCGGTAGTATAAATCCTCGCGAAACCTCCCCTCAGATATGGCCTTACGCATATTGACATTGGTGGCGGCCACTATACGCACATTGGTCTTCAGTATCTTCTGGCCGCCCACGCGGATGTACTCACCCGTTTCCAGTACACGCAGCAAACGAGCCTGGGTGGCTATGGGAAGCTCTCCCACCTCGTCCAGGAAGATGGTGCCGTTGTTGGCCGTACCAAAATAGCCCTCGCTCTCACCTATGGCACCCGTAAAGGAACCCTTCTCGTGTCCAAAGAGCTCACTGTCGATGGTACCCTCGGGAATGGAGCCGCAGTTGATGGCAAAGTACTTCTCCCTCTTCCTTGGCGAATTGTCATGAATGATGCGGGGTATAATCTCCTTACCCACGCCACTCTCGCCGACGATGAGTACCGACAGGTCGGTAGGCGCCACCTGCAGGGCGATGTCTAATGCGTGGTTCAAACCGTCACAATTACCGACGATATTATACCGCTGCTTTATTCTTTGTAGTTCTGACGTGTTCATTGGACGACAAAAGTACACATTTTATTCCATATAATCAGCAAATCTGCCGTTTTTTTGTGTCGGGCCACATGCTTAGCACCCTTATTGACGGCTCTGCTGCCAGTCGGCGAGACGGGCCGTGCGCTCTACCTGGTCTTCAACGTCGTCGGGCAATGAGGCAAAGAAGTCGATGCCCGTGATGCGCTCTACCTCGTCGATGCTGTTAACGTACTCAGCCTGAGGGTGACGGCCGCGCTCGTTGCGGTAGATGAAACCGATGCCACGGGGCGTGCCGTTAAGGCAGACAATGACCTTGAAGAAAGCCTCGGGGACGGTAACGCGGTGCTGGCCGATACGGCGATGGCGCTGACGGGTCAGGACGGGGCCACATACGATGTAGAGGTCGCCCCACCGACGGGCCCAGCTACGGCACTGCTCCTCCAAGATGCGCCAGTCACCGTCGTTGAGCGCATGGAGCTGCGGGCAGATGTTGGTAAGTAGGAAGCAGTCGCGCTGGGCCTCCTGGCTCCAGCGGTTATCGGCCGAGGGACACATGTGGCCCCGGTCGTAGCCCGACCGCTGATAGTCGTAGGTGTCGGCACGGGGCTCGGGCACCTCGTCGTCGGCACTAAAGGCAATGCCCTGGCGCTTGTAAGGGCCCTCGGTGTGGGCCGCGGTAAGATGCCAGGCCACCCAGTTGGGCAACAGGGTGGCCCTGTTGTACGATACTGTGTAGCCCGCCCTCCTCAGTATCTGCTCGGGGCGGTCGGTCAGCGCGGCAGGCAGCGCCATGGTATTGGCCGTGGCTCCCCTGCGTCCATCGGCCTGTTCCTCATGACTGGCCGGCATGGCGCTACTCCACCGAGCCACCAACGGCTTGGCATCCTTAGGCAGATGGCAGGCTGCGAGCGTCAGCAACAGGCACAGGGCATACAGCAACTTTTTCATGCGTCTATCTGTATATTGTCATATTGGTCAAAGGCATAGCGGCGAGCCAGCACCAGCGTGAGTATCAGCGACAGTACCGACACGGCGATGAGCAGGCCGACGAGCAACAGCTGCGCCAGCAGGGCCGTGGCCACGGGCAGTCCGCAGAACACCATGACCCACATGGTTACCGGTGCCGTGCCGATGGCTAAGATGCCCATCCGCGAGAGCCCGGGCATGACAGCCCGCTTGAGCGAGCGACGGGTAAAGTAGCCGATGGCCTCGGCCCGCGTGGCCCCATTGCCTATGAGATAGAAGTAGAGACGGGCATGATGGCGCAGCCCATCGTAATAGGCACCCAGGGCCTTGGTGTTAGCATCTGACACGGCTCCGGCCACCAGGCCCATGGTGGGCAGAAAGTAGCGGGCGTCGAGCGGGGTGTCCACGCCCAGCACCAGAAACACGAAGTAGAGCCCCAGCGGCACCGCCGTAAGCAGCAGACCCAAGGCCACAGGCACCACGAAGCGGGGCTGCCTGATACGCGAGCGGGCCACCATGGCGGCAGCCGTAACGGCCACCATGACTACCGCGCAGAGCAGCGTAAAGGCTATGTTGGACAGCCACAGCGCCGCCTGGGTGAGCAGGGCCGCCGCGCCCAGGGCCACTACCATGCGGCCCAGGGCTTTGAGCGCCTTGCGCCATACATCTACGCGGAGCAAGTACAGCGTATAGATGGGTATCACGAAGAGTAGCAGTCCCAGTACGACACTGCCGAATGTCATGTTTATCGTCGTAGTCATCATTGTTGTGATGGATGGTCTAAGTCTATGTATTTGTCGTAGCGGGCGCCCTCGCCCCTGGTGGCACAGGTGGCCACCACGCTGGCACCCTCGGCGGCCAGCGAGCGCAGATAGGCGGCCACCGTGGGCGCGTCTATCTCCTCGGCCAGTACCACCGACTTGCGGAGCCACTTGGCCACGGCCAGCATCATCAGCCTCAGTGTGTCGGGGGCCACGTCGGCCAGGGGCTGTTCATAGCAGTCGTCGGCTATGCCCGCATGGCACCACTCGTCGGCCAGGGCCTCCATATCACCCGCACTGGGCCGGTTGGCCTTGAGCCGGGCCGTGGCACTCACCATGTCGCGTACCGTCTGGTAAGGCAGAGCCACATCGGCCGGCACATAGGCCATCAGCCGACGGAAATAGGGGGCCGAGGCGGGCGTAACCAGTTCGCCACTTATTGTAAGATAGCCTCCGGCAACGGGCCGCAGCCCCATGATGGTCTCGACCACAGCATGGCGAAGGGCCGCGGTAGCCCCGTGTACGAGCAGCGACTCGCCCTCGCCGAGTATGACCGACAGGGCGTCGGTGGCAGCCGCTCCGGCTATGCTGATGCGTACTTTGTTCAGTTCTATCATATTCAGCCCGTTTCTTTTTGCAAAAGTACAAATAAAACTGATAACCGCCCCGCCATTTGCCGTTTTTTTGACACCGCCCGAGGTGGCTTTTAGCCCCTTCGCGTACCTATATATAATATAAGGGGGCCGTCGCGCCTACCATTAGACCCCTCTCGGGAGAGTTTCGGAGGTGCCCCTACCCTTCCGGCACAGCCCTTTTGGGGGCCTGCAAGCCGCCCCGTCGGCCCCCGTGCAGGCCCTGAGAGAGGCGGTGACCACCCTTAGAAAGATAACGAGTAGGGAAATTCCCCCCACGCTTTAGGGGAAAACCCTTGCGAGGGTCATAAAATATCCGTTCCTTTGCAACAGATAAAATAACCATTTAAAGACTTACGATTATGAAGAAGTTTATAGTAGCCCTGATGGCAATGATGACGATAACCGTATCGGCTAATGCGATGAGTTATGCACAGGCACGCGAGCAAGCTCTCTTCCTGACTGACAAGATGGCTTACGAGCTCAACCTGAACGACGCCCAGTACGAGGCAGCCTACGAGATAAACCTGGACTACCTGATGGGCATCAACGATTACGATGACCTGTACGGTGTGTACTGGCGCCGCCGCAACATGGACCTCGGTTACATCCTGTTAGACTGGCAGTACCGGGCTTACTGCGCCGCCAGCTACTTCTATCGCCCGCTCTACTGGGACGGTGGTTTCTGGCACTTCGGCATATATGCCCGCTATCCGCACCGCGACTACTTCTACTTTGGCCGTCCGGCCTTCGTGGCCGTTTATCGGGGTGGACACAGCTGGCACAGCAACGGCAACCGCAGCTGGTACCGCGGACGCGACTTTGGCGGGCGTCGCCCGGATGGCCCCAACCGCAACATGGGCTTGCGCGACCGCTTTGACCGGGGCGACTTCGGCCGTGGCACACGCGAGTTTGGCGGGCGCACCAGTCAGCCTAACCGCA
Source organism: uncultured Prevotella sp. (assembly GCA_934204655.1). Taxonomy (GTDB): domain Bacteria; phylum Bacteroidota; class Bacteroidia; order Bacteroidales; family Bacteroidaceae; genus Prevotella. The sequence continues at coordinate 70,941 of CAKPZJ010000002.1, read as the reverse complement.
ATATGAACGTACGGGGCAACGAGGCTAACCGCTCTTTCGGCGGACGCGTCAACCAGCCTAACAATGTGGGTACACGCAGCAACGCCAGCAGCAACCGCTCCTTTGGCGGGCGTGCCAACCAGCAGCCTGCCAACGTGAGCACACCGTCGAACACGGGCAGCAACCGCACCTTTGGCAACCGTACCAACAGCGACCTGCGCAGCTCTACCCGTACCACGGTAGAACGTCGGGGCAGCGAGAGCAGCACTCCCTCGTTCGGTGGCCGCTCTAACAGCACCCCCAGCCGCACCTTCAGTCCCAGTCCCTCTACCTCGCCCTCACGCTCTTCAGGCAGCTCGTTCGGAGGTCGCTCTGGTGGCAGTTCGTTTGGCGGCGGCCGTCCCTCAGGCGGTTCCTTTGGAGGTGGCCACTCGGCCGGCGGCTCACGCTCAGGCGGCGGTTCGTTCGGCGGCGGTCATAGATAAGAGAAAAATACGAAAAGGAAGCCCCCCTAAGTCCCCCCGCAAGGGGGGATTTTCCGTTGCCACAGCCCCCTTGGCCTCTAAGGTGAGAACGATGAGTAAGAGCGTGCTGGCAGAGGTTCCCGTTGTAAACATAACAAGTATGATGGATTGAAAAATCAAATGGTAAAAAAGTAAAAAGATAACAAGCGCAGGGGTGGCGAACCGCTTTGGGGTAACGGGGGTTATCACCCTATTTGTAAAGACCGACCTTTACGATGCTGGGAGCCATCTTTAGCTTTCCCGGAGCCGTCATTAGAAGTCTAAAGGTCGGTCTTTTCATTTTTCGCGATGGTTGCTGGAATATTTGCAGCCATTTCGGCCACCGTGACGATACCTCAGCAAGCAGCGCGCGCTGTAGGCGCAGCAGTATAAAGCCTGGGGCAACGCCCCAGGTATGCCCCCACATAAGCAATGCGCGCTGCAGGCGCAAAAGTAGCGAAGCGTTAAAGCTGCAGAAATAATGCCCACAATTCCCATCGTGTAGACAAGCCCCATCTCCACTATGGGCATATTCATAGAGATAACGCCTACGGCTACTTTTGCGCCTACAGCGCGTCAATAGGTTGATATTCATATACCTGGGGCGTTGCCCCAGGCTTTATACTGCTGCGCCTACAGCGCGCGTTGCACACACGGGATTACGCGTTCTTCTTTTTACATTTTTACTCCTTTACTTTTTTACCTTTTATAAACAAGAAGATGTTGCCAGCCACTCTCTTGGCGAGTGGGTTGGCAACATCCTGCATGCCAGCTATGCCCCGTGGGGCTGCTGTGGTGTGTTTATCGCTTGATATTAGTAGACTTGTAAGTATATACCTCGGTCTTGCCACCAGCCTTGGGCTCCGATACCTTCACCCGGGCCAGCACCCCATTGGTAACGTCGTCGAACACGATGGCCGGACGGTAGTCGGCCTTGCGGGCAGTGAGCTTCACGTTGCGGAAGGTAACGCCCTGGGCGTGCCGAACGTAGAAGCCCCACGCCGGGAGCTCCTTGTGCTGCGAGAACTCAGGGTAAGCGCGCGGCATCTCGGGCACTTTGTCCAGCTCGTCGGTACCCACCTTGGCATAGTGGGGGTCGCCACCACCGGGGTAGACTATTTCGACATTCTGGATAGACACATTGGTGACGCGGCTGCCCTTCAGACCGATGATGGAAGAGGGCGAAATGTTGCGGGGGTTGTCCTCGGTGGGGCCCTCGTACTCGTAGCCGGCGTCGGGCTTGGTGGCGGGCACCTCGGCATAGACATTAGAGATATGCACATTGCTCATGCTGCTACGGCGTACACGGTTAATGCTGTCGTTGACCTCTATGAGCTGGTGGGCATCGCCGCGGCGCTGGCCGATGACCAGGTAAATGGGATTGCCGGTATTGATGGCGCGCAGACTGTCAACGACCACGTTGTCGACCTGGCCGCCATCGACGGCCTGGATAGTGATGGCCGAGCGGAAGGTGTCAAAGACAGTGTTGCCGATGATGCGGATATTCTTGAAGCCACCCAGGGAGGCGGTGCCGAACTTGATGCCACTGGCGCTGGAGCAAGCCTTGTTGTGGCGCACGGTGATGTTCTGGCAGAGGCTGTTGGCATCGTGCGACTTGAGGCAGATAGCGTCATCGGTGGCATCGACATAGCAGTTCTGGATAAGGGCACCGTTGCAGTCCACAATGTCCATACCGTCGTTGTTCCAGTAAGCGCGGCTGTGAACCGTGATACCGTCGATAAGCAAGTTGCGGCACTGGTCGTAGGTCTGAGTCCAGAAGGCGGGGTTCTGCAGGGTAACGTCGCGCACCGTGACGTTACTGCACTCACGGAAGTAAATGAGCTTGGGACGGTTAGCCACACGCCCCAGCTTGAGCGGGTCGTTGATAATGCCGTTGGCAGCCTGGGCCAGGAAGTTGTTGGCCAGTTCGCGACCGCGGCCGTCTATCACGCCCTTGCCAGTAATGGCGATACTGTCCTGGCGGTTGGCCAGGATGAGTGCATACCAAGAGTTGAGCTCCATGTCGTAGTCGTAGGGATTGGTAGAGCCCACCAGGATGGCACCCTCGCTGAGGTGCAGGGTAACCTTGGACCGCAGGTGGATGCTGCCGGTAAGGTAGCGACCCACGGTAAACACCAGGCGACCACCACCCTGCTGGGCTATGTAGTCGATGGCGCGCTGGATGGAGCGGGTGTTCATCGTAACCCCGTCAGACTTGATGCCGAAGAGGGTCATCTGGTAGTCCTTGGCCGATGTGGCCATGGCCGATACCATCAGCACCGTCAGGGCCATAGTTCTTAATATATTCATAGTAGTTGTATTTGCGCTGCTAATAGGGATAAGTCAGATTATTGGTCATGGCCACACGGCTGCACTGGTCGGTCTCGGCAGCCTGGGTAGCCTGGGGCGACGGCACGAATATGACATCACTCACGCTGAGGTCGGCACAGCGGGTATATACCTGCGGGGTATAGGCGGCGTGCTGCAGCATGAGTCCGCTGACCTGTACGCCGGTACAGTCGGTAAAGGCTATGAGCGTGGGGGCCTTGGCGGCATCGGCAGCTGCCAGGTAGCCGCGCTGGGTCTGGGCGGCCTGGTCGGCCATGAGGGCCTGGGCGTTGCCATCCAGGATGCCCTTGCCCGTGATGGCTATGTTCTGCTGTCCATTGGCATAGACCAGGGCCCGGCGGGGGGCTCCCTTCTGGTCGTAGACCGATGGCGAGGCTATCAGCACAGCCCCCTCCTGAACCACGAGGGTAACATTAGACTTCAGTTCGATAGAGCCTGTGAGGTAGCGGCCCACATAGAAGATGAGGCGGCCGCCGCCCTGGGCCGAGATATAGTCGATGGCCTGCTGGATGGAGCGGGTGTTAAGGGTGATGCCGTCAGACTTGGCCCCGAAGGCCACGGCCTGATAGTCCTTGGCCATGGCCGTAAGCGACAGCAGGGCCAGCGCACAGGCACACAGCGTAGTTCTTAATATATTCATAGCGGTTGGTGGTTTAGCGGTGGTTGTTTACAGTATGCCGACAGGGGTTACTTACGGGTAGAGCGGTAGAGCACGGTCTCCTGCTTGGCCTGGCTGCCAGGCTCGTCGACATGGACATCGTGCAGGGCCAGTCCCTTGACATCGTCGGCCACGATGGCCGGGCGGTAGTCCTTGCGCAGGGCGCGGAAGGTAACGTTGTCAAAGGTAATGTTCTCGGCATGGCGGATATAGAAGCCCCAGGCAGGCAGTTCCTTGAACTGCGAGAACTCGGGGTAGGCTTTCTCCATCTCGGGCACACTGTTCAGCTCGGCCGGAGTGGTGCCGCGGTAAGCGTAGAGTGGGTTGCCACCTCCGGGAGTAACTATCTCGATGTTCTGCAGGGTCACGTTGCGTATCTTGCAGGTGGGTATGCCCACTATACTGGCCGGCGAGATGTTGCGGGGCATGTCTTCGACCGGCCCCTCGTAGCTATAGCCGGCATCGGGCTTGCTGGCAGGAATCTCGGCATAGACATTACGTATGACGATGTTGCTCATAGAGGGCTCCTTGCCATTGTTCCACCGGCGGCCGGTACGCAGGAAGATGACATTGCCCGTGTGGATGGACCGCAGGCCATCGACCTCGATACTGTCGATAACTCCACCATCGACGGTAGCAAAGGTAATGGCCGAGCGGTACGTGTTATAAATGGTAAGATTTCTGACCTTGAAGTTGCGGAAGCCTCCACGCGACACGGTGCCAAACTTGAGTCCGTTGGCGCTTGAACGGCCCACGCAGTTCTCAACAATAACGTTCTGGCAGATGTGATCGGCCGAGTAGGACTTGAAGCAGAACACATCATCGGCAGCGTCAATGTTGGCGTTGCGTATCACCACGCCGTCGCAATCTACTACGTCTATGCCGTCGTTGTTCCAGTAAGCCTTGCTGTCAACAGTAATCCCGTCGACCAGCAGGTTACGGCACTGGTCGTAAGTCTGGTTCCAACTGGCAGGGTCGCGCAGGGTGATACCCTCAATGCGGATGTTCTCGCACTCACGGAAGTAAATGTTCATAGGGCGGTTGCCCTCGTAGGGACGGCCGTTGCGCAACGGGTCGTCATACAGGCCACGGTTAATGATGTCTACCTTGTTGTTGGCGGTCTGCGCGCCCTGTCCGTTAATGGTTCCCCGGCCCTTAATGCCTATGTCGTGCTGGCGTATGGCAAAGATGAGCGACTGCCAGTTGACGATGGGGTTCTTGTCGTAGTCCCAGGGATTGGTAGAGCCCAGCAGCTCGGAGCCATTCTGCAGCTCGAGCGTCACACCCGACTTGATGTAGATAGTGCCGGTAAGGTATCGGCCCGGGGTGAACACCACGGTGCCGCCACCCTGCGCACTGACGTAGTCTATGGCATGCTGTATGATATTGGTGTTAAGCGTGGTGCCGTCGGCCTTGGCTCCGAAGTCGGTAACGTTATAGTCACGAGCGCCGGCCGTCATGCTGGCTACCACGAGGACTGCCACAAGGGCTATTCTTGTCTTGATGGGCATAGAGGTTGTTATTTTTTTTATATAGAAAACGCGTATGATGTAGCTAAAGATTGCTGCTTGCAAATTTAGGCATCTTTTTGACTTTGCCTGTGTGTTTTTTGACATAACAACCATCTTTTTTGGCCGTGTGCTGATAATGGCGGCTGGGCGGCCGGAGAACACCAGGGCGACGGCAGCCCCCTATATGCAGGAAGATGCCGTCGCCCGGACGTATATATATAATAAGGTGTAGGCTATCGGTTAAGGTACCGCTCGGCCTCAAGTGCAGCCTTGCAGCCGCTGCCCGCAGCCACGATGGCCTGACGGTAAGTGGGGTCGGCACAATCGCCGGCGGCAAAGACACCCTCAACGCTGGTACGGGGCGAGGCGCCCTGGGTACGTATATAGCCCTGGGCATCCATGTCGAGCTGGCCGCGGAACACGTCGGTGTTAGGACGGTGACCGATGGCGAGGAAGAAGCCGTCGATGGGGAGGTCGTAGTGGCGCTCGTCGGGCTCACCACGGCGGGCCACGAGGTGAACGCCCTCTACGCCATTGTCACCATAGAGGCCCTCGGCGTTGTGCTCGTAGAGTATCTCTATCTTGGGATTCTCGCTGACGCGCTTGCGCATGATGTCGGAGGCCCGCAGATAAGGCTTGCGTACTATCATGTACACCTTGGCACACAGCCCGGCCAGGTAGGTGGCTTCCTCGCAGGCGGTGTCGCCTCCACCCACCACGGCGACCACTTTCTTGCGGTAGAAGAAGCCATCGCAGGTGGCACAGGCCGACACGCCCTGTCCATTGTACTTCTGCTCGTCGGCCAAGCCTAAATACTTGGCGCTGGCACCGGTGGCTATAATGACGGTGTCGGCCGACAGTTCATCGCCGCGGTCGGTGGTGAGCACATAGGGACGCTTGGTGAAGTCGGCCTTGACGATTACGCCGTCGCGGATGTCGGCGCCGAAGCGCTCGGCCTGCTGGCGCAGGTCCGTCATCATCAGATTGGCGTCTACTCCTTGTGGATAGCCGGGAAAATTCTCAACGATGGTGGTCTGGATGAGTTGGCCACCGGGCTGCAGACCGCAGTACTCGATGGGCCGCAGGTTGGCACGACCGGCGTAGATGGCGGCCGTGTAGCCGGCAGGGCCGCTGCCGATGATAAGGCACTTGGTGTGTTGCATAGTCGTCGTGGGTGATTAGGCCAGGAGTTCCTGTATCTGCTTCTCGATGTTCTCTATCTTCTCAGTGGGCTCAAAACGGGCCACTATCTGCCCTCGCTTGTTGATGAGGAACTTAGTAAAATTCCACTTGATGTCGGCTTTGGACTTGTAGTCGGGGTCGGCCTCGCTGAGCAGCTTGTCGAGCACGGGCGTAAGGGGGTGACTGTCGTCCCAGCCGGCAAAGCCGCGCTGCTCCTTGAGGAACTTGAAGAGCGGGTCGGCGTCATTGCCGTTGACCTTGACCTTCTTGAACCGGGGGAAGTCAGTGCCATAAGTGAGCTTGCAGAAGTTATGTATAGACTCGTCAGTGCCAGGGGCCTGCTGGCCAAACTGGTTGCAGGGGAAGTCGAGAATCTCGAAGCCCTGAGTATGATATTTCTTGTAGAGTGCCTCCAGCTCCTCATACTGAGGGGTGAAGCCACACTTGGTGGCTGTGTTGACTATCAGAAGAACCTCATTGGCGTACTCGCGGAGGGACACTGCTTTTCCTTTTCTGTCCTTGACAGCAAAATCGTAAACGGTTTTCATCTCTGTTATTATCTATAAATGTCGTTTTATCAATGTGTGCAAAGGTAGCCATTTATCGTGAGACGGCAAACGTGGCCGGGATTTTTTTTATGGTTTAGGGAAATCCTACCGAGGAGTAGGGAAAACCTACCGAAATATATCCTTTTTCCGTTGGGAGTATTGGCAGGAAGCACTACCTTTGCAGATGAAAGTTAGCTCCTCGGCCTGCGGGATAGCGCCAGCGGCCCCGGCCAGCACGCTCACCACTGTAAAAACTATAAAGAAACCGAATAAAGATACGCTTATGAAGAAGTTAACAGCCCTGATGACGGTGGCGCTCATAGCCATCGCTTCGCTCGCCCTCACATCGTGCGAGGACGACAATGAACGCCCCTACTACTTTGACCTGAACGAGGCCCTGAAAGGCTACTTTGGCCGTTACGGCGACTTCGGTACCGACCAGCGCACCACTGCCGACTGGTTTGACTACTATTACCCTTACGCCAACGACTATGACTATCGCGACTTTGTCAACGCTGTGAGTTCGGAGATATACAAGAGCCGCGCCACCATGTCGCGCTATCTGAACGGCGAGTGGGAGGGGCCGCTGACGATGTACTATAAAGATGAAAAAGGACAGACGGTGCACGCAGACTACCAGGTGACGTGGCACTTCGAGCTGAGTGCCTCATCAGACACGCAGGGACGGGGCACCGAGTGGCGAACCAATAACACTGAGGGCACTACGACGACCAATTTCTCCTGGTGTGTCAACGATACGGGCGGCATAGAAATCTCCTACGACCCCTCGACGCCCAATGGCACGCCCATCAATATGCTGATAGCTTACTCGAACCTGGACAAGCTCTCCACGACCGAGTTCCAGGGCACCTCGGTGGGCCAGAACATAGACGAAGAGGACGACTTCAACCTACGGAAGCGCCTGCCGCAGCAGGTAGCAGGCCAGGGCGTGGCCAAGAGCAGCAAGACGTTTGGCGGAGCTAAGGGCCAGGTGAGCCTGGCACCCATAGAGCGCCACATCACCATCGCCAACGGACACAGATAAGTCACTGGCACACACCATAGCCACCAGGGCAGAGCCTCAACACATAAGAGGCTCTGCCCTGTTTCTGTTTAAAAGGAAGAAGATGACAAATAGCGGGAGCAAAGGCCGCCCATGAGATAGTCCCAACTTCTCAAAAAAGATGGGGAATGGCAAGTGTGGGAGCAGAGGTCATCCTTTGAATGAAAAGTAAAATGGTAAAAAGTAAAATGGTAACAAGCGCTGGGATAGGTGCCCTCTGGGTGACTGTAAAAACGGTCGCCCAAATCATGGAGACCACCTTTACAATGCTGGGAGCCGTCTTTAGAAAGCTAAAGACCGGCCTTTACATTTCCAGCGACAATCATTGGTACGATAATGGCAGCCTCCAGCAGCGTTTTTTACTCTTTTACTTTTTTACCATTTTACCTTTCATGTCTAAAGGTCGGTCTTTCCTTTTCTCACGATAGGTTGGGGACAAACCGCAGTTACTCCAGTCATTGTGGGGATGCCTCTTCAAGCAACGCGCGCTGCAAGCTCAGCAACATAAAGCCTGAGGCAACGCCCCAGGTATCATCCCCACATAAGCAATGCGCGCTGCAGGCGCAAAAACAGTGCAAGCTGAGCGCCACGAGCTTGCTCGGATGGCCGAAGCGAAGCCTGTTTTCTATAAAAACAGTGCAAGCAGAGCGCCACGAGCTTGCTCGGATGGCCGAAGCGAAGCCTGCTTTCTATAAAAACAGTGCAAGCAGAGCGCCATGAGCTTGCTCGGATGGCCGAAGCGCAGACTGTTTTCTATAAAAACAGTGCAAGCAGAGCGCCATGAGCTTGCTCGGATGGCCGAAGCGAAGCCTGTTTTCTATAAAAACAGTGCAAACTGAGCGCCATGAGCTTGCTCGGATGGCCGAAGCGCAGACTGTTGCTATAAAAGTAGCGAAGTATAAAATCACAGGACAGGTACCTATGGCTATTAGTGGGTAAATAGGCACTGCCTCTATTACCGGCCATCTTGCTGCGATAACGCCTACGGCTACTTTTGTGCCTACAGCGCGAAAATAGATTGATGGTCATATACCTGGGGCGTTGCCTCAGGCTTTATACTGCTGCGCTTTCAGCGCGCGGTGGTTACACGAGGGTGCCCGAGGCCATCGTCTTTTACTTTTTCACCCCTTTGCATTTTGCCTTTATAGCGTTTTCTGCGCGCGTAGCTTATGCGGGGCCAGCCGAAGCCCCTGCTATAGCCCCCAGCTTATCAGGCTGATGCTTCCTTGTACCTTATGCTCTATGTCATCGGGCAGATTACAGAAGAAGTCGATGCCTGTAAGGCGCTCTAACTCGTCGATGGTGATGGCATGCGATGCCACCTCGCTCTTATCGACCGTGCTCTTATGTTCTGCCCACAGTCCTATGGCCTTGTACTGGCCTGCCGACTTCATTAGCAGCGCCATATAGAAGTAACGCGGAACTATCAGCTGGTTCTTAACACGCTTCAAAATCTGGCTCTCGTTATCAATGGTGCCACCCTTGCACACAAAGAGGGTGTCGCCATCATGGAGCGACTGGGCTTTCTTACGAACCCAGTTCTCCATACGTACCCAGATGCCCTCATAATTCTCGCCAGCATTGAAATTGTAGTACTGGGGCTGCATATTGGTATAGTAGAAAGTCTGCTGGTTGGCCTCGCGCGAGTACTGCACATCGGCCGAGGCGATAATATGGCCGCGGGTGAACCCGGAGCCCGAATACATCGAACTGGTATCGCTGAAGCGCATCGCCGTGGGCAGATCGGGGTCTTCCCTGAAGTCGCCGGTATAGCCCGCACCACCCTTGATGGTCTGGCTGGTCATGGCGCAGCACGACCACCGCTGCGATTTCTTCTGATAATCCCACTCGCAGGAGTAGCTCACATCGTGGGCACCACTGGTATGATGAACCAGGACGATACTGTTGGTGCCATGAAGACGGGGGAACTCTAACCGGGTTACCTCGTGAGGCGTAGAGGCGCTGATAACGTTACGGTTGGCATTGGTAACAGTGCCCTGGGGCTCATCGCCAGGATTGCCGTTGCCGGGGCCATCGCTGCCACAACCACACAGACCGATGACCACCCCCATGGCGACAAGCGCACTAAGTATAGATTTCATAGATAAATGGTATAAGGGTATAGATAAATGGTATAAGGGTATAGATAAAAAGAAAGTGCGTACCAATGCATATGCAACTACATTGGGACGCACTCTCGCATACGAATATATTCGAAAGATATATTACTTCTTCAACTTGCCGTAGCGGTTCATGAAGCGGTCTACACGACCGGCGGTGTCTACGAGCTTGCTCTTACCGGTATAGAAGGGGTGAGAGGTGCTTGAGATTTCAATCTTTACCACTGGGTAAGTCTCGCCTTCAAACTCTACGGTATCATTGGTCTTACACGTAGACTTTGAGAGGAACATATCGCCGTTGGACATATCCTTAAATACGACGGGGCGATAGTTTTCTGGGTGAATACCTTTTTTCATTGTTGTTACTTATTTGTTGTTTATTAATCGTTTCAAACGTACAGGGTGCAAAATTACGAATAATTCTGCACCCTGCCAAAGGAATAGCCAACTTTTTTTACTTGGCGAAAGTGATTGTCATTGTCTTGATACGCAGCTGCTTGCTCTGACCAGTTCCCTCTGCACCATCAGTAATGGTTACCTCAGCAGCATTGACTCCACTGATAGTATAGGTAAGTCCTTCAAGTGCAACGGTACCAAGCGAACTGGTAACCTTCTCCTCTGCTGTATAGTTAACACCATTGTACGAATCACAGGCCATGGTTATTTTAGCTATCTTCTTACTTCCAGCATTTATAGTGAACTTATTGCCAGGGTACATACGGATAGTACCACCGCCAGCCTTGTAATATTTAGGAGCCAAAGAGGCATGGGTACCCTTATCAAAGGCAAACTTGATGTCCTTAACGGTCTGTTCACCTACCTCCTGAGCATCGGTCAGTGAAAAGTCGGTCGCAGCGATTGTAACAGCATCGCCGGCAGGTGTAGTACCGCCACCATTCTTGGTCCATGAGAACAGATAGCTCTTCTGCGAGGCTGTCTCAAGGGTACCGTTGTAGTTGGTAACCTTACCGCAGATAACTACCTCGTCGCCCACGTTGAGCAGGTCGCCCTCGGTGTACTTGGCATTGTTCAGGTAGAGAGTGCTGTAGATGATGAACTCGTTCTCGGCCTTGCCGTCGTCAGAGATATTAAAGGTGGCAGTGCCAAACTGAGCGGAGTAGTTGTACTTGATGCTCGAAATCTTACCTTTGATGTACACGTCGCTCTCAGAGGTGGCACCCTGCTCCAGTTTAGAAGCAAAGTTCTTAGCTGCTACGGCGTTGTAGGGGTTGGCCTTGGTACCATCGCCCTTGGCCTCGCCAGTAGAGGGCGTTGTGCCACCGTTCTCGGTCTTGCCATTGAGCGACACGAGGTACGAACTGCCCTTACCAACAGTCTCGGGAGTGTTGCCCTTGAAGTTGGTAAACTTACCGCAGACCACGACCTCGTCGCCAACCTTAATCTGGTCGGCAGCGGTAAACTTGGCCTTGCCGAGGAAGAGGCTCTGGAAGATGTAGATCTGGCCATTCTCGCTGCCATCGTCAGAGATATAGTAGTTGGCGTTGCCAAAGCTACCGGTGTCGACATTCTTGATGCTCGAAATCTTACCCTTAACGTAGATTTCGGTCTCAGTCTGAGCGTCGGCATCGAGGGCGTTAACCACCTGGAGGGCAGCAGCCACATTGTAGGGGCTGGCCTGAGTGCCCTCGCCCTCGGGAGTAGTGGTACTGCCGCCACCGGTTGACTTGCCGTTGAGATATACTATCTTGCTGCCCTGAGTAATCTCGTAGGTGCCACTGTAGTTAACCAGCTGGCCCATTACGATAACCTCGTCGCCCACCTTGATGTCGTCGGCAGAAGTAATCTTGGCACCGTCGAAACCATAGCCACGGTAAACCTCCAGCTTGTTAGAGGCATCGGCCTTATCAGATATATAATAGGTGGCGTTGCCAAAGGTGTTGGGTAGCTCGCCCTCGATAGAGGTGATGATACCCTTAACATAGAAGTTCTTGGCTCCGTCAAAGTCGCCACCGGCGATAACCGCGTTGGCCGCAGCCACATTGTAAGGCGACTCAAAGGTGCCCTCGCCCGTAGCTGGCAGATCCGGATTAGTGGGGTCGGTAGCGCCAGAGGGATAGCCGTAAGGCATGGGTACATTCTCGCAGCTGCTGAAGCCTAAGGCAACGGCTGCCAGAACAAGCATGGAATAAATGAGCTTTTTCATATCTTTTATTATTTTATTTTCTCGGTTTGCTGATTATGATTTACTTGATAGAGACTATCTGGTTGCCCTTGTTCATCTCGGGGGTGTCGTTGTAGAGGGTAAGCGTACCCGCTACTACCACTTTCTGGCCTACTTTAATCTGGTCGGCAGCGGTAAACTTGGCACCAGCCAGATAGTAGCCACGGAAGATGTTGAGTACATTGGTGTCCTGCCCATTATCAGAGATGTTGTAGGTGGCGTTGCCATAGCTGCCAGTGTCTACTTCCTTGATGCTTGAGATGGTACCCGACACGTAGTACTCCTTGCTGGCCTCGTAGGCGTTCTTGGCTATCATGCTCAGGGCGCGGGTCACGTCAAAGGGCGACTCCAAGGTGCCCTCGCCGGTGCCGTCGATACCCTCAAATGGATTATCGGATACGATGTCGTCGATAGAGCGTACCAATATCTGCCAGGTGTTGTTAAACCGGGTAAAAATACCGGTGATGTTCACCTTGCCAGTAGGCATGGGCGTGTTGGCAAAGGTGGCGTAGGTGCTGGTGCGTACCACGATGCTGTTGGCATCCATATTCTTTAGGGCGCGGTTGGCACAGTTGCTCGTCAGGGTAACACTGCCATCATCGGGAGCAAACACCTTCTTGCCATCGGCATCGGCCAGCTCTACACCCTTAATGGTCATCAGCTTGCCGGCATTGGCCTCCATATAGGCGGCATCAGACAGCTTAGTCACGTCAAACACGGTAGGAGTCAGCGCTGCCGGATCGGCCGTGCCGATTATCTTGTAGTGGTCGGCCCACTCCTGACGGCTCATACGGCCTATGCCTAAGGAGCCATTGCTGGCACTGGTATATACGGTACCCACCTGGGCCTGCTTGCGGTAGCCCCCGATGTACAGGCCCTTGAGCGATACGAGCACTTCCTGGCCTACAGGCATAAAGCCGCTGGTTCCGCCCTGGGCCACGGATATAATGATGGCCCCGGTAGAGTCTTCGAGGGTGATAGTGTTGTACAGGTTCTTCTGGGCGTCGTTGCCTGTAACGCGGCCCTTAATCTTGATGTCGTTCTTGACCTCCTTATAGGCACCGTTAGCTATGACAAACTTGAAATCGGTGCTGTTTTTAAGGTCTCTTATCTTCACCACATTGGTCTCAGCTATCTGGTTGTTACCAAAGGGGTTCTCGGTGTTCTGCGGGTCGGCATAGTCGCTGCCCATACAGGCGGTAAGCAGAGCGCAGGCACCTACGGCCATTAATTTATTAATGTATTTCATATCTGTGATGGCTATTAAAATTTGTAAGCGATGTTCAGCAATCCGTTGGGGCCAAAGGCGTAGAACTTCTTGGGGTTCTTAGAGAACTGATAGGCGCGTACCTTGTCATTAGAGTAGTCGCTACGGCTCTGCTCATAACCGCCCGTTACGATGTCGCGGTTGTTAAGCACGTTGGTAACGCTGAGGTTGACAGAGACCTGTCCTTTCTTGAGACGGATGAGGCGGCCAATGCTGGCATCGAGCATGAAACCGCCCTTGCCTTGGCTCTGCTGAACGGCGGACTTGCGCAGATTGCCATCGTTGTCGTACACGTCGCCATAGATGTTCTGACGCTTCTTGAGCGAGCTCTCATAGCGGAAACAGGGAGAGTACGAAAGGTAGATACGGTCGTAGTAGTTGCCGTTGAGGTCAACAAACCAGCCACCCTGATGGTAGCTGACGCCCAGGCTGAGTGCTGTGAGGGGCGTTCCGGCCTCGTGCATATCCTTATTATATACAGTCTCGTCGGTATAAGTACCTTCAGTAGATATAAGGTAACGCGCACGCGCGTTATTGATATTCTTAGCCTGGCTGAGGGTACCGACAGCGTTGATATCGAAAGCAGAGGACAGCTTGAACTTGAGGCCAAGCTCCACGCCATAGTATTCTTTCTGTATACCAGTCATAGAAACGTACGAGAAAGAGTTGATGTCGTCGAAATAGAAGTTCTGCCACTCGGTAACGTGGTCCAGACGGCTGTAGTAAGCGTTGAGGTTGGCGTGGAGCCAGCTTCCGTCGTACTGGTAGCCCACCTCGCTGCTGAACACGTGCTCATCTTTGAGGTTGAGGACGAAGTCGTTGTTCATTTCAGGCGAAGCAAAAGCGGTGCTGGCCTTGGGGGCGTTCCACTGATAGCCCACACCCAACATAAAGGTATGGCCGTTGCCGGCGTTGATACTCAGGCTGGTCTTGGCACCACCTTCACCGAAGCGGGCGGTACCGCCCTTGCCATAGGAGTTCTCTGTAAAGAAGCCGTTGCGCATGTGGCCCTCACGGCGCATAGAGACAGCGCCCAAGCGGCCTGCTATCATCCAGTGCAGACGCCCCTTGTTGAGGATGTAGTTGCTCCACACGTTGCCCTTGTTAACAAAGAGGTTGTAGTTGTACCCGAAGATGTCGCCCTCGTAAACCAGGCGACCCATATTGTTGGGGCCCATCGAGTTGAGGTCGTACTGAACCTGGTTGGAACCTGTGGGGTACTTGCCCAAGGCGTAAGTATTAATATTGTGGAAGGTGGTAGCGCCGAGCATGTCCTCCATGGTCTGGTAGTGATGGCCATTATTGGTAGAGAGCACAAATCCCAAGTTCCAGGAAGAGTTCTTGGTCTCCTTAGTAGTCAGCGTCGAGGCCAGCGTAAGCGTAGCGTTGTCGTTGTGCTTGGCCTGGATAAAGTACAGGGCGTCCTGGCCAGCCTTGGAAACCTGCTGATTGGCATAGTACAGCTGGTTCCAGTTAATCTGCTGGTTAGCAGGATCCTGCCAGTAGTTGTAGGCATTGGTCCAATTGGCCAGAGCCGTACTGGTACGGTATGAGCTGTACAGAGGGTCGTCGCCCCAGACATAGAAATAAGAGCTGGGCAGCCCCTTCCAGTAGTCTGGATGGGGGTTGTCGGCATTGTTGTAGTTGAGCTTGGTACTCTTATACATGCCGTAACGCCCAAACACCGAGGTGGTAAGCTTCATGTCCTTATTGATGTTCCAGTCCCAGGTGAGCAGCGCCGATGGCGAGTACTCTGTCACTACGCGCGAGTTGCGCATGTGCCCGTTCTGGTAACCCCAGTAAGGGTTGTAGTAACGGTTATTGGTAAGCCAGTAAACCTCATCGGTCGAAGAACCCTGTGCGCCACGCTCAGTAGGATTGGCCCAGGTAACGAGAGACAGCGAGTGCTTGTCGCCAAAGAGTTTCTGGACACCTACGAAGTAAGAGAGGGCGTTATAGAAAGTACCCTCAACATAGCCACGCTTAGCCCAACGGTAAGTGAGACCGGCCGAGACGGCCCAACCATGCTCGTTGAAGCCAGAATTATAGGTGTACATGCCGCGCAGGGTATAGGTGCGGTTGGCAGCCGATACCGAGACACGGTGGCCTACGGGCAGGTTACCCGGGCGGAAGTCGTAATTGTTACTACCGGCCATGCCGACCATCCCGAAGTTGCAATCTTCAAAAGGAAGGGAGAAATCAACGTTCTTGGTCTGCTGGTTCAAGCCGCCAATCTGTGAAAAACGGAACTGTCCGGTTTCCATGTCGTTAACAGGAGCACCATTGATGTAAATGTCATTGTAGCTCTGGTTGAACGCACGATAGCGGAATCTTACAGGCGAGAAGAGATAACCCACGCTGTTGGCATAGAAGTTGGTGTTGGAGTTCAGAATACTGATATTCTGCGTCATGTCGTCATCGTCGCCCAACTGCGCTTCTGTAAAAGTGAAGGCCGATTCGTCTACGGGTCTGCCGACCTCCTTTTCGCCCGACGGAGCCTGAGCGAATGTCAGCGGAGCGTAACAAATGGCTATCACTGCCAATTTTAGCTTTCTTTGCATAGTTGATGTGTTGTTTATAATGATTATTGTGCTTGCAAAGTAACGAAATATTTTTTTAATTATGAAGTTTTTTTAATTAAAATTCAGAGAAAGATGGCGAAATATCAATTATAATTCCGATATTTGCAGAAAATAACTGAAAAATGAAGAACGTAAGAATGTTTTTGACCGTAGCGGCATGGATGATATGCCTTTCGGTCGCTGCCCAGAAGAAGTTCTCCGTCTATGCAGTGGGCTTCTACAATCAGGAAAACCTCTTTGACACTTGTCACGATGTAGGCAAGCGCGACTTTGATTTTCTCCCTAATGGTAGTTACCACTGGGATGGGTTGAAATATTCACACAAACTGAAAAATATGTCGACTGCCCTGGCCGACATGGGTACCGACGTACTGCCCAACGTGGGCTGCGCACTCATAGGACTGAGCGAGGTAGAGAACGACAAGGTTCTGAACGCACTGACAAGCCAACCGGCGCTCAAGGCCAGGGGCATGAAGTACGTACATGTAGAGGGCCCAGACCGGCGAGGCATCGACTGCGCGCTCCTGTACAACCCGGCCCTGTTCCAGGTGACCAGCTACAAGCTGCTGCCCTACGTACCGGTTCTGCCCAAGGACAGTAATTTCGTAACCCGTGGCTTCCTTACCGTAGAGGGTGTCCTGGCGGGCGAGCCCGTCACGGCTATCGTATGCCACTGGCCCAGCCGTTTCAGCACCTCGTACTATCGTGAACTGGCTGGTACCCAGGTTCGCGCCATCAAGGACTCGCTGCTACGCCGGAACCCTGCCTGCAAGGTTCTGGTTATGGGCGACATGAACGATGACCCCGAGGACAAGAGCATGCACGATGCCTTAGGGGCCAAAGAGGACAAGGAGCAAGTGGGCGACGGCGAGATGTACAACCCTTGGTACAACATCCACAAGAGTGGTACCGGAACGCTTTTCTATAGTGGTTCGTGGAACCTGTTTGACCAAATCGTGATGACCCCTAACCTGCTTACACGCAAGGGCGAGGCCAAGGAGCATACCAAAGGGCTCAAGTTCTGGAAAGCTCAAATCTTCCGCCGCGATTACCTTATCCAGAGCAGCGGTAAATACAAGGGCGCGCCCAAGCGCACTACTGCCGGCGGCGTGTGGCTTGATGGTTACTCGGACCACTTGCCCGTTGTGGCTTATTTCTACAAACAGCAGTAAGCCGTGGACACCGAGCGTCATCCCTTTGAGCCCTTCCTGCCACCCCATGCACGGCTGCTCATGCTGGGCACGTTTCCGCCAGCGCCTAAGCGGTGGTGCATGGAGTGGTATTATCCTAACTTTTCTAACGATATGTGGCGCATCTTCGGGCTATACTTCTTCCAGGACAAGCTACACTTCGTAGATAGCGAGCACCGGACGTTTCGCTTAGAGGCCATCAAGGCTTTCCTGACTCAGCAGGGCGTGGCCATCTACGACACGGCCGTCTGTGTACGTCGCACCAAGGGCACGGCATCTGACAAAGACTTAGAGATAGTGGAACCAACCGACCTGGATGCGCTGCTGACGGCTCTGCCTGAGTGCCAGGCCGTACTTACTGCAGGCCAGCTGGCTACCCACCTCTTCACCACCCACTATGGCATAGCCGGACAGCCGCCCATGGGAGGATGGGTACCCTTTACGTATGGCGGCCGCCAACTGCGGCTGTACCGCGAGCCCAGCAGCAGTAGGGCTTACCCCATGAAAGTAGAGAAAAAGGCCGAATACTACGGCCGCATGTTTGACGAGATATTCAGATAGATACTATGAACAAGGAAGACATAACCATTATCGGCATAGCCGGAGGCACGGGGTCGGGCAAGACCACCGTGGTGCGAAAAATAGTCGAGGCGCTACCACCCCACTACGTCACGGTGGTGCCCCTGGACTCGTATTACAATGAAAACATCGGCATGACCGACGAGGAACGCCATGCCATCAACTTTGACCACCCTGACGCGTTCGACTGGAAGCTACTCGTACATCATGTCAACGAGCTCCGTAACGGCCATGCCGTCGAACAGCCCACCTACTCGTACCTGATATGCAACCGGTTGCCGGAAACCATACACGTAGAGCCCAAGCCGGTCATCATCATAGAGGGCATTATGACGCTCATCAACAAGAAGCTGCGCGACATGATGGACTTGAAGATATTCGTAGACTGCGACTCTGACGAGCGGCTTATCCGCAACATTCAGCGAGACACCATAGACCGTGGCCGAACCGTCTCGATGGTGGTAGAGCGTTACCTGAAAGTGCTCAAGCCCATGCACGAGCAGTTTATAGAACCCACCAAGCGCTATGCCGACCTCATTATCCCACAAGGAGGTGAGAACGTGAAGGGCATACGCATGATGTGCGACTACATAGAGCGCCTGGTCGAAAAGGTAGGCTGACGGGACGCTACTCGGCGCTGCTACCCTCTTTCTCGGAAGAATTGCCCTCAGCCTGGTCTGAACTCTCATCCGACAGGGAAGACTCTTGGCCCACCTGGGCAGAGGCGGCCTGTTTCTGGCGTTCCCAACGGCGACGCTCAGCATGGGTCTTCAGGGCGTTCACGCACTCGGTGACACCATAAACCAGCATACACCAACCTATAACCAACAATGGCGCACTGGCTATGGCCTCGGGCCATGCCATGGCCACCACACCCACCAACAGGATAACAGAGGGGGCCACCCAGTAGAACAGCCCCACGGAGGCGATGCGGTTCACACGGGCCAGCACCATCATCTGGTTAATGGCCCCAAGAATGAGTATGGCAGCAAAGATGTACACAATGCCTGTAATAAAGGTGGTGGGCATCATGGCGAGTACAGCCCCCAGGATAACGCTGCCCAACCCTACAATGGGAAACGACTGGCGGTAACCGCTTAACAGACGGCCGTCGGCATCGTAGACCTGGATGCCATCGGCCTGCTTACGGCCAGCATAATACGACACGATGGAGATAACTCCCGAGAGGAAGAACATGACACCCGTAAGGATGGTTATCCACCTCACGGTATCTTCGCGGTACTCTATAAGCAGTACGCCTACCACGATGGCGCACAGCGCACGGAAAACAGAACTCTGTATGGCTTTCATTATACCTATTATTATAGTTGTGATGGCTGCAAATGTACAAACAATCTGCTGCCTGTGCAATATTTACGGACTTTTTTATGACTTTAACAACCCATTATGACCACATTATACTTAGTACGACACGGAGAGACGATTGACAACGCCCGGCAGATTATGCAGGGACAGACACAGGGCGAACTTAACGAGCAGGGAGTGGCTCAGGCCAGGGCCCTGCGCGACAGGCTGAAGGACACGGCCATCGATACCTTTGTAGCAAGCGACCTGAACCGGGCCATACAGACGGCCCACATCTTAGCAACTCCCCGGGGCAAGGAGGTGGTGACGACGCCACTGCTGCGAGAACGCGACTGGGGCGACTTCACGGGCGAGTACATTCCCTCGCTGGCCGACCGCGAATGGCCAGCCAACGTAGAGTCGTTAGAGCGTATGCTCTCACGGGCCCAGAACTTCCTGACATGGCTGCGGGTAACTTACCCTGACCAGACGGTACTGGCGGTGGGTCACGGCATCATCAACAAAGCCATCCAGAGCGTGTACTATCAGAAGCCCATGAGCCAGGTGCCCCGTATGGACAACGCCGAGGTGCGCATCCTCATCCTTTAGTCCGACGGCTCACGGCCCACAAACCTGCAAAGGTAAGCGCCCCATTGAGCATGAGCAACTCGTAGCCGAAGCGGTAGGTGGTCAGAGCGGTGGTAAGGCTCTCTATCACCCAGCAGATGACGGGCGATGCCACCGCGATATAAGGCACCCAGCGGTCGGCCACCGCCCGACGGGTCAGCAGGGCAAAGGCAAACATGCCCAACAATGGGCCGTACGTATAGGAGCACATTACGTAGATAGCATCTATCAGACTGGTATTATTGAATATCCGGAACAGCAGGATAAAGACCATGAAAACCACCGCGATACCCACATGGGCCCTGCGACGCAGCCGCTCATCGGCCGAGCGCCCACACAGGTCTACACAGAACGAGGTGGTAAGGGCCGTGAGGGCCGAATCGGCGCTGGAGAACGACGCGGCAACGATGCCGATAGTAAACAGCACTACCACGGTATTGCCCAGCAGTCCCGAGGCGGCAAAGGCGGGCAACAGGTCGTCGCCGGTGGCGCTCACACCCATCTGCCCCGCCAGCAAGGTAAGCAGGATGCCTAAGGAGAGAAACAGCAGATTAGCTGGAAGAAAGGCGAAGCCGTAGGAGCACATGTCCTTCTGAGCCTCGTGCAGCGTCTTGCATGTCAAGTTCTTCTGCATCATATCCTGGTCCAGTCCCGTCATCACCACCACGATAAACACACCACTCAGGAACTGCTTGAAAAAGTTCTGGCGCGACAACCAGTCATCAAACACGAACACCTTACTATGCGCGTTGGCCGCCACGGCATGCACAGCCGTGGGCACGTCCATATCCAAGGCTCCCATCACATGCACGATGATGAGTATCAGGGCGGCAAACATACAGAGCGTCTGAAAGGAGTCGGTCCATACCAGGGTCTTCACTCCCCCACGCCGGGTGTAAAGCCATATCAGCGCCACCATAAGCGGCACGGTTACCGCGAATGGTATGCCCATACCATCGAACACGAAGCGTTGCAGGATGATACACACCACATAGAAGCGAGCCGCCGCCCCAGTCATCTTGGACAACAGGAAGAACGAGGCACCCGACAGATAGGAGCGCCGACCTAACCGCAGACAGAGATAGGAGTAGATGGTGGTAAGGTCATAACGGTAATAGATGGGCAGCAGGACATAAGCCACGACAAAATAGCCCACGATAAAACCCATGCAGGTCTGCAGATAGGTCATATCGGTAGCTGCCACCATACCCGGAACCGACACAAAGGTAACCCCCGATATGGATGCGCCCACCATACCAAACGCCACCATGTACCACGGCGACCGCCGGTTGGCCCGGAAGAACGTATCATTGTCCGAACGGCGCGCCGTAAGCCGGCTGAAGCCGAGCAGCGCGCAGAAATAAACCAGTATGGTAATCACTATCGTCATAAGCCTGTGTCTATTGGTTATCGCCCTGAGGCTGTATCTCGTCTATCTGCCTAAGCACGGCCACCGCCTCGCCCACCGTGGCTATCTCCGACACGTGCATGAGCCGCCGCCCCTTGACCTCCTTGAGGTCGCAGCGCCGCGGGTGGGTTGCCATGAAGTCGAGCACACGCCCGAAGGCGGCACTGCGATAGTACATACTGTCGGGGTTGCCCACCATCTGGAGCGCCATGCGGCCTTGGCGCAGGATAATCTTCTCAAAGCCGAGCCGCTTGCCTAAGCGGCGCAGCGAAACGACCTGCATCAGTTCCTCGCCCTCATGGGGAATGGGACCGAAACGGTCTATCAGCCGCTGGCGATAAGCATCCAGGTCACGGTCTTCGGTGATATTGTCCAGTTCACGGTAAAGGAGCATACGCTCGCTTGAACCCGGCACGTAGGTGTCAGGGAAGTACATTTCCAGGTCGCTCTCTATGGTACAGTCGGCCACAAACTCACCGCTCACGTCCCTTCCCTGCGCTATATCATCGGCATACAGGTCCTGGAACTCATCGTTCTTCAACTCAGAGACGGCCTGCGAGAGTATCTTCTGGTACATCTCGTAGCCCAAGTCTTCCATAAATCCGCTCTGCTCGGCTCCTAACAGATTGCCAGCCCCCCTGATATCCAGGTCTTGCATGGCCAGGTTGAAGCCGCTGCCCAACTCGGAGAAATTCTCCAACGCCTCTAACCTGCGACGGGCTTCGGGCGTCAGGGCAGCCTTTGGTGGAGCCAGCAAGTAACAGAATGCTTTTCGGTTGCTACGCCCCACGCGTCCCCTCATCTGATGTAGGTCCGACAAGCCAAACCTGTGCGCATCATTGATAATGATGGTATTGGCATTGGATATATCTATACCGTTCTCCACGATGGTGGTAGAAAGCAACACGTCGTAGTCGTAGTTGATGAAGCCCATGATAACTTTCTCCAGTTCCTCGGGCGGCATCTGGCCATGCCCTATGGCCACCCGGCAGTCAGGTACATATTTATTAATAATCCGGGCTATCTCCGGGAGGTTAGATATACGGTCGTTGACAAAGAACACCTGCCCATTGCGGCTCATCTCAAAGTTGATAGCCTCAGCTATGATACCATAGTCGAACGTGTCTACCTCCGTGTGTACCGGGTAGCGGTTGGGGGGCGGCGTACGGATGATGCTCATATCCCTGGCACCCATCAGGGAGAACTGCAGCGTGCGTGGAATGGGCGTGGCCGACATAGTGAGGGTGTCTACATTGGTCTTGAGCGTGCGCAGCTTCTCCTTGGTCGACACGCCAAACTTCTGTTCCTCGTCTATGATGAGCAAGCCTAAGTCCTTCCACTTCACGGTCTTGCTTATCAGTTTGTGGGTACCCACCAGGATGTCTATCTTACCCTCGGTCAGGTCGCGGAGCACCTGCGAGGTCTGCCGAGCGGTTCGGGCACGGCTCAGATAGTCTACCCGCACGGGAAAGTTCTTCAGCCGGTTGCGGAAGGTCTGATAGTGCTGAAAGGCGAGTACCGTGGTGGGCACCATGACGGCCACCTGCTTGGAATCGCAGGCTGCCTTGAACGCCGCGCGTACTGCCACCTCCGTCTTGCCGAACCCCACATCACCGCAGACAAGGCGGTCCATGGGGAGAGCTCTCTCCATGTCAGCCTTGACATCCTGGGTGGCACGGAGCTGGTCAGGGGTGTCCTCGTAGAGGAAACTGGCCTCTAACTCGTGCTGCATAAAGGTGTCGGCACTAAAAGAGAAACCCTTTTCGTGGCGGCGACGGGCATAGAGCTTGATGAGGTCGCGGGCTATGTCCTTGATGCGCTTCTTGGTGCGCTCCTTGAGACGTTCCCAGGCACCCGTGCCCAAGGTGGAGAGGCGGGGAGGCTCACCGGTGTCCTGACGGCGGTACTTACTAATCTTATAAAGTGAGTGGATAGACACATCCACCTTGTCATTGTGCTGATAGATGATGCGTATCACCTCCTGGTAACTGTCGCCGACCGGCACACGCACCAGGCCGCCAAACTTACCGATGCCGAGGTCGGCATGGACGATGTAGTCGCCCGGTTCCAACTCGTAGAGTTCCTTCATGGTAAGCGCCATCTTGCCCGTACGGGCGTGGTCACTGCGCAGGCTATACTTGTGGAAACGGTCAAATATCTGGTGGTCGGTAAAACAGCAGATGCGCAGGTCATTGTCGGCAAATCCACCATGCAGGGTATGGTCTACGCCCTCAAAGTCGATGCCGCCACGCTGGGCGTCGTACGAGGCACGCTCGCGGTCGCTGCCCATCTCGGCGAAAATCTCGCGCAGACGCTGTTGCTGTTTGGCGCTGTCGGCCAGAATGTAGAGGTGATAGCCCTGGAGCAGATAGTCTTCGAGAGACTGACGCAGCAGGTCGAAGTTCTTGTGGTAAAGAGGCTGAGGGGTGATGTCGAAGCGGAGCACAGCACTGTGGTCGCGGTCGGCCTCGTCTACGCGTTCACCGGCATTGGGGCCAAAGACGACCTGCCTGAAGGTGGCCATATCCTCGGCAAACTGCGAGGGGGCACACAGCGCCCACTCCTTACGCATTTCGCGCACTATCTGGTCGCGCTCCATCTCGGTGGCTCCCTCTAACCGCTCGGTGAGAGCCTGCGACGAGAAGCCGTCCTGATAGATACGTCCCACCACGCTGGCAAGGTAACTGAAGTCGCGCGCCACTAACAGGGTGTCGGCCGGTATGAACCGCAGAAACGACACGCGCTCGGCCGAGGTGGCTACCAGCTCGGGCAAGATGTCTATCTCGGTCTTGCGGTCCTTGGATAGCTGGTCCTGAACCTCAAAGGTACGGATAGTGTCTATCTCGTCACCGAAGAAGTCTATTCGGAAGGGATACTCGCAGGAGTATGAGTACACATCGATGATGCTGCCACGCTGGGCGAACTGCCCGGGCTCGTACACGTAGTCTACCATCTCGAAGCCCAGCTCTCGCAGCCGGTGTACCACGGCCGTTATGTCTACCGTCTGCCCTGTGGACAGATGTACACGCCGGTCGTCAATATTCTTCTTGGACACTACCAGCTCGGCCAGGGCCTCGGGGCTGGTCACCACGTAGACCGGGCGGGCACCGCTGTCGCCCAGCGAGGTAACGCGGCTCAGCACCTCGGTACGGAGTATCTCATTGGCGGCATCGCGCTGGCCGTACTTGGCCGAGCGACGGTAACCCGAGGGAAAGAAGAGCACCCGTTCCTGGCCCAGCACCTGGGTAAGGTCGTGGTAGAAATAGCCAGCCTCATCGGCATCGGGCAGTATGAATACGGCCGACTGACTGAGGCGGTCGGCCACGCTGGCAAACAATAACGGTGTGGCCGATGCCTGGATGCCCTGCATGAATATGCGGGCCACCGAGGCATCGGCCAAAACCTTAACGAGCGCACCCGCCTGGGGGCACGCTCCGTATAACGTACTTAACTCTTGTATAGTCATATCTGACACCCCCGCTCCCGGGAAAACTTACTTAGTCCTTGGGCAGGGCTGGGTACTTGCGGAACCAGCCATCCCAGCGCAGACGCATCACGCCGAAGAAAGCCTCGCCGAAGATACCGCCGTTCATCTTGCTGACTCCCTCGCGGCGGTTCACGAAGATTACGGGCACCTCCTTAATCTTGAATCCTATCTTGTAGGCCGTGTACTTCATCTCTATCTGAAAGGCGTAGCCCTTGAACCTCACCTTGTCCAGGGGGATGGTGGCCAGCACGCGGCGACGGTAGCACTTGAAACCCGCCGTGGTGTCGTGAACCTTGAAGCCTGTCACGAGGCGCACATACTTAGACGCGAAGTAGCTCATCAGCACTCGCCCGATGGGCCAGTTGACCACGTTGACCCCACTGACGTACCGCGATCCGATGGCCACGTCGTAGCCCTCGTCATGGCAGGCTGCGTAGAGACGGGGCAGGTCCTGTGGATCGTGGCTGAAGTCGGCGTCCATCTCAAAGATGTACTCGTAGCCATGGCCGAGGGCCCATTTGAAGCCCGTGATGTAGGCGGTGCCCAAGCCCAACTTGCCGCTGCGCTCAATGATAAACAGGCGGCCAGCAAACTCAGCATCCATCAGCCTGTGTACTATCTGGGCGGTGCCATCGGGGCTGCCGTCGTCGATAACCAGGATATGGAAACATTTGGGGAGGGCAAACACGGCACGGATAATCTTCTCGATGTTCTCCTTCTCGTTATATGTGGGGATAATTACAATGCTGTCGCTGGTAGTCATATCATCTGATTTTTCTGCAAAGATAGTGCAAGCCGTAGACACTACAAAGGAAATGACCAAGTTTTTTATTTTTTGGCCCGCCACGGTACCCCTGTACGGGGCCAAGGCCATGAGTACCGTCCACTTCACCGCGGACTACACAAAAGGGGGTGGCCCCTACCGCACGTGTGCTTACACGACTGCGGACAGAGGCCACCCTAAGGATATTCATTCACCGTACGGCCCTGCCGGACAGGGCGGCCCGTGGCGGCTTACTTCTTGATAATCTTCTTGCCGTTAACGATGTTGACGCCACGGCCCAGCTGGTCTACGCGCTGACCATTAAGGTTGTATATACGGTCGTTGTCGGTACCATCAGCGGTGGTGATGCCGGGAGCGGTAATACCGGTGGCCACACCGTCGATGAGAATACGCAGGCCGGCGGTCTTGGCCGGATTGAGCACGACGGCACCGAAGCCGGCTACCGTACCGTCCTCGCCGGGCACCGTGAGCTGGTTGTCATCGGCCGTAGTGCTAAGCACCAACTTGGTGTTGTCGGCCGCGCTAACGGCCATGGGGGCAAAGCTACCCTTCAAGGTATAGCCGCCCTGCTCTACGCTGGCTGCCTCGGTGGCGGTGATGTTGACATCGTCGATAACCATAGGCGAGGGAAGTACATCGGTAGGCTGAATGATGTAAGGCTTGCCGGCCTCTATCTTGTCGACCGTGGTAAAGAGCAGGTCGGTGCCCTTAACTCCGGTAAAGGCGGCCACGCGGGCACCCTTGCCAAAGATGGCGGTAATGTCGGCTGCATCCAGGGCGAAGGGCAGGCACACGGTGTTCCATGACTTGTTGTCAAACCGGCGCTTCAGGGTTACGCGCATGTCGTTCTTGGCGCTGAGCGAGCTGCCCGTATTGTCGTCGGCATCGAGGGTCATAGGCAGGTTAGACACTTTGTAGAAGCGCACGAAGTCGAGGTGCATAACGCCATGGCCGGCAGCGGCGGCCACGCCTGCTCCGCTCTTGATACCCACCTGCACATTGTCTACATTGTCATCGACAGGAATGTTGACGAACATTTCCTCATGGCGGCGATAACCATTGGCATTAGAACCGGGGTAACCGAAGAAAGTAGCTTTCTCGCCCTCCTCTACATTGCCCTCGTACTGACTTTCCACGCCATAGTAGGCCACGTCGGTCTCGCTGCCGTTGTCGGCGAAGAGACGGCCCTTGCCATACTGAGTAGTAAAGGACCAGATACGGGCGCTGAGCTCGTAGATACCAGGCTCAAGGTCAGAGGCCGAGACCGTCTGGCTGAAGGTGTAGTCGTCAGGGATGGGCTCGCCCTTAGAATTAACCCAGTAAGTGAGCTTGCCGCTGATGTTCTGAGCCTTGCCACCGCCATTAGTGAGACCACAGTTGTCGGTAACGGTACTGGTCTCCCAGCCGAAGACACCACCGCTGGGGGCAATGTCGTCCCATTTCTTCCAGAAGCTACTGCTGACACCGCTATAAGCCTCGCCCTCGGAGTTGAGTTCGAAGTCGTTGTTCTGAAGCACCTCGGCCGAGAACTCCGTAGGATTCTTACCAGGCTGCGAGAGCACTTTCTCGATATGGAAGTCGTCGACCGAGAAGGTACCGGCGTTCTTGGTGTTGGATCCGTTGTTAAAGCTGCTGGTACGGATGCCTATCTCTAAGTCCTCGCCCTCGCCCACCTGTACGTAGACGAAGACAGGACGCATCCAGCGTGCCGAGGGGTTACCGCCGGCATAGTCAGAGAAGCCACGCTCCTCATCGGTGTCCACGATGGCCTTGCCCTTGTAGTAGCCGGCCGTGGTGTAGTACTTCACGTTCTTATTGGCGTAGAGGCAGGTACTGCCGTACATGTCCTTTTCGACCCACATGAGGCAGGAGACCTTGTAGAGGCCGGGGGTGAGCTTGGCAGCGGGGATGCGCTGGTAGAACTTGAACTCGTCGGGGAAAGTGGCCTGGCTACAGTAGTAGAGCGCATTGCCATGATAGTTCTTGGTGGTCTGGACCAGTCCGCGGGCATCGCCGTCGAACTCCTCGGGGCTCTGCGACCAGCCAAAGGCCAGGCCGGCAGCGGCCTCGACATCCTCGGCGCCCTTGAAGGCTACGGGGGTGCAGTCTTTCTCATACAGTTCGAAGTCGGGGTTGACCAACAGGCGGTCGGTAACATCGACCGATA
Source organism: uncultured Prevotella sp. (assembly GCA_934204655.1). Lineage (GTDB taxonomy): Bacteria > Bacteroidota > Bacteroidia > Bacteroidales > Bacteroidaceae > Prevotella. The sequence goes on along the minus strand of CAKPZJ010000002.1, from coordinate 43,450 downwards.
CGGTCTGGGCATGGGCACCCAGGGTCATCAGCGCAGCGGCTGACAACAGTTGTAATTGTTTCTTCATGTAATTTTGTAATATTGGTTGTTTTAGTTATTATTCTGTTGACGTATAGCCTCCTTACTCGACCTGGCGGGCGCCAGTGGCCAAGTCCTTGGCCCGCTGCAGGTTGTCAAAGTAATTGTCGTAGATATCGGGGCAGCGCGAGGCGGTGTCGCCCGTGGGGTTCTCAGATCGGTCGCGCTCGGCAAAACGGCTCATCACCACGCTGGCATCGACCTCCTGTACGCAGCCAGCATGCTTATTGATGGCCTCGACGGCAGCCAGTCCGCAGGTTTCGCCCAGCACCATATAGATGGGTTCCATACGGATGGAGCCAAAGGCGATGTGCGAGGCCGAGAGGCACACGGGCACGATAAGGTTGCGCGCCTCGCTGGCCTGAGGGGTCACGGCGCGGTAGGACACGTTGTAGGGGTTCTTGATGTATATCTGCACGTCGCCCTCGTTCTTGACCATGCCGTTAACCACGTACCGGCCGCAGTTGTGAGAGTCCATGGTGTAGTCGGCCCAGCCTATGGGGTCGCTCACCACGGCCTCGCCGGTACAGTGAGCCTGCGTCATCACCATGCGGCCCAACATACGGCGCGACTCGCGTACATATAGCTGCGGGGTGATGTGCCCGTTGTCCTCATACTCATCCTTGGGCCATCCCCACTTGGCCAGGTCGGCGCGAATGTTGGCCGGGATGCGCTCATCTGTCCACATAAAATAGAGCAGACCTTTGGTATAGTCCAAGTGTTCCTTGTAGATACGCTCGCGCTCGGCGTAAGAGGCTTCGGGGTAGTTCCAGCTGTAACCTATCATGTCGGTCGAGAAAGCGCCCTGGTTGTTCATGTCGCACTTGGAGTTCGGCATCTTGGACCACTTGAGGCAGTCCTCGTAAGTCTTCCACGGCGACACCTCCTTCAGGCGTATCAGCAGCTCGTACTTAGACGGGTCGTAGTTGTCGGGCTTGGTATCGGTAATAGGAATACGGTTAGCCGGGTCGTGGGTAAGGGTAAGGCGGAAGTTGTAAGCCTGTACGTGGCTGTCGCCCTGGCCCGTCTGGCCCACCTCGTCGGGCAGGATGCCCCAGAGCAGGCCGCTGGAGGGGTCGCCCTTGACCTTATAGGGGTCTACACCATCGGGAAACTGGTGCTTGTTGAGCATCTGCACACCGTTTTTGGTTTCTCCGTATTTATCATTAGCCTCGCGGCCGATGGTGTATGATACTCCGGCACGGGCCATGAGGTCGCCCTCGTAGCTGCAGTCCAGGTACACCCGGGCCTTGACGGTCTTGTGGGCAGCCGTCTGGGGTGCGTCGGCCGACTCGAGTACTATGGCATCGATATTGTTGGCCGTCTTGTTGGCCTGGACGATGCGGTAGCGGTACAAGACGTCATTGATACCGTTCTCGGTAAGGAACCGGTCGAAAACGGCCAACGCCACCTTAGGCTCAAAGGTTATCTTGATGCCCGTCTGGCCATAGGCGGCCGCAATGCGTTTATAGAACTTGCGAGAGTAGCCCTTTAGCACCTCAGCGGGATGATACAGGTCTGTCCAGCCCAGTCCGCCGGCTGTCATGCCGCCTATACGGCGGCCCGGCTCTATGAGTAGTACACTCTTGCCTTCGCTCTTGGCAGCACAGGCGGCCATGATGCCCGCCGGGGTGGCACCATACACACATACGTCTACCTGATAATCGTCGGCGGCACTGGCCGGGAGGGCCATGGCCAACGGGGCTATCAGCGTGAGGGCTGCTCTGCGCAGCACCATGCTCAATGTTTTTGGTTTCATTCGATTAGGTTGTATTTTTAGACTTGAATAGAGTTTCTAAGCATAGCTTCGGCCAGCCTATCGGCATCGGCCACAAGGCGCTGGACATGCAGGAGTCATGAGGATGAAACAACCGCAGTACCAAACCTTTAGTTCACAAAGTTAGCTATATTCGACCATATTACCAAACAAACCGCCAACTTTTTTTCTCCGCTCCGCAAAACAGGGCTATCCCCCACCCCACCAGCACCGTCAGCCGCGGACCTGGAGGGAGCGGCCGTTCAAGCCTGCGGAACATCTCTTGTCAGAACAGAAAACGCCCCCGATTGGCCTGGCGCAGGCTTTCTACACCTTAATGGTCATCACGAGAAATAAAAAGACCGGCCTTTAGCTTTCTAAAGACGGCTCCCAGCATCATAAAGGTCGGTCTCCATGATTCGGGCGACCATTTTTACAGTCGCCCAGAGGGAACCCACCCCTACCCTTTTTACCATTTTACTTTTTTACCTTTTTACTTTTCAAGAAACGGTCTATTTCGGCATCCGCGGGTGCCCCCTGCCCACATAGGCTAACCATGAGGGCAAGCGTTTTGGCTATTAATAGGTATCGCGCACGCTTTTTCTGTTAAAAAGTGAGTTCAGTTCTAAAAAAAGTAGTACCTTTGCAAACTGAAGGTGTCAAAACACCATCTGCGCAGATAATCATTAATAATAACGTTATAATTTTTTATGAATTTCACTTTGTTGATTACCGTTGTGTTGACGGCTGTAACCCTGGTGGTGGCTGCTTATGTCATCGCCAAGCTAATCGGTCCGCGCTCGTACAACCCGGTAAAAGGTGAGCCGTTTGAGTGTGGTATTCCAACGCGTGGCAGCTCGTGGCTGCCAGCACACATTGGCTACTACCTCTTCGCCATCCTGTTCCTGGTGTTCGACATTGAGACCATGTTGCTGTACCCCTGGGCTGTAGTTGTTAAGCAATTTGGAAGCCTGGCACTCATTAGCATCGGGTTCTTCCTGTTGGTATTGGTATTTGGCCTTGCTTACGCTTGGCGGAAAGGAGCATTGGAATGGAAGTAAAGAACAGAGCCTCTATCAAGAGTATCCCTTACGACGAGTTTAAGGACAATGACACCCTGGAGAAGATAGCTGCCGAGCTCAACGAGGGCGGCGCTAATGTAGTGGTGGGTTCGCTCGACGCCGCCATCAACTGGGGCCGAAGCAACTCGCTCTGGTCACTCACCTTTGGTACCTCGTGCTGCGGTATCGAGTTCATGGCAGTGGGATGTGCCCGCTATGACTTCTCGCGGTTCGGCTTTGAGGTGACGCGAAATTCTCCCCGACAGGCCGACCTTATCATGTGTGCCGGAACCATTACCAACAAGATGGCACCGGTATTCAAGCGTCTGTACGACGAGATGGCTGAGCCTAAGTATGTGGTAGCCGTGGGTGGATGTACCATCAGCGGCGGGCCATTCAAGAAGAGCTACAACGTGGTGCGTGGCATCAGTGAGCTGGTACCCGTAGATGTGTACATTCCCGGATGCCCCCCGCGTCCAGAGGCTATCCTCTATGGTATGATGCAGCTGCAGCGCAAGGTAAAGGTAGAGAAATTCTTCGGCGGAGCCAACCACAAGATGACCCGCAGCGAGAAAGAACTCTCCATGAGCCAGGGCGGCCTGCACGGACTGAGCAACGAGAACCTGAGCGATGCTGAGAAGCTGGGCAACAAGAAGCCCATCATCGTTACTGACGTGCCCGAGGACTTTGACCCTAAGAAGGGCTTAACTGATTAATATAATAAGGTATAAGAAACATGAAGCTAAATAACATAGAACTGAGCTTTGACAGCTTCGCCACGGAAATGGCCAAGCTGAAGAACGAGAAACACTTCGATTACCTTGTTACCATCATCGGTGAAGACTTCGGTGAGGAAGGTCTCGGATGTATATATATTCTCGAAAACACACAGAACAACGAGCGCTGCTCGGTCAAGACCATCGCCAAGAAGGTGGATGGCTCGGACGTGATACCCACGGTAATCAACCTGTGGCACGTGGCCGACCTGCTGGAACGCGAGGTGTACGACTTCGTGGGCATTAAGTTCCTGGGGCATCCCGATATGCGCCGGCTCTTCCTGCGTACCGATTTCAAGGGCCACCCCCTGCGCAAGGACTTCGACATGAGCCCCGAGGCTAACCGCTTCCCCTGTACCGATGAGCCTGAGAGCGACTTTACCGTAGAGTACTCGCTCGACAAAGACGGCCATCTGGTAGCCACCGAGAAGCGCCTCTTCGATGATAACGACTACGTGGTCAACATCGGCCCTAACCACCCCTCTACCCACGGCGTACTGCGCCTGCAGACGGTAGTTAACGGCGAGACGGTGAGGCGTATATACCCCCATCTGGGCTACATACATCGCGGAATAGAGAAGATGTGGGAGTCTATGACCTATCCCCAGACGCTGGCACTGACAGACCGACTCAATTATCTGTCTGCCATGATGCACAGGCATGCCCTGGTGGGTGTCATAGAGGAAGCTATGGGTATAGAGCTTAGCGACCGCATCCTATACATACGCACCATCATGGACGAGCTCCAGCGTATCGACTCCCACTTACTCTACCTGGGCTGTACAGCACAGGACCTGGGAGCTCTGACTGCCTTCCTGTACTGTATGCGTGACCGCGAGCACGTGCTCAACGTGATGGAGGAGACTACCGGTGGTCGCCTCATCCAGAACTACTATCGCATAGGTGGCCTCCAGGCTGACATCGATCCCAACTTTGTCCAGAACGTTAAGACTCTGTGCAAGTACCTCCGCCCGATGATCCAGGAGTATCTGGATGTGTTCGGCGACAACGTTATTACACACAACCGTCTGGAGGGAGTAGGCCCCATGGGGCTTGAAGACTGTATCAACTATGCCGTAACAGGTCCCGCCGGACGTGCTTCGGGCTGGAAGAACGATACCCGTAAGCGCCATCCTTACGCCCTGTACGACAAGGTGGACTGGAAGGAGATTACCATGACTGGCTGTGACTCGATGGACCGCTATTACTGCCATATCCAGGAGCTCTACCAGAGCCTTGACATTATTGAGCAGCTCATAGACAATATCCCTGATGGCGAGTTCTACATCAAGCAGAAGCCCATCATCAAAGTGCCCGAGGGCCAATGGTACTTCTCTGTTGAGGGAGCCAGCGGTGAGTTCGGCGTGTACCTCGACTCTCACGGCGACAAGATGCCTTATCGCATGAAGATGCGCCCTATGGGCCTGTCGCTTACTGGTGCCCTCGACCCCATGCTCCGTGGCCAGAAGATAGCTGACCTTATCACTACCGGTGCTGCTATTGACTTCGTCATTCCTGACCTGGACAGATAATAATATAATAATGTGTAAGTAACAAAAGAGAACATAGCATGTTTGATTTTAAGATAGTAACAACATTTATCGACAGCCTTCTCCGCCAGACCCTGGGCCTTGGCGACTTCTGGTCGATACTGATAGAGTGCGTGCTGGTCGGTGTGTGTATCCTTACTGCCTATGCCCTGATAGCTATCGTGCTCATCTTCATGGAGCGCAAGGTGTGCGCCTATTTCCAGTGCCGCCTGGGCCCCATGCGTGTAGGCCCTTGGGGCATCTTCCAGGTGTTTGCCGATGTGCTCAAGATGTTGATCAAGGAGATATTCGCCGTAGACAGAGCCGACAAGATGCTCTACTACCTGGCACCGTTCCTCGTTATCATCGCCTCGGTGGGCACCTTCTCGTTCCTGCCTTGGAATAGAGGAGCCAACATCCTCGACTTCAACGTCGGTGTGTTCCTCATCACAGCCATCAGCTCTATTGGTGTGCTGGGCATATTCTTGGCCGGTTGGGGTTCTAACAACAAGTACTCCGTGGTATCGGCCATGCGTGGCGCCGTACAGATGATTTCCTACGAGATGTCTCTCGGACTCTGCCTCATCTCAGCCGTAGTGCTCACGGGCACCATGCAGGTGAGCGGCATTGTCGAGGCTCAGACAGGGCCTTGGAGCTGGCTCATCATCAAGGGACACGTCCCCGCCATACTGGCTTTCTTGGTTTTCCTGGTGGCTGGCAACGCCGAGGCCAACCGTGGCCCGTTCGACCTGGCCGAGGCTGAGAGCGAGCTGACCGCTGGCTATCATACCGAGTACTCGGGTATGGGCTTCGGGTTCTACTACCTGGCCGAATACCTCAACCTCTTCGTTATCTCTGGTATCGCCTCTACGGTATTCCTTGGCGGCTGGGCTCCTATTAACATAGGTATAGCCGGCTTTGATACCGTTATGAACTACATACCAGGCTTCGTATGGTTCTTCGGTAAGACATTTGCCGTGGTATGGTTGCTGATGTGGGTACGCTGGACGTTCCCCCGTCTGCGTATCGACCAGATACTCACGCTGGAGTGGAAGTATCTCATGCCGCTGTCGCTGATTATCCTGGTACTGATGACCGTATGTGTAGCCTTAGGCATACATGGATAAGCCGCAGCTACAGCCATCCTGATAATAACAACAAGATAGGATTTAACATTCAGATAAATAATAAAATATGTCTAACAATTCATATTTCAAAGGTATTGCCGAGGGTGTGAAGACCCTCGCCGTGGGTATGAAGACTACCATGAAGGAGTACTTCACACCCAAGAGCACCGAGCAGTATCCTGAGAACCGCAAGACTACACTCCACGTGTCGCCCCGTTTCCGTGGCCGCTTGGTTTTCGAGCGCAATGAGGACGAGAGCTACAAGTGCGTGGGCTGTACTCTTTGTGAGAAATCATGTCCGAACGACACCATCAAGATTACTACTGAGATGGTAGAGGACCCTGAGACTGGCAAGAAGAAGCGCAAGCTCGTCGACTATCAGTACGACCTGGGCGACTGCATGTTCTGCGAACTCTGTGTGAACGCCTGCAACTTCGGTGCCATCAAATTCGTCAACGACTTTGAGAACGCAGTCTTCGACCGCGAGAAACTGGTGTTCCACCTGGACAAAGAGGTCTACAAGGGCGGTAGCCTGCCCAGCCTCATCGACGGTGGTGCTCCCCTCGTAATCGGTAAGTTTAACACTAAAACCAAGTAAATAGATTATGGCAAATCTTGTAATGTTCTGTATTCTGGCCGTAGTCATTCTTGGCTCAGCCATCATGTGCGTGATGACCAAGCGCATCATGCGTGCAGCCACTTATCTGCTCTTTGTGCTCTTCGGTATCGCCGGCATGTTCTTCCTGCTCGACTACACCTACTTAGGTGCTGCGCAGATAGCCGTGTATGCCGGTGGCATCACCGTGCTGTTCGTTTTTGCTATCCAGCTGGTCAGCAAGCGCACCCTGCAGGGTATGGTAGAGCGGCTTAAAGGCAACCGCGTAGTGGGCGGTGCCCTCATATCGCTCATTGGCCTGGCCACCGTAGTGGCCGTAATCCTCAAGAACCAGTTTGTCAACGAGGCCGCTAAGCTGGCCGACAAGGAAATCAGCATGGACGTAATAGGCAACGCCCTGGTAGGTTCTGAGAAATACCAGTATGTACTTCCCTTCGAGTTCATATCAGTATTCCTGCTGGCATGTATCATCGGAGGTATAATGATTGCAAGAAAGGAGGATCAGAAATGACAATACCCGTAGAATTGTACTTCGTGGTTAGCTCGCTGCTGTTCTTCATCGGCGTATTCGGGTTTGTTACCCGCCGCAACCTTATAGCTATGCTCATCTCGGTAGAGTTGGTACTCAACTCGGTCGACCTGAACTTCGCGGTGATTAACCGCATCCTGTTCCCAGGGCAGCTTGAGGGTTTCTTCTTCACACTGTTCTCCATCGGTGTGGCCGCCGCTGAGACCGCCGTGGCTCTGGCTATTATTATTAATGTTTACCGTAACTACCACAGTGACCAGGTGAACAGTATTGAAAACATGAAATTCTAAAAAGAGCAATGAATTACAGTTATGCATTTTTAATACTTCTTCTGCCGCTGCTCAGTTTCCTGGTACTGGGACTTACGGGCATGAAGATGAAGAAGCAGGTAGCCGGCGTCATTGGCACCATCGTACTGGGATGTGTCTTTGGCATGTCTGTGTACACTGCCTATGAGTATTTCTTCGCCATAGGAAGAGACACTGCCACCGGCCTGTACCCCACGGTAACGGTATTCAACCTGACGTGGCTAAAGTTTAACGACCTGCTTACCTTTAATATAGGTTTCAGGCTCACCCCCATCAGCGTGATGATGCTTATCGTCATTACCACGGTGAGCTTTATGGTACACATATACTCCTTTGGCTATATGGCCGAGCGCGACGAGCACTATAAGGTCGAGGGCTACGAGAAGGGTTTCCAGCGCTTCTACGCGTACCTCAGCCTGTTCACCATGTCCATGCTGGGCCTGGTAGTGGCTACTAACATCTTCCAGATGTACCTGTTCTGGGAGTTGGTGGGTGTATGCTCGTATCTGCTTATCGGTTTCTACTATCCCAAGCATGCCGCTGTACACGCCAGTAAGAAAGCCTTTATCGTAACGCGCTTCGCTGACCTGTTCTTCCTAATCGGTATTCTCTTCTACAGTTTCTATGTACGCACATTCAACTACGACCTGACAGCCGATGCCTCTCTGGGATCAACCCTGCCCGGCGCAGCGTTCATCCTGCCTATCGCCCTGTTCCTGATGTTTATCGGTGGAGCCGGTAAGAGTGCCATGTTCCCCCTGCACATCTGGTTGCCCGATGCCATGGAAGGCCCGACACCCGTGTCGGCCCTCATCCACGCCGCCACCATGGTTGTGGCTGGTGTATATCAGGTGGCCAGTCTGTTCCCCATCTGGGTACAGTACGCCCCCAATGCCCTGCACTGGGTAGCATACATCGCCGCGTTCACCGCGTTCTACGCTGCAGCCGTAGCATGCTGCCAGAAAGATATTAAGAGAGGCTTGGCCTTCTCTACCATCTCTCAGATAGCCTACATGCTTGTTGCCTTAGGCGTATGTACAGCAGTCGACAATCACGAGGGCGGCCTGGGCTACATGGCCGGCATGTTCCACCTCTTCACGCATGCCATGTTCAAGGCCCTGTTGTTCCTCTGCTCTGGCGCCATCATCGTTATCATCGGCAGCAACTTCAAGGAGTATATGGGTGGACTTCACAAGTATATGCCCATCACGAACATCTGCTTCCTGATAGGCTGTCTGGCCATCGCAGGTATCCCCCCATTTGCCGGTTTCTTCTCTAAGGACGAAATCATTACTGCCTGCATGCAGTTCTCACCCTGGATGGGCTACTTCATGACCCTGGTTGCCGGTATGACCGCTTTCTACATGTTCCGTCTTTACTACGTGATTTTCTGGGGTCAGAGCTACTACGAGCTTGACCCTGAGAACCGCCGCAAACCACAGGAAGTACCCTTCGTAATGTGGGGTCCGTTAGTATTCTTGGCCGCCATCTCGTGTGTGGCCGGTCTTATTCCTTTCGGCCACTTTGTTTCGGCCACTGGCCAGAGCTACGACATACACATCAATGCCCAGGTGGCCACCACCAGCATTATCGTGGCCATCATCGGCATAGCCTTGGCCACCTATATGTATGCCCCCAAGAAGACCCCGCTGGCCGACACGCTGGCCAAGAAGCTGCCCCGCCTGCACAAGGCGGCCCTCAATCGTTTTTATATAGACGATGCCTGGCAGTTCTTCACTCACCAGATTGTATTCGGCCTCTTCTCTAAGCCCATTGCATGGTTTGACCGCCACGTCATTGACGGCGCGATGAACTTCATGGCCTGGAGCACCCAGGAAGCCGGCGAGAGCATCCGTCCATGGCAGAGTGGCGACGTACGGCAGTACGCTGTGTGGTTTATCACGGGCAGCGTAGCTATATCATTAATCCTTCTTTGTCTTTAGAGCATAAACAATCATGAGTATATTAACATTATTCGTAGTTATCCCCGTCCTGATGCTCATCGGGCTCTGGTTTTCTAAGAACCTGGCTCAGGTACGCGGCGTAATGGTAACCGGCGCCAGCGCCCTGCTGATCCTTGCCATCTGGCTTACCGTTACATTTATTCAGATGCGCCATGCCGGCAACACCGCGCCCATGCTGTTTACCTACAGTGCGCCTTGGTTTGCGCCCCTGCACATAGCCTACAGCGTAGGTGTCGACGGCATATCGGTCGTGATGCTCCTGCTCTCGGCCATCATCGTGTTTACCGGAACCTTTGCCTCCTGGCAGGCCATCTCGCAGCACAAGGAGTACTTCCTGTGGTTCACCCTACTCAGCACGGGTGTGTTCGGCTTCTTCATCTCTACCGACATGTTCACCATGTTCATGTTCTACGAGGTAGCCCTCATCCCTATGTACCTGCTTATCGGCGTATGGGGAACCGGAGCCAAGGAGTATGCAGCCATGAAGCTTACCCTGATGCTCATGGGCGGTTCGGCCCTGCTCATCATAGGCATCCTGGCCATATACTTCTTCAGCGGAGCCACCACGATGAACGTTAACGAGATAGCCGCCATGGCCAACATTCCCGCAAAGGTCCAGAACATCTTCTTCCCGTTCCTTTTCATCGGGTTTGGCGTCCTGGGCGCCCTGTTTCCCTTCCACACATGGTCGCCCGACGGTCATGCGAGCGCCCCGACGGCCGTGTCCATGCTCCATGCCGGCGTGCTGATGAAGTTGGGTGGCTATGGCTGTTTCCGCATAGCCATGTACCTGATGCCCGAGGCTCTGGACACCTGGGCACCCGTATTTCTGATACTCACCACCATCTCGGTGGTCTACGGAGCCCTCTCGGCCTGTGTACAGACCGACCTGAAGTACATCAATGCCTATAGCTCGGTTTCACACTGCGGCATGGTGCTCTTCGCCCTGTGCATGGTAACTCAGACGGCCATCACCGGTGCCGTCATTCAGATGCTTTCACATGGTCTGATGACCGCCCTCTTCTTCGCCGTTATCGGTATGATATACCACCGTGCCGGCACGCGCGACGTGCGTTACTTAGGTGGTCTGATGAAGGTAGTGCCCTTCTTAGCCGTATCGTATGTGGTGGCCGGTCTGGCCAACTTAGGTCTGCCGGGCTTCTCTGGTTTCGTAGCCGAGATGAGTATCTTCATCGGCTCGTTCGAGAACGCTGATACCTTCCACCGCGCATGTACCATCATAGCCTGTACGTCTATCGTCATTACGGCTGTGTACATCCTGCGTGTCGTGGGCAAGATACTGTTCCAGAAGATACCTAACCCAGAGTTCCTCAAGCTCAAGGATGCCACTTGGGACGAGCGCTTAGCCGTGGGCGGCCTCATCTTCTGCGTGGCCGGACTGGGTACAGCCCCCTTCTGGGCACAGGAGATTATCTACGACGCCGTGGGCCCCATCATCCAGCACATCGGCAACTTCACCGCGATAGCCCAACTGTAATGTTTAACGATACAACGATATTAGAGAAAAATGAATATAGATTATAGTCAGTTTTTAAATATGATACCGGAGGTCAGCCTGATGGCTGTACTGGTCATCGTCTTCATTGCAGACTTCTGTACGGCTCCCCGCGTGGCCGTGCCCGCCGTCGCTCCCGGCACCGAGTTCAAGAACCCACGCGCCTGGTTCAACCCGCTGGTATGCGTGCTCGTGCTGGTTCACCTGCTGCTTAACATAGCACCCGTAGAGACCGCCACCGCCTTTGGCGGCATGTACCTTACCACCCCATCGGTAGGCATCATCAAGTCTATCCTGGCCTTTGGTACCCTGATAGTACTCATTCAGGCCCGCGAGTGGCTCAACCGCCCCGACACGTTCTTCAAGGAGGGCGAATTCTACGTGCTCATCCTCTCTACCCTGCTCGGTATGAATATGATGGTAAGTGCCAACCACTTCCTGCTGTTCTTCTTAGGCCTCGAGATGGCCTCGGTACCCATGGCCTGCTTAGTGGCGCTCGACAAGTACCGCCACAACTCGGCTGAAGCCGGTGCCAAGTTTATCCTGACCGCCACCTTCTCAAGCGGTGTGATGCTCTTCGGTATCAGTCTGCTATATGCCGCCGTGGGCACCCTCTACTTTGACGACGTGGCTACCAAGATTTCGGTTACGCCACTTACCATCGTAGGTATGGTGTTCTTCTTCAGTGGCCTGGGCTTCAAGATTTCGCTCGTGCCGTTCCACTTCTGGACAGCCGATACCTACCAGGGAGCCCCCACCACCGTTACGGGCTACCTGTCGGTCATCTCTAAGGGTGCCGCCGCCTTCACGCTGTGCGCCATCCTCATGAAGGTGTTCGCGCCCATGGTAGAGTACTGGCAGTACATGCTCTACATCGTGATAGTACTCTCTATCACCGTGGCCAACCTCTTTGCCATCCACCAGACCGACCTGAAGCGCTTCATGGCCTTCAGTTCTATCTCGCAGGCCGGCTACATCGTGCTGGCCATCGTGGGCAACCAGGCCACCAGCGTCTACGCGCTCAGTTTCTACGTGCTCATCTACGTGGTAGCCAACATGGCCGTGTTCACCATCATCTCGTCTATCGAGGAGCACAACCATGGCACCGTAGAGATGGAGAGCTACAACGGCCTGTACCAGAGTAATCCCCGCCTGGCGTTCCTGATGACGTTAGCGCTGTTCTCCCTGGGTGGTATTCCCCCGTTCGCAGGTATGTTCTCTAAGTTCTTCGTGTTCATGGCTGCCGTCAACGGTGCCGACATAGCCACCACCACTGGCGCGCTGGCTTACGTAGTAGTATTCATCGCCCTTATCAACACGGTGATATCCCTGTACTACTACCTGCTCATCGTTAAGGCCATGTACATTAAGCCCAACGAGCACCCGCTGCCCACCTTCAAGAGTGCAGCCAGCACCAAGTTAGCCCTGGCCGTATGTACCGCCGGTGTGCTGCTCTTCGGTGTATGCTCACTGGTTTACGAGTGGATAGCATTGGCATAAACCATCGGGGCCACGGCCCCACACCATATAACTCTTACAGAGGGCGTCACCGCAAGGCTGGCGCCCTCTGTCCGTTTAGCTCCTGGACATTTAAATGTAAAAAAGCAAAAAGATAAAAGAGTAAAAAGCGCTGCTAAAGGCTGCCTTTATCGTTCCAATGTCCATCGCGAGAAATGAAAAGACCGACCTCCATGTTTCTAAAGACCGACCTTTAGCGCGCTAATGACGGCTCCCAGCATCGTAATAGTCGGTCTCCACGATTCGAGTGGCCATTTCTGCCACCACCAGAGTAACCGCCATCCCTGCCTTTTTACTCTTTTATCTTTTTACCTTTTTACTATTCATGCCAGAGGGCACCCCTCCCCCTGCCCGTTCCCCTTTCACAGACCCCAAAGGGGCCACGGGCGGTGCCGGGCAAATAAAAACGAACAAATTATTTTGTATTTCACTCGGTTTGCACTAACTTTGCATCTTATATGACACTAAGAGATGCATTAATACAGCTCCGGGCCTTCGCCCGAATTGACGGCATATACATGGCACTGCTCTGGACGCTCAGCTTTGGTTCCATCATCCTCTTCCCTGAGTCGATGTGGGGCACCATGCTGGCCATAGCCACTCCTTTCCTGGCCTGCGCACGGCTCAGGGTATTCAGAGACTACGCCCTGGACGGAGCCATCTCGCTGCGACGGGCCTACGCTTACCTGTGGTACGTGTTTTTCTACGCCAGCCTCATCTTTGCCGCCATACAGTTGCTCTACTTCCTGTTCCTGGACCACGGCACCTTTATGGCCATGATTACCGCTGCCTGCAACACCGTCATACAGGTGTACAGGGCGCAACATCTGCCCACGCAGGAACTCACCGAGGCGCTCCAGACCATCCGCCAGACCCCAGCGTCCGTCCTGCCCTTTACCTTCATGGGCCAGAACATGCTCATCGGCGCCATCATCAGTCTACCCATAGCCGCGGTGATGAGGCGCACGGGCACGCCACGCCCCAATGTCAACAAGTAAACTAAGATTAACGATTATGGATATATCAGTAGTAATTCCACTGTATAACGAGGAAGAGTCGCTGCCCGAGCTCTTTGCCTGGATAAAGCGGATGATGGAGGCTAACAACTTCAGTTACGAGGTTATCTTCGTCAATGACGGCTCCACCGACCACTCCTGGCAGGTTATCCAGGACCTGAGCCGCCAGTCGGACCACGTAAGGGGCATCAAGTTCCGCCGCAACTACGGCAAGAGTCCGGCCCTGTACTGCGGCTTCCGCGAAGTACAGGGCGACGTGGTTATCACCATGGATGCCGACCTCCAGGACTCTCCCGACGAGATTCCCGCACTCTACAAGATGATTACCAAGGACGGCTACGACCTGGTGTCGGGCTACAAGAAGAAGCGCTACGACCCCCTGTCCAAGACTATCCCCACCAAGCTCTTCAACGCTACCGCCCGCAAGATTAGCGGTGTGCATAACCTGCACGACTTCAACTGCGGGCTCAAGGCTTACCGCCGCGAGGTGGTCAAGAATATCGAGGTGTACGGCGAGATGCACCGCTACATACCCTACCTGGCCAAGAACGCCGGCTTTGACAAGATTGGCGAGAAGGTAGTACACCACCAGGCCCGCAAGTACGGCAAGTCCAAGTTTGGCCTTAACCGTTTCTTCAACGGTTACCTGGATCTGCTCACGCTGTGGTTTCTCTCCAACTTCGGCAAGAAGCCCATGCACGTGTTCGGGTTCCTCGGCAGCCTGGTATTCTTCGTCAGCTTCCTGGCCCTGCTGGCCCTGGGCGTAGACAAGCTCATCGACCTGAGCCACGGCAACTACGGCCACCTGGTTACCGACTCTGCCTGGTTCTACATCTTCCTCACCGCCATGCTCATAGGTACCCAGCTGTTCTTAGCCGGCTTCATCGGCGACCTGGTGAGCCGCTCTAACCCCAACCGCAACGACTACCAGATAGAGGAGGAGATACGATGCGGAAAATAACCGTACTGCTGGCGCTGCTGGCAGTCATCGTGTCGTGTACCACCATTGACTGCCCGCTCAACAACAGTGTCTACGCGCGCTACCGCCTGGCCGGCGACGTCACCACCCTGGGCGACACGCTCACCATCTCTACCACCCGCACGGCTGGCAGCGACACCGTGCTGCTCAACAAAGCGTTAGGGGTTGACAGCTTCAACCTGCCACTGAGCTATCAGTATGCCCAGGATGTGTTCTACATAGACATCCGTCCGCAGGGAGCCGCGCGCACCCTGGACACGGTAACCGTGAGCAAGACCAATGAGCCCCACTTCGAGTCGGTCGACTGCGCCTCGAGCGTGTTTCACACCCTCACCGGTGTCAGCAGCACCCACCACCGCATAGACTCGATTGCTATACAGAACCCACAAGTAACTTACGATGCAGCTAAAGCCCATTTACTCATATATTTCAAGGCTCGCCGCGATTAGCCTGCTGTCGCTGCTGCCCTTGATGGCCTCGGCCCAAGGCTCCAAGAGCCAGCAGCTCCGACGGGCAGCGCTCACCGAGGCCGACACCATACCCATCTTCCGTGGCGTGGCCGTCTCGGCCGACCTGGTGGGCATGGCCCAGATGCTCTTAGGCGACTATGGCCAGTACGAGGCTGCCGCGCGCATCAACCTGCGCGACCGCTACTTTCCCGTGATTGAGGTTGGCATCGGGCGAGCCGACGCCTCGGACGTGTCGAGCCACCTGGCTTACAAGTCGTCGGCTCCCTACGCACGTATCGGCGTAGACTTCAACGTGATGAAGAACAAGCACGACGTTAACCGCGTGTACGTGGGTGGGCGCTACGCCTTCTCGTCGTTCAGGTACGACCTCACCAGCACCGGCATCTCTGACCCCGTATGGGGTGATGCCTCGGACATCAACACCACTGGCAACAAGGCCAGCTGCCACTGGCTCGAGTTTGTAGCTGGCATCGATGCCCGCCTGTGGGGGCCGCTGCGCCTGGGCTGGTCATTCAGATATAAGCGCCGGCTGGCCAACTCGGACCCCGCCATAGGCAAGCCCTGGTACGTGCCGGGCTACGGCCGCGAGGGGGGAGCCCGCTTAGGCGCCACATTCAACGTCACTTTAGAACTGTAAGCCCATGACCGACATCCATCGCCGCCGCCCACCTTACTGGCAGATATTCTTCCTGCTGCTGCTCACTGTGGGCACCATCGTCATAGTACGCCAGCAGCAGTCCATGCCCTATCAGCACAACCAGGGCGTCATCTTCGGTACTACCTATAATATAATATACCAGTACGACCACGACCTGCAGACCGACATCGTGGCCCAGCTGCAACAGGTAGACAACTCGCTGTCGCCCTTTAACCCGCGTTCCATCATCTCGCGGGTGAACCGCAACGAGCCCGTCGAGGTCAACGACCTGTTTACCGACGTGTTCAGCCTGGCCCAGCGCGTGGCCCGCGACACCCAGGGGGCCTTCGACATCACCGTGGCCCCACTGGTCAACGCCTGGGGCTTCGGCTTCCGCCAGGGCACCTCGCCCACCCGCCACGCCATAGACAGCCTGCGCGCCATAGTGGGCTATAACAAGGTGGTGCTCCGTGGCGGGCACGTAGAGAAGGCCGACCCGCGCACCATGCTCGACTGTAGCGCCATAGCCAAGGGATATGGCTGCGACGTGGTGGCTCGCTACCTGCGCCAGACGGGCATCAAGAACTTCATGATAGAGATTGGCGGCGAGATAGTTACCAGTGGCATCAACGAGAAGCGCACCCCATGGCGCATAGGCGTCACCAAGCCCACCGACGACAGCCTGAACGTGAACCAGGACATCCAGACCATCGTCAACGTTACCGACAAGGCCATGGCCACCAGCGGCAACTACCGCAACTTCTACTATAAGAACGGGCGAAAGTACGCCCACACCATAGACCCCCACACGGGCTATCCCGTGCAGCACAGTATTCTCTCGGCCACGGTTCTTACCAACAGCTGTGCCATGGCCGACGCCTACGCCACGTCATTTATGGTCATGGGGCTTACCCGGGCACAGCAGGTGCTGGCCCGCCACCCCGAGCTCATGGCCTACTTCATCTATACCGATGCCCGGGGCCGTCACGCGGTGTGGTTCTCGCCCGCCATGCGCGACAAAATAGTATCACCCAATAACTGACACGTCGCCGTGGCTACCCTGCACATCTACGACAAGCTGCAGCAGTTTGCCCTCTTCCAGGGTATGAGCAAGGGCGACCTCGGCCAGCTGGTGGCTCACACCCGCCTGGGATTTCACAAGTACGCCCCCGGTGATGTCGTGGCCTCCGACGGCCGTGCCTGTACCGCCCTCTACTTTCTCATCGACGGCCAGCTCACCATCACCACCTCGTCCACGGACCGCGACTACTCGGTCATCGAGGATGTGCGGTCGCCCCAGCTGTTCGAGCCCTCCAGCCTCTTCGGCCTGCGGCCCCGTTTCGGCAGCACGTACCAGGCACACACGCCCTGCTCGGTCATTGTCATTGACAAGGACGAGATTTACCGGCTGCTGGACTGCTTTACCATCTTCAGGCTCAACTTTATCAACCTGCTGTCGGCCCACATACAGAAGCAGAGGGCCTGGGCTTGGCGGCCAGCCTACACCACTGTGCGCCAGCGCATTATACACTTCGTAGAGACCCACTGCCTGTATCCCGCAGGGGCCAAGCGGGTGGCCATTAGGATGACCCAGTTGGCCGATGAGGTAGGCTGTAGCCGCCTGCAGGTTTCCCAGGCGCTCAACCAGCTCCAGGCCGAACAGCTCATCAGTCTGTACCGCGGCGGCTTTACCATCGGCGCGCTCGAAAAGCTGCGCCACGGCTGAGGAAGTAAAATATACGTTAAAAACGGCCACAAACCGCTGTGTGTCTCAGTTTTTTACTATTTTTGCAGTAGATATTAACTACGTAACAGTATGAATGAGAATATAAATGAGAACCAGGGCCACACCAACCCTTTCCTTGAGCCCTATAACACTCCCCACGACACCGTTCCTTTTGACCGTATCACCACCGCCGACTACGAGGAGGCGTTCATGGAGGGCATACGGCGCGACAACGAGTCGATAGACAAACTCATCAACGACCCCGCCGAACCTACCTTTGACAATACGCTTGCCCGGGTAGACCTGAGCAAGGGCCCTCACTACTACGACCTGCTGGACCGCGTCTCCAACGTGTTCTCGTGTATGCTCAGCGCCGAGACTAACGATGACCTCGATGCCCTGGCACAGAAACTCAGCCCCATCCTTACTCAGCACGCCAACGATGTGAGCCTCAACCCTCGCCTCTTTGAGCGTATCAAGCGTGTCCATGACCACCACCGTCCCCTCAGCCCCGAGGAGACCATGCTCCTTAACAACTCGTACGACGGATTTGTCCGCAGCGGTGCTCTCCTCAGCGACAGCGACAAGGAACGCCTGCGCAAGCTGACCGAAGAGGCCAGCCTGCTCTCCCTCCAGTTCTCGCAGAACCTGCTCAAGGAGAACAAGGCGTTCGAACTGCACCTTACCGACGAGCAGCAGCTGAGCGGGCTTCCGCAGACGGCCATCGCCGCAGCAGCCCAGGCTGCCGCCGAGCGCAAGAAGGAGGGTTGGGTCATCACGCTCGACTTTCCCAGCTACTCGCCGTTTATGACCTACGCTGACAACCGCGACCTGCGCCGTCAGCTCTACATGGCCCGCAACACGGAGTGTACCCACGACAACGCCCAGAACAACTTAGCCATCTGCCGTCGCCTGGTCAACCTGCGCCGCGAGATAGCCCAGCTATTAGGCTACGACACCTATGCCGACTACGTACTCGTACACCGCATGGCCAGCAACGTGCATAACGTGAACCGCCTGCTCGACGACCTGATAGAGGCTTACCGCCCCGCTGCCCTTGACGAAGTGGCTCAGATAGAGGCCCTCGCCCACCGCCTGGAGGGCCCCGACTTTCAGGTTGAGCCCTGGGACTTCTCTTACTACGCCCACAAGCTCAAGATGGAGAAGTACAATCTGGACGCTGAGATGCTCCGCCCTTACTTCAAGCTCGAGAACGTTATCCGGGGTGTCTTCGGGCTGGCCACCCGCCTGTACGGCATCACCTTCAAGGAGAACCGCGATATTCCTGTCTATCACCCCGACGTCAAGGCTTACGAGGTGTTCGATGCCGACGGCAGCTACTTAGCTGTCCTCTATGCCGACTTCCATCCCCGCAAAGGCAAGCAGGGTGGAGCATGGATGACCGAGTTCCAGGGCCAGTGGATTGACAGCCAAGGTAACAACGTGCGTCCCCATGTCAGCCTCGTAATGAACCTCACTAAGCCCACCGACGACCGCCCTGCCCTCCTCACCCTTGGCGAGGTCGAAACGTTCCTCCATGAGTTCGGCCACTCGCTCCATGGCATGTTCGCCAACACCCGTTTCCAGAGTCTTTCGGGCACCAACGTCTGGTGGGACTTTGTCGAGCTCCCCTCGCAGTTTATGGAGAACTACGCCGTCGAGAAAGACTTCCTCCGCACCTTTGCCGTACACTACCAGACGGGCGAGCCCATCCCCGACGACCTTATCAACCGCATCGTAGAGAGCCGCAACTTCATGGCCGGTTACAACTGCCTGCGCCAGGTAAGTTTCGGCCTGCTCGACATGGCCTATTACACACAGCGCAAGGAGTTCGATGCCGACATTATCCCCTTCGAGAAGCACGCCTGGGAGCGGGCCATCGTCACCCCACAGCTGCCCGATACCTGTATGACCGTACAGTTCTCGCATATCATGGCCGGAGGCTACGCCGCCGGTTACTACAGCTACAAGTGGGCCGAGGTTCTCGATGCCGACGCTTTCAGCGTGTTCAAGAAGAACGGCATCTTTGACCGCCAGACCGCCCAGAGCTTCCGCGACAACATTCTTTCACGTGGAGGAACAGAGCATCCCATGACACTTTACAAACGTTTCCGCGGTCAGGAGCCCACCATCGACGCCCTCTTAGAGCGCAACGGCATCCACCGTAAGCACCCCCATAACCTATGAACATGACAACAGAAGAGAAACAGCACCACCTGGACCTGCGGTACCTGCGCATGGCGCAGATATGGGCCGAGAACTCGTACTGCCGGCGCCGGCAGGTAGGCGCGCTGGTGGTCAAGGACAAGATGATAATCAGCGATGGCTACAATGGCACGCCCAGTGGGTTCGAGAATGTGTGCGAGGACGAGAATAACCTCACCAAGCCTTACGTGCTGCACGCCGAGGCCAACGCCATCACCAAGCTGGCCCGCAGCTCTAACAACAGCGATGGCTCCACGCTCTACGTCACGGCCTCGCCCTGCATAGAGTGTGCCAAGCTCATCATCCAGGCCGGCATCAAGCGCGTAGTCTATGGCGAGAAGTACCGCCTCGAGGACGGTATCAACCTTCTGAAGCGTGCCCACATCCAAGTAGTATATCTTAATCCCGACGATAAATGAACCAGAACAAACCCAATAGGTACACCCCGTTACTGATGGCCGTATGTATCATCATCGGCATCGTCATTGGCACTTTCTATGCCAATCACTTTTCGGGCAACCGCCTCAATATCATCAACAGCGGCAGCAACCGCCTCAGCAACCTGCTCCATATCATCAGCGACCAGTACGTTGACGAGGTCAATATAGACTCGCTGGTAGACAAGGCCATACCCCAGATACTCTCCGAGCTGGATCCGCACTCGGTGTACATCAGCGCCAAGGAGGCCCAGATGGCCACCGACGACCTCAAGGGGTCGTTCTCGGGCATAGGGGTCGAGTTTACCATCCGCCAGGACACCATACACATACAGGCCGTCATCAAGAACGGCCCCGCCGAGAAGGCTGGCGTGCTGGCAGGCGACAAGATAGTAAGCGTAGACGGCAAGCCGTTTACCGGAAAGGTGGTTACCGAGGAGGAGGCCAAGCACAGACTCAAGGGGCCCAAGGATACCAAGGTAAAGATAGGCGTGGTGCGCTACGGAAGCCCCAAGGTACACTTCTTTACCATCACCCGCGGCGACATACCGCAGAAGAGCATCTCGGCTGCCTACATGCTGGACGACAAGACGGGCTACATACGTGTAAAGAAGTTCTCTGAGACCACCTATGCCGAACTGCTCATCGCCCTGGCCAAGCTCTCGCAGAGCGGCTTTAGCAATCTCGTCATTGACCTGCGTGACAACGTGGGCGGTTACCTCGAGACGGCTGTCCAGATGGCCAACGAGTTTCTTCCTAAGAACCGCCTCATCGTTTACACACAGGGCCGTAAGCAGCCTCGCCATGAGTACCTGTCTGATGGCCGTGGAAGCTACAAGGATATACCGTTAGTGGTGTTGATAAACGAGGGCTCGGCTTCGTCGTCCGAAATCTTTGCCGGTGCCATACAGGACAATGACCGCGGAACCATCATCGGCCGCCGCTCATTTGGTAAGGGCCTGGTTCAGAAGCAAATGGAATTTCCCGACGGAAGCATCATCCGTCTCACTACGGCCCGCTACTACACACCCTCGGGCCGCTGCATACAGAAACCGTACACCATGGGCGATGAGTCGCTCTACGCCCAGGACCTGGTAGACCGTTATACACACGGCGAGTACTTCTCGCAGGATTCTATCAAGCACTCCGGCCCTGCCTACCACACCAGTATCGGGCGCACGGTCTATGGCGGCGGCGGTATCACACCCGACATCTTCATTCCTGAGGACACCCTCGGCATGACTTCGTACTACAAGCGCGCTGCCATGAGCGGCCTCATCCTCCAGTTTGCCTACAGCTACACGGACGACAACCGTCTCAAGCTGAATAACTATCACGACATGCTGGAACTGTACAACTATCTCAAGAAACAGAACCTCGTAGAGCGCTTTGCCACCTACGCCGACCGCAACGGCCTGCAGCGCCGCAACCTGATGATACGCCGCTCGCACAAACTGCTCGACCAGTACATCAACAGCCGTATTATCTATAATATGTTGGACGAGGAGGCGTGGAACGAGTACCTCAACCTGTACGACGACAACATCGCGGCTGCGCTCAGGGTCTTCGCCCGGCATGCCGCTTTTCCCAAGAAGCCTGCCGGCAAGCCCCGCGCTGCCAAGGGTAAGAAGATAGCCTGCCTGACGCCCACCCGGCACCCCGCGCCGTCATCGGCAGCCACACGCCGACATGCCCATGCTTAAAAGTGAGTTAAGAAAAATAATAAGAGACCGTAAGCGGCAGTTCTCCCAGCAGCAGCTGGGCGAACTGTCGCTTGCCGTTATACGGCGGCTGATGGCCCACCCACGTGTGGAGCAGGCCTCCACCCTCCTGCTGTACTACTCGCTGCCCGACGAGGTAGACACCCACCGGGCCGTGTACCTGCTCAGCCAGCGGGGACACTGCGTGGTGCTGCCCGTGGTTACCGGCGAGGGCACCATGGAGCTGCGCCTGTTTACAGGCGATGCCGACCTGCGCCCCGGAGCCTTTGGCATCATGGAGCCTGTTGGTCAACTCGTTACCGACTACGACCATATAGACCTGGCGGTGGTGCCCGGCATGGCGTTCGACGCCTGGGGCCACCGCTTAGGACGTGGCAAGGGCTACTACGACCGACTGCTGCCGCGCCTGAGCCACTGCTATAAGATAGGAATGTGTTTTGATTTTCAGAAAGTACCGTCGGTGCCCACCGAGCCGACCGACATAGCCATGGACGAGGTGCTGTAGGCGCGCCCCTGACCATCCCGCCCGACGGGTCAGTAGATACGCACGTCGGCTATGACCATGGCCCCCACCCTGCCGTTGAGTTGCTGAACCAGGCGAGCCCTCATCATGGACAGGTCTTGCCTCAGGGCGGGATTAATGATTTTCACGAAGAGCGTCTGGTTCTTTATAAACTTATCGCCCGTGTACCGGGCCACCGTGGGACCCACCACCTCGTCCCACGCCTCTATCACCCGGCGCTGCAAGAGGGGCGTCTCCAGTCCCTGGGTACGCAGGAACTGGTTCAACAGGTCCGTTATATTCTTCACGTCACGCTTGAACATGGCCGCCCTCCCTGCGCTGTGTTATCTCACCGTCACTAACCTCGAAGAGCCTGTAGTCCAGCGCGCTGTGCTGCAGGATACGGTCCAGGTGGTCGCGGTTGGTATCGGTAATCAGTATCTGCCCGAAGCTGTCGGCCGACACCAGCCTGACTATCTGCTCCACGCGGCGCGCATCGAGCTTGTCAAAGATGTCATCGAGCAACAGCAGGGGCACCGAAGCCGACACCGTGCGCTTCAGAAAATCGAACTGGGCCAACTTGAGGGCCAGTACGAACGTCTTGTTCTGCCCCTGACTTCCCTCGCGTTTCATCAGATACTCACCGAGCATCATTTCCAGGTCATCGCGATGCACCCCGTGCAGCGAGTAGCCCACGGCGCGGTCCTTGGCCCTGTCGCGGCGTATCACGTCTATCAGCGGCCCGCGCTGGCAGTGCGATACATAGCGCAGAGCCACCTCCTCCTTGTTCTCGGCTATGGTCTGATAAATATCTTGGAACACAGGCATCAGCGCGCGTACAAACTCATCGCGCTTGCGGTATATCAGCTCGCCCTGGGTAGCCATCTCCTCCTCCCAGATATCCATCAGGGCCGGGTCAGGCTCCTCCTCCATCTTCAACAGGGCATTGCGCTGCTGAAGGGCCTTGTTGCAGCGCATCAGCGCCTCAGCGTAAGCCACATCGTACTGACATATCACCATATCCATGAGCCGCCGGCGCTCCTCGCTGCCCCCGGCTATGAGGGCGGTGTCGGCCGGCGACACAAAGATAAGCGGTATCAGCCCTATATGCTGCGCCAGCCGCTTATAGTCCTTCTTGTCGCGCTTGAAACGCTTCTTTACACCGCGCTTCATACCACAGTATATGTTGATGGGATCTCCCTGGTCGGTAGTGTAGTCGCCCTCGAGCACAAAGAAGTCCTGGCCGTGTGTGATAAGCTGCGAATCGATGGACGTAAAGGCACTCCGGCAGAACGAGAGATAGTAGACAGCGTCCAGGAAGTTGGTCTTGCCCTCGCCGTTCTGCCCTATCAGACAGTTAATACGGGGCGACAGCTCGATGGCGGCCTCCCGTATGTTCTTATAGTTTATAATGGATATCTTATTCAGAAACATAGCTATGGTACCCACGGCTCGCGCTGTGGGCGCAACTGCATGAGCGATGCAAAGTTACGCTATTTATCAGTCAAAACGAAAAAATCAGCCAATTAATTTTAATATCTGAGAATATTTCAGTAATTTTGCGATGATTATACACGGCTCCCACAGCAGCAGAGACGTGTGTGGTCGGCACCAAGCATAAAACAAAAAAATAAAATAAAATGACAAACAAAAAAGAACAGGCACCCGCAACCGACGTGCTTACCACTTCTGAGGCTTTTATCACCAAGAACAAGAAGCCCATTATCATTATCTCCACCGCCATCGTTGCTATATTAGTAGGAGTATTCTGCTACAAATATTTCATCGGCCAGCCCCGCGAGGAGAAGGCCAGCACAGCCCTGGCCATGGCCACCCAGTATTTCGATCAGGAGATTTTTGACAAGGCGCTCAACGGCGACGGCTCCACAACCACTGGCTTTGTGCGCATAGCCTCTGACTACAGCGGCACCGACGCTGCCAACCTGGCCAACCTGTACGCTGGCCTCTGCTTTGCCAACCTGAACAAGTGGGACAAGGCCGTAGAGTACCTGGACAACTACTCTACCTCTGACGATGCCCTCGTAAGTCCCGCCGCGCTGGCCGCCTTGGGCAACGCATACGCTCACGTGAACCAGCTGGACAAGGCTGTAACCTACCTGAAGAAGGCTGCAAAGAAGGCCGATGCCGAGGGACACAACGGAGTTAACAACAGCCTCTCGCCAGTATTCATGCTGCAGGCCGCCGAAATCGTAGAGAGCCAGGGCAAGGCCGACGAGGCCCTGGAGATGTACAAGGACATCAAGGAGAAGTACGTGGCTTCGCAGCTGGTACAGAGCCAGGAGATAGATAAGTACATCGAACGCGCTCAGGACAAGTAATCATGGCTACCGCACTACACCACCTGTCAGACGAGGACATCGCCAACGTGCCCGATGCCAGCAACATGTGCTTCGGAATAGTCGTGGCCGAGTGGAACAAGGAGATTACCGACGCACTGCTTAACGGGGCTGTCACCACGCTTGAGAAGTACGGCACCCTGCCCGAGAACATACACGTGAAGACCGTTCCCGGTAGTTTCGAGCTTATCTACGGGGCACAGCAGATGACTAAGAACGATGGCTTCGATGCCGTCATCATCTTAGGAAGCGTCATCCGCGGCGAGACGCCCCACTTCGACTACATCTGCCAGGGCGTTACCTACGGCATAGCCCGTCTCAACGCCAACCAGAACATCCCCGTCATCTATGGACTGCTCACCACCAACGACCTGGAGCAAGCCAAGGATCGCTGCGGTGGCAAGTATGGCAACAAAGGCAGCGAGTGTGCCATTGACGCCATCAAAATGGCAAAATTCTAAACCCTCTACTAAGCCCATTGGTACCGAGGCCACAGCCTCTGCCAATGGGCTTATTGTATCTACTAACACAGGAGCCCCCCTAACTCCCCCCAAGGTGGAAATCGCAGCTAATGGCAGTGTCCAAGCCCTTAAGGGATAAGTTATAGCACCACAAGGAGAATGAGAGATGGCAAGTACGGGAGCCGTTATTGCCCATTTCATTTGTCCCAATGGGCACCCCGCTGCCCTTCTTACTCTTTTATCTCGTTACGCTTTTAGTTTTCTCCGCGGAGACCAGTCTTTTCGTTTCCCGGAGCCCTCTTTAGCGAACTGGGAACCGTCATTAGAAAGCTAAAGGTCGGTCTTTTCGTTTCACGCGACGGACATTGGTTTGCCCGTGGCAGTCTTCAGCGGTGCTTTTTACCTTTTTACTCTTTTACTTTTTTACTTTTCTGTGCCGAGGTCGTCCTTTTCATTTTCGCGCGACCACTTCTGAAATATTCGCAACTATTTCGGGTCAGAAATAGATAGCTCCACAACCAGCGTGCGTGGCCCATAGGGTGCAACACATTACCCATACAAGATTGTGCGTTGTCCACACAGGATTGCCCACCACCCACATGGCCGCACCCATGGTTATACAGGCCGTTACTCCCATTATCATATTATTGCCCATTATTTGCGTTGTTAATCCACACCCCCTTAGAGGGCTTGGGGGCCACCTCCCCACCTTATTATATATACGCGCGCGAGGGAGAGGGAGCTACGGAGGGTGTAGCAACCCTCATTTTTGACGGACTGATGGCCCGTATCATTTTTCTAAGTTCAAGTGTAAGCACCGGGGGGGAGGTATTTTACCCCGTTTTTTGACCTCCGAACCTACGAAAAAGGCTACAAAAGTACTAAAAACATAACTTTATGCGAAAAACTTCAATATTTGTATAACCGTCGTAGTGGGTGCCCACGCGCTGGCCATCACCCTTGCCCTGATTACCGTAGGTGTCACTACCGTATCGACCATACGCCACCAACACTTTATCAACGCACGCTATTCGCACACTGAGAACCTGCGCACCCACTGGGCTGCCGTCATAGCCTCCATCTACGCCGCCCTGCTGGCCATCTACACCCTGGCACTGGGCCAGGTAACGTGGGTGAGCGACCTGATATACAACCTCGTATCGGTTACCATCTGGATAGTCATGTTTATCTATGCCACCAAGCACCGCGTGCTGCGCGTGGTCGACGAGGACGAGCATGGCTATGCCGAGAAGAACAAGGCCAAGGGCGAGGAGCTGTACGTAAGAGGCATACGCCTAACCACAGGTGAAGCCCCAGGCATACTATAGGCTGTAACAGGGCATACCCCTGTTACAGCCCCTCTTTTTCTTGTCACCCCACCCCATTCCGTAACCCCCTCCCCACCCACAACGGGCCTATATATAATAATAGGTGAAATTTTCGGGAAAAAAATCAGTTACCTATTCCCTAATTTTGTACCTTTGCATAAGATAGGCTACACCTCTGGCATCTGAGCAAGCTCATGCCACTCGGCTTGCACTATCTTTGCACAAGATAGGCTACACCTCTGGCATCTGAGCAAGCTCATGCCACTCGGTTTGCACTATCTTTGCATAAGATAGGCGGCACCCCTGGCACTATCCGGAGCCCACGCCCACGCACGAATAGTAACTCTTAACAAATAAATGACTATGCTGAACAAGAAAATCGAAGAGGCTATCAATGCCCAAATCAACGCCGAACTTTGGTCGGCTTACCTGTATCTTTCCATGGCCGCCTACTGCCACGCACAGGGCCAGCAGGGCATGGCCAAGTGGTTCGAGGTTCAGTTCCGGGAGGAACAGGACCACGCCAAGATATTCTATAACTACGTAGTGTCGCGCGATGGCGTGGTAACGCTGTCGGCCATCGACGCCGTACCCACTTCCTGGGACTCCATGCTCGATGTCTACGAGAGCACACTGGCTCACGAGCAGAAGGTTACAGCCCTCATCAACAACCTCTACGCCCTGGCCACTCAGGAGAACGACTTCGCCACCCAGAGCATGCTCAAGTGGTTTATTGACGAGCAGGTCGAGGAGGAGGACAACGCCAAGACCATCATTGACAACATCCGTATGATTAAGGACAACGGCTACGGCCTGTACATGCTTGACAAGGAGCTTGGCGCCCGCGTCTACACCCAGGCTGCCCCACTCGCCGGCAAAGAGTAAGACCATTCCGGCCCGCCACCCCGCCATCACGGCTGTCAGCGTGGCCGTCACCACCATCCTAAGGGAGCGCCCCACTGCAGGGGTGCTCCCTTTTTCAGATAGCATTTGCAGCGGACGCTGCTACCACTATACCCACCGCACTCCCCGTGCTCATCCCTATCACTTTAAGCACAACCGACAGAACTATAAAGAATGACACCGTGCTTTGATTTTTGACCATTATTTTTCACGATACAGCAATTTTGGCACTAAAAGTTGTCAATATGACCAAATACCCTCCCCATTGCGACTTTTCTGTTGATGAATTTGTGTACCTTTGTACTGATTTATGATAGGAGGATAACACTCTGACGCTAAACCAGAGCTCTGAGCGGTGCCCATGCACCAAGCAGCACACCCGAAAGAGCCTACGCCATATTTCTAATAGAAGGAACCGTAAGTAATGGACACATTCGAAGCATTATCACATTATGCCCGGGGAGCAGCGACCCTGTTTTTCATCCTGCTCACCATCCGCATTTTCATGATGCGCCACTACAGCCGTATCATGCGTCCATTGCTGGTAGCCCTTCTATGGTTTACACTCATCAATATCAAGGACTCCATACTGCTGGTAACCTCTCTGAAGAACCAGCCGGGACTGGGCGCACTTCTAACCATTATCGACCTGACCAGCGTGTCCATGATAAGTCCGTTCTTTATCAACGCCACCCGCCCCTGTACCAACACGTGGCGCTACATGTACCTTGGCCTCATCCCCCAGGCAGTCTTCATCCTCCTATACATCTACTTCCCGTGTAACGCCGTGGTCTGGTCAGCCCTGGCAGTGGCCTTTGCGCTGTCGCTTACCACCATTGTGATGGTATTGACCTACACGGCCCACCGGCAGCAGTTTCTGGCGAGCCACTACTCTAACACCGAGCACCTCAACGTACACTGGGTGGGCGTATCGGCCATTCTCTGCTTCGCCATCACGTTTCTGTATATCGTCACGTCGACCATTGACACCTGGCTGAGCGATGCCATCTACAACATAGGTACCATTATCCTGTGGAGCATTATGATAGCCTACGCCGAGCGCCACCATGTGCTGTACATCGTAAGCCCAGAGCGAGCCGCCACGCTGAGCAACCATCTGCATAAGGCCGAGGAGATATACACCAAGGACGACCCACCAGCCACGGCCCGTGTGGTGATAGACAAGGACATGGCCCGGTCTATCGGAGAGCGCTTTGACCGCTGCATGGCCACCGACAAACTGTACCTGAAGCCTGCCCTCACGCTCGACGACATCTGCCGGGCCATAGGCACCAACAAGAGCTACCTGTCGTGTTATCTCAACAACTATGTGGGTGCCACCTTCTACGACTATGTTAACGAACTGCACATCAAGGAGGCCTGCCGCACCATCGACGAGATGAAGCAGCGGGGCCAGAAGCCCTCCATGGCCAGCGTAGCTACCGCCTGCGGTTTCAGTTCACAGGCCGCGTTCAACCGTTGCTTCCGCCGCGTGGCCCGCATGACCCCCAGCGCTTACTACAAGCTCTGACACACAGCCCCTCAATACATCCGCCCCGATGGTCATAGCCCCCACCCATTGGCAGCCCATCAGCCAGATACCCACAACGACCATACCCACCGCTACAGATACGTTAGCAGCCACAAAGGCACTTTTCAACTGTATTTGTAACGTTTCTTCACATTTTCTCACTACCTTTGCACCCGGCTATACAGCCCGCCCGGCTACCAAGCACTTTGCGACCCTCGCACCTACCCCTTTGGCCAGACTATACATTAACAAATAAGAATATGAAAATCAAGAACATTGCCATCATCATGGCAACCATCGTGTGCGCCATTGCCACACCTCTCGTAACCAGCTCTTGCAGCAGTTCTGACGAGCCCGATGACAAGCCCGTAACAGACCGCGTAGTTACCAGTGTCGACTTTACCTATACCCTGGTGTTCAATGCCGATATGCTGGCCGCCTACAACATCAGTATTACCTATACCGACGGCTCCGACATGGGCGCTACCGAGACAGTGACCTCAAGTAACTGGACCCGGACGGTACACGCCCGCCAGGTGCCTGCCACCTTTATACACACCGTGTCCCTTACCCCCAAGCCAGGCATAGACCCCAACCGAAAGTACACTCTACTTACCGATATTAATTATACCTACAAAGCGCTCAACAAGCATGGGCAGACGGTTGTCAGCAAAGAACATTCTGGCAGCGTCGCAACGTATAACCTAAAGGGTGAATACATACCAGAAAGAGTAAACCTACTGAGCAATTGGCTATCAGAAAAATATGTCGTCGATGCTAATGGCGATGTAAAACAAGGCTTCTATTAATGGCCAAGGCTCTACGAGCATCTTAGCGACAGTCCGTGTAAGGGCCGTTGCCCCCATTACATCTATAAAGAGAGCAGGCTCTGCAGTCTATAATGACTGCAGAGCCTGTTCTTGTATGGTCTGTATGGTCCGCGATGCCTACTCGGAGAGCATCGTTACCTCTACACGGTGGTTCTGGCGTAGCAGCGTCTGCGCCATCCGGCTTATGTCCTCGGCCGAGATGCTGTCTACCAGCTGGCAGTAGCCCTGGTCAAAGTCGGCATCATCTTCCAGTTGGTGCCAGATGACATAGCTCCAGTAGTCGTTGGTAATGGCCATCTGGGCATACTGTTTCTTCAGATAGCGCTTTACTTTGTCTAAGCTGGAGGCCTGCGGGCCCTGCTGGGCCATGTGTTCTATCTGCCGATAGACTATCGGGTTGAGCTCGGCATAACGATTGGGGTCGGCCTTGTACGAGATACGCAGCAGGGCGTTAGGACGATCGTCCTTCTCGAGGTCGAAGCTCACGCTGACACCGTAAGTGCCACCCTTCTCCTCGCGCACCGAGTCGGTATAGGCTATCTGCAGACAGCGCTGCAGCATGTCGAGCGTCAGGTCGGTACGCGGCGAGAAGTCCACGTCGGCCGTATAGAATATGCTCACGTTGGCCAGCGGCGTGGCCATCTTCTTGCTGAAGCGCACCACCTCATTGGCCTTCACCATCTGGGGCAACCGCTCACGACATGTCTTCTCCCCACGGTGGGTAGCAGGCAGCGAGCCTAAGTACTGGCACAGCAGTGGGCGTAGACGGTCCATATCGACCCGCCCGATGATAACAGCCTTGAAGTTAGAGGCATCAGAGAAGCGCTCACGATACATCTGCAGGATGCGGTCGTAGTCGGCCCGGTCCACCACGCTACGGGTAACCGGCGCCAAGCGCGGATGGTGACCGTAGAGCACCGCCGTAAGACTGTCGTTGTAAGCTACCTTAGGACTGGCATCACGATTGGTAAGGAAGGAACATGTGCGGTTCATCAGTCCGCCCCAGGCCAGCGTGTCGCGACGCGGAGCCGTGAAGTAGAGATAGGTAAGCTGCAGCATGGTCTCCATGTCACGTACCGACGAGGTGCCTGCTATCTGCTGCGATGACTGCCCCACCGACGGCTGCACCTTGACCGACTTGCCTGTAAGCGCCTTGCGCAGGCTCACGGCATCAAACCGACCCACGCCAGCCTCGGTTATGGCGCTCGAAAGCAGCGAAAAGTTGGATATATCAGCATCAGTATAGACCGAGGTGCCACCATCAGCCTTGAGGGTGAGTGTTACCTGGTCGGCCTGATAGTCGGTAGGCTTCACATAGACCTTGAGCCCGTTGCTCAGGGTTATCTCCGTCATGCCAAACTTGCCATAGGGCTTCTCGGCCACGATGGTACCCGGTTTGGGCAGCTGGTCTATCAGCGTGGTGGGCACCTCGGCCTCGCGGTAAGGTTCGTACTGCTGGCGCTGAGCCTGCTCCACGGCAGTACTGATGGCCTCCTCGGTGGGCAGGGTTACCTCCGCCTTGTCGGGGCCATAGAGTACAAACACCTGGTTGGTGTCGGTAATGAGGGCTGCCGTCTCGCGGTTTACATCGCTGAGCGACACCTGAGCGTCAAAGCCCTTAACCAGCGCACACGACTCTGCGGCCGACAGGATGGGCTCTCCCTCCAGGAAATTGTTTACACACTGATTGACAAAGTAGTTGTTTCGGCGGTCGCCCTCCATCTTTACCTTGCGCTCGGCCGCTGTCAGATACAGCGCCTTGGCCCGGGCCAGTTCGGCCGCCGTAAACCCATGCTGGCGTGCCCGCTCTACCTCGGCCACAGCGGCCGTTATACCGCCCAGGATATTGTCCTGCTTGCAGCTGATGCTCAGGCTGAACGCATCCTTGGTGCGCGACACGAAGAACATGCCATCGCGTACCGTAGCGCTCATATAGGGCGGGTTGGCCGTCTGCTTGGCCCGCTCCGTCAGGCGGGTGTTCATCATATAGGTTATCAGTCCGCCTATATAGGCATCGCGCTGATAGGCCACGGAGTTCTTCTCAGCGTCGGGCGTAGCCGCCCGCTTCATATAGAGATGCCCCAGCACGATGGGCTGCTCCTTATCTTTCTCAATGGCCACTATCATGCGGTCGCCGTTGTCGTTAACCGGATAGTAGACACGCTCGGCCGGGTTCTTGGCCGCAGGTATCTTGCCGAACAGCCGCTTCACCTTGGCCTCCATGCGGTCTACGTCGAAGTCGCCGACCACCACAATGGCCTGCAGGTCAGGGCGGTACCACTTGTGATAGTAGTCGCGCAAGTCCTGATAAGCGAAGTGGTCCACGATGTCCATATTGCCGATGGGCATGCAGTCCTCGTACTTGGTGCCACGGTAGATACGCGGCATGACGTTCTCCATAAGCCGCTGCATGGCCATGCCCGAGCGGCGGTTGCGCCACTCCTCATGGATAACGCCACGTTCCTTGTCTATCTCGCCGTCTTCAAGCAGTATATAGTGGCTCCAGTCGTTGAGAACGAGCAGGCAGGAGTCTACGATGCCCTCGCGGCGGATGGGGGCAGCCCCTATGTGGTACACGGTCTGGTCGACCGAGGTATAGGCGTTGAGGTTGGCCCCAAACTTGACCCCGATAGACTCGCACCAGGGCACTATGCCCAACTGGCGGCCCTTGCCGGGGAAGTGCTTGGTGCCATTAAATGCCATGTGCTCCAAGAAGTGGGCCAGGCCACGCTGGCGCGGCTCTTCGAGGATGCTACCCACACGCTGGGCGATGTAGAAGTCGGCCAGGCCGGCCTCCTTGGCATTGTGGCGGATGTAGTAAGTAAGTCCGTTCTTCAGCTTGCCGGTACGAACAGAAGCATCCTGCTTCACGGTCTGAGCCGACAGCGAAGCAGGAAGCAACAGGGCAAGAAGGAACAGCGCTGAGAGTTGCTTCTTCATACACATTATCGTTATAGTCTTAGTCAATAGTTACCTTTTTGTCGCCGATGACATACACACCGGCGGCCAGTCCGCGTACAGCCTCATCGTAGGTCTTGGCCGTCTTGACCAGCGCACCGTCCAGGGTGTACACGTCGTACTGTCCGGCAGCTGCCGTGGCTGTGGCGCTGCTGATGCCCACCGTATTGGCGGCCACTTTGAAACTATAGTACACCGTGCCCCAGTTCTTGAGGTTGCTGAAAGCGGTATCGGTACCATAGAATGTGGCCGACTGGCGTCCGCGGTTAGCCAGTACTACATTCTCGCCGTCAGAGACAGGCGCGGCGCAGGCAGCCACGGTACCGTACTTGCACACGGTGATGGCTGTGCCCAAAGCCAGCGTCGAGGCATCGACCGGAACCAGCAGGGCACCGGCACTGAAGTCGTAACCGAAAGCATACATCGCTGAGCCGTTGGCATAGAGACCATAGAACTTACTGATGCCGCCCTCTACACGGGCCACGCCCTTAACCACGTCGCCCGTAGCAGGGTCTACTTTCAGAATGTAGGCTTTGTGCATCCCCTTAGTGTTTTCGTAGATGTCCGTGAGGCCACCCATCGACGAGCCGGTAAAGTACACGTAACCATTGATGTACTGGGCACCATTATTCTGTATGGTGCGCTTAGCACCGACGGGCACTATGGTCTTCACGTAGTTAACCGACAGGTCGGTGGCGTTAACCGAGCCCAGGATGAGGTTCTCACAGTCGGCAGTGGCCGTGATGGCCTTGCCACCCAGCGTTACCTCGTTGCCATCCTTACCACATACACGTCCGTCGAAGTACAACTTGCCATCAGCGTAAACCACCTTGTCCAGGAAGGCGCTGGTGGCTATGCCCTCGGCCGTCAGGCTGGCAGTATAGTAACCATCCTTGTCCAGCTTAGCTAAGAACAGGTCGCCCACCACGCCCTGCGAGTCGCCATTCCATGCGGTAGAGTTCTTGGCGGTAAGGGTTACCACGGTA
Source organism: uncultured Prevotella sp. (assembly GCA_934204655.1). GTDB lineage: Bacteria > Bacteroidota > Bacteroidia > Bacteroidales > Bacteroidaceae > Prevotella. The sequence continues at coordinate 9,625 of CAKPZJ010000002.1, read as the reverse complement.
CCGTCGGTCTTCTTGAAGTACAGCGAGGTTCTGAAGTTGCCCGTGAGGTAGATATTGCCGCTCTCGTCGACAGCCACACCGTAGATAGACATGTTGTCTTTAGTGAGAGCCGACTTGCGCTCCTCAACCTTGCCTGCCACCAGGCGCGACCAGTCCAGCTTGCCGTTCTCGTCTATCTTCAGGACTATATAGCGGTACTCGCCCGACACGTTGCCCATGTCCTTGATGGTGGTAACGTGCCCGGTGGGGTCTACGTACTCTACCAGGTTGTCATATCCTGCCTCGGCCACCCAGGCGCGGGTCTTGAGCACGGCCACCATGCCTCCGTCCTTGGTAGCCACCACGTGCGACTTGCCTACCACCATATCGCCCTTGCGTGTATAGCTGCTCCACACCACCGAACCGGTGTTGGTAACGCGCTGCAGGAACACATTGCCATTGTTACTATTACCTGTATAAGGGCTACCCACAATGGCAGCACCGTCGGCACCGTTAACCAGTTCCTGGTCAAACCACAGGTTGGTCTGCTGGGTGCCCGAGTTGGTGCCCCAAGATGTAGCCACGTAGTAGTCTCCACCGGCCGACTTGGCCATGCCGATGATATTATCGCCAGCCGTTGTGGCACCGTCAACAGAGTGGGCCCAGTTGAATGTCAGTGGGGCCTGTGCGTCTGCCTGTGTGGCAGTGGCCAGCGTGAGGAACGCGGCCAGAAGGAGTGTAATTTTCTTCATACTCAATACTGTTTTTACTGTTATTATAATAGTTATTGTCTTATCAGAAATGGATGCCCGCGCTCACCGTGAGCACCTGGCCGTGCTGGCCCTGGGCATAGCGGGCATAGTCCCAGTGGGCCCGGAGGAAAGGAAACCAGCGGCTGTCGGCCCGATAGGCCACCTCGGCCTCAGCACCAGTATGCCAGGCATCGTGGGCCAGTACGCCGTAGAAGTGTCTGACGGGTTCGGCCATGGCACCGCTTACGCCCGTAAGACTGGCCGTTGACGCGGCCGTGTACGCGCCCGTCAGCTGCAGATGGGTAAGCACCCTGCCCCACCCCGACAGGAGCCGGGCCGTGAGAGCCGATGTCCAGCCCGAGGCAAGGAGCTGCCGCGCGGGTTCGGCCGTCTGCTCATTGTAATGGTGATAGTACACGCTGGGCTGCAGGGCATAGTAACCCCGACAGCCCGAGGTGTGCAGGGCGCGCTGCCACAGTCCCTGGGCACCCACGCACAGGGTGGTGAGCCTGTACTGTTCGGCCGTGGCTATCTGGGGATAGATGTTGTCCTGGGCCGTGCCGAAGATGTGCTCGAATCCCTGGCGGCGCTGCCACTCCTCGCTGACCTTAAAGCCCACCGTATGGGCACCCATCAGTGTGGACCAGCCCGCCGCGGCCGTCTGTACATGCCGGCGCAGCGTGGCCATGGGCAGCTCGTTGAGCGAGGATATTATCTTGCTTATCTCGGTCATCTCGTAGCCCACATGGGCAAAGGCAGCGGGAGCGGGTGCTACCTCTGTACCCTCCGCGCGGGTTCCGCGGTACAGATAGCTCAGCATGCCGCCCACGGCGTGGCCCTTATAGTAGGTCGAGGTGTTGACACCGCGAAAACGGTAATAGTCGCTGCCCAGCCCGGTGAGGTGGTAGATGGTGGGCACGCTCACCTCGTTGTACAGCTTGAGCTCATTGGTCTGCTTGTAGCGGCGGGCAGTGAGCGCACCGCCTATGACGTGGCGGCCCGTGGCGTACGAGATACCAAGCTTGCCGCTCAGGTCGCCGGTAAGGTTCTTGGGGCGAGGGTCGCGGGTACGATACTCCATCAGGGCGGTGTACTGGCCCTCGGCAGCGATGTTCCAGCGCCCCACGGGATAAGAGAAACCGCCCATGAAGTGGTAATGTTCGCGGTGCGAGTTGCCGCCCACGGTGTCGGCCATGAGGTAGGGGTAGAGCAGGTCGTAGTCTGACGTCTCGCTGTACTGTATGTGGCGCGCGGTACCGTTGCGGTACGAGGCGGCACCCCACAGGGTGGCCCGTCCCTTATGGATATAGGCATCGATGGCACCATAGCCCATGCTGTGGCCCGAGCCCTGCTCCAGGCGCACGGGCTGGGAGGCATGGCCATAGTCTATGCCGGCCCGCAGGGTGTTGAGCGAGTGGGCATAGTGGTAGCGCTGCATGGCGGGATTGGCATACAGGGGAGCAGCCAGGGCTGCCGAGGGGGCGTAGGCTTCGGCCATACGGTCGGCCAGGGTGGCAGCGTGTGGCACAGCCGTGTGGCGGGCTGCCGTGGTATCGGCCTGATAGCCCGGAGCCGTCTTTAGCGAGCTGGGAGCCGTCGCCAGCGCGGTAGAGGCCGTCGCCAGCGCAGTAATGAGGGTCATTAGAATTCTGTTCATCGACTATCTACTTTTTAGGAACCACGCCGTCGTAAGTCTCGGTGGTGGCCCGGGTGCCCTGGGCATCGATGGCCGTGTGCTGAGCCTCTATGATAGACGGTATGCACTCGGTGTTGAAGTCCTCGGTCGAGTTATTGGTGTCCTGTAGGTGCATGGTACCGTCGGCGTTGAGGTACTGGAGCTTGCGGCGCACGCTCCGGAAGTAGCGGGTCTCGTCCTTGTCTATCTTGCCGCAGTGAGTCCAACCGGCATCGATGGACGGGGGCAGGATGTTCCACAGCCGCTTGGCCTCTATACTGCAGTTTACGCCGTCTACTATCCACGAGTTAGGTATCTTGTAGGCATCTTGCTCCATGGGGAAGGTGCCGGCAGGCAGATACATGGTGTACTTGTAGGTGTACTTGTAGTCGCGGAGATACTGGAGCTTGTCAATGGGTATGCGGGCCAGGGCAAACGAGGTAAAGCCGCGGTTGTGCAGTACATAGAACGACAGCGTATAGCAGTACCACTTGTCCAGATTGGGCACGGTCTCGCTGTCTATGTCCATGTGGTCGGGCCGTGTAGACACGTCGTACCACTCCCAGTCGGCCGCACTCAGGTCAAAGGAGTTGGGGTTGGCCGTGCGGTGGTCGATACCGGTATCGCAGATGATGAGCGAGTGGCCGGGCTGAACGGGATGGTCGTGGCCCGAACCGGGAATGACGTAGAGCGACCACACGCTCATGGTGTCCTTACGTATGTCGGGGCTGTACTCAAAGTACTGGGTAGACTTGAACTTGCTCTCGCAGAACGCCAGCCCGTCAGCGTACAGCACGTGGTCGGTATTGTTGTATATCTTAATGTAGCTGTCGCCATAATACTGCAGGCCAGAGCTCCGCAGCGTGCCCGAGAAGAAGATTTCCTCGAAGATGAAGTCGTCGGTCTCGGCCGAGAGGTACGTGTCTATCTTGACGTGGGTCGTGGTGCCGGTAACCTGTACATTCTCGGCCTTGCCGGTAAGCCGGCCGTGGGCCTGGGCCGTCTCGTTGTACGAGCTCTGGGCCGTATAGGTCACATCGGCGCTGTACACCATATCGTATAGTCCCTCGGGCAGGGTCAGGTTGTCCAGCGTGGTCAGGATAGTCGTGGTACCGGTAGACAGGTTGGTTACCTGTACTTTCTGGCTTACTATCTGCAAGTCCTTGACACCCTCGGGGGTAGTCACGGACAACTGGGTATCGGTGTGCTGCACGCCGGCCGACCCGAAGTCGGTGCAGGCGCCTATCATGGCCCACAGCAGGAGCAGGGCCACATACTTGACGGGGTTATGGTTCATGGATGTTGTCATATTATTACATATTAGTGACGTTATAGAGTGAAACCGGCCTCGACACCGAAGTAAGGCGAAGCGTTGCGACGTATCGTCTTGCCGTTGGCGGTATAGTCGGGCAGGTAGTCGAGTATCTTGTTGGCAAAGAAGGACAGCCGCATGTAGCGGCCTATCTCCTTGGTGACCTTGAGGTTGACCATGGCTGACATGGGTACCGTAAAGGGCTGGAACTGGGCCTCATTGTACGTGCGCACCAGCTGCATGAGGTAGGCGTCGGCCGTGCTCTCGTCGGTAAAGGGGTGCAGCTGGCCGTCGGCCGATGAGATGTAGGCCATGGGGGTGCCGTTCTTCCGCATCTGCTGGGTGCGTACAAGCCACATACACTGTACCGAGGTGGTAAAGATGAGCTTCCACTCGAGTATCTGGGTGTCCAGGGTCACGTTGGTGTTGACGCGGTCGTTCTGCCGACCGTCGTTCCAGTCGTACAGGCCCACGTAACGCTCGCACACGGGCTGGTTGTCTATCACGGTGCTTACGGGGTCGAACATGGGCTGGCTGTTGGCATACACGGTGCGGAACCAGGCACCGGTAATGTTGACACGGGTGCGCAGGCAGTGGATGCGCTGCGAGTTGAAGCTCAGTTCGATGCCCTGCTTGACCATGCGGCTGCCGTTAGAGGCCTGCTGGTAACCGTCGAGCACCTGGCGCTGGGTATAGGGCAGACTGCGATAGTCTACACCTGGGCCCATCTGGTTCACGTCATAATACTTATAGGTATAGGTGCCGTAGATGGACGAGTAGCGGAACCCGTCGGTCATGGTCTCGCGGAAGTAGTCGACCGAGAGGGTGTTGTCGTTCCAGCTGGCATCGAGACGCACCTCCCACTTGTGGTTGCGCGCCGGGGTGAGCTGGTAGTTGGTGGGGTCCTGCACATAGGTGTGTACCACGAAGCGGCTGTCCTGGGTGGGGTTGGCAGTGTCGTAGTAAGCCAGACAGATAAAGTTGCTGTAATACTTGTCGGGGTACAGGTAGTTGAGGGTGGGCATCTTGGTGGTGATGCCGTAGCCACTGTTGAGGGTGAGGGCCAGGGGGTGGGAGCCTACCTGGAAGGTGGGCAGATGCCAAGCCACGTTGACGCGAGGGTCGGCATAGTAGCGGCCGGCCATCTGGTAACGGCTACTCAGGCCGGGCAGGGTGTTAAGGCGCACACCGGCCATGGCCTCGACACGGCTGGCACCCACATGGGCGCGCAGGGTTTCCTCGGCAAAGAGGGAGAAGTTGTGCAGGGCTGGGATGTCGGAATACTTACGGGGGCGCGAACTCCAGCCCGACACGCTGAGGGGGCGGCGCATATCGTAGACCTGGCCGCGACCGTAGTTCTTGGCCACATCCCAGTTGGCACCCATCTTGAGGGTGTTGTCAGTACCCCAGGCCTTGAAACCTAACACACCCTTGGCCTTGACATAGGCCGTAAAGGGCTTGCCATCGCACAGGTAGCGGGCCTGGTACTCGGCATAGACGGCCTGGGCCTCGTTCTCGCCATCGGTCCACGACAGGGGGACGATGCCATAACGCTGGGGAGCCACCAGGCGGGTCTGGTGCAGGCGGTCGAGCTGCAGGCTGAGCTGACTGTTAACGGTAAGTTCGCGCAGCAGCGACCGCCGGGGGCGCAGGGAGAAATTGTTGGTAAGGGCCATGCGGCTGTACGACGAGCGGTACTCGTCTACATGACCGTAGTTGATGTCGGGGTCGGTCTTAGAGTTGTCGAATGAGCCTGAGTAGTCGGCAGCCGACTGCCACTGCCAGGAGCGGCGACCATTGTCGGCCCGGCGGGTATAGCGCACTGAAGCCGTGAGGCGCTTGTAGTTCTCTAAGTTGTCTGTGGGGTCTATCTTGGAGTCCAGGTAACCTAAATCGACATTGACAACCGAGGTGCCATCGGCCCTGAGGGCCACGCCCTTGCCCATGGAGAACAGCTTACTATAGCCATCGGCCTTGAAACGGGCGGTAAGGGGCATGGCACGGCGTATCTTGTGTATGTTGACCAGACCACTGGTCAGGTTGCCATACTCGGCCGAGGGTATGCCGCGTACCACCTCGACGCTCTCGATGTCATCGGTAGAGATGCTGCGCATGTCGACCCCACGGTTGGTAATGTTGCGGTCGTTCTCTGTGGTAGACGAACTGACCGACGACTGGGTATCGCTCAGGGGCGAGTACTGCAGGTTGGCATCGGTAACCATGGGCACGCCATCGACCACAAACTGGGTGCCTAAGGAGGTAATGGCGAAGTTGTTGTTCTTAGTCGCAGAGCCATAGGCACCCATGGTACCCGTCTCGCGTAGGGTTATGGTGTTGGCCTGGCCCATATTGGGGTCTTTGGCGTATCCGCCAGGCAGCAGTTCCATCAGGTCGGCTATGCTGTTGGGCTGCAGATGGCGCATGGCATCGCGCCCGATGATAGACGAGGTAACGGGACCATCGCTGGCACGGGCTGTAACCACCACCTCGCCCAAGGCATTGACATCGGGGCGCAGGGTGTAGACCGTGTTAGGCGTGAATGTACGGGTGAGGGTCTTGTAGCCTAAGTAGCTTATGCGCAGCTGCTGGCCACGGGCCGATGTGGGCAGGGCGAAACATCCCAAGGTGTCGGTAATGGCCACGGTGCGTGTGGCCGACACGAGGGTTACCGCCGCGCCTACGATGGGTTCGCGGGTGGCCGCATCGACCACCTTAGAGGTAAGTGTCTGTGCTGTAACAGGTATCGCTGATAATAAAGCAAGGACAAAGCCCATTAAGGTACTCTTCATCTGCATATCTATGTGCCTAAATATCTATCTGTATGTCTGGGTGCAAAATTACGCATCAATCGCTGGCGACACAATACCTAATAATAGGTATTTAGCAACGGCCACTGCGCCCTATCTTACTAAGAATAAGGAGAAAAGGAGCCATCCAGAGCAATACGGGAAAATGGCAAATAGAACCACCATAGCAATAACAACACATTATTTTAGTGACGACTATGTGGTAGACAGAGGGGCATAAAAAAGGCTCCGACCCGCGCGGGCTGTGTGCTCGCCACGGGCCGGGGCCTGTATGGGGGTGCGCGGTGGTCAGCGGATGAGCCGCCTCACCTTGTTATAATAACGCTGAGTGCTGGAGCAGTCGTAATGCTGTCCGCCATTCCAGGAGCGGATGGCGTGCTCCACACTGTTGGTAAGGTTGTAGTACGACTGGATGACCAGGAACATGGCTCTCGACTTGTCGATGCTGAACCTGTCGGCCAGGGTGAACCGATGCTTGGAGCCGCGGCTCCGCAGGATGCGGTTGCAGTCGCGCACCAGCACGGGGGTAATCTGCATGGCGCCACAGGAGTTGCCCTTTACGGCCCGGGCATTGCCCTCGCTCTCTACCTGTATGATGGCATCCATCACGGGGTTCCAGTCTATTACAGTCTCCTGTCCGGCAGTCGCTCGTGCCAGCGTTATCAGGGGAGACATGACACACACTAATAATAAAATAACACTTCTTCTTGCTCTTAAATCCATAAATTATTGTTTTTGACTCCTGGACACATGCAGTGTGCGTGCCCGCGATGACGGTGATGATAAGAAGAGAAACTACCGTAATCTGGAAGTCAGTAAATACTGAGAGTACTCGGCTACGCCAATAGACGCAGGACACCAGGGTACTCCATTAACTGATGCCCAGCGGACAGGGGCCCGCTCCAAAGGGCTGGGACGGCACTACAAGCTGTGCGCGCAAAGCCCGTGGGCAAATTTTCGCTTGTAAAGAAAGTGCAAACCGAGTGGCATGAGCTTGCTCAAATGCCCGAGGTGCAGCCTTTCTTCTGCAAAGATAGTGCAAACCGAGCGCCACAGAGCTTGCTCTAATGGCCGAGGTACAGCCTATCTTCTGCAAAGGTAGTAAAAAAATACCAAATGACCAAGCAAAAGAGCAACAAGTGTAAAGTATAAGGATTTTTAAGCAGTTACGAACGCTGTGTATTACAATATTTTACACTCGCTAATTGTTGTAAAATCAGATTTCACAGCATCTATTCACACAAAGCGCGTTGCCCCATTTATGGCGAAAAACAGAACAATCGCCGGGGCAGTCGGCAGCTATCGGAGCATCGGGCTACACCTTATTATATATATACGCGCGCGAGGACGACAATTAATGGAGAGATAAGTTGGGTGGATGGGAAAAAAACAGTAACTTTAGATCATCAAACTGATGAGTATGAAGAAACTGGCAATAATGACCATGGCCTTGGCGCTCGCTACGGGGGCGCTGGCCGACAATGTGCAGGGGGCCTGGAGTGGCAATCTGAGCCTGGGAGTAGCCTCGCTGCGCATAGTGATTAACATAGATAAGGACAAGGCTTCCTTAGACAGTCCGGACCAAGGGGCCTATGGCATAGGGGCCACGCTGAAATACTGCTCGGCCGACTCGGTGGCCATAGAGATACCAGCGCTACAGGCTGGGTACACGGCTCGGCTGACCGGGGGAGTGCTGAAGGGTACCTTCACACAGGCGGGACAGGCAATGGCTCTCGACCTGAAACCGGGAGGCGTAGACCTGAAACGGCCGCAGACTCCGAAGCCGCCCTTTGACTACACAAGCGAGGAGGTGAAGATAACCACACCGGGAACCGACCCCTCTACGGGTAAGGCGCTGGCTGCTGGCGGAGCCCAACTGGCTGGCACGCTGCTTATACCGGCTCACTTTGCCAAGGGTGGCACCGTGGTGGTCATGGTGAGTGGCAGCGGACAGCAGAACCGCGATGAGGAGCTATTCGGGCACAAGCCTTTCTGGGTGATAGCAGACCGGCTGGCACGCCACGGCATAGCCTCGCTACGCTACGATGACCGCGGAGTGGACGGTTCGACCGGTCAGGTAAAGGGGGCTACCATCTACGACAATATGAGCGATGCGCTGGCCGTAGTGGACTATCTGCGCAAGCAGGGACGCTTCGGCAAGATAGGCATACTGGGACACAGCGAGGGCGGAACCATCGCCTACATGATAGCGGCACGGAAGAAAGCCGATTTTGTAGTGTCATTAGCGGGCCCGGCACTACGGGGCGACAGCATACTGGTCATGCAGAACCGCGACATGCTACGTGCTGCGGGATTAGACTCGGCCACGGTATCGGCCTACTGTACGGCGCTAAGCCGCATCTTGGCGTATAAGCGTACGGCAAGGATGGAGGCTAACCCCGAGTTGACCTTAGCCACACTGACCATAGGTCTGACGCTGCCCGAGCCACTGAAGGCCAATCTAATAGAGGTTATCAAGAGCCATGACGCATGGACAGACTACTTCGCGGCTTACGACCCATCGGCCGATGTAAGCCATACCACCTGTCCGGTAATGGCCGTGGGTGGAAGCCGTGACCTACAGGTAAACACGCAGGCCAACCTACAGGCTGTGAACCGACTGCTGCCCCACCCTACGGGCAACGGTAAGTGGGCCCGCTATCATTTTGTCAAGGAATATCAGGGACTAAACCACCTGTTACAGCCAGCCTCCACGGGCATGCCCACAGAGTATGGCCAGATAGAAACAACCCTATCGGAGGAGGTACTGACAGACCTGTGCCAGTGGCTATCCGAGTTGCGGTAAGCAGCCCGGACTGCCACCAGTAGAGTCAGAGGCGGTTCTTCTCGGCGTTACCGGCTCCGGTGCCACGATACTTGCTGCGCCGTGGGTGATAGTTGTACGACAGGGTGATGCCCACGATGCCGGCTATAGCCATAGGCACCCTTGAAAAGTACGATTTCTTCGCAAATGGCATAAAACATGTCCTATGCGCTGGTTGTCGGGGATGTATAGGCTGCATAAAAATCGAGTAGGAGGTAAACACTAATCATAGGTGTTTATCTCCTATTTTCGTGTTTACCGACCTCTCACACCACC
>CAKPZJ010000001.1 GCA_934204655.1 uncultured Prevotella sp. | reverse complement strand
GGGCTTTGGCGGATATAGGAAAAGGGTTGCGTATAAACTTCTCTAAACATGTCGCTTAAATTTGATTAGTTACTTATCAGAAATAAAGGATAGGATTTTTGAGTAATCCTGCCAAGAGCCACAAGGTAATTCAGCGGAGTTACAAATAATTCCTTTAGGAGTCACTAAGAGGATTGAAAGCGATTTCAATCCTTTTTTTATGCCCGCGGGCGAAATTATCGCGGCAACGCTTGGAGCGAAACATACTTTTGCGTAAATTTGTGACCTTTACTATTACTCCTATCACCATGAAGGTTTCTATAACTGGCATCAGGCGCACAGCCGTGCTCGCCACCATCAGCACCCTATCGGCCCTGGCTTGGGCCCAGCCCCGCATCAACCCTAAGGACTACGCCATAGACGCAGCCGACATAGCCCGCGCACAGCGGCTCATAGACACCCCACTCACCGAAGCCGTCGCCATGCCCACGCAGCACCCCGATGCGCAGTGGTATCCCACCGCGGCACTCGGGCTGTTCATGCACTGGGGCATACACAGCGTGGCGGGCATCCAGCCATCATGGAATATGATAAAGCACTACCGCTACGGTGGCAAACGCTACTACAGCCCGCACCGCTACTACAAGCTGGCCGACCGCTTCAGGCCAACCCAGCATCAAGACAGTTTCCTCACGGCTGCCCACCGTGCCGGTTTCACTTATGCCGTACTCACCACACGGCACCACGACGGCTATGCACTCTGGCCTTCTAAGTACGGCATCGGAGTACGCCAGTACCTGCCCGGCCGCGACCTGGTGCGCGAGTACGTTCAGGCTTGCCGGCGCGCCGGACTTAAAGTGGGGTTCTATTTCTCACCACGCGACTGGCACTATCCAGGGTTCATGGAAGCCTGCGAGTTTAACGTCAGAACACGCCCGAACGTGACGGCCATCACCGACACGGTGGCCAACCACCGGGAGTACGTGCGCTTTCTGGCCTACGTGATGCGCCAGATGGAGGAACTGCTCACTCAGTATGGCAAGATAGACCTATTGTGGCTCGACGGCATGGGCTGGCGCGGCATCAACGAGAACAACACCAAGAAGATATACGCCTGGGTGCGCTCCATGCAGCCCGGCATCGTTATCAATGACCGCTGGGCCAACCTGGTAGACCCCGACAACCCCAATGGTACCCAGGTGCGCATAGGCGACATCACTACGCCCTTTGAGTGTGGCGAGCCCACCTACATACCATCACCCTGGTGGGAGGTTCAGGACCTGTGGACATACGGGGGCGGATGGGGCTACGACCGCAAGGAATTCTTCCGTCCCATGGCGTGGTTCTTTAACCGCTGGACACAGGCACGCGCACTGGGTGACAACTTCCTGGTCAACGTGGGGCCACGGCCCGACGGCGATATGCCACGCGAGTTTTACGCCAAGATGGACAGCCTGGCTCAGTGGATGACCTATGGCCGCGAGTCGGTCATTGGCACGGGCATAACGCCGGGCCCCGAACTGTGCAGTGTCAAGGTTACGTCGCGGGGAGCCGACACCCTGTACGCCCATATAATGCCAAAAGGCAGCAACCAGGTAAGCCTGATTACTGCCCGTAAGCCTGCCCGCGTCACGCTGCTGCGCACGGGCGAAGAGTTATCCTTTATCCATCGCGGAGGCTTCTTGCACTTCGCCGTTCCCAAGGAACGGCGCACGGCGATGGACGATGTGGTGCGTATAGTCTTTTAGACGATGCCCTGGGCCATCATGGCCTTGGCCACCTTGAGGAAGCCGGCCACGTTGGCACCCTTGACATAGTTAATGTAGCCATCGGGCTCGGTGCCGTACTTCACGCAGTTAGCGTGAATATCGTTCATAATGTCGTGGAGCTTGGCATCGACCTCCTCGCGCGACCAGCGCAGGCGCTCTGAGTTCTGCGTCATCTCCAGACCCGATACTGCCACACCGCCGGCGTTGCTGGCCTTACCGGGGCAGTACAGGATACGGGCATCCTGGAACACCTTGATAGCCTCGGGAGTGGTAGGCATGTTGGCACCCTCGCTCACGGCTATCACACCGTTGGCCACTAATGCCTTGGCAGCCTCCTCGTTGATTTCATTCTGCGTGGCGCAGGGCGTGGCGATGTCGGCCTTCTCGAACCAAGGCTTCGCGCCCTCTACATACTTCACTCCATATTTTTCTGCATATTCGCGAATACGGCCGCGCTCGATGTTCTTGAGTTCCATTATGTAGTCCAGTTTCTCGCGGTCGATACCGTCAGGATCGTAGATATAGCCATCAGAGTCAGAGCAGGTAACTGGCTTGGCACCGAGCTGGATAAGTTTCTCCATGGTGTACTGGGCCACGTTGCCCGAGCCAGAGACAAGCACGGTCTTGCCCTCAAGGCTGATGTTGCGGGTCTGAAGCATGTTCTCCAAAAAGTAGATATTACCATAACCAGTAGCCTCAGGACGTATGCGTGAACCGCCAAACTCCTGGCCCTTACCGGTAAGGATGCCGCAGAACTGGTGGGTAAGTTTCTTGTACATGCCAAACATGTAGCCGACCTCGCGGCCACCCACGCCGATGTCGCCAGCGGGCACGTCCTCATCAGGGCCGATGTGGCGATACAGTTCCAGCATGAAAGCCTGGCAGAAGCGCATCACCTCAGCGTTGCTCTTGCCGCGGGGAGAGAAGTCGGAACCGCCCTTGCCACCGCCCATGGGCAGGGTGGTAAGAGAATTTTTGAAAGTCTGCTCAAAGGCAAGGAACTTGAGGATAGAGGCGTTGACGGAAGAGTGAAAACGGATGCCGCCCTTGTACGGACCGATGGCGTTGTTGTGCTGGACGCGGTAACCCATATTAGTCTGCACGTGGCCCTTGTCATCAATCCAGTTGACACGGAACTGCAGGATACGGTCGGGAACACACAGTCTCTCAATGAGGTTCGCCCTGTCAAATTCAGGGTGCTTATTGTACTCATCTTCTATGGTTGCCAACACCTGGCTTACTGCCTGGATATACTCAGGCTCATTTGGAAATCTTCTCTTCAGACTTTCCACAACATCTGTAGCTTTCATCTTGCTGTTTGTTTTAATAAAATGGTTAATCGTTGTGACTATACTTTCAATCTTTACAGAAAACAGGCTGCGCCTCGGCCATCAGAGCAGGCTCTGGGCCATCGGCTTGCACTATTCTGGCTACAAAGTTACACATTATTGTCGAAAAACAAGCCAAAACGTCAGTAAATCTAACAAAAGAGTTGAAAAAAGTAAGAAAAACGATTGTTTTTCATACTTTCATCAACTCCACGCACGCACTATTCATCATTTTCACACCCGGAATAACTCCGGCCGATACAATGTGTAAGCCGACGAGGCCATCTGCTTACACGGCGTTAGCCGAGGGACGCTCCCTACTCATCCTCGTACAGATAGAAGAAGCGCTCCATGGTCTTCCACTTCTCATTGGACGTGTCGCCACGTCTACACTCCTGAAAGCGGGCCACAAAGTCCTCCCACTCTTGCTGCCTGGGCAACTCGGCCAGTCTGGCCATGGCTGCGTCCCAGTCAAAGTCAAGCGGGGTCTCTACAATCATCACCTCGCGCGTACCATATATATATAGCTCCATCTCCAGGATGCCCACCTCCTGAATACCCTTCTTGATTTCGGGCCAGAAGTCTGCTCGCGAGTGAGCCTTGATATAGGCGGCGCGCAGCGCAGCATCGTCCTTGAGTTTAAGTATCTGCACATAGCGTTTTACGGGCTGTCCGAAACGCTTTACAATATATCCCTCTGTCATTATGTCTCCTTTCTGTATTTGCCAGATTTACTTTTAGTAGAATATTGGGCACTCCGGTGCCTGCCCTGGTAATGGCCACAACGCCAACAGGGGCCTTTTCTACTTGATATAACGCAAGTAGGGGCCTTTTTATTTTGACACAGGTCAACAAAAAGCGTTTTTAGCAGGTTTTTAATGTGTATTTTTTTGTTTATGATGGTAACCGGAGTACCTTTGCACTCGGATAACAAAAGGATAACAATAACAAGTAAATTAAAAGAAAGGTAAAAAGATTATGTTGACATTTGGATTTTTCTTGATTATCGCTCTTGCAGCAGTCAAAGCGATTAAGTTAGGTCAGAACATTGACCTGGGCAAGTAAGCCCTTAAACAGAAAACAAGTAGAAAACGCCCATAGCGTTACAATTATATTAATTAAGTTAGAAAAAGACCCGGTTTCCTCAGGAAGCCGGGTCTTTTTTCGTTTTTTAGACCGTCATGTCAATTATTTTGGCTACATTTGCACAAGCGAGAGGCATCGCAGGGGCCAACAATGATGGCTCCCGGCGCAAGCCTGAGTACAACTGTACAAACCATAATAAACATAATAAAGATGATGAAACGTTTTATTGCCGCCATCCTGCTGGCTGAAGCCTGCACCATGGCGTTCGGACAGATAGAGCGTCCGAAACTGGTAGTGGGATTTGTGGTAGACCAGATGAGATGGGACTACCTCTATTACTATTATGACCAGTACGGCGAGGGAGGCTTCAAGCGCCTGCTCCGCGAGGGCTTCAGTTGCGAGAATACCATGATTAACTACGTGCCCACGGTTACCGCCATCGGCCACTCGTCTATCTATACGGGGTCGGTGCCGGCTCTCACAGGTATAGCAGGCAACGACTTCATGGTAAACGGCAAGTCCATGTACTGCGTGGCCGACTCTACCGTCAAGAGTGTAGGCTCCAACAGCAAGGCGGGACTCATGTCGCCCCGCAACCTGCTGGCCACGGGTATAGGCGACATGCTCAAGGTGGCCACCGACTACAAGGCCAAGGTATTTGGCGTGGCCCTGAAGGACCGGGCTTCCATCCTGCCCGCCGGACATGCTGCCAACGCCGCCTACTGGTGGGATACATCGGCCGGGCACTTCATTACCAGCACCTACTACATGAACCAGCTGCCCGAGTGGGTCAAGAAGTTTAACAAGACGGTTCAGGTGAAACCGGGAACCGACGTGAAGGGCGTGCCCGACGGCGTTACCAAGACATTCCAGATGGCCAAGGCCGTGCTGGACAACGAGCATCTGGGCGAGGGCCCCGTTACAGATATGCTGGCCATCAGCATCTCGTCGACCGACATCATCGGCCATGCCTACGGTACCCGCGGTAAGGAGAACCACGATGTGTACATGCGTACTGACGAGGAGCTGGCCAAGTTTCTTACCTACCTGGACAGCAAAGTGGGCAAGGGCAACTACCTCTTCTTCCTCTCGGCCGACCATGGCGGCATGCACAACGCTAATGTGATGAAACAGCACAAGATTCCAGCCGACGGCTATGCTGCCTGGAACGAGATAAAACCGCTGAACGCGGCTTTCAAGGAAAAATACGGTATCGAGAAGGTGGCCCTGATGGCCAACGCCAACCGCATATACCTGAACCACGCCGCCATAGCCAAGGCCGGCCTACAGCTGGACAACGTGAAGCGCGAGGTGGCCGACTACCTGTCGCGCAACCCTAAGGTTCACATGGTGGTAGACTATGCCAACGCTGTCAATGCCAACCTGCCGCAGCTTATCCGCGAGCGTATCGTAAACGGATGGAACCCCGACCGCAGCGGCGACCTCTTCGTGGTACCCAAACCGCACAACGTGGACGGTGTGGTTACCCCCGACTACCGTGGCACCAGCCATGGCGTATGGAACCCTTACGATTCGCACATCCCAATGGTATTCATGGGATGGAAGGTGAAGCACGGACAGACCTCGACACCGACCCGCATCGTGGACATAGCCCCCACGGTGTGCGAGATGCTGCACATCCAGATGCCCAATGCCTGCATAGGCGATGCCGTCAACGAGATAGTCAATCCTAAGTAAGCGGCCCCATCGGCCAAGGACACCGCGCGGCAGCCACAGATACCGGCCGCCCACCCTACTATCAGCCCGCGAAGTGGAGCCACCAGCACCCTTCGCGGGCTGACTGTCGTCATAAAGACAGAAAAAACCACGGCCAGCATACAGATTTCTGCTGATTTCCTTTTGATATTCAAAAAGATTGAGTAACTTTGCACCCGCTGTCACGAGATGGCAGTTAAACAAAATTCAAACCTAATTAAAATTTTATTTATGGCAACTAAAATCAGATTACAGCGCGGCGGCCGCAAGGGCTATGCTTTCTACAGCATTGTTATCGCCGACGCAAGAGCACCACGTGATGGTAGATTTACTGAGAAGATTGGTACGTACAACCCTAACACCAATCCTGCAACTGTAGATTTGAATTTCGACCGTGCCCTGTACTGGGTAGAGGTTGGCGCACAGCCCACCGACACCGTTCGTACTCTTCTCAAGGGCCAGGGTGTCTACCTGATGAAGCACCTCAAGGGCGGCGTTAAGAAAGGCGCCTTCGACGAGGCCGCACTTCAGCAGAAATTTGACGCCTGGAAGCAGAGCAAGGACCAGAAGGTAAGCTCAGTATGCGAGAACATCGCTAAGAGCAAGAAAGAGGCTGCTGCTAAGGAGCTCGAAGCTGAGAAGAAAATCAACGAGACTATCGCTAAGAAAGTAGCTGACAAAAAGGCTGCCGAGGCTGCTGCCAAGGCTGAGGCTGAAGCTGCCGCTAAGGCAGAGGAAGCTGCTGCTGAGACTCCCGCTGAGGAGGCTCCGGCTGAGGCTTAATCTTCGACAGACTCAAAGGTTTATGGCGGATTTCCCCATGGGAAGTCCGCCTTTTTTGTTGGCCATCCACGCAGGGAGCGTTAGGGCAGGCAGGAGGGTGCCGAGGGCCAAAAGATTAGTAACACAAACAATGGGCAATGATATGATAATGGGAGCAATGGCCATTATAACCAAAAGTGCGACCATGTAAGTGACGAGCAATCCCGTGTGGACAACGCGCAATCTTGTGTGGGCCACGCATAGTCTCGTGTGGATAACGCATAATCCCAAGTGGACAATACACAATCCTGGGAGGACAAAGCATAATCCTGGATGGGCAACGCATAAGCTCATGTGAGCAACGAACAATCCCGGATAGGCAACGCGCTATCCCCGATGAGCAACGCGCTATCCCCGATGGGCAACGCGCTATCCCCGATGGGCAACGCGCTATCCCCGATGGATAACGCATAATCCCAAGTGGACAATACACAATCCTGGGAGGACAAAGCATAATCCTGGATGGGCAACGCATAAGCTCATGTGAGCAACGAACAATCCCGGATAGGCAACGCGCTATCCCCGATGAGCAACGCGCTATCCCCGATGGGCAACGAACAATCCCCGATGAGCAACGAACAATCCCCGATGGGCAACGAACAATCCCCGATGGGCAACGCGCAATCCCCGATGGGCAACGGACAATCCCGGATGGGCAACGCGCGCTGAAAGCGCAAAAGTATAAAGCCTGGGGCAACGCCCCAGGTATATAGCCCTCAGTCTATTGTCGCGCTGTAGGCGCAAAAGTAGCGAAGCGTAAAATTAAGGGAATAATACAGGCAACCATTGCCATGCAAACGGGCACTGCCCCAATTATGAGCATATCTGCTGCAATAACGCCTACGGCTACTGCTGCGCCTACAGCGCGCTTTCCTCATGTAGGGGCGATACCTGGGGCGTTGCCCCAGGCTTTATACTGCTGCGCTTACAGCGCGCGTAGGATGCGGAACCATCCCCGTAACGGCTGGAGTGGCTGTGGGCGATGAAAAGACCGACCTTTAGGTTTCTAAAGACTGCTCCCAGCGTACTAATGATGGCTCCCAGCATCGTAAAGGTCGATCTCCACGATTTTAAGGACAATCCCCGCCATCACCCATGGGGCTCCCACCCCAGCGCTTTTTACTCTTTCACTTTTTTACCTTTTTCCTTTTCAAAAGAAGACTGGCCTCCACGACATAGAAAATGCTCTCTGCTCCCGCGCTTACCCACTCGCATCCTCCTTGGGGGCTGAGGGGTGCCGTAGTGGGAGCTTAGAACCATCTTATAGGAACCCGGGACTACCATCAACACGCCCTGAGGAACCCTGGCAGACCTGGCCCGCGCCGAGGGAACTATCGCAAAGGGCGGACAGCAGTCGCCGGCAATCCGGTTCGTGCTGTCCGCCCTTATAGTGGTATGCGCGGTACTGCGCGGAGTGTTACATCACACCGTCCTCACGCAGTTTAACCTGCCAGTTCCATGCACTACGCATCACGTCGTCAAGAGGAGTGTCAGCCTTCCAGCCAAGGACTTTGTTGGCGAGTGTGCAATCGCCCCAAATCTGCTCAATATCGCCGGCGCGACGTGGGCCATACTTCCAGTTGAGCTTCACGCCCGTGGCGCGCTCGAACGCCTGGACTATCTCGAGGGTCGAGTCGCCCTTGCCGGTACCTATGTTGAAGTACTCGATAGGCTCGGTGTCCTTATCCAATACACGGGCCATGGCAGCCACGTGCGCCTTGGCCAGGTCTACTACATATATATAGTCGCGGATACACGTTCCGTCGGGCGTGTTATAGTCGTTGCCAAAGATGGTAAGCTCCTTGCGTATGCCCATGGCCGTCTGCGTCACATAGGGTATCAGGTTGTTGGGCACGCCATTGGGCAGCTCGCCGATGAGGGCCGACGGATGAGCACCGATGGGGTTGAAGTAGCGCAGGACGATACTCTTGATGGGCGCGCCGCTCTTGATGTCGTCCAGGATTATCTGCTCGTTTATCTCCTTGGTGTTGCCGTAGGGCGAGGTGGCCTTCTGATGTGGGGCAGTCTCAGTTACCGGCAGGTTCTCGGGCTTGGGCTGTCCATAGACCGTACACGACGATGAGAAGATTATTCCCTTGACACCATACTTAGGCATTAGCTCCAGCAAGTTAACCAGGGAGACGATATTGTTATGATAGTAGAGCAGGGGCTTCTGCACGCTCTCGCCCACGGCCTTAGATGCGGCGAAGTGGATGATGCCCTCGATGTCGGGGTACTTTTTGAACACTTTCTCGGTAGCTTCCTTGTCGCGCAGGTCTACCCTCTCAAAAGCCGGGCGCACGCCGGTAATCTTCTCGATACCGTCCAGCACCTTCTCGTTAGAATTAGAAAGATTGTCAACCACCACTACGTTGTAGCCAGCCTGCTGCAACTCTACCGTGGTATGCGACCCGATAAAACCGGTACCGCCCGTAACCAGAATAGTCTGTTTCATAATTATAAGTAATGTGTTAGTGTATTTTGTTAGCTCAATTTAATCCGAAAACCGTTCTCAGTCCGCCGTCGACACCGCTAAAGCCCATAAAGGCGAGGCTGAGCAGACCAGCCGTGACCAGCACGATGGCCATGCCGCGCATGCCCTTGGGCACAGACACCAGTTCCAGCTGCTCGCGTATACCGGCGAACACCGTCAGTGCCAGCGCGAAACCCAAGGCAGTAGAGAAGGCGTAAGCAATGCTTTCGGCCAGCGTGTACTCTTTCTGTATTACTAAGATGGCCACGCCCAGCACGGCACAGTTGGTGGTGATGAGCGGCAGAAAGATGCCTAAGGCCTGATACAGGGCCGGCGACACCTTGCGCAGGATTATCTCTACCATCTGTACCAGGGCCGCTATCACCAGGATAAAGGCCAGGGTCTGCAGATACTGCAGCCCTAAGGGCACCAAGAGGCAGTACTGGATGAGGTAGGTAACCACCGTGGCCAGGGTGAGTACAAAGGCCACCGCCATACCCATGCCCAGGGCAGTATCTATCTTCTTGGAGACGCCCAGGAACGGACATATTCCTAAGAACTGGGAGAATATAATATTATTGACGAATATCGCCGAGATAAATATCAGTAAGTATTCCATAGTTATGCCTTTTTAAAGTGGTTGAATATGGCTATCAGATAACCTAAGGTGATAAAGGCGCCCGGGGGCAGGATGAAGAGCAGCACATTGGTAGTCTCTGGCAGGATGGCTACCCCGAACAGGCTACCCGCGCCCAACAGCTCGCGCACAGCGCCTAACAGGGTGAGTGCCAAGGCAAATCCCAAGCCGATGCCCACACCGTCGAAGATGCTGGCCAGCGGCGTGTTCTTGCAGGCGAAAGCCTCGGCACGCCCCAGGATGATACAGTTTACCACAATGAGGGGAATGTAGATGCCCAGGCTCTTGTTGACCGCCGGGGCGTAAGCCTCGATAAACATCTGGAGGATGGTTACAAAGGTGGCTATCACCACCACGAATACCGGTATGCGCACCATGTCGGGGGTGAGGTTCTTGATACACGATATCACAAAGTTGGTACATATCAGCACGGCCATGGTGGCCAAGCCCATCATCAGTCCGTTCATGGCGCTGGTCGTGGTGGCCAGCGTGGGACACATACCGAGCAGCAATACAAAGGTGGGGTTCTCCTTGATTACTCCGTTCTTAATAATGTCTATATAGTTCATCTTCTATCCTTTCTTTGCTTTAGCGGTTGCACCTGTATGGCCGTCAGCGCTGGCTCCGGCGTAAGCCGCATAAGCCTGGTTGACTGCCTTGAGGAAAGCCCTCGACGTGATGGTCGACGCCGTGATGGCATCTACATCGCCCCCGTCCTTGCTCACCTTGAGCGGCGTGGCTGGGTTCTTTCCTATGATATTGCCCTTGGCTCCCTGCTGAAACCAGGTAGCTGCCTTGGCGCCCAGGCCCGGAGTCTCAGCGCTCTGCAGTACCGTATAGCCCGAAATGGCACCCTCTGGCGTAAAGCCCACCAGTATGCGCAGCTCGCCGCCGAACCCCATCGTCGGACTCTCCACGGCGGCACCGCCACCGGCTATCCGGTGTATCACCAGCAACACTTCCTTGCCGTTATCGGTCTGCTTCACAGTATCGTTGGCCGTCACCTCTACCTGGCCGCTGCCCATTACCGCGCTGATGCCGTCGGCCAGCGTGCGCGCTTTCTGCTCCTCCTTGGGGGCCGTGGTTATATGGTTCACATAGGCCAGCAAGCAGCCCGTTATCAGCGCCACGCCCACCAGTACTACTACCATATTGGTGAGCGACGATTGTAGTTTCTTCATTTAGTTACCTCCCCAAATCTTTTAGGTTTGACATAGAAGTTGATGAGGGGCGTAAAGGCGTTCATAATGAGTATGGCGAACGACATACCTTCGGGATAGCTGCCCCAGTTACGTATCACCACGGTAAGCACGCCTATCCCTACGGCATAGATGACCTGTCCGCGGTGTGTCATGGGCGAGGTTACATAGTCGGTGGCCATGAAGATGGCACCCAGCATGAGTCCGCCGCTGAGCAACACGGCTACGGGATTGGCGTAGACGGGGTTGGCCAGGTGGAGCAGGCCACTTAGCACAAATACGGTTACCAGTATGGTTACAGGGATATGCCAGGTGATGACCCGGCGCCACAGCATCCAGGCAAAGCCTATGAGCAGCGCCGCGGCACACACCTCGCCAATGGTGCCGGCACCATAGCCGTTGGCCACGTTACCTAAGAGCATGTCTATGCTGTCGGGCAGCTGGTCCAGAAGCGAGGCGTCGCCCGTCTTGATGGCTGCCTTCATCACGCTCAGCGGTGTGGCGCCGGTGGCAGCGTCCATGTACGACAGATGCTGGCCCACCACGGGCCACGAGGTCATGGCTGCCGGAAAACTTACCAAGAGGAAGCAGCGGCCCACGATGGCGGGGTTAAAGGGGTTGCACCCTAAACCGCCAAAGGTCATCTTGCCAATGCCTATGGCCACCAAGGCTCCCACAATGACCATCCAGATGGGAAAATTGCTGGGCAGGTTCATGCCCAAGAGCAGTCCGGTGATGAGGGCCGAACCATCGGTAAGCGTAGGGGCCCTATGCAGCAGATAGCGGCTGATGGCCCACTCGAAAAACATACAGGCGGCTACGCTCACGGCACACACCACCAGCGAGCCCACCCCAAAGTAGAACAGCGACACCAACAGGGCGGGCACCAGGGCTATCACCACGTTGTACATGTTGCGCTCTACGCTGTCGCCGCCATGCGCGTGGGGCGACAGAGATATCATTAACTTGCTCATTGCTTCTTACTATTTCTTGATTTGATATTAGCCATTACCCTACCCTTGCCTATCAGGATGTTATCGAGTATCGGCCTGTGTGAGGGACAGGTAAACTGACAGCTGCCGCAGGCTATACACGACACAATCTGCTCTTGTTCGGCGCGGTCGTACATGCCCCGTGCCGACAGAGTGGCCAGCAGATAGGGTTCGAGGCCCATTGGGCAGGCATCGACACACTTGCCACAGCGTATGCAGGCTTGCACCTGTCCGCGGTGGGCATCGGCACCGCTCAGCACGGTCACCGCATTGGTACCCTTGCACACGGGAACGTCCAAAGACACCACGGCCTTGCCCATCATGGGCCCGCCAGCCAGAACCTTGTTGTCGCCGTCCGGCATGCCGCCACATAGCTCTACCAAGTTGGCAAAGGGAGTTCCCATGCGTACCAGGTAGTTGGCCGACTGGGTCAGGGCCTGTCCCGACACGGTGGTATAACGCTCAAAGAGGGGCTTGTGCTTCATCACAGCCTGATAGACGGCATAGGCAGTGGCCACGTTCTGTACAATGGCGCCCACGTTGACGGGAATGGCGGGCGGGGCAGGCACCTGACGGCCTATGACGGCGTCAACTAACTGCTTCTCACCTCCCTGGGGGTACTTCATCTGCAGCGGAACCACCTGCACACGTGGGTCGGCGGCCGTCTTCTCCTGCAACAGGGCTATGGCCTTGGGCTTGTTGGCCTCGATACCTATATAGCCCCGCTCCACGTGGGCCGCCTTCATCAGCAGATCCAGGCCCACCAGTATCTCGTCGGCATGTTCCATCATGAGCCTGTAGTCTGACGTAATGTAGGGCTCGCACTCCACTCCGTTAAGTATCACGCACTCTGCCTTGGCCGTAGGAGGCGGACATAGCTTGATAAAGGTAGGAAATCCGGCTCCGCCCATACCCGTTACGCCAGCCCACTTAATCTGCTCGACGATAGCCTCGGCCGTCAGCTCCGGGTGAGCGGCCAGGGTATCCAGGGTGTCGGTTCGGTCTATGCCCGGTTCCCACTCGTCGCCCTCCACCTTGACTATGATAGCTGGCTTGCGGTACCCGGTGGCGTCTATGGCTGTGTCTATCTTAGCCACCGTACCCGATACCGACGAGTAGATGGGTGCCGACACAAAGCCGCCAGCCTCGGCCAGCAGGGTGCCCACCTTTACGGTGTCGCCCTTCTGCACTACGGGTTTGGCAGGGGCTCCGATGTGCTGCGAGAGGGGAAATATGGCCTGGGTGGGCAGTGGCGCTGGTCGCGTGGCCACCTCGGCCGCTATCTTGTGCTCGGCGGGATGCACACCGCCTATCTTAAAGGTATGTAGTTTCATGCTTCAGCCTCCTTCTTCTTGACTACGGGAAAATTTACTTTGACTATGGCACCCGTGGGGCACTCTGCCACGCACTTGGTACACATCCGGCACTTGTTATAGTCTATGTATGAGAGATTGCCGGTTACCGTTATGGCTCCGAACGGGCACACCTTCTCGCACTTGCCACAACCGATACAGGCGGCCTGACAAGCCTTGCGGGCTACGGGACCACGGTCATGGTTCACGCAGCGTACATACACGCGGTGGCCCTTAGGTCCCTTCTTTCGCAGTTCGATGATGTGGCGCGGGCAAGCCTTGACACACCCGCCGCAGCCTATGCACACGTCCTCGTCGACCTCGGGGAGACCCGTTTCGGGGTTCAGCACGATGCCGCCGAACTGACAGGCCGCCACGCAGTCGCCACAGCCCAGGCAGCCATAGCCACAGCCGGTCTCGCCAGCCGAAGAGGCGTTGACGGCAGCACAGGTGTGCAGCCCCTCGTACACAGCCACCCGCGGGCGGTTGTCACAGGTTCCATTACAGCGTACCACGGCTACCATGGGGTCGGCAGCCGCCGAGGCCATGCCCAGCACATCGCTTATCTTAGCCATGGCGGCATCGCCACCCACGGGACAGCGCAGTCCGTCGATGCTTCCGGCATCAGCCCCCTTGACCAGGGCCTCGGCCATGGCGGCACACCCGGCAAAGCCGCAGCCTCCGCAGTTGGCGCCGGGCAGACACTGCTGCACATCTTTTACTCGTGGGTCTTCCTTGACAGCAAACTTGCGCGACACGGTGTATAGCACCACTGCTGCCAGCAGCGCCACTCCGCACAGCACCATCACTGCCACTAAAATGTAGTTCATATCATTCATGTTTTGTACTTTCGATGTTGAAATGTACCCTCCGGCCTATCCAGTGACGGCACAGGTACACTATAATATAATAAGGTATAAGGGAGAGGAGCCCTATACCGGCCGACAGGTGCTCGGCCAGCCCCAGGCCATAGCGGGCCGCGGCAAAAAGACCGACCAGCACGACAAGCGGAAACCCGAACCCTACCCACAGGGCCAGCTGTATGGCCGATGCCGAGGTAGACACACGTACGCGGTCGCCCACTGCCAGGCCGTCGGTAGCCTTGGCGCTCACGGTGAGCACACTCTCGCGACACTCGGCGGCATTGCAGTGGCCCGACAGGGCACACCCGCCACAGGCCGATGCCCGCAGCACACGCACCCGTACACGCGAGCCCGCAATCTCTGTCACTATACCTTCCTTGGTTATCACACTGCCCATAGGCAAAACGCTTGTTTCAGTCGATGTAACCTGCCCACTCCCAGAGGTTATCTCCAATGGGCATACTGCCTGCAAAATTAGTCAAAAAAAACGATTTAGACATCACTTTTTCGGTCAAAATCAGTACAGCCACCCTCTTTTCAGTTTTTTAGAGCACCGCGCCAAGCCAAAACGTACTAATTATGGGCACCGGAGTCAAAAAAAGCCGTTTTTTCTTTGCTCTTTAGCGCGACTTGCACTATCTTTGCATAAGATAGGCGGCGTCTCGGACATCTGAGCAAGCTCATGCCGCGCGACTTGCACTATCTTTGCATAAGATAGGCGGCGTCTCGGACATCTGAGCAAGCTCATGCCGCGCGACTTGCACTATCTTTGCAAAATATACAACAATCATTAAATGAGTCTACCTCTATGAAAGCAACAGAACAGACGGTACAGCAGATAGAGCGTGCCATCAGAAAGACAGCAGAGAAATTCCCGGCCGACAACGAGACATCTGCCATTACCGACATTCACGTTCGCGTGTCGCCAGACAGCGGCGAGCTGGTTACATTCGACGACGATGACCAGGAAATAACCCGCTGTGTGGTCGAGCAGTGGATAGAGTGTACCGACGCAGACTTCTTTGCGCACGTCACGACGCTTCTTACCAACATACTCAAGAAGATGAGCGACACGGTAGACGCCATGGGCATTATGAAGCCTTTCGGCTTTGTGCTCGAGGACGAGGAGCTCAACACCATAGCCGACCTGTACATGGCCGACGACGACACCGTCATCATTGGCGACGACCTTATGACGGGCCTGGACGAAGAGCTGGACTCGTTCTTTAACAAACTGATGAAGGAAGACTGAACACAAAGCCTCGCAGGGCCGTGGCACCTACCGTCCACGGTACCGGCAGGCTGCCAGTGGGCCATGCCCATGCCACAACAGCCATAGGCACCACACCCATGACCCACGCCCCACATCCCGCACGCACTACGGGAATATTTTCCACCACCCCGGGCAAGTACATCGCACCCTGTATGCGCGGCACCGCACTTACCCAGCTTTTTCAATCCTATCTTTTACGCACCACTAACATCCTTGGTGCCCCCAGGCAACACTCTTTTTCCTACCCTGCCCACCCCCGGCAAACCAGCGACCAGTCTCCAGCTCGCTCATGACGGCTCCCAGCGAGCTAATGACGGCTCCCAGCGAGCTAAAGGTCGGTCTTTCTGAAAAAGGGAGCCACATATAGTGTTACCAAGGGGGCGGCCAACAGGGCCGGGAGCGCCTGCCGCCCCATTCTGAGCCTGCACGGCACTGCCTATGAGGACAAGGGCGGATACTGGAGATTTTTACACGTTTCCTACTGATACTAAGCACCCTACAGAGCACACGCTGGTACCCATAGTGTAAATTATTTGGAAAATAACAAGGCTGTTTGCAAAAAAATAAGTAACTTTGCACGCTATTTTAGCATATCAATGTACTGACAATCATTATTATTTCACATCACAATGAAGACAGAATACATCAAGCCGACCACCGAGCGGGTGGCCATTATCATGCAGACCGTACTGGCAGGCAGTGGCCCCGGTACCAATAGCGGTCAGGATGCCTCTACCAGTAACGGCTCGTTCTTCGAGGCACGTTCCATGCGTTATCCCGACAGCGATGACAGCGACAGCTGGTCCGACAGCGACGCCACCGGTACCGACTTCTAACCCCACGAACACCCCCACATTATCACCATCCCCTTATACCTTTTTAGAAATGAACAGTTTGGCCATACTGCTGAGCTCGGTGTTCTATATATTCAGCGCCACGCTGCAGCAGTACCTCACCACCGATGGCGAGGGCCGTCCCACCCTGTCGGCCACGCCTTCTGGCATCAGTCTAACGTACAACAACGACACAGGCATGTACACCGTACAGGGCGCAGCGTCCCAGTGGTTCATCAGGCAGGCAGGCACCACTGGGCAGTACCACATAGCCTGTCCGGTGAGCGATGCCAACGCCATGGCCTTTGTCTATGCCAGCAACGTGGCCACCGGCCAGCTGGCCACCACCTACACGGAGCCCGACGCGGGGTTCAGCGCGGGGCTATGGACCATAGCTACCAACGACATGGAGCTGGCCAACATAGCCCTTGACGAGGACAACACCACCTGTACCGCTCCCACTACGGGGAAGACGCTCAACGTAACCCTGCGGCGCCGCCTGGTAGCGGGCGAGTGGAACACGTTGTGCCTGCCCTTTGGCCTGAGCGATGCCCAGGTCAAGGACACCTGGGGCGAAGGGGCCGCCGTGGCCCGCTACACGGCCTTTGACGATGCCAAGGGAGCCACCTTTACGCCCACCACCGAGGGCATAGTGGCCGGCGAACCCTGCCTGCTGCTGGCACAGCGGGTTAGCAATGACGACACCTACTCCTTTAGCGGCGTGAGCCCGGCTGAATGGGCCGCCACGCCCAAGGCCGTCACCCATGACAACTGGACATACACAGGGTCGTACACCTTTATCCACCCAGTCAGCGGCACCTACGTATTCGGCAGCGGCAGCCTGATATACAGGGTTCCGGCCGAGGCCAAGGTCAACCTGCGTGGCTTCAGGGCCTACTTTGTCAGTACCGGGGCCCAGCCCAGCCAGGCTGCGTGGCACATCGGTGGCACCGCTACGGACATAGACGTGCCCACGATAAGCCCGGACGCGCCTGCCGACATATACCGCATGGACGGCACCCTCGTGCGGCGGCGGGCCACCACCACCCGTGATCTGGCGCCTGGTGTTTACCTGGCCAATGGCAAGAAAACCATCATAAAATAACCTCTATAAACACGCTCATCTATGTCAAGACATATCATATATATACTGACAGCAGCGCTGGCCACCCTGCTGGCCCTGCCCGTAATGGCTGCCCCCACGGCCGAGAGCAGCGTAGCCACCGCCACCCTGCCCATTACCGACTACACGCCTAACCAGAAGTTCAAGGCCACTACCGCCATCAACTTTGCCACGCAGTCGGTCGAGGCCACC
Source organism: uncultured Prevotella sp. (assembly GCA_934204655.1). Classification (GTDB taxonomy): domain Bacteria; phylum Bacteroidota; class Bacteroidia; order Bacteroidales; family Bacteroidaceae; genus Prevotella. Next base: position 152,451 of record CAKPZJ010000001.1, on the reverse strand, counting down.
ATCGACCTTACCAACTGCACATCTAATCAAAACAGCAGCGATGAGAACATACTCTCTATAGGCAACAACATCAGCCAGTGGAATGGCGACAACGTCTACAATCTGCACATCTATTACAAGCAGAAAAACAACCAGCTCATCATCGACTTTGTCGACAAGGCCAACAATGAGAACTCCTCACAGGGTTATAAGTATGAGAAAATACTCTACCCACAGACCAAGACTCTCACACTGAGCCTCTCCAAGAGGGGGCTGTACGTTAACCAGCAGCTACTGGCCAACTTTACATCGCGCATGGCCAACCACCTGCTCAAACTGACCACCATTGAGGTGGGCAGCAGCCAGGGCAACATCAGCCATGCCACCTACAACAGCGTGGCCGTCAAGAATGTCAGCACCCAGACCGATGTTCTGGGCACAGGGTTTGACGCCGGCAGCGATGGCAAGTTCAGCAAAGACGTAGCCATCGACTTTACCCGTCAGACACTCGGTGTCCAGATAGATGTAAGCACCTGCCAGAACATCCTGGAGAACATCCTCTCTATAGGCGACAACATCGGCCAGTGGGCCAATGGCCACAATCTGCATTTCTACTACATCCCCAAGGACAAGTTGCCCTATACTGATAGTCATAACAACACGTACAGCAAGCCAATGAGGGTGGCCTGGATTGACGGAGGCAACAAGGAGGTTACAGCCGATGTAGCCTGCGATGGCAATACCATCGCCATAAGCCTGTCGGCCACCACTGGCCTCAGTGTCAATGGCACCCCCATCGCCAACATGGACGCCTCAACGATGGCCTCACTGTTGGCACTCAGCCAGGTCAGCGTGGGCAGCCGCGAGGGCCAGGTGCGCAGCCTGGCCACCTACAAGGCACTCACCGTTACCGACAACGGCCTGGGGCACATCACCCTGCCGCGCATGGACTATACTCCGAGTGGCACCAAGTTTATGGCTGAGTCTGCCATCGACTTTGCCTCACAGAGCATAGAGGCCATTATCGATGTAAGCAACTGCAAGAACGCGTTGGGCAACATCCTCTCCATCGGCGACGACATCGCCCAGTGGGGCGGTAGCGGCATGCACAATCTACACATCTACTATACGCCCGAGGAACAGCTGCCCGTGTACGATGGCAGCAAAAACTATATAGACAAATGCCTACGCATAGCATGGACCGACAACAGCGGAAAGGACAAAGTGGCCGTCAACGTGCCGTGCGAAGGCTCACAACTGCGTGTGAAGTTGTCGGCCAAGGGCCTATACATCAACGACCAGTTGGTAGAGGCGCTCGATGGCACCGTGCTGACCAGTCTGTTAGCGCTGCCAGCCATCCAGGTGGGCAGTATGCAGGGCGACAATCAGAGCTATGCCACCTATAATACAATAGCCATAACCGAGGGCACAGCCAGTGATGGCTTTAGCACACTATGGATAGCCAATGTGTCTAAATTTGAAGACCATAAAGAGCCAGCTCATGCCACCTTTATCCCCTACGCATCGACGGCCGACATGAGGGCCGATGCCGAGCACTACGCCAAGCCCTGGACAGCTCCCGATGAGAGCCGCGCCATGGTAATGAACCTAAACAGCACCGAGGGAGGCAACGAGTGGAAGTTCAAGTACGTACCCGGCACTACGAATGGCCCTGCTGCCACCGACTTCTACGCCCGCGACTACGACGATAGCTCCTGGGGCTCCATCCGTGTGCCTCTTTCGTGGGAAATGGCTGGCTACGGGCGTCCTGTCTATACCAATGTGGGCTACCCCTTTGTCTTCAATCCGCCTGTAGCAGCCAAGAGCTGCAGCGAAACTAACGAGACCGACCACAATGCTACCGGTTTCTACCGCCGCACGTTCTCCCTCCCTAAGAACTGGGACGGCAAGCGCGTGTTCGTTCACTTCGATGGTGTGTATAGCGCTGCCGTGGTGTGGGTCAACGGCCAATACATCGGTTACAGCCAGGGCAGCAACAACGATGCTGAGTTCGACATCACCCAGGCTCTGTCTACCGACGGCTCTGAGAACCAGTTGTCGGTACGCGTGTACCGCTGGTGCGACGGCTCGTATCTCGAGGGCCAGGATATGTGGCACATGTCGGGCATACACCGCGACGTTTATCTCGTAGCCACGCCTCGGGTGTGGGTAAGCGACCACGCCATCAGTACCGAGCTCAACACCGAGGCCACCGAGGGCTCGCTGACCACCACCCTGACCATAGATAACCGCGACAAGGTGAGCGCCCACAAGCAGTTTACCGTAACGCTCAGAGACGCAGCCGGCAAGGCTGTAGCCAAGGCTACCGCCGCCTACGACTATACAGAGGGCAGCACGGCCGAGGCCACCCAGGCGCTGACCATCACGCTGAGCGGCCTGACGGGGCTTACCCCCTGGAGTGCCGAGCATCCCTACCTGTACACCGTAGAGGTAAGCCAGACCGACGGGGCCGAGGAGATGGTCTTCGCCACCAAGGTGGGCATGCGCACCATAGCGATAGAGGACCAGGTGGTAAAGATTAACGGCAAGCGCATATTCTTCAAGGGTGTAAACACCCAGGATACACACCCGGAGTATGGACGTGCCATCGACGAGGCCACCATGTGGAAAGATCTGACCATGATGAAGCAGGCCAACATCAACACCCTGCGCACCAGCCACTATCCACGTCAGCCCAAGATGTACAACATGATGGATTTCCTGGGCTTCTACACCATGGACGAGGCCGACGTAGAGTGCCACTACGACTGGCAGCATGGCAACACTATCAACAAGGATGCTGCATGGACGGCCCAGTTCGTAGACCGTAATCTGCGTATGGTAAAACGCGACCTTAACCACCCCAGCGTTATCTTCTGGTCACTGGGCAACGAGTCGGGCGATGGCAGCAACTTCCAGAAAGCCTACGATGCTGTCAGGGCCATCGACCCGCGCCCCATCCACTACGAGAGCGCTGGCAGTGGTAAAAAATACTCTGACCTCGGCTCTAATATGTACCCCACCGTAAACGGTGTAGAGAAGTACAGCGGTCTGCCTGAGGGCAAACCCTACTTTATCTGCGAGTACGCCCACGCCATGGGCCAGGGTTTGGGCAACCTGAAGGACTACTGGGATGTAATAGAGCCGAGCACGCGCACCATCGGCGGCTGTATCTGGGACTGGGTGGACCAGGCCATCTACCATGTAGGCAGCAACGGCATCAGCAAGCAGCTCAACGGTTTCAACTACTGGACCAGTGGTTACGACTACAACCGCGTTAATGCGGGACTGGGTTTCCAGGGCAATTTCCTTAACAACGGCCTTGTCACCCCCGACCGCCAGTGGACCAGCAAACTCACCGAAGTGAAGAAAGTGTACCAGTACGTAGACTTTCTGTCGCTCGACAAGCAGTCCAAGGCCCTCACCCTAAAAAACAAGTATGACTTTACAGACCTAAAAGACTACACCTTAATATATAGGGTGCTTCGCAACGGCAGACTGATAGAGGAAAATCGGGTAGCCATGCCCTCGGTAACACCGGGAAGCACTGCCACCATCACCCTGCCCGTAACCATAGCCCCGGCCGACACCGACCCTGATGAGTATATGGTCTATGTGGCACTCTGTACCACACAGGACGAGGCATGGGCCAAGGCTGGCCACACCATAGCCGATGCCCAGTTTGGCCTGAACCACACCGACGGGGCCGGCATGGCCCTGCCATCGCTTGCCGCCCATCGGGCTAACGGAGGAACACTCTCGGTAAACGGCAATACCATTTCGGGTACCGACGCCAACGGCCATGCGTTCAGCCTCAGTTTTGACAGCGACGGCAAGATGGCTTCCTGGACTTACCAGGGACAAGCCCTCATCGCTGCGGGCCCCGACTTTAACAGCCATCGCAGCATAGACAATGACAAGGACACAAAGATAGACATGGCAAACAGCTCTACTACCCAGATAACAGCCCCCTTGACACGTCAGGACGATGGCTCGGCCACACTCACGGTAAGCGGCACGGCCACCAGCTGTACCTACGCCACGGTATATACCATCTACCCCGATGCCACAGTCGACGCCAAGGTTACCTTCACCCCCTCGGCTGCCACATGGCGCATCGGCCTGGGCATGCAGATAGCTGCCGGATTTGAGCAAGTAGACTTCTACGCACGTGGGCCACGCTCCAACTATGCCGACCGTAAGACCGGCTCGTACCTGGGCCGTTACGCCACTACGGTCGACGCCATGGTCGAAGAGCAGATACATCCACAGACCTATGGCGACCATCAGGACTTGCGCGAACTTACGCTCACCAACGCCCAGAACCACACCAGCCTCAACATCCAGGTTGGCGGCCAGGTTTCTTTCTCGCTCTCGCACTACGACGAAAGCGCCTGGACCAACAACCCACGCTCGCTGTGGTCTACCGCTACCCACTGGTACGACCTGAAGCGCCACCCCCAGGTCTACGCACACTTCGACTACTGGCAGCGCGGCCTGGGCAACAATAGCTGTGGCGGCGACAAGTGCCTGAGCCAGTACCAGTGTCCCACCAGTGGCAGCTACACTTACACCCTGCGCTTCCAGCCATCAGTAGCAAGCACCCCCACGCTGGGAGACTGACCACTACCCTTCCAGCAACCATCATAAAAAGAGCATCCGCATTGACCACGCTTGGTCGTGCGGATGCTCTGGTTATAAGTGTTACCGCCCATGGCGGAAAGTGTTTAATCGTTCTCCGGGCGCAGCTTTCTAACGGTGATACCAGCCTGCCACATCTCCGTATTGCGCATGGCCTCAAGCTCCTTGTTAAGCTCCTCGCGGTAGTTGGGCTTCGAGTTAGAGTCAATGGATATCTGTGCCTCGTTGCCAGTCTTCACTGAGTAGTAAAGCCATTCCATGACGGGCTTAATGGCCGCTCTGAAACGTGGGGCCCAATCGAGCGCACCGCGCTGAGCCGTCGTTGAGCAGTTGGCGTACATCCAGTCCATGCCCTTGGCACCAAAGAGCGGAGCCAAGCTCTGCGTGAGCTCCTCAACGGTCTCATTGAAAGCCTCAGAGGGTGAATGGCCATTCTCGCGAAGCACCTCGTACTGCGCCTCGAGCAGTCCCTCGATAGCACCCATCAACGAGCCGCGCTCGCCAGTAAGGTCTGATGTAGCCTCGCGCTGGAATGTAGTTTTAAAGAGGTACCCGGCACCGATGCCGATACCAAAGGCGATGGTCTTGTCCTCTGCCTTGCCCGAGGCGTCCTGATATACGGCGTACGAGCAGTTCAGCCCGCGTCCCTCCTTGAACATGGTGCGCAGCGAGGTACCCGAGCCCTTAGGGGCGACCATGATTACATCGACATCCTTAGGCGGAACCACGCCCGTGCGGTCGTTCCAGTTGATGGCGAAGCCATGTGAGTAGTACAGAGTCTTTCCGGCAGTCAGGTGAGCCTTGATGGTGGGCCACACGGCTATCTGGCCAGCGTCAGAGAGCAGCATACACAGTATGGTGCCACGCTCGGCAGCCTCCTCGATAGAGAATAGTGTCTTGCCAGGCTCCCACCCATCGGCCACAGCCTTCTCGTAAGTCTTGCCAGGGCGCTGCCCGACGATAACGTTGAACCCGTTGTCGCGCAAGTTGCACGCCTGACCCGGGCCCTGTATTCCGTATCCTATAACTGCAATGGTTTCATTCTTCAATACTTCACGTGCTTTCTCCAAAGAGAACTCCTTACTGGTAACCACGGTCTCGGTTACTCCTCCAAAATTCATTTCTGCCATAATCGTAAATGTTTTGCCGGCCCGCGGGGGCGGGCCTATTGTTATACATATATTTATTCGTTGTCTGTGATTATGTCGGCCAGCGCCTCTTCCTTACTGCGCGTCACGGCGATACGTCCGGAGCGCGTATATTGTAGCATACAGTCGTAGCCCATAAGCTCGGCGTGCATGGCGGCTATGTCCTCGGGCACCCCCGATAGCAGTACGGTGCAGTAGGTGGGGTTTACCTCCAAGATGCGGGCTCCGCAGCGGCGTATAGTACGCGACACATCGGAATTGTCCATCACGGCCGATGTAGTTATCTTGAACAGCGCCACCTCGTGTATGAACAGCTGACTATCTACGTAATAGTCGGCCTTGATGACATCTATCTTCTTCTCTATCTGCTGCGTTATCTTCTTAATCTCGGCCTCGGTACTCCAGGCGGTAATGGTGTACTTGTGTACGTTACGCATATTGGACGCCGAGACGTTCAGGCTCTCTATATTGACCTGCCTGCGAGTGAACACAGCCGTTATCTGGTTGAGCACACCGGCTATATTCTCTGAGTAGACCAGCAGGGTGTACAGTTCTTTGTCTTCCATCATGGGTGTGGTTGTTTATAGGTTTACCTCCAATATCATCTCGTCGACGCTGGAACCCGGGGTAATCATGGGCAGTACGTTGTCTTCTTCCTTGACCGCACATTCCAGCAGATACGGCCCCTCGGCCGACAGCATCTCGGCCACCCGGGCCCGGAGTTCGCCGCGGCCAACGGCCACGCCATAACCTATGCCGTAGCCCTGACAAACGGACTGATAGTGGGGGTTAAGCATACGGGTGTAGGACTTGCGGCCATGAAAGAACATGTCCTGCCACTGACGCACGTTGCCGAGGTAATTGTTGTTAAGGAGTATCATCTTGAGCGGCAAGCGCTGCTCCATGATGGTGCCCAGTTCCTGGATACTCATCTGGAAGCCACCGTCGCCCATGAAGAGGCACACCTGGCGCTGGGGAGCCCCTAACACGGCACCCACGGCCGCGGGCAGGCCGAACCCCATGGTTCCCAGTCCGCCGCTGGTTACCACCGACCTGCTGTGGCGGTACTTGAAGTAGCGGCACGACATCATCTGGTTCTGGCCTACATCGTTGACCAGTATAGCGTTGGCCTGTGTCTGTTCGGCCACCTCATTGATTACCTCGCCCATCAGCAGGGGCCCTGTAGTGGGATGGATGGCAGGTTCAATGACCTTCTGCCGCTCCATGTCGGCATACTTGCCAAACGAGCGGATCCACTCTGTATGCTTGGCCGGTTCGAGCCTGTCGGTTATGGCGGCCAGCGTCTGCCGGCAGTCGCCTAATACGGCTACATCGGTCTTCACGTTCTTGTCTATCTCGGTCACGTCGATGTCCAAGTGTATCACCTTGGCCTGGCGGGCATACGTGGCCAGATTGCCAGTTACCCTGTCGCTGAAGCGCATGCCCACGGCTATCAGCACGTCGCACTCCTGCGTCTTCATGTTGGGCGCGTAGTTGCCGTGCATACCCACCATGCCCATATTGAGGGGATGGAAAGTGCTGAGAGCCGACAGCCCCAACAGGGTGCGGGCCGCGGGAATGTCGGCACGTTCCAGGAAGGCTGACAACTCGGCCTGGGCGCCAGCCAATTCCACTCCCTGACCCACCAGGGCCAACGGGCGCTTGGCATGGTTGATGAGCTCGGCAGCCTGAGCCACCGCCTCGACCGAAATAGTAGGATAAGGGTGATACGACCGCAGCGACACGTGGTCTACGGGTTGCCACTCGGTGAGCCCTTGCTGAGCATTTTTGGGGAAATCGAGTACTACAGGACCGGGCCTGCCGCTGCGGGCTATGTAGAAAGCCTTGCTCACGGCCCAGGCCACATCGGCAGCCGAGCGTATCTGGTAACTCCACTTGGTAATGGGCTGCGACATGCCCACGAGGTCTACCTCCTGAAAGGCATCGGTACCCAAGGCCGCCGTGCTCACCTGTCCGGCTATCACCACTATGGGCGTAGAGTCCATCATGGCATCGGCCACGCCGGTAATGGTATTAGTGGCTCCGGGGCCGCTGGTAACCAGGCACACGCCCACCTTGCCGCTCACGCGGGCATAGCCCTCGGCGGCATGGGCAGCGGCCTGCTCGTGGCGCACCAGTATGTGGTCGAACGCCTTGGTGGCTCCGCGCGTATAGTCGTACAGCGCGTCGAACACCGGCATGATGGCGCCGCCCGGATAGCCAAATATGGTCTTTACGCCCGCTGCCTGCAGCGAGCGCATGAGTGCCTCGGCACCTGTAATGCGTTCACTCATAAGCGTACTCCTCCCATATCAGCCGAACTAACGCTCTGAGCGTAGTGGCGCAGAGCCTTGCTAACCTGGCGGTCGCGGGTCAGGGGGAACGGGCTACGGGCTGCCAGCTTGTCGTCGCTCACCTTTATATTAATACTGCGGTGAGGTATGTCTATCTCGATAATGTCGCCATTGCGCACCTTGCCTATGGGGCCTCCGGCAGCGGCCTCTGGCGATATGTGACCTATGCTCAGACCGCTGGTGCCACCCGAGAAGCGGCCATCGGTAATGAGGGCACACGCCTTGCCTAAGTGCATGCTCTTAATGTACGACGTCGGGTACAGCATCTCTTGCATACCAGGGCCTCCCTTGGGGCCTTCGTACAGGATAACGACGCAGTCGCCGGCATGGACACGGCCGCCAAGGATGCCCTCGCAAGCAGCTTCCTGCGAATCGAACACTACAGCCGGCCCGCTGAAATGCCACAGCTCCTCGTCTACGCCAGCCGTCTTGACCACGCATCCTTTAGGAGCCAGGTTTCCAAAGAGCACAGCCAGGCCACCATCGCGAGTGTAGGCATGGGCCAGGTCGCGTATGCAGCCACCTGCGCGGTCGGTGTCCAGGGTGTCCCACTCGCAGCTCTGGCTACCCATCTGGGTAGAGAAGCGGTTGCCGGGGGCCGAACGGTAGATGCGCAGGGCCTCGGCCGTAGGCTCGGGGGTACATATAGAGTACCAGCTCACGGCCTGCTGCAGCGTCAGTCCGTCTACCCGCCGTGTGGAGCCGTCTACCAGTCCACCGCGGTAGAGCTCGCCCAAGATGCCAAGGATGCCGCCGGCGCGCCCGCAGTCCTGTACGCTGTAGCGGGCCGTGTTGGGGGCCAACTTACACAGGCAGGGCACCTTGCGGCTCAGCGCGTCAATGTCGCTCATCTTGAAGTCTACCCCACCCTCGTTGGCCACGGCCAACAGGTGCAGGATGGTATTGGTAGAGCCGCCCATGGCGATGTCGAGCGACATGGCATTGAGAAACGCCTGCCGGGTGGCGATGCTGCGGGGCAGCACCGAGGCGTCGCCCTCGTCATAGTACTTCAGCGCGTTCTTCACGATGAGCCTTGCGGCGTCGCGGAAGAGCTGTACGCGGTTGGTATGGGTGGCCAGTATGGTGCCATTGCCGGGCAGCGAGAGGCCAATGGCCTCGGTGAGCGAGTTCATGGAGTTGGCCGTGAACATGCCCGAGCAACTGCCGCAGCCCGGACAGGCACACTGCTCTATGCGGGCCACGTCCTCGTCGCTCACGGTAGGGTCGGCACCCTTAACCATGGCCGTGATGAGGTCGGCGTGCTGTCCCTGCCAGTGGCCGGCCTCCATGGGGCCTCCGCTGCAGAACACCGTAGGTATATTGAGCCTCATGGCGGCCATGAGCATACCGGGGGTAACCTTGTCGCAGTTAGATATACATATCATGGCATCGGCCTTGTGGGCGTTGACCATATACTCTACCGAGTCGGCTATGATGTCGCGCGAGGGAAGCGAGTACAGCATGCCGTCGTGACCCATGGCGATGCCATCGTCTATGGCTATGGTGTTAAACTCGGCTGCGTAGCAGCCCATGGCCTCTATCTCGCGCTTAACTATCTGCCCTATCTCATGGAGATGGGTGTGCCCAGGTACAAACTGTGTAAACGAATTGACAATGGCAATAATGGGCTTGCCAAACTGTTCGGGCTTCATTCCGGCTGCCACCCACAGGGCCCTGGAGCCGGCAAAGCGGCGCCCAACGGTACATACCGAACTTCTCAACTTTTCTCCCATACTTTATCTTTTTACCTCGGCACCCACCGTGGATGCCACTAATAATCTATTGGTTATCTCTTTATTAATGCAAAGGTATAAACTTTTATATAATAAAAAGAAATAAAATGATAGTTTTTTGTTGTATTTGCACACAATTTGTTACCTTGTGCATAATTATTGCTTTCAGTTTAACAGAAATTGGTCGTTTTCTCGTTGCCGACCATCAGCAGCGCTGTGGGATGATAGCAAACGGCCATCCTAAACCTCTGGATGTACATCTGGAAGTTCAGGATGGCCGTTTATAGTCTTCGGACGGAGCCTGCGATGGTCGCCACGGGTTGCGATATCAGAGTTTTACCTTGCGCTTGGCTCCTTTGCTCTCGTTGCCCACACGGTCCAGGGCGGTAACCACGTAGGTGTACTTGTCGCGACCCTCCTGGTAAGGCAGGCGATAGAAGGGGTCGTAGGTAATCTTGACTATCTTGCTGGCATCGTTCAGGTTGACGCGCTCGCCACGGCCAAATCGGTAGACAACATAGCGGCGGGCCTCGTCGCCCCAGCGACTGCTCTTGGGCGACTGCCAGAAGAGCATGTAGCCGTCCTCATTCCACACCGTACTCACCTTGCGGGGCTTCTTGGGGGCATGGTTGTCCAGGAAAGGCATGGCCGGGGGCAGCGCGGGGTGGGTCCAGTACACCTTGCGGAGTAGCGTGCCGTAGCTGCCCATGTCCTCGGCAGCCACCTTAGCATACCACAGCACCGTGCCCTGTACATTGGGCAGCTGGCGGTGCAGCTTGAACTTGGCCGCCATCTGGTGTGTGGCCGGGTTGGCCGGGTCTGGATATTTCACGGTGTTCTCTATGCTCTCGCCGATGAAGAGCGGGCGCGCCGCCATATGCTTGCTCCACCAGTGTATCAGTGTATCGTAGTCGGCCAGCTTGTGCCCTATCTGCCAGTACAACTGCGGCACGCAGTAGTCTACCCACCCGTTGTTTACCCACAGCAACACGTCGGCGTACAACTGGTCGTAGTTTTGCAGGCCGTTAGTATCAGACCCTATGGGAGCGCTTTTCTTGTTACGGTAGATGCCAAAGGGCGACACGCCGAACTTAACCCAGGGCTTGAGACGGTGAACGTGCTCGCCCATCTCCTTAATAAACAGGTTGACGTTGTAACGGCGCCAGTCGCCACGGTCCTGTATACCATTATTATATAACTGGTACTCGCGGTCGTCGGGAATGGGCCGGCCGCCATCGGGATAGGGATAGAAATAGTCGTCGATGTGTATGCCGTCGATGTCGTAGCGACTCACTATGTCGTCTACGACCGAGAGGATGTAGTCGCGGTTCTCCTTCAGGCCAGGGTTGAGCACATACAGGCCACCGTACTCGAAGGCGCGCTCAGGGTGGAGCGACAGGATGTGGTTAGGAGCCAGCCGGGTGGGGCTCTTCATGCGGGCGCGATAAGGGTTAATCCACGCGTGGAACTCCATGCCGCGCTTATGACACTGGACAATCATCCAGGACATAGGATCCCAGTAGGGTTTAGGTGCCTGGCCCTGCACGCCGGTAAGGTAACGGCTCCAGGGCTCAATCTTGCTCGCGTAGAGGGCGTCGCACTCGCCACGCACCTGGAAGATAATAGCGTTGACGCCGTCTTTCTCCAGCTCGTCGAGCTGACGGGTGAGCATCTGCTGCACTTCGGCCGTCGATTTGCCGAGGTACATACCGTTAACGCACTGCATCCAGGCTCCCCTGAACTCTCGCTTGCCGCCATCGGCCAGCATCTGGCCCGGCGCAAGCAGCCACAGCAGGGCTGCTAATAGCAATAATGTCTTTCTCATAAGTAATTGCAAATTTAATTAAAATCTGCGAATTACAGGGCGCTTGTAATAAAAAATGTAGGGACACCCGACCATTTCGCCCCGACCATGGCCCTACATACCATAGCATGCGGGGACGGGCCTATAGAGGCGGTCACATCACCACTAATGGGTATTTTGTACGAAAAAGGGTCAAAAAACATGGCTCACCATGTACTATAAAAAAGGAAAAATCGTAATTTTGCAAGCAGAGATGAACAGACTGGCGTCAAAGGACATGGATATTATCAACATGCTGCACGCGGACCGGGCGGCAGGTTTCCGTATGCTCTTCGATGCCTACTATATGCCGCTCTGTCTCTACTCGCTGCAGTTTACCGACGACTTTGACGCCACCGAGGACATCGTCCAGTCGTTCTTCGTACACTTCTGGGAAACGCGGCGCGACCTGCTGGTAGGCACGCAGCTATATCCATACCTTTTTACGGCCATACGCAACAACACCCTGACCTATCTGAAGAAGACAGGTGACGTAAGCCGGATGCCAGAAGAGGTACTGAACGATGACGAGCTACTGATAAGAGACCTGATAGAGGCCGAGGAACATCAGGATGTGCTCCGCCAGCGCGAGGAGCAGCTCTACCAGGCGCTCCAGACCCTGTCGGCCCACGAGCGGCAAGCCCTGGAGAAGACCGTGATAGACGAGATGGCGTACAAGCAGGTGGCGGCCGAGATGGGCATCAGTGTAAACACGCTGAAGACCCATCTGCGCAGGGCCATGAAGAAGCTACGCAACTCGGGCCTGTGTACCCTGCTGCTTTTAGGCTGACTAGGCATTCTCCGCCATGACCGCCCGCAGGTCGCGAATACTGGGTGCTCACGTAGCTGCTGCCCGCTCATCTCACCAGATAACAAGAAAAAAAATATTTTTCTCTCATTTTCTTGTCACCCATTATCTACTTTTGGCGTATTATAAGTAGAAGTCACCCACTGACAGACAATACGCAGATGAAGCATATAGACACACTATACCAATGGTACCGGCTGCGCCGCAGTCGCGAGTTTATGGAGAGCCACGACAAAGAGATGGCGTGGCAGCAGATACAGCGGCGCATACGGCGGCGGCACCGGCTCATGGTGTGGCGGCGCTGCTGTAGCGCAGCGGCCTGCATAGCCGTGCTGGTCACCCTCGGGTGGTGGTACGCCAGTACGCGCACTGCCACCCCGGCCGACATGCCATCCATAGCGACACTCGTTCCGGCCCGGCAGATGAGCCGTCACCAGGCGCAGGTAACCGTCAGCCATGCCCAGTGCCGTGTGGCCGTGCCCATGGGTGCCAGCTACTCCGAGCAGTTGGCCGATGGCACCCACATAGTTATCAATGCCGATACCCGGCTTACCTACCCAGAGACATTCGAGACTCACCGACGCGAGGTGGCCCTCACGGGCGAAGCCTACTTTGAAGTGGCCCACAGGGCCGATGCTCCCTTCGTAGTAACCACCCCTGCGGGCAGCATCGAGGTACTGGGCACCCACTTCAACGTGATGGCCGCCGCCGACCGCACCACCGTGACACTGGCCGAGGGCAGCGTAAGGCTCCGTTTCGGCCACCGCGAATTTACCATGCAACCTGGCCAGCAGGCCAGCATCACGTCCAGTGGAGACATAGACGTCCGCACGGTCAACACGCGTAACTATACATCGTGGTCTACCGGCACCTACGACTTCAGCGATACTCCGCTGAGCGAGATAGTGCGTCAACTCAGTCTCTGGTACGGTGTCAGCATCCATATAGACAGTCCCGAGGTGGCCGCCAGCCGCTACACGGGTGTCATCACACGCAGCGAGTCGCTCCAGCAGGCTCTCGACCTGCTCACCACCATCTCCGACCTGCGCTTTGAGGTCGAGGGCGACCATATCAACGTAAAATAAACTCATAAATACAGTCTTAAAAAGCAAAATGTCTATGAACACCTTTTCCACCCATGCGAAAAGATTGCTTATGATCGTAGCCGTAACTCTGGTAACCATCGCTGCCACAGCGCAGAACCAGACGGTAAAGGTCAATATAAATAATATGTACGCGCGCGAAGCCTTTGCACAGCTCAAGGAGGCCACGGGCATGACATTTGTCTACGCTGAGAAGAACGTGAGCAAGACCAGCCGCGTAACGCTGTCCTATACGCAGGGCGAGCACCTGGCGGTAGTCCTGGCAAGCCTGTGCCAGCAGCTCCGGCTAAACTATACCATCAAGGGCAAGCTCATCATGCTCTACCCTGCCGCTCCGACCAAGCGCCACAGGCTCTCGCTGCACATCACCGGCGACGACCACGAGCCCATGATGATGGCCCGGTGCGAGCTGCAGTCCTTGGGGCTCTACGCCATTACCGATGCCGATGGCAAGGTGGTGATAGACAACGTACCCGACGGCGACTGGACCCTACAAGTATCGTATGTGGGCTACAACAGCGTCAGCCAGCGCATCAGCGTACGACGCGACGTGAGCCTGCAGATAGTGATGCACCTGTCGTCGCTGGCCCTGAAGGAAGTGGTGGTCACTGCCCAGCAGAAAGTGTCGGGTGCCTCGACCAGCACGGTCATCGGCCGCCAGGCCATCGACCATCTCCAGGCTACCAGCCTGGCCGACGTGATGCAGCTCATCCCTGGCCAGCTCATGGGCAACACTGATTTGACCAGCCAAACCAATCTGCAGCTACGCACATTGGTGAACAATAATACCAGCGCGTTTGGCTCCAGCGTGGTAGTAGACGGCATACCGATGTCCAACAATGGCGCGGTGAGCCAGGGAGGTTTCTCCAGCACAGCCTTTGTAGGCACCGACCTACGGCAGATAGGTGCCGACAACATAGAGCAGGTCGAGGTAGTCAGGGGCATACCCTCAGCTGAGTACGGCGACATGACAAGCGGACTGGTAGTCGTGAAGTCCAAGGCGGGGGTAACGCCCTGGCAGGCCAAGGCCAAGATAACGCCCGAGATAGAGAACTACTCGCTCAGCAAGGGTGTGCGCATGGACAAGTGGGGCATACTCAACTTCAACATAGACTACGCCAAGGCATGGGGCGACCCTCGCCAGAAGACCCGCTCGTACAGCCGGTACAACGGTGGCGTGAGCTATAGTTACCAGGTGTCTAAGCGCTGGCATACTGACTGGAAACTGCGTTTTATGCGGGCCACCGACTGGACGGGGAACGACCCCGATGCCAAGGACGACGGCAACTACAGCCGTAACAGTACCACCAGCTGGAGCCTGAGCCATCAGGGGCGCGTCACGGTGAACCTGCCGCTGATGCGCATGCTCAACTATACGGCTGGAGTGTCGCTCACCCGAACCGACAACACGGTCAGTTCGTATGTGGCCAACACCACCGGACTGCTGCCCATCATCACCGCCATGCAGACAGGCTACTATACGGTGCCCTGGATGACCACCTCGTATCTGGCGACAGGCCGCACGGAGAGCCAGCCAGGCAATGTGTTTCTCAAGGTCAACGATACGTTTGACGCAGAGTGGGGCCGCACCAAGCAGAGCTTCAAGGCCGGCGTGGAGTACCGCTACGACTGGAACAACGGCCGTGGCTACTACAATGCTGACGATGCCCTGCCCTACCGTCCTAACAGTAACGGGCGCCCCCGGGCCTTCTCGGACATTCCCGGACTGCACCAGGTGTCGGCTTATGCTGAGGACAACTTTAACTGGAAACTCAACAAGGTTAATGAGCTGCGCGTCAACTTCGGCCTGCGCTTCACCGCCATGCAACCATTCAACGAGGTGGCCACTACAGCCCTCAGCCCTCGCCTCAACATCTCCTTCGAGGCTACCCGCTGGCTCAGCCTGCGTGCCGGCATCGGCCTGAACAGCAAGACACCTGGCCTGAACTACCTTTATCCTGACAAGAAGTACAATGACCGTGTGGCAGCCAACTATATGCCGCAGGACGACCCTGCCGGACAACTGTTAGCGTACCATACATACGTCTACGATGTGCGGGTGTCCAAAAACCTGCGCAACGCCACCACTACCAAGATAGAAGTGGGTGCCGATGCCAAGTTGCCCTGGGGCGGCCAGATAAGCCTGTTGGCCTATCAGGACCGTACTCCTAATGGTTTCGGCAGCGCCACTGACTACATCACTTACTACAGCGACGTGTTCACCCCCGGCCAGGGTCTCGTCATCACTCCTGGCCAAGCCACCACTATAGACTATGACCACCCCGCCCGCCACGACCTGGTGTACATGACTACTGGCAAGGTGGGCAACACCAACAGCACCCTGAACCGTGGTATAGAGATAGACTGCAACCTGGGCGAGTGCCGCCCCATCAATACTTCGTTCTACCTGAGTGGCGCTTATCAATATACCAAGACGTGGAACACCGACCTGAACACCGCCTCGGTACGCAATGCACTGCTGCCCGTAAGCTATACCAGCTACGGGCTTACTCCATTTAAGGTCATTTACCCATCGGCCATGGACCACACCATGTATAAACGTTTTCTGAATACCCTGCGCGTAGTAACGCGTATCCCTACGCTCAGGCTGGTGGCCTCGTTTACCGCCCAGGCCATCTGGTACAACTGGAACCATAGCTATGTGGCCGACAAGGCTCCCATAGGCTGGATAGACGGTAACCTGGAGCGCCACGCCATAACCCCCGATATGATGGGAGGCTACATAGGCATGGACGGCGTGTACTACGCCACCAAGCCCACCACTCAGGCCAGCATACTGATAAGTGACCTGACCACCACGCATACCGACAATGTGCCCACCAAGAACCCGGTAACATGGAACATGTCAATGAGGCTCACCAAGGAGCTCGGCAAGATGGGCGGGCTGTCTGTCTACGTCAACAACTGCCTCTACTACGAGCCATTCCTTACCAACAATATCACCTCGACACTCACCCAGCGCAACACGGGTACCTTCAGTTTCGGGGCCGAACTCTTTCTGAACCTATAAGCCCACCCCACCATGACCAGAGATATGAGAAGCTATAGATACCTACACCCCCTGACCGCCATAATGGCAGCCCTGCTGCTCATGGCCTGTGCCGACATGAACGATGCCACCACCGCCGTGAGCGTTACGGTACAGCTGACACAGCCTGCCGACTGCAGGCAGCCCGCCGACCTGGCCGGCAAGAGCGTAACCCTACAGATAGGAGCACAGGACATAACGGCCAAGACCGATGCCGAGGGCAGGGCCGTATTCAGCAACATAGTGCCCGACGTGTACAACATCAGCACGTCGTGGGACATCAGCGCCGAGGAATACCAGGCCCTGACGGGCAGCGACGAGGTGGTGAGCGGCGGCACCATATCCAGCTCGGTCAACGCGCGTCTCATCAGCAGCGACGAGACCATCAGCCTGCCCACCCTGCTGGCGGCCAACCGCGACATAGTCATCGGCAAGATATTCTATGCCGGCTCGCGCGACAACAACAACCGCAGCTACATGGCCGGCAAGTACATAGAGCTGTATAACCAGAGCGACCACGACATCGATGTGAGCGGTCTGTACATAGGAATGACGGAGGCTGAGAGCACGCCAGCCTACACGCTGGACAACCTGCATACTGCCTTTGCCGACACGGTGGTGTTGCTCAAGCAGATATACCGCATCCCGACCACCGAGGCCCACCTGGTGAAGCCCGGAGGTACCGTGGTGATATGCAACAGCGCCATAGACCACACCACCAATAACCGCAACGACCACAACCTGGTGGCGGCCGACTTCGAGGTCAAGGATGTAACCGGCAAGTACCAGAATAACCCCGCCGTGGCCGCCATGGAGATGATATACCAGATATACAGCGGCACGTCGGTGATGAACCTGCTGCAGAGTGGGCCTGCAGGCGTGGTCATATTCCGCACTACGGCCGACGTGACGGCTTGGCCCAAGGTATATGCCTACGGCAAGAGCGCCGGAAACCAGTGGGTGCTCTGCCCGGTACGCTATATCATAGACGGAGTGGAGGCCCTGCGCAACGGAAGCAAGGGCATAGACGTAAAGACCAAGCGCCTGTACGACAACATAGACGCCGGCTACACCTACATCAACGCCACCAGCGGCTGGAACGGCGAGACCGTGTACCGCAAGACGCTGAAGCGGGCCGACGACGGCCACCGCATACTGGTAGACACCAACAACAGCAGCAATGACTTCAAGACATCGACCACCATTCAGCCCCGCGAATATGATGAATAAGACCCTACTATTCCTGACCGCAGCCCTCGTCCTGGGACAGGCTGCGGCCGCCCAGGACACACGCTCGCTGGCCGGCGAGAGTGCTTACAGATACGACAACACGCTCCAGCTATGGCGCCACACGGCCAACGCCGCCGCCATGGGCATAGACAGCCTGCGCGACCGCGGACGGGTGCAGATGAGCGCTGGCCGCCATGCGGGCAGCTACCACCGCGTACAGGAGGGCAGCGCCCAGAACGGCCTCAGCCTGTACACCGAGCGCTACCAGCACATGGGGCGCTACCTGTATGGCTACGGCAGCTTTGCCTTTGACAAGGGCCGCATCGAGGACCGTGCCTGGAGCGACGTGATGCGTACCTACGAGAGCGACCCCTACCTGTCGGGCTCGTCGGTAAGTGGCCGCTACGACTACCAGGGATTTGAACTTACTGCCCGGGTGGGCACCGTGAGTCTGAACGGATGGCGCGTGGGCACCGAGGGGCGCTACCGGGTGGCCGACCTGAGCCGCCTGCGCGACCCCCGCAGTCGCAGTCGTCTGCTCGACTACCGCCTGGCTCCGTCGGTAACCTACACCGCAGGCAGCCACCACACCATAGGACTTACCGGCTACTACCGCCGGCGCAAAGAGAGCCTGCCCACCCTGACTACGGTACAGAACGACCCTAACCTGTACTACTACCAGATGTCGGGCCTCGATGCCGTCAGCGGAACGGTGGGCGGCTACAGCGGTTTCGCCCGCGAGTATGTGGCCCACATCTTCGGTGCCGAGGGTGCTTATGGCTACCACTCCGGGGGCCTGCACTCGGTAAATACAGTACACATAGAGCGGCTCAGCGAGGGCATCTACGAGCAGTATCGCCGTGAGCCGGGCCACTACTATGCTTACCGCTATGGCATACAGAGCCTGAACCGCATAGCGGGCCGCAGCGCCATACACCAGATAGACCTGCAGGCTGGCTACCGCCAGGACTATGCCGACGAGTACCGTCCGCAGCTGGTCATAACCACCGACCCTGCCACTGGCTACAACTCGTACCGGTACGACAACCTGCTTACCTACCGCAAGCGCTATCAGCTCACAGCGGCCAGCGCCCAGCTACACTACCGTGCCAGTCTGATACGGCACCAGGAGGTACGCAGCTACATGGGGCTGACACTGCGGCTGCGCCAGGTAGAGCAGAAGCACCTGCTGCCACAGTCGCGCTTCAGCCGGCGAACCATGTACAGCGCGGCCGAGTACGGTCAGGGACTGCTCGCCAACAACCGCCTGTGGCTTACGGCCCTCGTGGGCTATCAGACCACGCCCCAGGCCGAACTGTCCATGGGCGCGCCCGACACGGAGTACGCCCGCGAGGTATGGCTCAGCGACATGGGCTACTACGCGGCCAACTACTGGCGCGGGGCCATCAGCGTGATGTATCAGCTGCCCGTGACGGTGAAGAAGACGCGCAGTCTGTGGTACCTCAAAGCCTATGCCGAGAACCTGCGCGCTCAGCACGCGCTCAGCAGTCACACCCTGGGGCTCACTATCGGCGTGTTCAATTAGCAGGAGCACCCCTACAGCAATATTCAAAACCTATTATAAGCATGTGGCCGGCGGCCCGGGCTACAGTCCTGGGCTGCCGGGGCTACATCGGAAGTCAGCAGACGTACATCCCAAGGTTTCCGATGTGCGTCCTAAGACTTAGAATGTACATCCGAAGTCTTAGAACCGAGTCCGTAGTGGCCCGCAGCTAACAACAGACAGCCCTGCACAAACAATTAAACAACAATCATAAAAATCAGGTTAACAACTATGACTAAATTGACATTAAGAGTTACCGTGGCCCTGGCCGGCATGCTCATGCTGACCCTGCAGGCCCACGCACAGATGGTTATCAGCAAGGTGTTCTATGCCGGCACCACCCAGGTGGGTTCTAACAAGAACTACGCGGGCGGCGAGGAGTACATAGAACTGCACAACAACACCGACAAAGAGTACAACGTGGCCGGTATGTACATCGGCCTCATCGAGAGCGAGAGCGGCACGGGGGCCTATCTGGCCCAGGGGCGCACTGGCTACGAGGTTAAGCTCAAGCAGGTGTACCAGCTGCCCGACGACAGGGAGTATATGGTTAAGCCATGGGGTACCGTGGTGATAGCCGCGAGTGCCATAGACCACAGCGCAGTGGCTCAGAACGGCCCCGACCTGAGCAAGGCCGACTTCGAGTTTGGCGGCATGAGCACAGACAATGCCGATGTGCCCAACCTGAAGCTCGTCTTCTCGTTTAATGCCAACATGAAGGCCGTAAACCTTACCAATGGCGGCGACGCAGGCATCGTACTCATCTCGCAGAAGAACGGCAGTCATCTGACGGCCAGCGATGAGAGCACGTATGTGTACGCCAACGGCAAGACTACGGGCAACCGCTATCTGCCCTTCAACGCCTACTATGCCATGGATGCCGTAGAGATACTGAAGACCAAGGCCAACGGCACGGAGTACACCATAGACGCCACGCGCAAACGTCTGAGCGACTCACAGGACGCTGGCTATGTGGTGGCCAATGCCAAGATGAACAAGGATGGCTACGTGGCTTACCGCCGCACAGCCCTGAGCCACGACGGAGGGGTGATGCTGTACGACACTAACAACAGCTGCACCGACTTTGAGGTCTCTAACACCATCGGGGGAAAGGCTTACGACACCCAGGTATGGGGTGCCACCGCGGAGACGGTAACCGTGCCCGAGTCGGGCTATCTGCCGCTTAACGCCAAGGGCTACTTCTTCACCGGCAAGGATCTGTACATAGCCTATGTATCTATATCGGGCAGCAAAGTGAAGTTTAACAGTTATGTGGGCAACACCGTCATAGCCAACAACTCTCCCTACATCCTGGTGGGTGCTCCCGGCGAGCACCGCGTGTACTACACCAAGGCTCAGCGCAGCCTGGCCTCGGCAGGAGCTGACAACTGGATAGAAGATGACGACGAGCGCTACTCGGCAGGTGTGTTTACCAACAGCAGCAACACCAAGCGCTATCCCATGAAGCTGGTCAACGAGAAGGGCAACGTACGTTTCGTGCGCGACATGGTCAACGGCAATCCTAAGAGCATGAAGATAGACCTGGAAAGAGAGGGGCGGTTCTTCATATACCTGAACTATCTGAACGAGGAGGAGACCAGCATAGCCTGGGGAGGTGTAACCCCCGATGAGGTGATAACGGGCATACACACCCCGACCACCAATACCACGGCACGCAAGGGCACCTATACCCTGCAGGGTGTCAAGGTAGAGGGCACGCAGCTCCCAGCCGGCATATACATACGCGATGGCAAGAAGATAGTGGTAAGATAAACCACCATAACAAGGTATAAACACAACCCGACCATAGATATGAGACTATCGGTACTATTATGTATAGCGCTTATCGCCAGGCTTACCGTGGGCGGGGCCACACCGGACCCCGTAACGGCTCCTGTATCGACAGGCATGTGGATGCCTCAGCAGATGGTAAGCCGCGATGTGCTGGCCCTGCTCAGGCAGGACGGGCTGAAGCTCTCCAAGAAAGACATCTACGCCATTAACCGGCGGTGTGCCGCCGGGGCAGCGCTCTCGCTGAGCGTAGACAATGGGCTGGCCTCTCCCTACGCCTCGGCCTCGTTTGTTTCGGCCGACGGACTGGTTCTTACCAATTTCCACTGCGTGAACAGCTACGTGCAGCGGCTGGCCAAGGGCGACAATGACTATCTGCGCTATGGCTGCTGGGCCTCGCGACGCGAGGAAGAGGCACCGCTATTCAATCTGCAGGTACACCAGCTACTGTCGGTAACCGACATTACCAGCCAGGTGCTGGCCGGCACCGACACCATGGACACGGCCCACCGCGACGCCATTGCCGAGAAGCGCACACGGGCCCTGGCGGGCAGCAGCAACGAGCCTTACGGGGTGACGCGCCGTGTGTACAGCATGATGGGCAACCAGCAGTTTGTGCTGGCCCGCTACCGCACCTTCAGCGATGTACGTATCGTGGCCTGCCCGCCGCTGTGGTTAGGGGGCTACGGGGGCGATGCCGACAACTGGCGATGGCCGCGCTACTCGTGCGACTTCGCTTTTCTGCGCGTATATGCCTCGCCACAGGGCGAACCGGCATCGTACGCACCGGACAACGTGCCTTACCATCCGCAGTCGTACCTACGGCTGGCCCGGCAGGGTGTGGCCGTGGGCGACCTGACCTTGGTAATGGGCTATCCGTCGCAGACGCGCAAGCACATACCGGCCTTGGCGCTGGACAGGATAGTGAACCACGACACCCAGCTACGCGCCGACGCGCTCAAAGCCAAGATAGACTTTCTGGACAGCTGTCGGCAGCGAGCCACAGGGGTGTCGCGGTCGGGCTATGATGTACGTATCAACAAGCTGAGGAATGTGTATCTGCGCTCGATGGGCGAGATACAGGGCGTAAGGGCCACCGGGCTGGTGGCGCAGAAACGGGCAGAAGACCTGAGGCTGCAACAATGGATAGACAGCAATCCGCGGCGACAGCAGCGCTATGGGGCGCGACTCATAGACAGGATGGACAGCGTGTACACGAGGGTCACGGTATATAACCACATGGACGAGGCGTTTGACCAGTTGGTGGGCAGCGGAGCCGGCATCATCCCCTTTGCCGGAAAGTTTGAGAAGCTGGTAGCCATAGACGTGGCCAAACGCAAGACGAGGGCCCGGGACATGGCCCGGGAGATCGCTGCCATCAGGCGCAACGTGCGGGAGTTTTTCCCGTCTATCAGTATGGCAGAGGACTGCGGTATGATGAAGACGGTGATGCCCTTCTACCTACGGGCAGTGCCTCGGGAGCTGCTGCCACAGGCCCTGCGCCGGCCCGTGGATATGGACAGGCTGTACGCCACATCGTTGCTGACAGACAGTGCCCGCCTGGAGCGTTTCTTAACTGAGAGCATTGACAAGGGAACCGCCGCCCTGACCACCGACACGCTCTACCGCATCTGCCTGGACATCTACATAAACCGGGTGCAACGCCAGACGCGTGCGGCCATGCCCTGGCGAAGGCTCAACACCCTACTGTACAATACATACATGCGTGCCAAGCACGAAATGGGTGCCAGAAGCATCGAGCCGTATGACGCTAACCACACGCTGCGCTTCTCTACCGGACGGGTAACGGACATAGGGTATATGGACGAGATGCTGGCGCGCACCGACACGGTGTCGCCTAAGTTCAGAAGACTGTTAGGGGCAGCCACGCAAAGGACGATAGCCTGCTTTACCACCAATGCCGAGACAGCGGCTGGCAACAGCGGTAGCGCAGTACTCAATGCGCGCGGCGAGCTGGTAGGGCTCAACTTCGACCGTACGGCTGAGAGTACATTCAGTATCTACCGCAACGACCCGCGGTATATGCGCAACATAGTGGTAAGCACTGACTATATACTATGGGTAGTGCGCCATCTATCGCACACTCAGTACATCCTCGCCGAACTCGGGGCGCTGTAGGGAGCTATGTCCACAGTACCCGCACAGTGCGCAAGTTGCTAAGTTGGCGCAACCGCTCTGTCCGTTCGGGGCTTAGCTTGCCCTGGCGGATAAGGCGCTGGTTGTACTTCCACCAGTTGAGCAGGCCGCGCTTCTCAGACTTCTTCTTATTGGGCAACTGGTGGTGCTCCAGGACGTAGGCCATGAGCTGGTCGTAGTTTTCCTGCCATCGCTGTTCGTTAGTTTTTCTCATACGGTTCTTAGTGTTATGGGGATGATGGTTGCCCGTGGAGCCGTGACCATGGCCCTACTGGCCATGACCGTGGCGGGCGGTACAGGCATATACCTTATTATATTAATACAGCACAGCCCAGGCGCCTTGAAAGCCCCTGGGCTGTGCGATTTAGGTTGATAATGTATGGGCGGCCCACTTAAAATCGGTAAGTGAGTGTAGCCATCAGTTGGTGGCGCTTGTGGCTCACCTGGGTGGCGTTAACCACGCAGTTGTTAGCTGGGTTGGTGTCGCCATCGTAGCTCATAAATGGGTAGAAGTCGCCATCGGTCTGGCTGTACTGGTAAGCCAGGTCTACGCTGAAGTTCTTGCTGGCCTGGAAGCCCAGTCCACAGGTAAAGCGGTTAGTGGCTTTCCAGTTGGTGTAGTTGGTAGAGGTGGCGTAGCCCACTCCGGGCGACTCGATGGAGCCATCGCGGAAACCGAGCTCATCAAAGACGGCCGAGAGATAGTTGTAGCCGGCACGCAGGGCCAGGGTGGGCAGCACCTTGAGCTCGGCACCCAACTTGAGGGTATGAACACCCTTGAGGGTGCTCTTAGTATGACTGTTCATGGCATCGTCGCTACTGCTCGAGTCGTAGACATCGCCATACCAGGGGTCGTAATAGCTACCGTCGATAACGCGGTTGTCGATGGTGCTGTAATCGGAGTACTCGTAGGTGGCGCCTAAGGCGAGGACATTGCTCACGGTGTGGCCTAAGCTGACACCAAACTTCCACGGAGTATAGACGCGGTAGTCGTAAGAGCAGTTGTTGTCAGAGTTGCCATTGCCAGCGGGGCTGTTGATAGTAAGAGCATTGGTACCGGTAAGACTAAGATCGTAGAACACAGGGCTGTTAACATAGACACCGATACGGAAAGGCGAGCCCTCGACCGGCAGGAAGATGGCACCTACCTTGACATCAAAGCCGGTACCGTCTATCTTCAGATTCTCCCAGTTCGACGATATTGCCTGCTGTTCCAGGTTCTCTGTATAGACGCTGTTAGAACGGTAGTTGACATCGTGCAGGCCCACGGTGAGGCCCAGGTACACACGGTCGTTGATACTACCGCTCATATTGAAGTCGTACTCGCCGATATAGCCTTTCTGGTACTGGCCGAAGAGATAAGCCGTGCCATTGTAGTAGTCCATGACCTTCTTACCATCCTCGCCGGTCTTCTCGAACAGGCGCTGGTAGTTGGCATCAACACCGTTCCAGCCCCACTCGCCCACTTTGTCGTACTTGAGGGCCGAGAGTTTGCCCTGCGAGGCGTTGTTAAGCACGCCGCCAGCAGATAAGATCTGGTCGAAGTTGCGGCTCTTGTGATAGTTGAAGCCGAGAGTAAGGCGCGACTGGCCCATAAACCTAACGGGGTAGACTATGCCTATCTGGTCAAAGCTGGCATTGGTCTGGTTGCCATTAATACGGACACTGATGTCGCGATAGCGCAGGTCATTGCTCGCATCCGACTGCGAAACCAGGCCTCCGGTAAGGCTCACCTGGCCCTTGCGCATCAGGCCGAGACCTGCCGGGTTGGTGCTGATGGTCGATATATCGGCACCCAGGGCCTCCATGGCACCACCCATACCCACGTAGCGCGCCGTGCCGTTGAGGTCGTTGTCAATGAGCTTAGTATCTTGATAAGTCTCCTGCGCGGCCACTGGCAAGGTCATCAGCGAGGCCAAGGCCGCTACTACTATATATTTAGTCTTCATACAATTATATTTTTATGGGTTAAACGATAAGAACAGGGGCGTTAACGGTGACCGCCGCCAAAATGGCCGCCTCCGCCGCCACCTCCAACGTGTCCGCCGCCGAAGCCACCGGATGGCCTGCCGCCACCGAACGAGCCACCGCCGAACGAACCACTATTCATAGAGGGGCTATAGGTACGGTTGCCGAAGTTGGTAGGAGTCTGTCGGTCGTTATTGACGCGCTGGCCAAACTGGCGGTTGCGGTCGTAAGTCTGGCTGTTGCGCTGTACGGTATTGGTACGGCCGCCAAAGGTAGTGGCGTTACGACCGGCGTAACTCATGCCGTTGCCGACACTGCCCCGCGACGGGCCGCCCCATGTACGGCTGCCGGCAAAACCATTAGACGGGCCATAGTGGGCCACGTAGCCTCCACCCCAGTAGCCAGGCCATCCCCAGCCACCATAATAATAGGGGTATCCCCAGCCGGCATAGTAGCCGCCATAGCGATAGGGCCAGCCCCAGCCGTAATAGTCATAATACCAGGGGTCGTACCAGGCGCTGTAGTACCAAGGATCGTACCAGGCCGAACGCCAGTATGGGCCGAAGCCCCAACGGTAACCGTAGAGCCAAGGGTCGTAGAAGCCGTCCCAACGACTCATGCGCTGGGAGTAAGCGTAGTCACCGTCGAGCATAGTATCGTAATACTTGCCGACAAAAGTAGTGTCGATATAAGCAGAGTCAGGATACACGCCATTGCCTTTCTGAAACTGGATGATGTCATTGCCCTTGCCGTCAGAACCAATTTTCTGGTAGTGGCTCCAGTACTTGCCCCGGCGGTTATACTCGTCTACGTTGCGGTTGCTGCCCACATAGTAGGCAGGCTGCTCAGAAGAAAGGGAGCTGTTGCTGTCGGTCTTCTTCTTCGGTGTGAAGTAAAGATCGTCGTCCTGCGCCATCATAGCGACTGGCATTGCTCCGATGAGGACTGCAAGCAGAAAGATTTTCTTCATATTCATTCGCATAATTATTATCTCTACAATTTTCATAGTGCAAAAATAGCACCATTGCAGTTGCAAAATTAAGGAAAAACCCTAAACAATGGTAGGTTTTTCCCTATTTTTTATAAATTTGCAACCGAATTAGAAATGTTTAATCACCACTACGCGACACTATGAGATACCTGGCAGCTCACTTCTGCATACAATGCGACCCCGCGCTGATGCAAACTGTAAAAGACCTGATAGCCGATATGGCTGGCGAGGCCGGTTTTGAATCATTTGAAGACACGCCCAGCGGACTGGACGGCTACGTACAGGAACAGCTGATGGACCGCGGCGCGCTGGAGCAGGCTCTGGCCGATTTTCCCATTGACGGGGTAAACATATCGTATATTATTAATAAGGTGGAAGACCAAGACTGGAACCGAGAGTGGGAAGAGCAGGGATTTGAGCCTATCCGCATAGACCGCCGGATGGTGATTTACGATGCCAAGATGCCTACCCCATCGGCCGACAAGGACGCCATCCTGATAGGCATCGACGCGCGACAGGCATTTGGTACGGGCACACACGAAACTACCCAGATGATAATAGCCACGCTGCTCGACATGAACCTGCGGGGGCTCCGCACCTTAGACTGTGGTACGGGCACGGGCATACTGTCCATAGCGGCTGCCAAGTTGGGGGCCGCGACCTGTGTGGGGTACGACATAGATGAGTGGAGTGTAAACAATGCACGTCACAATGGCGACATTAACCACGTGATGCTGGACATAAGGTTAGGCGATGCCCGCGTGACCGACACGCTGACCACTCCCTTTGACGTGGTGATGGCCAACATAAACCGCAACATACTGCTGGCCGACATGGAGCGGTTCGTACGGGTCATGGCGACCGGTGCCACGCTTATACTAAGCGGTTTCTACCCTACCGACATACCCATGCTGAACGAGCGGGCCACTGCCTTAGGTCTGCAAGAGACCGCCCGACACACACTGGGCGACTGGGCCTGCTTAGTGTTCGGCAGAGCATAGGCTGGCGACGACTCCGTCAATACACATCTTCCTTACTACCGATGGTAAGCTTCTTCAGGTCGTAGTAAGAACCATTATAAACATTGAAATCGACATACCCCTTGATGCCGGGAAGACGGCCAGCATCGGTATGTTGCCAGAATTTCCACGCGCCTTTGTATTCTACCTTGGGCACATAGTAATGGGCTATCCAGTAAGGGTAGTCGTCAAAGACGGGAGCACTCAGGTAGCGCTCCTTGAACTTGTAGTAAGTATAGAGGATAGGTTTGACATGATAGCGGTCCTCTACTATGTGGAGCCAGGTAAGCACGTCGCGCTGGAAGTCCTCGACAGTCTTGTCCTTAGGAGCATGCTCGATGTCAAGGATAGGAGGAAGATCGCCCTCTTCAAGGCGGACTTGCTTGAGGAAGTAATAAGCCTGCTCGCGAGCCGAAGACTTGTTGCTCCAGAAGTGATAGGCACCACGGATGAAGCCATATTCGAGCGCGTTGTCAAAGTTGTCGGCGAAATTGGCGTCCATACGACTCGCGCCCTCAGTAGATTTTATGATAATGAAGCGAAGAGGACAGCCGCCAATCATGGCGTGCTGTAGCTCGTCCCAATCTATCTTCCCCTGATAATGAGAAATGTCGATACCATGTATCTCGTAACCATCGGGATACTTAGAGTCGCCATAGAGGGCTCTCCAGCGAAACCCGGTGGGGCCGACAAAGAAATAGTAGAACGCCCAGCAGTAGAGGACGGCCACGCAGAGACCACCAAGCCAGAAAGCCCACCGCGGCAGACGGCAACGGCTGAAGAGGGAGCCATGCCTACGCGATGAGCGCTTGCTACGGCCACGACGGCGACCGGCCGCCGGGCTGCGATATGTAGTCCTACGTTTCTCCATTCAAAAAAAATGCACCGGTGCCCACTGCTCGCAGCGGGCCACCGGTGCATATATAATAATGTATAGTTACTCTCCCTGCTCCAAAGCCAGTGTGCGGGTAGTACGGTCGCACACAGAGGCGGGGCCCCAATACTGGATAGGACCGGGATAAACGTAACAGGTCTCCTTGGCCCACTCATCGCGCTTCTCGGCGAACTTCTTGAAGGGCTTGCCGTCCAGTTCAACGAGCGCCTTGCGGATAACAGGCTTCATCTCGCCGTTGCGGCGCTCCATATTCATCATCATAGTGATGGGCACGCCACCAGCTTTCCACTCGTCGGTAGAAGCAGTAGTATTCTTGACGATAGCCATGTAGCCAGTCTTGCCGTTAGCGATGAGCTGAACAGCGCTAACGCCCAGGGCGTAGCAGTAGTCGGCGTCGAAGTTAGAGGGAGCGGCACAGCGACCCTCGTAACCGAAGAAGTGATGCAGGGCAGCAAACTTGCCGACGAACTTGCCTTCAGCCTTCCACTCTGCCAGCTTATCGGCCACCATGTCTGAGATAAGTTTCTCGGTCTCTATGAGCGAAACCTGTACGTTTCCGTGCGGGTCGCGGTCCAGCGAGAGCTGACGAGCCACGTCGGCGGGCAGAGTCTTGAACGTTTCGGCGTTGGCAGCGCTCAGGTGAGCCAGGATGTACTTCTTCTGCTCGTCAGCCTCCAGGTTCTTGTACTCATCTCCGTGTGCGGCGAGCAGGTCGTTGAGCTCGTCAATCAGGCGGCCTATCGAGGGGATAAACTCGATGAGTCCCTCGGGGATGAGAACCACTCCGAAGTTGTTGCCAGCGGCTGCGCGGTCGGCCACAGACTGAGCTATGCCCTCAACGATCTGGTTCAGCGTCATATCCTTCTTCTCTATCTCCTCAGAGATAAGACAGATGTTCGGCTGAGTCTGCAGGGCGCACTCCAGAGCGATGTGTGAGGCCGAGCGGCCCATCAGCTTGATGAAATGCCAGTACTTGCGGGCTGAGTTGGCATCACGCTCGATGTTGCCGATAACCTCTGAGTAAGTCTTGGTGGCTGTATCAAATCCGAAAGAGGTCTCTATCTGGTCGTTCTTCAGGTCGCCGTCGATGGTCTTAGGTGCACCGATAACCTGTACGCCGTAGTTCTTGGCAGCGTAGTACTCGGCCAGCACGCAGGCGTTAGTGTTAGAGTCGTCGCCACCGATGATGACGATAGCGTTGATATTCAGCTCGCGAATAATCTCCAGTCCTTTCTCGAACTGATCGACCTTCTCGAGCTTGGTACGGCCTGAGCCAATCATGTCGAAGCCGCCCGTGTTACGGTACTCGTCGATGATGTCGGCGGTAAGTTCCATATAATTGTGGTCAACGAGGCCACCAGGACCCATGAGGAAGCCATAGAGCTTGTTCTCAGGGTTGAGTTTCTTCACGGCGTCAAAGATACCGCTGATAACGTTATGGCCGCCAGGAGCCTGACCACCAGAGAGGATGACACCCACGTTGATTTTCTGGCTCTTGGCCTCATCGCCGGGCACAAACTCTACCAGGGGCATGCCATAGGTGTGGGGGAACAGTTTCTTGATTTCTTCCTGATCGCCTACGCTCTGTGTAGGCGCGCCTTCCTGTACCTTTACGGCACCCTGAAGGCCCTTTGGCAGCTTGGGCTGATATGCAGCGCGTTCTTTCTGCAAAAGACTTTTTTTCATTGTTACTTAGTGTATATGTTGTTATAAACTTCTTCGACAAGGGCGTTGTCCCAGTGGTTCCCGAGACCGTCACGACGGCACAGGCAGCCACCGCCACGATAGCCGGAGCCACCTTTAGCGCGCTGGGAGCCGTCTTTAGAAAGCTAAAGGTCGGTCTTTTCACTTCCCGCGATGGCCACAGGCTCATCTATAAGAGTTCGCCAGTTGCGCTTTTTACCTTTTTACGCTTTTACCTTTTTACTTTTCTCCGCTGGGAGCCATTTTCCGAAATGGCGGAGCAACCACACCCCGGGCAGGGGGCATCTTTCCGGCTGCAAAGTTAGTCTTTTTAACTGACATATCGAAAGAAAAAAAAGAGAAAACCACTCCCCCATTTATTTTTTTTGGAAACTACGCTTGCATTTGCCTTTTTTTTCCTATCTTTGTCGAACATAGAGGTTTCCGCAGCAGTCCCCACGGATATGCAGACACCCTGCGCCACGGCCACAGCCCCCACGGGCAGCCGGCAGGATGCTGACAGCCACCGGGCCACGGCTCTGCCACCGCTGCAGATACGGGAGCCCTACAAACACCTTACTAAAAAGTCAAAAACTATGAGTAGCAAAAGAGATTTGAAGCGTGCCATCCACGCTGTGTGTACCGAATTGTTTGCCGAGTGCGTAGCCACATCGCTCTACGGAGCCGAGAAAGACAAGGAGATGATAGACACCATCTTCAAGTCGGTCATCAGCGTACACGCCGACTTCATCCGACGCGTATCGTTCCCAGAGCCAGGCATAGCAGCCAAAAAATATTACAAGTTTACCATCGATGAGTTTAACAAGCAGGTCGGCGAAATCATAGACCAGCTCAATAATCTCCATTAAGACATCAAGCCATGCTGCAGAGAATATGTCGATGGATATTATATAAGCGCATGGGGTGGACCACGACCATCACCGTAGACCACCCCGCCAAGTTTATCATCTGCCTGGCCCCTCACACCAGCAACTGGGACTTCATTATGGGTCAGCTGTACGCCACGGCGACCGGCATGAGAACCAACTTCCTGATGAAGCGCGAGTGGTTCTTCTGGCCGATGGGCGCGCTGTTCAGAAAGATGGGCGGCATACCCGTAGAGCGTAGCCGCCACACCAGCATGACCGACAGCCTGGCCCAGGCAGCCGCCAACCGCGACACCTTCAGGCTGTGCATAACGCCCGAGGGTACACGCTCGCTCGCCCCGGAGTGGAAGATGGGATTCTACTTCATCGCCCTCAAGGCCAAGATACCCATCCTGCTCTACGCGCTCGACTATGAGCGCCGCGAGATACGCTGTACCAAGCTCATCATGCCCTCGGGCCATGTAGAGGAGGACATGCGTGCCATCAAGCTATACTATAAAGATGTAAAGGGCAAGCGGCCCGAGCTCTTTACAATAGGAGAGGTAGAGTAAGTGATGTACCGCAGATGGATAGCCCTCATGGCTGTAGCCCTGATAGGTGCCACCGCCGCCATGGCGCAGGACGGGGTGCTCGACGCTACCACACAGCGCCGGGTGGATAGTTATTTTCTGAACTACAAGCTGCCGCGCCACTCCGGGTACCTCCAGGCGCGCCTGGCAGGTTACCACATAGACACCAAGGGCCACACCGTGACGCTCATGGCCAACGATGCCTTTGCCGCGCAGGACTTTACGCCCGAGAGTGTACAGAAGATTTATAAGAAGATAAGCCGCCTGCTGCCCACGGCCTATCGCGACTACAAGCTGCGCATCGCCGTCAACGGCACCACCATCGACCTGCTGGCCACCGACCCCGACTATGACCAGGGAGGCGCCACCCGGCTGTGGGGCCGCATCGACTACAAGGGCCAGCCATGGGTGCGCAACGCCTCCAGGCCCTACCCCATCAGCCGGGGCCTGTACAACCGTCACCTGACGGTCTACGCCAGTCATGGCCGCTACTACGACCAGCGCAAGGGGACGTGGAAGTGGCAGCGCCCCAGCCTGTTTGCCACCACCGAGGACCTCTTTACGCCCACGCTGGTGGTACCCTACCTTATACCCATGCTCGAAAAAGCCGGAGCCAACGTGTTTACGCCCCGCGAACGCGACTGGCAGACCCACGAGGTGGTGGTCGACAACGACACTACACCTCCCGGCAGTCGCTATGAGGAGATAGCGCAGGGCGGTCGCCAGTGGCAGACCACGGCCGACCGTGGTTTTGCCGCGCGCCACAGCATCCTCACCGACGGCGACAACCCCTTCAGCGCCGGCACGGCCCGCATGGTGCGTACTACTAAGAGTAAGAACAAGATAAGCCTGGCCGTGTACACCCCCCACATACCCGAGGCCGGCCAATACGCCGTGTACGTGAGTTATCAGACCCAGCGCAACAGCGTAGACGATGCCGAGTACATCGTGTGCCACGGCGGACAGGAGACTCGCTTCCGCGTCAATCAGCAGATGGGTGGCGGCACGTGGGTCTACCTCGGTACCTTCTACTTTGACCAGGGTTACAGCGAGGCCAACCGTGTGGTGGTTACCAATCAGGCTTCGCACCGCGGCATCGTTACCACCGATGCCGTCCGCTTTGGTGGCGGCATGGGCAACATCCAGCGCGGTGGCATGGGCAGCGGCATGCCACGTGCCATGGAGGCTGCGCGCTACACCGCCCAGTGGTCGGGCGCGCCTTACAGCGTGTACAGCTCCAAGGGAGGGCTCGACGACTACAGCGACGATATCAATACGCGTCCGCTGATGACCAACTGGCTCGCCGGAGGCTCCGTGTACATGCCCACGATGGCTGGCAGAATGGTGCCCATCGAACTTTCGCTGGCCGTACACAGCGATGCGGGCTTCACGTACAACGGCAAGGACCTGACGGGGTCTCTGGCCATCTGTACGACCCACTTTAACGATGGGCTGCTCAGCGCCGGTATTCCGCGGACGGCTTCCAAGGCACTGGCGCAGTCCTTGCTGAACGGCATAGCCGCCGACCTGCGCGCCAAGTACAAGACGTGGGCCATAAGGTACCTCTGGGACCGCAACTACTCCGAGACCCGCAACCCCGAGATACCCTCGGCCATCATAGAGACGCTCTCGCATCAGAACTTTGCCGACATGACTTACGCCCAGGACCCCAACTTCAAGTTTACCATGGCCCGGGCGCTCTACAAGAGTATATTAAAATATGTGGCGGCCCAGCATGGCACGCGCTACACGGTTCAGCCACTTCCGCCCAGGCGCTTCAGCCTGAAGATGGTGGCACCCGGACGGGTGCAATTGGCCTGGGAGCCCCAGACCGACCCTCGCGAACCCACAGCCATGCCCACCTCTTATATAATATATACGGCTAAGGGCCGGCAGGACTTTGACAACGGCACCGTGGCCACGGGCCCATCGTACATGGTAGACATAGAGCCAGGCAGGCAATACAACTTCAAGGTGGCAGCCGTCAATGCCGGCGGCGAGAGTTTCGCCACCGAGACGCTGTCGGCCTGGTACTCGCCCAAGGCCACCAAGACCGTACTGGTGGTCAACGGCTTTGACCGGCTGTCGGCTCCGGCTGTCATAGACACGCCCGAACGGCAGGGCTTTGACCTCGATGCCGACATGGGTGTATCTTACGGACTCACCGAGTGGAACGGGCGGCAGACCGACTTCAACCGCAGCCACATAGGCATCGAGGGCCCTGGAGGCCTGGGCTATGGCGGCGAGGAGATGGCGGGCCAGTTTGTAGCAGGCAACGACTTCAGCTATGTGGTCAGCCATACCGAGGCCATAGCCAGCAGCGGCCGGTACAACGTGGTGAGCTGCGGCAAGGATGCTGTCGGCCAGGGACTTATCAGTCTGACCGACTATCCCTGTGTAGACCTCATCCTCGGGTTGCAACGGTTCACTCCGTACTCGCTCGAGTACTACAAGACCTTTACGCCACAATGGCAGCAGTTACTGCGGTCGTACACCCTGCAGGGGGGCAACCTGCTGGTAAGCGGGTCGTACATCGGCTCGGATATGCAGGACGACCGCGAGCGCCAGTTCCTGGCTGACGTGCTCCAGGTAGACTATCAGCCTACCGACAGCGTGAGCCCCGAGCCCTCGGTCCATGGCCTGGGCGTCGACTTCAGCATCCAGCGCCAGCCCAACAGGTACCACTACGCCGTCCAGCATCCAGAGATACTACACCCCAAGGCCCCTGCCTACTGCGCCATGCAGTACGCCAACGGCACCTCGGCCGCCGTGGCTTACCAGGGTACCACCCACCGCAGTTTCGTGATGGGCTTCCCCTTCGAGTGTATCACCTCGGGCACCACCCGCAACGCCCTGATGCAGGGCATACTGACATTCTTACAACCCCAATGATAACAACCAAAGACAGATAGACTATGTACAAAATTCAAGCAAACCCCACCGGAACCAGAAGTATAGACGTGAGCAGCGAGCATCTGGCCACCATCGAGAAGTACGCACTCCTGAACGGACTGGTAGACAGCACCGGCATCATAGACGAGGCCGTGCTGGACAAGCTGAAGTTCAATATACGCGCCATGCTCGAGTCTGAGGCCGGCAAGGACAAGGCCCTGCTCGACCTCTGCCTCGACGTGGTGTACAATAGCAACATGAAGGCTTTCGGACTTAACCAGCTGGTAACCCTCTACCATGAGTGGCAGGCCCAGCGCGCCCACGCCGACAGCGGTGAGGTAAACGCATAATACCGGGGCAGCCTTGAAAGAATACAGACTGACCGATTTTCTGCCCACGACCAAGAAGGAGTGCGAGCTCCGCGGCTGGGACCAGCTCGATATTATCCTCTTCTCGGGCGATGCTTATGTAGACCATCCCTCTTTTGGCGCCGCCGTCATTGGCCGCGTCCTCGAAGCTCAGGGCTACAAGGTTGCCATCGTCCCCCAGCCCGACTGGCACGGCGATTACCGCGACTTCAAGAAGTTGGGGCGGCCCCGGCTGTTCTTTGCCATATCGCCCGGCGCCATGGACTCGATGGTTAACCGTTACACGGCCGCCCGGCGTATGCGCAGTGACGATGCCTACACTCCTGGGGGCCGTCACGGCATGCGCCCCGACTATCCCTCGATAGTCTATACGAAGATACTAAAACAGCTGTTTCCTGATGTACCGGTGGTATTGGGTGGTATAGAGGCGTCGTTACGGCGACTGACCCACTACGACTACTGGCAGGACAAGCTGTTGCCGTGTATTCTGTGCGACTCGGGGGCCGACATGATTATATATGGTATGGGCGAGCGGCCCATTGTCGAGTTGTGCCGACAGATGGACAGCGGGGCCGACATAGCCACCCTGCACAGCATACCCCAGACGGTGTACCTGTGCCGCGAGGATGCCATCCCGGGTGGTATCACCACCGACGACATCGTACTCCATAGCCATGAGGAGTGTCTGGCCAACAAGAAAGCACAGGCAGAGAACTTCAGACATATAGAGGAGGAGTCTAACAAAATGCACGCCCAGCGCCTGCTCCAGGCGGTAGGCTCGCGCTATGCCGTGGTCAACCCGCCTTATCCCCCCATGACCACGGCCGAGCTCGACGCGTCTTTCGACTTGCCATATACCCGCAGGCCACATCCCAAGTACAAGGATAAAGTGATACCGGCCTACGAGATGATCAAGTTCTCGGTCAACATACACAGGGGGTGCTTCGGGGGCTGCGCATTCTGTACCATCTCGGCTCACCAAGGTAAGTTTATAACCTGCCGGTCCAAGGATAGCATCCTGCGAGAGGTCAAACAGGTCATAGAGTTACCTGGCTTCAAGGGATACCTGTCCGACCTGGGTGGGCCGAGCGCCAATATGTACGGCATGCACGGCAAGAACCGCAAAGCCTGCGAACACTGTAAGCGCCCTTCGTGCATCCACCCGCGCATCTGCCCCAACCTGAATACCGACCACAGCAAGCTGCTCGACATCTACCATGCCGTCGATGCTCTCCCTGGCATCAAGAAGAGTTTTATAGGCAGTGGCGTGCGCTACGACCTGCTGCTGCACAAGACTGATGATGAGAAGATTAACAAGGCGGCCCGCGAATACACCCGCGAGCTGATATGCAAGCATGTGAGTGGTCGCCTGAAGGTAGCTCCTGAACATACGTCGGACAAAGTGCTGTACCTGATGCGCAAACCATCCTTCCAACTCTTCTACGAGTTCAAGCGCATCTTTGACCAGATTAACCGCGAGTGCAATCTCAAACAGCAGATTATCCCTTACTTCATCAGCAGTCATCCCGGCTGTCAGGAGGAAGATATGGCCGAACTGGCCGTGATTACTAAGGACCTCGACTTTCACCTGGAGCAGGTCCAGGACTTTACTCCTACTCCCATGACAGTTAGCACTGAGGCCTGGTACTCTGGCTACGACCCCTACACGCTCGAACCGGTCTTCTGCGCCCGTACTCCCCGTGAGAAGCAGGCCCAGCGCCAGTTCTTCTTCTGGTATAAGCCCGAGGAGCGGCGTAACATAGAGCACGAGCTGCGCCGCATAGGCCGCCCGGACCTGATAGCTAAGTTGTACAACGGCCGGGGGTACTCCAACCGGCACACGACTTACGACGACAGGGCCATAGGCAGTCGCCCCGAGATGCCTAAGCGACAGGGCGACCGCCGGCAGGGCAACAAGAAAGCCTCGTATAACCCCAACTTCAATCATGCAAATCGTAGAACAGAAGATAGTAGGCAAAAAAAGTCTGGCGACGTGCGAGGACACCATCGTCGTAACTCCTGACTTTGTGGCTGTCATCGACGGCAGCACCAGCAAGACGGATAAAAGGATTAGCGACCACTATAGCAACGGCCAACTGTGTGCCCGCACGGTTGGCCACTGCATAGCCACCATGGACGGCGCCACCGACTGCCGCGGTTTCTGTCAGATAGTAACGCACCAGGTAGCCGCGCTGTACAGCAAGAGCCAGCGGGCGCAGCTGCAGGCACACCCCCATCTGCGGGCGACCGCTTCGGCCGTCATATACAGTCGGCTACGCCACGAGGTGTGGCTGGTGGGCGACTGCCAGTGCCGGATAGACGGCCAACTATATACCAATGAAAAACCATCTGAACACGCTATAGCCCTGGAGCGGGCACGGGTGATAAGGCAAGCCCTGGACAGGGGCCTATATACGGTAGATGAACTGCGCCGCCATGACTACGGGCGCGATGCCATCTACCAGCAGCTCATAGACGCTACCCAGGGCCAGAACCGCGACTATGCCGTCATCGACGGTTTCGACATCGCCCTCAGCCATGTGCCCATCCTCGCCGGCGGTCACCACATGGTGCTGGCCAGCGACGGCTACCCCACTCTCTACGACACCCTTGTCGAGAGCGAACGCCAGCTCAGCGCCCTGCTACACAGCGACCCGCTGTGCATAGGCCCATGCTGTGCCACTAAGGGATGGATGGAGGGGGCTAATTCGTTCGACGACCGCAGCTACGTCAGCTTCACGGTGTAGGGCGTTACCTGTTAATCTTGATACGCAGACCGTCGTAAGCCAGGATGAAACCTTGTGGCAGACGGCGACACACATCGGCATGCAGGCCGATGTCGTGGTTCATGTGTATGAAATAAGTAGAACGGGCACCAAGGCGACGCGAGAAGCGGATGGCATCGTCGACCAACATGTGACTATGATGGGGCTTCTCCCAACGTAGCGCATTGACCACCAGGGTATCTACGCCCTCCAACAGAGCAGCATCGGCATCCGAGATAGACTTCATATCGGTAACATAGGCCAACGGCCCAAAGCGGTAGGCCAGGATGGGCAACTTGCCGTGCATCACCTGGACTGGCAAGACCTCTACCCCACCCAACCTAAAGGCTTGGCGGGGCACCAGGGTATGCAGGTTGATTTTAGGAACGCCCGGATACAGTTTATCGGTAAAGCAGTAAGGCATGGCGCGCCTTACCCCGGCCACCGTGGTGGCATCGGCATAGATATCAGTATCGCCAAAGACCGAGAAAGGACGCAAATCGTCCAGTCCACCGACGTGGTCATAATGAATATGAGTAAGGAGAACACCCGTAAGGGGGCCAAAGGGAAGCGGCATGAGCTGCTGACGTATGTCGGGGCCACAGTCTATCAGAATGCGGGTATCGCCACACTCCAAGAGGGCCGCCGTGCGCAGCCGCTTGTCACGGGCATCGGTACTGCGGCACACTTCGCAAGTACAGCCTAAGGTGGGCACCCCACACGAGGTACCCGTTCCTAAGAAGGTAAGGGTCATGGGAGCAGCCGCCGTACGCAGCCCATCTGTACTACTTGACATTGACTTCAGGGTGAATATCTATACCGAATTTCTGCTTAACATCGCGCTGTATAGCCTGGTAGAGAGCCACCACCTCGCTACCCGTAGCACCGCCGCGGTTAACGAGCACCAGGGCCTGACGGTCGTGTACACCCACATGTCCCACCATACGCCCACGCCAGCCACACTGGTCTATCATCCAGCCAGCGGGAATCTTCTCGGTGTGGTCGTCTACGGTGTAGTGAGGCATATCGGGATACTGGGCATGAAGGCGCTCGTACTGCTCACGGCTCACCATGGGATTCATGAAGAAACTACCGGCGTTACCAAGTACTTTGGGGTCGGGCAACTTGTCGCGGCGAATGGCCACGATAACATCGCGCAGCTGCGAGGCCGTGGGATGCTCTATATGCAGCTCAGCCAGACGGGCGCGGATGTTGCCATAGTCCAGATGGGGTGTAAAGGAGCGGTGCAGACGGTAAGTAACCGAGGTGATGAGGTAACGGTCGCGCCACTCGTGCTTGAACTTACTCTGCCGATAGCTGTACTGACACTCCTCTTTGGTCATCTCCACCCTGCGGCCCGTAGCTATCTCCACAGCCTGTACCCTGACGATAATATCCTGGGCCTCGGCCCCATAGGCGCCGATGTTCTGTACGGCCGAAGCCCCCACCTCGCCCGGAATGAGCGACAGGTTCTCGGCCCCGTGGTACCCGTGGGCCACCGCGTAGGCCACCACATCGTCAAAGGTGGTTCCGGCCCAGCAGTCCAGATACACCACGTCGGCATCGGTATCTACGGTACGTACCGCCACATCGAAGCGGCGCTCGGGGGTTATCACCGTGCCGGCATAGTCGCCCGTGAGCAACAGGTTGCTCCCCTCGCCTATCAGCAGCAGGGGCCTGTCAGCCTCGGCGAGCCCTCGGCAGATAAGCTGCGCTTCCTCGGCCGAAGCGTACTCTAAGTAACGGCGGCACCGGGCGTCAATGCCAAAAGTATTATGGCCCAACAGCGAGTAGTCTCTGATATCTTTCATCTGTACACGAGTATGAGTGGGTATGACGGCAGGGGTCGCGCCCCGCTTAGTAACTGAAACTGGACAGGCGCCACTTACCTTTACGGCGGTTGAAGGTCATTTCCATCTCCAGTCCATTAGAGATACCGCGCACGGCGAATATCTTGTGGTTGCTCTCACGGTAATGCTGACCGTAGAGGATGTTATAAATGACGCCCTTGGGGAAGAACGAAGGCTTAAAGGCCGACCACTGCTCGGGCATCATCGTCCCGGTGATAGAGCCGAAGTCGTCGTCGGGGTCGGGAGCCGTAAAGGTGACATTAGCGTCCAAGCTCCGCTCCTGGAATAAGCTATCTGTAGCGAAGCGCTTGTAGAAGAGCAGGAAACTGGAGTTGTACCCGTTCTTCACCGAACGGTTAGCTATCGACGTAAGCATCCACTTGCCATTGATACGGTCGAACACGTACTGCTTGACAGCCTCATTGGCCAGCGCTATCTTCTCTACCACGACGTGGCTGACGGCCGTGTCCTTCACAACCTGCATCTGCTTGCGCGAGTCGAATATCAGTGTGTAATATTCTTGGCGCATGAAGAAGTGGTCTACCCTCCACTGACTTGCCGCGATGTGCCTTACCACCTTGCCAGCGGCATATACCGGCAGCGGGAACACTATGCGCTTCACCTGCAGCTTCTTGTTGCCAGCAAAGTTAAAGAAGAAATCATCGAAAAGCTCATCGGCAGCCTTCGGCATAGGCTGCTGCTCTATCATGCTTTCCAGCGTATCTACAGCGGCACTGTCTACCGTGTCCGTAGCCGCCAGACTGTCTACCCCTGCCGGTTTCTTGTCCGAGCATGCCGAAGTAGAAAAGACAGTGACCATCGCCACCATCGCCAACACCATCAATAAGGCACACTTTCTCATGTCTGTATAAACATTAATAGTCTTCCAGGCCCTGTAAGCCACCTTATAATATAATAAGGTGTGCCCGGTCTCTCAAATCGCTGCAAAAGTACAACTTTATTTCGATATATTTTTTATTTTCCACCAAAAATATTACCTTTGCAGCAAATTAATAATATTTATACAATGATGATTATTGATAAGATAAACGCCTTGATGCAGACGGTGAGTACACTCAGCGCCGCCAATGCCGACGAGGTGGAGCAGCTGCGCCTGAAATACCTCAGCAAGAAAGGCGAGATAACCGCCCTGATGGCCGAATTTAGAGCCGTGCCCGCAGATATGAAAAAGGAAGTGGGCATGAAAATCAACGAGCTGAAGCAGAGCGTCCAGGCCAAAATCAATGAACTCAAGGAGCAAATAGATAGCACAGAAGACACCAACAGCGACATAGACCTCACCTGCACGGCTTATCCCGTGGCCTTAGGTGCGCGCCACCCGCTTACCATTGTCAAGAACGAGATTATCGACATATTCTCGCGGATGGGCTTTACGCTGGCCGATGGCCCCGAGATAGACGACGACCTCCATGTTTTCACCAAGCTCAACTTCGCCGCCGATCACCCTGCACGTGATATGCAGGATACTTTCTTCATCGAGCAGCACCCCGACGACGTTACCAAGAATATCTTACTGCGCAGCCACACCTCTGGCGACCAGTCGCACTATATGGAGAACCACCAGCCGCCTATCCGCATCATCTGCCCCGGCCGCGTGTACCGCAACGAGGCTATCTCGGCCCGCGCGCACTGTTTCTTCCATCAGGTCGAGGGCCTCTACGTCGACAAGAACGTTAGCTTTACTGATTTGAAGCAGGTTCTCCTCACTTTCGCCCGCGAAATGTTCGGCCCCGACACTAAGATACGTCTCCGCCCCAGCTACTTCCCCTTCACCGAGCCCAGCGCTGAGATGGACATCAGCTGTCACATCTGCGGCGGCAAGGGCTGTGGCTTCTGTAAGCACACGGGCTGGGTCGAGATATTG
This sequence comes from uncultured Prevotella sp., assembly GCA_934204655.1. GTDB lineage: Bacteria > Bacteroidota > Bacteroidia > Bacteroidales > Bacteroidaceae > Prevotella. Next base: position 111,279 of record CAKPZJ010000001.1, on the reverse strand, counting down.
GGCTGCGGCATGGTGGACCCCAATGTACTCGAAGCCTGCGGCATAGACAGCAAGGTGTACACGGGTTACGCCTTCGGTATGGGTGTAGAGCGCATCACCAACCTCAAATACCGTGTCAGCGACCTGCGCATGTTCTCCGAGAACGATACCCGTTTCCTCGAAGAGTTTACTGCTGCCCACTCGTAATACTAAGATACTTATTACAGACAACGCCAGACTGCCCGTCATTCCCGACGGCTGTCTGGCGTTTTGCATTGAGGACCTCCCCATATTGAAAGATAAAAAGTAAAAAAGCAAAAGAGTAAAAAGCGCAGCTGGTGGAGCCTCCTATATGAACCAATAGCCACCGTAAGAAATGAAAAGACCGACCTTTAGCTTTCTAAAGACGGCCTCCAGTTAGCTAAAGACGGCTCCGGGAAACGTAAAGGTCGGTCTCCACGATTTCAGCAACAGCCACTGGTATGCAGGATGCCTACGCCAGTACACAGGGAACACTTTTTACTTTTTTACCCTTTACCCTTTTTACCTTTCAAGGTATCTCACATCTCCCTTGGGGGGCTTGGGGGCCTTCTCCTAACCAGCATAGTGAGTGGCCAGGGCAAAGAGGTAATCGGACAGGCGGTTGAGGTACATCAGCACGTCATCGCCTATGGCGTACTGACCCTTGAGGCCCCACAGGCGACGCTCGGCCGTGCGGGCCTTGGTACGGGCCAGGTGGAGCGTGGCCTCAACTAACGTGGTGCCGGGTACAACGAAGCGGAAGGGGGCATCGGCCGAAAGGCTGTCTATCTGCGTCTCCATCTGCGCCACCTCATCGGTCAGACCACTAACGGCCGTGGCACCCGACGAGGCCACATGGCCCATCACCGCCATAAGCTGGTGCTGTATATGGGCCAACTGTGCACGATGGGCATCGCCCTCGGCCATCTGCGCACGGGCCATGCCCAACACGGCCACCAACTCGTCTATCTCTCCGTTGGCCTCTATACGGCCATCGGTCTTGCTGACCCGCTCGTGGGCCAACAGCTGGGTGGCCCCGTGGTCACCCTGTCGCGTATATATCTTACTCATAGTTGTAAAGAGGTTATCGGCGCCGCAGTATGACGTAGAGTATCACCGGGGCACCTATCAGGGGCGTCACCGCGTTGAGCGGCAGCAGTCCCGCTGAACCTGGCAGATAGCAGAGCAGCCCGCAGAGCAGCGTTATGGCCGCTCCCGACAGCATGGTGGCGGGCAGCAGCCGGCGCTGGTTATCGGTGCCAGTTACCAGACGGGCCACGTGGGGCACGGCGAGCCCTATAAAGGAGATGGGGCCGCAGAAGGCGGTTACCACGGCCGTGAGCCCACCGGCCAAGAGCAGCAGCAGGGTGCGCGTGGGGCGCAGGCTTACGCCCATGTTCTGCGCATAGCGTTCGCCCAAGAGCAACAGGTTGAGCGGCTTTACCATCAGCAGCGACAGCAGCAGTCCGCACACCACCAGCAGCACGAACAGGGGCAGTAGCGATGGCGGCACGCCCCCCAGGTCGCCCATGCCCCACACCATGTACTGACGTACGCCCTGCTCGGTGGCCTGATAATTGAGCAGGGAGATAACAGACGAGGTGAGATAGCCCACCATGATGCCCACCACCAACAGCATGACGCCGCTGCGCACCAACGTGGAGCAGAACAGGATAAGACCCATGACGGCCATGGCCCCCACTAAGGCTGCCATGACCAGGGCCATGCCCCCGCTCAGTCCTACGGTGGCTATGCTGATGCTGCCCCCGGTGAGCAGCATGACCACGGCCACCCCTACCCCGGCTCCCCCATTGATGCCAAACACATCGGGGCCGGCCAGGGGATTGCGGAACACGGTCTGCATGATGAGTCCGGCCGTGGCCAGGCCGGCGCCACTGAGCGTGGCGGCTATGGCCTGGGGCAGACGCGACTCCAGGATGATGAAGCGCCATGTCGGGGGCTCGTCCTGACGGCCACAGAGTATGCGCACCACGTCGGCCCAGGGTATGGCCACACTGCCTACAAGCATCGTGGCGGCAAACAGCAGCACCACAAGCACGGCTAACAGTATGTAAACTATCTTATTCAATCTGCTTATAGTATCTCAGTCCGCCGAGCTGTACTCCTGGGTGCAGGAGCTGGATGTAATCGCGCAGCAGATAATCGGGGCGGAAAGGTGTTTCCTCAAAAAAATGGCACCGACCCGAGTTGCAGCCATAGACATGGCCTTGGGCCATGGCGCGCAGGGTGCGGTAACCCTCGTACTCGCCCAGCAGTTGGCTACGGCTCATGGGGGCACCCGTATAGACAAAGAGCCAGAGGTCGGACGTGGCTGCCCGGTCTATCACCTGCTCTGGCGCCAGCGTGAGCGACCCACTGTGGCGGTCGTCCTGCCACACATAGCGGCCGTGGGCATCGGCTATGAGTTGACCGATAGTGCTGCGCCCGCCGGGGCAGTACCACATACTGCCCGTCTTGCGCTCGCAGAGCACCTGGCGACCCACGGGCAACTGGCGGGCCGTGGCCTTCAGATGGTTGTAAGTGCTGTCTACCACGTGGAAGAGCGAGTCGGCCTGGCGCTCGCAGCCGAAGAGCAGCCCATAGAGCCTCATCCACTCGGCCCGGGCCATCGGCGACGGCTCCATGTAGTCGGCGGCCTCGATAACGGGTATGCCTAACTGCTCCAACTTACCATATCCGCCGCTATTCTCAAACGGCGACACGATAATGGCGTCGGCCCCGGCTGCTACCATCTTCTCTATAGACGGCGACATCGAGTTGCCACAGTCGGTAATACGCCGCTGACGCAGCCCCTGCCACACATAGGGTACCTGGATGTACTGGGCATCGCACACGCCGGCGATGTCGGCCCCGGCCCCAAGCCACGTGAGCAGCTGGCAGTGGGCCGTGGTGGTTACCACCGCCCTGCGCAGCGGTCTGCTGATGTCGTACTGGCGCAGCACCTTGCCCTTGGCCCACGGGTTGCGTATCACCACGTGGGTGTGGTCGGCATAGCGTACCACGGTGAGCAGCGTGGCATACTTGAAGCGTAGCGTGTCGCCTGCAGATGACGTATCTACACGATTGTTGCCACCCTGGCACGACACCAAGGCGGCAACAACACATAGCAGGCACCCTCTGCACAGGGTGCGTAGACATCTCATCGCGGTTAATTCTTATAAGGAACGGCCTTAACACCCATGTTGAAGAACACGGCACATGGGCCCACGCCGGTATTGTACTTATTGAGCTTGGCGCCAGCAGCGCTGTACACCTGGACATAGCCATCAGCGCTATAGTCGGCATAGCCACCGTCGCCGGCATTGTACGACAGCACGTAGATGTTGCCCGTACCGGGGTCTACCTCGATGCCAGCAGGGCTGTACACGCCTTCAGAGAGGTGGAGCGGTGTAGTAACGCCGCTGGTGGCGTTAGCCGTAACGTCGCACACACTGTAAGCGGGCGTACCATAAGGATCGCTGATGATGTAGAACTTGCCATCGAGCAGGGAGGCGTAGTAAGCGTCGGCCACCTTGCTGCTGGTCATGTTAGTAACGTAGCGGAGTGCGCTCTCGCCCTTTTCGACCGAGTTGGGCCACTCTCCCTCGTAGTAGCTCCAGTCCAGGACATAGACGTTACCATCAACAATAAACACCTTCTGTGGGTTGTGTATGCCCTGGATGGTTCGGGTATCGGCCTGGAACGTATTAAGGTCTACAACAGAGATAGTGCCGTTGCCGCGAGCGTAGTCAGAGTTGGCCACGATGATGGTGTTGCCGTAGCCAGCCAGTCCCTCGGGAAAGGAGCCAACCTTGGTCTTGGCCGTAAGGGCATAGTTGACCGTATCGACTGCGGCCAGGTAGCCACCGTAAGTGGTAAAGAACACATGGCCGTTGCCGGCGATGATATGGCGAGGCTCGGCACCCTCCTGAGCACCCATCAGGTCGGTGGTGCTAATCTTCTTGATGAGTTTGAGGGTCTTGCGGTTCAGCACCATGATGGCATTAGACTGGTCGACCACCACGTAGACCTTATCGCCGTACACCAGTCCGTCATTGGGGACACTGCCTAAGCTCTGACCGTCATTGGCCATGGCAAAAGCCTTCTGCTGTACAGCCCCGTTAGCCAGGTGGATGGCCGTGAGCGACCCGTCGATGTGATTGGGCATGTTACCAGAGTTAACGATGAAAGCATCGTCGCTATATACCTCATAGCGGTACGAGGGGCCGTCATTACTGTCATCGCATGACGTCAGGAACAGGGGCGCGCAGGCTATCAGCGCAGCCATTCTTACTAAATACTTTTTCATCTTCATAGTTATTATAATTATGTATTGTTATTTGTTGCGTTATCTACATGCCCGGCACCGCGGGCCGTGGCTCCAGGCAGGAGGGTCATAGTTGCAGTTTCAGCCCCAACCGCCACTGGGTGCGCGGCATGGGGTAACAGGCCACCAGCTCGTACTGGCGGGCCAGCACATTGGTAACATCGGCCCGCAATTCCAGCTCGCGGCCGCGCCAGCTAAATGCGCGGTAGGCCGTAAGACCCATATCCCAGTAGCCGGCCATGCGGGTGCCCTCGTAGTGGTTAGCCGTGGCCCAGCGCCCACTGGTGCCAGTGCCGTGGAGCGACAGGTTGACCCATGGATTGGTCCATCCCACGGCAGCGCTCAGCGTGTTCAGGGGCTGATAGGGCAACTGCTTGCCATAGTTGGCCGACGCCCTGTCGGTATGGTTAGCCACGCGCTGGTAGCTGTAGCCCACCGACACGTCGACGGCCTGCCTGGCCGACAGGGTCACCGTGGCCCGTGCGCTGCAGTCTACCCCCAAGGCAGCCACGCGGCCCATGTTGATCGTGCGCCATATAAACATGTTGTAGGGCACACCCACTATCTTATCGTGTACCCTGTTGATATAGCCATCGGCCGTCATGCGGGTCGTTATACGCTGGCTCCACCCATGCTGCCACGTCAGCCCCACATTGTATTGCAGCGTTTTCTCGGGCTGTATGTCGGTGCTGCCGTAGTGGTGGAAGTAACTCTCATTGAAAGTGGGTACCCGGAAGATGTCCTTGAACGATGCCCGCAACAGCAGTGGCTCGTCGGGCAGGAGCTGGTACGACAGCGAGAGCGAGGGCGACCACCGGCGCATGTCGCGCAGCGATGGCCCTCCGTGGGCCCGGTTGATGCAGGCGGTCTGCAGCAGTCGGGCCAGGGCCGTGAACCGTCCGGACACATAGCGGGCGGCCACTGTCTGTAGCAGGGTGTGGCGCCAGGGACGGCGGTCGGTGCTCAGCGTGCTGTTCAGGTTGTTGTACACATAGTCGGCAGCATAGCTCAGCGCCCAGTGGTTGTCGGGCAGATAGAGCAAGGCTCCCGAGACGTAGCCCTCGCGCTGCCAGTAGGTGGCGTCGTCGCGGCGGTCGGCCAACAGGGTGTCGCGGTAGGCCGACGAGGCCCAGTTGTACTTGGCGTTCACCTTGAAGAGCAGTCGGTCGTTGTGGCTCCGCCCCATCCAGCGCAGTTGGGCAAAGGCATTGCGGTCGCGTTCCTGCTGGCCACACACATTGGTATAGAGTCTGACGATGCCCGGCAGCTGGCGGTCGTTGTCGTAGTAGTACACCTTGCCCCACAGCTGGTGGCGCTGCCCTATGCGCCAGTGAGCGCCCACCTCGCCATGGCCGCTGTTCATGCGGCTGTTGGTACGGCGCTCGTGGGTGGCCAGGTTGCCATTGCGCAACTTAAACGAGTAGTCGTTGTCGGCATAGGTGTACTCGCCTATGGCCGAGAGGGTAAGCCCCGAGCCCACGCGCTGTACATAGCGCAGATACGGACTGGCATAGCCATACGAGCCTACCCGCATCAGGGCCGTAAGGTGGGCCCGTCGGTCGGCCGGCATGTCGCCCAGGGTCTCTATGGAGAGCACCGCTGCCGAGGCAGCCTGCCGGGCGGGTATAAAGAGGTCATCGTTGTCGCCTATGACCAGCTGGAGCGTCTGCACGTTGTCTATCGAGTAGCGCGACAGGTCTATCTCGCCGCCCTGTATCTCACTGAGCATCACCCCATCGTAACATACGCCGGTATGTCGGGCTCCGAAACCGCGCACCGATACCGTCTTCATTCCACCGGCCCCTCCGTAGTCGCGCAGGGTTACGCCGGGCAGCCTGTGCAGGGCATCGGCCATATCCGTTACCCCCAGACGCAGCATGTCGGCCCGTCCTATCAGTTGTACGGGGGCCGTGCTGGTCAAGGCACGTGCCGAGGCATCGCCCCTGACCACCACCCCAGGCAAGTTTCTTGTCCGGAGGGTATCAGGTGTCTGGGGCATAAGTGGCATGATGCCTCCGTATAGCCATACGGCCACTGCGAGACCGATGTTCCTTATCACGTTATCTATCATTGTTATCCGGCATGTCGCCCCGTCCTCGCAGGGCGCACCCCATGTTATCTTAGCAATGGCAGGTATTCTGACTCACACCCTGCCGACCACGACTGGCAGTCGGCTTATGGCGAACCGTCTTCCCGAAAAATTGTCAGTGACGTTGTTCATGTCTTGTTCGCCCATCCTCATACGGATTTACATGGTGTTCACAGCAGCGGGACTGTCCGGGACTTGCACCCGATTCCCTTTTTAATCAGTGGTTATGAACCTATTGCTCTGCAAAGTTACAGAAAGTATGGCGAAGCCCAAAGGAAAAATCCATATTTTTTAACGCACGCCCACGGGCGCACCCGCAACCCTCACCCTCATCCGGGGCATGGTCGTCCTATACCTTATTATATATATAGGAACGGGCCTGATGATGGGCCCTAATGCTGGGATAGATTATTTTTCTATGGCAATCACGGTGGCGTGTACAATATATTCACTATCTTTGTAGGCAGATAACCTTTCAACTTGCCCTAACAGCCACTGCTATGCCCCTTAGACCCTCCACACTCAGGCTCGCCTACCTGGCTCACTTCTATGCCAGCACCCTTTGGGTAACCATGCCCTGCGCCCTCATCATGGGTTATATCAAGTATCTGAATAGCTTTCTTACAGATGGTATTCGGGTGTTCCTCATCGTGTATGCCTCCTTCGGGCTACTGCTCGACATGGTCGCACGCCGGCTGTTCAGGGCGGGCGATACGCTGTTCTACGCCAATGGCGGATGGCGTATCTCCACACTCTACGCCACCACCTGGGCGCTGTCGGCCGCCCTCTGTCTAACGATACACTTCATCCTAAAATGTCTATGGACATGGTATTAGAGGCTGACAGCATCTACTTATCGGCCCAGGGACGCGACATCCTCGGCGGGGCTTACCTACGGTGCGACCAGGGTACCACCGTGGGACTATTAGGGCGTAACGGAAGTGGCAAATCAACGTTGTTACAGATAGTGTTTGGCACGCTGCGGGCCGATAGCTCGTTTGTACGCATTGGCGGAAGGGTTCTGACAGGTAGGGCCTACACCAGCGGACTGATAAGGATGATGTCTCAGACGGCCTGTGTTCCTAAGCCATTACGGGTAGCCACACTGCTGCGCATGGAGGGACTGACCAACGAGGCAACCACCGACCCGCTGATACAGCAGATGAAGTCGCTACGGGTGGGCCAACTATCTGGCGGACAATACAAGTATCTCATGGTATATATTCTGTTACACTCGGTCGCGCCCTTTATCATCCTGGACGAACCCTTTGCCGCCCTGTCGCCCATCATGACCGAACGGGTGGCCGGCCTCATCCGTCGCGCTCAGTCGACCAAGGGCATCGTCCTGTCTGACCACCATTACGCCATGGTCAGTCAGCTGGCCCAGCGGCTTATCTACATCGACGGCGGACGCTGTCACGATGTGGACGACATAGCTGAACTGCGCGGCACTTACTACCGATAGTTCGCCATCAGCTAAGACGACAATCCGAAAACGTCCCGCAACCATGGTGGTTACGGGACGTTCTCGTATCAGACTGGCTGTCAGTCTCACAGCGCGAGCCAGTTGCTCACAATGGTGCCGCCCTGTGGAGTAAGCACGCTCTCGGGGTGAAACTGGATGCCGTGGATGTCGTAGTCGCGGTGGCGCAGGGCCATGATGTAGCCCTCGTCGCTCTCGGCCGTCACCTCAAGGCAAGCAGGAAGCGTATCACGGTCTACCACCCACGAGTGATAACGGCCCATGGTGATGCGACGGGGAAGACCGGCAAAAATGGGGTCGTTCTGCAACTGGGTGCCCTCGGTGGCCACACCGTGGAACACGTCAGACAGATTAGTGAGGCTGCCGCCAAACACCTCGCCAATGGCCTGGTGACCGAGACAGACACCCAAGATGGGCTTGCGGCCGGCATAGGTGCGTATCACGTCGAGCAGCAGTCCGGCCTCAGCCGGTATGCCTGGGCCGGGCGACAGGATAATCTTATCGAAGTTCTCCAGGTCGGCCAGGGCAAACTGGTCATTACGGTACACGGTGACGTCGGCTCCCAAGTGGCGCACTAAGTGTACCAAGTTATAGGTAAATGAGTCATAGTTATCTATTACTACTACCCGCAGTGGTCTTTTCATCTTTTCCATACCTTATTATTATATTTTCTCGGCCGTCTGTATGGCCCGCACCAGTGCGCCGAGCTTGTTGTTACACTCTTGCAGTTCGTACTCGTCATTGCTCTTGGCCACCACGCCACTGCCAGCCTGGAACCAGAGCTCGCTGTTGCGACTGACGAACGTGCGGATGACGATAGCTTGGTTCAGGTTGCCGCTGAGACCAATGAAGCCGATGCAGCCACCGTAAGCGCCGCGGTTATGAGGCTCCAACTCACTGATAATCTGCATGGCCCGCACCTTGGGAGCCCCCGACAGAGTTCCGGCAGGGAAGGTATCAAAGAAAGCGTGTATCTTCGAGAACACCGACGACGGGTCTATCAGGGTGCCGCTGACACGGCTCACTAAGTGGATGACGTGGCTGTAGAACTGCATGTCCTTGTAGAAGTCGACCTGGACATCGCGGCAGTTGCGGCTCAGGTCGTTGCGCGCCAAGTCGACCAGCATGACGTGCTCGGCGTTCTCCTTGCTGTCGTTGCGCAGGAACTCAGCGTTCTGGCGATCCTGCACAGGGTCGCCCGTGCGGCGGGTGGTTCCGGCGATGGGGTCTATATAGGCACGGTCGCCCACGATGCGGCAGTGGGTCTCAGGACTGGAACCGAAGATGCGGTAACCGCCGAAGTCGAAGTAGAAGAGGTAAGGCGAGGGGTTGATGCTGCGCAGGGCGCGATACAGGCGGAAGTCGTCACCGGTATAGTGCTGGCAGAAGCGACGCGACACCACTATCTGGAACACGTCGCCACGCAGACAATGACGTACGCACTGACGTATATTGGCCTTATGCTGCTCGTCGGTGAGGGTGCTATACACCTCGCCGTCTGGATGGAAGTCGTAACACTGACCCGGACGGTTGAGCTGCTGGACGATATGGTCTATGACCTGCTCGCCAGCGGCCTCGTCGCCCTCTGTAAGGGTGAGCAGCTGGATGCGGTTAGAGAAGTGGTCAAAGACAATCAGGTCGCGATACATCACGTAGAGCAGGTCGGGGGCATCGTTCTTCTCAAGGGTAGTATCGCGCACGTCGATGTTCTCAAAGTAGCGCACGGCATTGAAAGAGGTGAAGCCGTAGACACCGCAGTACTCGCTGCCAGGGCCACTCACCTCGAAACTGCCCAAGAAGTCGGTCAGGGCATGAGCCACCTGCTCCTTGGCGCGGCCCTTGTGGGTAAGGTCCAGCTCCAGGCGCTGCTCGCTACCATCGGGCATGGTGGCATGAGCCACGCCGTGAGCCACGGAAAACTGAGCCATGGGGTGGATGGCGATAAAGGAGCGCGCCGTGTCGTGACTGTGATAGTCGGAGCTCTCCATGAGGGCCGACTGAGGGTAGAGGCTGCGCAGGCTGAGGTAGATGCCCACGGGGGTGTAGAGGTCGGCCAGCACGGAGCGGCTCACTACATGATACTGGAATTGTTTCTTCATTGTTGGCATAATCACAGTAGGTTTATCAGAATTGGCCATACTCGCCGGCCATATCCTTGTGGGCGAGATAGGTCTGAACGTCTTTGTCGCCACGGCCCGACACGGTGAGTACCACCACATCCTCGGGCTTGAAGGTGAGCTTGCGCAGAGCGGCCACGGCATGGGCACTCTCTATGGCGGGTATGATGCCCTCGGTACGGGTCAGCTCGTAGCCAGCGTAGATGGCCTCATCATCGTTGATGGCTATCACCTGCTCGCGGCCCCGCTCGGCCAGGTCAGCGTGCATGGGCCCGATGCCCGGATAGTCCAGTCCGGCGCTAATGGTAAACGCCTCCTTAATCTGGCCGTCGTCGGTCTGCATCACCAGCGTGCGGGCCCCGTGGATGATACCCTCGGTACCAGCCTGGATGGTAGCGGCGGTATAATCGGTATCTACTCCGTGTCCGCCAGCCTCGGCCAGCACGATGCGCACCCGCTCATCGTCTATGTAATGGTAGATGGTACCGGCGGCGTTGCTGCCTCCGCCCACACAGGCGATAAGGTAGTCGGGATAGTCGCGGCCCACCTTCTCCTGGAGCTGCCACTTAATCTCCTCGGAGATGACGCTCTGCATCTTGGCCACAATGTCAGGATAAGGGTGAGGGCCCATGGTAGAGCCTACCAGGTAATAGGTGTCGCGGGGATGGCTACACCAGTCGCGAATGGCCTCGCTGCAGGCATCGCTCAGGGTCATGTTGCCCGTAGTGACGGGATGCACGGTAGCCCCGAGCATGCGCATGCGCTCCACGTTGGTGTGCTGACGCTCCACGTCGGTCTTGCCCATGAAAATCTCGCACTGCATATCCATCAGGGCACACACGGTGGCCGTGGCCACGCCATGCTGACCGGCGCCGGTCTCGGCTATGATGCGCGTCTTACCCATGCGGCGGGCCAAGAGTATCTGGCCGATAGTATTGTTAATCTTATGTGCTCCGGTATGGTTCAAGTCCTCGCGCTTGAGGTACAACTGGCACCCGTAACGCTCGCTCATACGACGGGCGAAGTAGAGGGGCGAAGGGCGGCCGACGTAGTCGTGCAACAGCTGATGGTACTCTTTCTTAAAATCGTCACTGTCCAGGATGGGCTGATAAGCATCCTGCAAGTCGTGTACGCACTTGTATAATATCTCGGGGACGTAGGCTCCGCCGAAACGTCCGAAAAATCCGTTCTGGTCTACTTGGTATTTCATTGGGCTAATGCTTCGTTAAGTTTGTCTATGGCCTTGTCGGCATCCATGGTCTCGTCAAGCAGGCTCACGAACTTGCTGCCGATAATGGTACCGGCGGCGTAAGCCTGGGCACTCTCCAAAGTCTGGCGGTTAGAGATGCCGAAGCCTATCATGCGCGGGTTGCGCAGGTTCATGGCATCTATGCGGCGGAAGTAGTCTATCTTGGCATCGCCGAAGGCTTGCTGGGCGCCGGTGATACCTGCGCTCGACACCATGTAGATAAATCCGTCGGTATGGCTGTCTATGAGGCGTATGCGGTCGGCCGAGGTCTCGGGGGTAATCATCATGATGACCCTGATGTCATACTTGTCGGCTATGGGCTTTACCACGGACAGGTAGTCGGCAAAGGGCAGGTCTGGGATGATACACCCGGACACGCCCGTGGCGGCACAGCGACTGAAGAAGGCATCGAAGCCGTAGTGCATGATGACGTTGAGATAGCCCATCAGCACCAAGGGGATGTGTATCTGTCGCTTAACGCTGTCTATCTGGTCGAAGATGCGGGCCAGGGTGATACCGTTCTTGAGGGCCTTGGTACCTGCTGTCTGGATGACAGGGCCATCGGCCAGCGGGTCGCTGAAGGGTATGCCCACCTCGACCATGTCTATACCGCGGCGCTGCAGCGTGAGCAGCACATCGGGTACCATGTCGACCCGGGGGGCACCCGCGCAGAAGTAGAGCGACTGCAGCTTGCGACCAGTGTTATCTCTGAAAAGTGCATTAATCTTGTTCATTGTCTTATAGCATTGATAAAATTTCGTAGTAAGTCAACATCCTTGACACCGGGGGCTGTCTCAAAACGGCTGTTGAGGTCGATGCCCACCCAGCGTGGATGGTGGAAGTCGCGGATACGGTCAGCATCGTCGGGGCCGATGCCGCCGCTGAGCAGGAAGGGGATGTCGCCGTCGTAACGCTGCAGAGCAGACCAGTCGAACTGGTGGCCACCACCGCCGACCTGTGGGCAGCGGGTATCAAAGAGCAACATATCGACAGCACCGTCGTATTCGCGCCAACGGTCTACGTCTTCGGGACGCTCTATGCTGATGGCCTTGATGAAGCGGATGCCGGGACGGATGTCGGGGTCCAGTGTACGACGCAGGTTGTCAATGGTGGTGCGCGGCTCGTTACCGTGCAGCTGTACGTAATCGAGTTGGAAATTGTACACGCGGGTAACTATGTTCTGGGGCATATCATCGACAAACACGCCCACACGGGGCACACCCGTCGTGGCACTGCCCGCTGCTACCCCACCCTCGGCCAGACGGGCCTTGAGGGTGGCCAGCCGCTCAGCGCTATAGTCGGGCATATTGCCCGACCGCGCCCTGACCATGGGTACGTACCGGGGCGACTTGGGGTAGAACACCAGGCCCATCAGGTCTATGTCAAGCTGCTCTACAGCCTTGATATTATCGGCATCGCGCATGCCGCAAACCTTGATAATCATCGTGGTATATGTGTTAGTGGTTATCTGTATCCGGGATGTTATGGGCAGCACGGCCACCGAGGTCGGCCACCAACTGGGACAGGGCTTCACCGGGGCGGGGCTGCTTCATAAAGGTCTCGCCGATGAGGAAACCGCGGTAACCCACACCGCGCAACTGGCGGATGGTGTCGGCCGAGGCGAGGCCGCTCTCGCTGACCCGACAGGTGCCCTCTGGCAACTGGCCGGCCAGGTCAAAGCTGGTCTGCACATCGGTATGGAAGGTGCCTAAGTGGCGGTTGTTTACACCATACATGTCGGGCTCCAGGGCCACGTAGTCCAGCTCCGACTGACTGTGCATCTCTAACAGCACCTCCATACCCAGCTGATGGGCCAACTGCATCAGCCGCTGGCACTCGTCCACCGAGAGCACAGCCGCGATGAGCAGTACGGCCGACGCACCGCAATAGCGGGCTTGAAAGAGCTGGTACTCATCGACAACGAAGTTCTTATAGAGGATGGGGAGCGTCACCCCGGTAAAGCGGGCCTGCTGTATGTACTCGTCGTAGCCTCCGAAGTACTCGCGGTCCGTCAGTATGCTCAGGGCCGAGGCACCGCCCTGCTGGTAGGCCGGTGCCACGTCGCTAACGCGGGCTTCGCGGTGTATCCAGCCCTTAGAGGGCGACTTGCGCTTGAACTCGGCGATAATGCCCGTGGCCGACTGCATCAGGTTCTGCCTCATGGAGGGTACCGGCAGGTGCATGACACGCTCAGTCATACGGGCCAGGTGGCCCAAGGGCAGTATCTGGGCAAACTGGGCCACCTCCTGCCGCTTATAGGCTACTATCTCTTCTAATATGTCTGCCATGAGGGGGTTAGGAATTGATTTCGACAAACTTGTTAAAGGTGCGCAGGGCAGCACCGCTGTCTATGCTCTCGCGGGCGATGGCCACACACTCGTCAATGGACTTCTGCCCGTGCTCCATGACCTGGATGCCAAAGGCGGCATTGGCCACTACGATATTCTTCTGGGCGGGCAGACAGGTGTTGTTGAGCACGCTGTCAAAGATGGCGGCCGCCTCTTCCTCGGTGGCACCTGCCTGCAACTCCTCGGGGCGTACGGGCTGCATGCCAAGGTCGGCGGGACGGAAGATGCGTTCATACTGATTGGTGGCCACCTTGAAGTCGCCCGTAAGGGATATCTCGTCATAGCCATCGATGCTGTTAATGATGCCATAGTCGATGCCCAGGCGCTGGTAGACCTGCGCGTAGAGCCGCATCTGGTCCAGGTTGGCCACGCCGAGCAACTGGGCCTTCGGGTGAGCGGGGTTTACCAGCGGGCCCAGCAGGTTGAACACCGTGGGGAACTGCAGGGCGCGGCGAATGGGGGCTACAAACTTCATGGCCTTGGCAAAGAGCTGGGCATGGAGGTACACGATGCCGGCCTCGTTGATAGAGCGGTTCAGGGTGTCCATGTCGCTGGTGAAGCTAACGCCATGCTGGGCTATCACGTTAGACGCGCCACTCACGCTGGTGGCTGCGTAGTTGCCGTGCTTGGCCACCTTATAGCCCGCGCCGGCTATGACGAAGCACGAGGTGGTCGATATGTTAAAGGTGTTCTTCCTGTCGCCGCCCGTGCCTACCACGTCGATGTAGCGGGGACAGTCCAGCTGCGCCGGAACACCCGTTTCAAGTATGCCGTCGCGAAATCCTAACAGCTCGTCGACCGTTACGCCGCGCATCTGTATGGCGGTAAGCAGGGCCGTAACCTGCTCCTGCGGGTAAGCCTCACGGGTAATGCCGATGAGTATCTCTCTTGTCTCCTCGCGGGTAAGCCGCTCCTGGTTGAGTACCTTGCCCAAAATGTCCTTCATTTCCATATCTGCCTTGTTTGTTTATAAGTTGCTATTGATGGTTGTTACCAAAAGAAAAAAAGAGGCCTGTCGTAAGTACGGCAGGCCTCTCTCTATCTCTCGGATATCTACACGGCTGGGTTGCTCACGACTGTTTCAATCTTGAGTAACGCCACCACCATGATGTAGACATATTATTTCTCATTTGTCATTACTAATTTTATGGTTGCAAATGTAGCAAAAAAAAGTGACCCTGCAAACTTTTCGTGGGAAAAAGTGATATTTTAATAGCAATTATTCCGAATGGCTTACAAATGGCCTCCTCTGCCAGGGCGACAGCCACCTGTCTGTACGGGACCACAAGGGGCCACGAACCGACCGTCAGCAGAGCCACGGAGGGCCGTAGGCAAAAAGTTTTGACCCATCTATGTAATAAAAGGGGACGTGGGCCGTTATACTAATAAAAATCATGATACTGCCTATGAAGTACTTTACCCCTAAAGAGATGCAGCCCTCGGAGCAAACGCTGCGCATTATACGTCAAGTGGGCCGTCTGTACCAGGCTGCGAGCGGCAAGGCCAACGTCTATAAGACCTGCATGAACTGATACTTATATATATAATAATGTGTACGATGAAAAATAGCACGATAATAGCCCCCTCCCTGCTGTCGGCCGACTTTGGCCAGCTGGCCCAGCAACTCGATATGATTAACCGGAGCGCTGCCGAGTGGCTGCACCTGGACGTGATGGATGGGGTGTTTGTCCCTAACATATCCTTTGGTTTTCCCGTCATCAAGGCGGCCCAGCGCCTGTGTACCAAGGTGCTCGATGTTCACATGATGACCGTACATCCGGAAAACTATATAGACGCTGTGCGCCAGGCGGGCGGACAGGTAATGACCGTGCATGCCGAGGCGTGTACACACCTGCACCGCACCATCCAGCAGATACACGCTGCGGGCATGAAAGCGGGCGTGGCGCTCAACCCGGCTACTCCGCTCTGCGCCGTAGAGGAAGTCCTGGAGGACGCAGACCTGA
Organism: uncultured Prevotella sp.; assembly: GCA_934204655.1. Taxonomy (GTDB): domain Bacteria; phylum Bacteroidota; class Bacteroidia; order Bacteroidales; family Bacteroidaceae; genus Prevotella. The sequence continues at coordinate 95,702 of CAKPZJ010000001.1, read as the reverse complement.
TATTGATAATGAGTGTTAACCCGGGATTTGGCGGGCAGTCGTTTATACCCCAGGCGATAAGCAAGATAAAGCGGCTGCGCCTGATGGTAGATGCCACCACGAAGAAACCGCTGATAGAGGTAGACGGGGGTATCAACGGGCAGACGGCCCCACAGGTCATAGAGGCCGGGGCTAATGTGCTGGTAAGCGGCAGCTATGTATTCGGGGCCACCGACCCCTGCCAGACCATCAGGGGCCTGTTAGGACACGAGTAACCCGCGGCCTACTGCTCTAACTGCAGGTACACCCCATGGCTCTTGGCCATACGGCGCAGGTTGAACACGGCATAGCGCATACGCCCAAGGGCCGTGTTGATGCTCACGTTGGTGGCCTCGGCTATCTCCTTGAATGACAAGTCCTGAAAGAAGCGCATAAAGATAACCTCGCGCTGTACCGGAGGCAGCATGTTCATCATGTGGCGCACATCGGTATATACCCGCTCGTTGACATAGCGGCTCTCTACATTACCCTCTGCCAGCTCCATACTGTCGCAGTCGGCAGCGTCGCTATTGGCCGCCGAGTCTACGAGACCCTCGCCGTGCTGGTCGCGGTAATGGTCCATAATGACATTGTGGGCTATGCGCATAACCCAGGCTGCAAACTTGCCACTGGGTATGTAGCGGCCCTGCTGCAGGCGCATGACGACTTTGACGAACGTGTCCTGAAACACATCCTCGGCCGTCTCGCGGTCGTGAACCACAAAGAGGATATAGGAGTAAATCTTCTGCTGATTGCGAGCCAGAACCAAGTCGAAAGCTGCCGCATTTCCGCCTATATAAGCCATGGCCAACTGTTCGTCGGTCATATTACTCAGTACATTCATTTCCTTAATCGTATTATTAATAAGTAAATGTTTGCTATAGGCACTGGCTATTTATTGTATTATCACTGTTAATTAATTGCAAAGTTAACATTTTTATTACTATGACCCAAACTTTTTTAAAAAAGATTATCATCATAAGAGCCGAAGTAGGTATCAGAACAGCCAAGAGCGTAAGCGTAAAAAAGCAAATGGGCAGAAAGCGAAGAGCTATGGTTGCTGACGCGCTGGAGGTAATCGCTGGAAAAGTCTCCATGACCATTCATGCGATGAGAAGCATCTGCGCCGATTGCAGAGGCCAATCTTTACGTTTCCCGGAGCCGTCATTAGCAAGCTGGGAGCCGTCATTAGAACGCTAAAAGTCTGTCTTTTATTTTCTCGCGATAGTTACGGGAATAGTCACAGCCATTTTAGGCCGGATGGGATAGTCTCACCATCAGCACGCGCTGAAAGCGCAGAAGTATAGAGCCTGGGGCAACGCCCCAGGTATCATCCCCATACAAGCAATGCGCGCTGTAGGCGCAAAAGTAGCGAAGCGTCAAAACGGCAGGAATGTCCCCCATAATTTACAATACCTCAATAAGCACAGTCCTTGGCATGGACAAGTTCACGAGGATAACGCCTACGGCCACTTTTATAGAAAACAGGCTGCGCATCGGCCATTCGAGCAAGCTCGTGGCTCTCAGCTTACACTACTTTTGCGCCTACAGCGCGACAATAGTTCGGTAGTTGTGTACCTGGGGCGTTGCCCCAGGCTATAAACTGCAGCGCTTTCAGCGCGCGTAGCTCACACGGACTTGCGTATGGGGGGTGTTAAAAATATGGGAGCTGCCATTAGAAACTTAAAGACCTGCCTTTTCATTTCTCGCGATGGTTACGGGAATAGTCACAGCCATTTTAGGCCGGATGGGGATAGTCTCACCATCAGCACGCGCTGAAAGCGCAGAAGTATAGAGCCTGGGGCAACGCCCCAGGTATCATCCCCATACAAGCAATGCGCGCTGTAGGCGCAAAAGTAGCGAAGCGTCAAAACGGCAGGAATGTCCCCCATAATTTACAATACCTCAATAAGCACAGTCCTTGGCATGGACAAGTTCTCGAAGATAACGCCTACGGCTACTTTTATAGAAAACAGGCTGCGCATCGGCCATTCGAGCAAGCTCGTGGCTCTCGGCTTACACTACTTTTGCGCCTACAGCGCGACAATAGTTCGGTGGTTGTGTACCTGGGGCGTTGCCCCAGGCTATAAACTGTTGCGCTTTCAGCGCGCGTAGCTCACACGGACTTGCGTATGGGGGTTGTTAAAAATATAGGAGCTGCCATTAGAAACTTAAAGACCTGCCTTTTCATTTCTCGCGATGGTTACGGGAATAGTCACAACCATTTTAGGCCAGATGAGGATAGTCTCACCATCAGCACGCGCTGAAAGCGCAGAAGTATAGAGCATAGGGCAACGCCCCAGGTATCATCCCCATACAAGCAATGCGCGCTGTAGGCGCAAAAGTAGCGAAGCGTCAAAACGGCAGGAATGTCCCCCATAATTTACAATACCTCAATAAGCACAGTCCTTGGCATGGACAAGTTCACGAGGATAACGCCTACGGCCACTTTTATAGAAAACAGGCTGCGCATCGGCCATTCGAGCAAGCTCGTGGCTCTCAGCTTACACTACTTTTGCGCCTACAGCGCGACAATAGTTCGGTAGTTGTGTACCTGGGGCGTTGCCCCAGGCTATAAACTGCAGCGCTTTCAGCGCGCACTACCATCCCGGGATTAAACATAGCTATTAGGGTTATGTCCAAGACGCTATCTGCAAAAGCTAAAATATCCTTAGCAACTCAGGGGATTTACTTTTCAACGGTGGAAGCTACGCGCCAAAAGAGGTTGGTGCAGGATGCGACCAACCTCAGGACGATTTCAAAAATAATAAGGTTGAAATCAAAAAGAATACGGCAAATATAGGACTTTAATTTGATACTAACAAATCTTTTTAGTTAAAAACGAAATTTTTAGATGACAGCCGCCAGAAAACGGCTCATCGGTCGCTGATTTTGAGTTCGTCATCGCCACCGCGACGGCCACCATCGGCCCAACAGCCGCGAGAAGCGTTATAGAGTGTTAAAGCGCCGGGGCAAGCGGGGCGGTATCGGACACATTTAGTATCTTCGCAACCACTAAATCAATCATAGATGATGGACAATACTAACGATAGGGCTGTACCCACAGAGGGGGCCACGCAGAAGCCCTTGCCACTGAGCGCCGAGATGGAGGCGCGCGTGGCAAGGGCAGTAGATAACTTTATGGAGGGCTATGGCTGCTGCCAGTCGGTGGTGGCCGCCTTTGCCGACCTGTACGGGCTGGACGACACCATGGCCAAGCGCTTGGCGGCCGGATTTGGCGGCGGCGTGGGCCGGCTCAGGATGATGTGCGGCGCCGTATCGGCCCTGGTGATGCTGGCAGGACTGGACTGCGGGCAGACCGTGGGCAGCGACCGTGCCGGAAAGTCGGCCTGCTACAAGGTAGTACAAGACCTGATAGCGCAGTCAACAGCGGCCAACGGCTCGATAATCTGTGCCGAGATACTGGGACTGAAGGGGCACGACAAGGCCCACTCGAGCTATGTAGCATCGGCCCGCACTGCCGAATACTACAAGACCAGACCCTGCGCGGCCAAGGTGGAGAGCGCTGCGCGCATCTTCGCCCAGTACCTGGAGCGCAAGGCGGAGCACCAGGCGGGCTGACAGCGCGCTACTTACGCAGGGCGCGCATGGCATTGAGCACAGCCACTACCGTAACGCCTACATCGGCCATGACGGCCATCCACATATTACTCAGGCCCACGGTGGCCAAGGCCAGCACAGCCACCTTGACCCCTATAGCCAGCCACACATTCTGGTGGGCTATGCGCGTGGTTCGCCGGGCTATAGCTATGGCACGGGCCACCTTGCTGGGCTTATCATCCATGAGCACCACCTCGGCAGCCTCGGTAGCGGCATCGCTGCCAAGGGCTCCCATGGCTATGCCCACGTCGGCCCGCTTGAGCACGGGGGCATCGTTGATACCGTCGCCCACAAAGGCTAAGGTATGGCCAGGCCGCTGGGCAGCGAGCAAGCGTTCTACGTGGGTCACCTTGTCGGTGGGCAGCAGTTCGGAATGATACTCGTCGATGCCCAGGGTACGGGCCACGTCGGCAGCCACCTCCTCGCGGTCGCCGGTCAGCATGACGGTGTGGCGCACACCCTGCTTGCGGAGCAGGGCGATGGCCTCGGCGCTGTCGGGCTTGATGCGGTCGCCCACCACGATATGGCCGACGTACACACCGTCGACAGCCACATGGATGATGGTACCCACGCGGTGGCAGCCATGCCACTGGGCACCCACGGCATCCATCAGCTTGGTATTGCCCACGCTCACGGTCTGCCCATTGACCCGGGCGGTGATGCCCTGTCCGGCTATCTCCTGTACATCGGTAACCTGGCAACCATCGGTGGCCTCGTTGGGGAACGCGGCGCGCAGCGCGGCGCCTATGGGGTGGGTAGTAAAGTGCTCTACGTGGGCTGCCAGGTGCAGCAAGTGGGTGGCATCGAGATGGTCGGGGTGTACGGCCTCGACATCGAACTGCCCGCAGGTCAGCGTGCCCGTCTTGTCGAACACCACGGTATCTATCTGGTTCAGCACGTCTATATCGTTGCTGCCCTTGATAAGGATGCCGCTACGCGAGGCTCCGCCTATTCCGCCAAAGAAGGTAAGCGGCACGCTGATAACCAGGGCGCAGGGGCACGATACCACCAAGAAGATGAGGGCGCGGTTGAGCCAGAGTGGGAAGAGGTCGGCAAAGGAACCGGTCAGCACCAGGGGCGGGATGATGGCCAGGGCTAAGGCTAAGAAGACCACCACGGGGGTATAGACGCGGGCAAAGCGGGTGATAAAGGACTCGCTGCGCGACTTACGCTGGTCGGCGGCTTCGACCATGTTGAGTATCTTGGACACGGTGCTCTCTCCGAAAGTCTTGGTGGTACGCACCTCGACCACACCGATAAGGTTGATACAGCCCGATATGACATCATCGCCCACGGTAACATCGCGGGGCACGCTCTCGCCCGTGAGGGCCAGCGTGTTGAGGGCCGACGTGCCGCTCAGCACCACACCGTCTAACGGCACTTTCTCGCCGGGCTTAATCACAATGGTCTCGCCTATCGCCACGGTGGCCGGGGCCACGGCGGCCACCTGTCCGCCACGCTTCACGTAAGCCACATCGGGGTGAATGTCCATCAGGTGGGCTATACTCTTACGACTCTGTCCCTCAGCGTAGCCCTCGAAGAGTTCGCCAATCTGAAAGAAGAGCATCACGAATACTGCCTCGGGATACTCGGTCTCTGCGCCGGGGAAAAAACCTATGCACAGGGCACCAATGGTGGCAATGGTCATCAGGAAGTGCTCATTGAACATGTCGCCGCTGATGACGCCTTCGGCCGCCTCCCTCAGGGTGTCGTGACCTATAAGCAGGTAGGGCACCAGGTAGACCAACAGCAGTTGCCAGGGAGCCAGGTGGCAAGTCTTCTCTATCACGACGGCCACGATGAGCAGCAGTACGGTAACGGTGATAAGGACTAACTGGCTGCGGAGCGATCCATGCTCATGTTCGTGGTCATGGGCATGGTGCTCGGAGTTAGGTTCTGAATGCTGGCAATCCCTATGAGTGTCGCAGCAGCAGTGGGTATGGGTTGTTTCTGTCATATTGATAACTTTTAATGTTCTGCGTACAAAGGTAGGAAGTCTCACTTGCAACCGGGTTGCAATCTGTATCCTACCCCATGCCATCGGCCATCGCCCAACGATTATCGCACTGATTTACAAGACATTCACAACTATTAAAATGACCATAAAAAAAGGCTGCACCGTATGACAGTACAACGGTGCAGCCCCTTTAGGGTGGCTATAGATAGTGGCCTACTCGGCCTTCTTAGCAGCTGCTTTCTTAGGAGCCGCCTTCTTAGTGGCCTTGGGTTTCTTGGCTGTTGTGGCCTTGGCCGGCTTTTCGCCCATCTGCTCGCGCAACTTGTCGCTGGCAGCCTCTATCTTCTCTATCTTGGCCTGCAGGCGTATTATCTCCTTGTCCTTCATCTCTATCTCATCGCCCTGGTTGCGTATCGTGGTGAGCAGGCTCTCTAACTCCTCGTTATCTATCTCCTCGGGATAGAGGTTGTTAACGCGGTTGATGAAGTCGCCGATGACGTTCATATAGTTAGTAAACGCATCGAACGCGCTGCTGTAGATGCCACGGTCGACAGCCACGCCCGAGGGTTTGGTAGACATGAAGTAGAAGTTATTGGTGGCCTGGAGATAGTCCCAGTCCTGGTTAATACGTGGGTCGTCGGCGATACGCACACGGTCGGCCACGCTGTAGAGCTTATCAAAAGCCTCGCGCTGCATGGGGTTGCCCAGCCAGCACGATACGTCGCGCTCCTCGTCCATCCAGGAAAGTGTATCGGGTACATCGAGCGCGCCCACAGACTTCATCTTGGTACATACCTCGGTCGGGGTAGAGAAGGTGATGCCACTCTGCTTGGCGCAGATGGGCAGGGCCTTCAGGAACTCCAGTATATTGCTGGACAGAGGCTGAGCTATGCCGATGGCGGAAAGGTTCATAAAGATGCCGTAGAACTGTTCCTCGGCGGGGGCCTCAGCGATACGGCGGATATAGTTGTCGGCAAAGAGCGGGTAGCCCTCCCAGTCGCTGTTGCTGAAGCGGAGCGAGATGTCGTCGCTCAGGTTAACGTCGCGGAGCAGCAGTTTGAGTTTGGGGTTGAGTGCGCAGTGGTAGAGGTAATGGGGCGACTTCCAGCCCAGTACGTGTTTGGCACCCTCGGTGAGCATGCCCTTGAAGCCGAGCTGGGCAGCCTGCATGCCGATGTCATCGCAGTAGATAAGGCCAGAGTTGCGGAGCACCTGCGGAGTCTGATTGAAGTACTCCTTAATCTTCTCGACCTGCTTCTTGACATCGGCAGCGAAGCACTCCTCGTTAGCCAATGACGAGAGACCATGGGAGAACGGCTCGGCGAGAAACTCTACGCAGCCCGTATCGTTGAGCTGCTGCAACTTCTCAAGCACCTGGGGAGCGTGAAGCTCCAGCTGCTCGATACCCACGCCCGAGAGCGAGAAGGCCACCTTGAAGGCTTTGCCATTCTCCTTAATCATCTCGCCAATGGCATTGAGCGCGGGCATGTAGCTACGCTCGGCTATGTCAGAGATGGTTCGCTCGTTCTCATAGTCGTCATAATAATAGTGGTCGGTACCTATGTCAAAGAAGCGGTACCTCTTCAGATGCAGTATCTGATGTATTTCAAAATATAGGCATATTGTTTTCATAATCGGCTGTAGTTAGTATCAGTTATATCCATTAAGTGTACGGTCGTAGAGTTCCTTAATCCAGGCACCGACCTTGACCCAGGTAATCTGGTCGACCTCTTTCTTGCCCTCGTCCTGGAGATAATGGAACAGGCTCTCGTTATGGCAGATGGAATAGATGGCATCGGCCATGGCGTGGATGTCCCAGTAGTCGACCTTGATGCAGTTGGTAAGTATCTCGGCGCATCCGCTCTGCTTAGAGATGATGGAGGGCGTGCCACACTGCATGGCCTCAAGGGGCGAGATGCCAAACGGCTCGCTCACAGAAGGCATCACGTAGACATCGGAGTCCTTGAGACACTCGTAGACCTGCTTGCCACGCATAAAGCCTGGGAAATGGAAGCGGTCGGCTATGCCGCGCTCGGCAGCGAGATAAATCATCTGGTCCATCATATCTCCGGAGCCGGCCATGCAGAACCTGACGTTACGGGTGCGGTGCAGCACCAAGTTGGCAGCCTCGACAAAATACTCCGGGCCTTTCTGCATGGTGATGCGGCCCAAGAAAGTAACTATCTTCTCGCGTCCCGTGTGGTCTGGGCGCGGTATCTGGGCTATCTCTGGCCGCAGGGGGTACACGGCGTTGTGGACAGTAAAGCACTTGCGGGGGTCTTGGTGGTACTGGTTGATAACAGTCTGCCTGGTAAGCTCGGACACACACATGATGCAGTCAGCATTGTCCATACCGTCTTTCTCAATGGAGAACACGGTGGGGTTAACGTGGCCGCGACTACGGTCGAAGTCGGTAGCGTGTACATGGATACAGAGCGGTTTGCCAGAAACCTTCTTGGCATGGATGCCGGCAGGATAGGTGAGCCAGTCGTGGGCATGGATGATATCGTAATCCAGGGTACGGGCCACCACACCGGCAATGACGGAGTAGTTATTAATCTCCTGATGCAGGTTAGAGGGATAGCCGCCGGCAAACTCCATGGCACCGAGGTCATTGACGTGCATATAGTTGAAGTCAGCATAGATGTGGTCGCGAAGCCGGAAGTAGAGGTCTGGGTCCATAATGTTGCCCACACGGCTCTTGACATAATCGTAGTTGACATCGCGCCAGGCGATGGGCACGCAGTTCATGGCAACGATATTGGCCGCCGTGCGGTCTTCGTCGCCCCATGGCTTGGGCAGGCAGAGAGTGATGTCGATGCCACCCTGGGCGTACAGGCCCTGGGATATGCCATAGTTAGCGGTGGCCAATCCACCATATACATGAGGAGGATACTCCCATCCGAACATTAATACTTTCATTTGCGGTCCTCCTTATTATTTATATGAGTACTTTTCCAACAGTTCCATGGTGCGCAGAATTTCGGCTACGTTCATGGCAAAAGAGATACCACCACGGCCGCGGAACGGGGGATTGCCGTCAAACAGCTCGGGGATGGTTCCGATACAGTGGTTGTACATCTCGTCCTCGTAGCCCACCATCTGGCGCTCGATAAAGCTCAGTCGGGTACGCTTGTACAGGCGCAGACAGGCTTCCATATAGAAACCGCCGAGCCAGGGCCAGGCCGTGCCCTGATGATAGGCATAATCGCGCTGCGACTGGGGGCCTACATACATGGGATTGTAACCACCGCTCTTAGGCGAAAGGGTACGCAGGCCTTTGGGGGTGAGGAGTTCGCGGGTACAGATGTCAAGCACAGCTTTCTTCTGTTCCTGATTAAGGGGTGAATAATCAAAAGCTACGGGGAAAATCATGTTAGGACGCACGCTCCAGTCTACCATGTTGCCGTCGACATAGTCATACAGATAGCCGTACTCGTTCAGGAAGGTATCAACAAACGACTGCTTGGTAGTGGCAGCCAACTGCTGCAGATGGGCTTGCCGCTTGTCGGTATCGGGCAGCAAAGAAGCGCAGAACAAGAGGGCGTTGTACCACAGCGCGTTGAACTCTACAATATAGCCACTACGTGGAACCACGGGGCGGCCGTTGGCAGTAGAGTTCATCCAGGTAATGGCCTCGCCGTGCTGGCTCTGGGCATATAGGAGCCCGTTGTCATGGAGCTTGAGGCTGGGATGACCGCCCGTCTCTATATATTTAATAATGTCATTGACCAATGCGCTGTACTTGTCGGCACACTTCTCGCGCCCACATTCCTTGGCATACTGCTGCACGGCCCATATCGCCCAGAGCAGCACGTCGGGCTGCTCTATCTCATAGATATGCTTGGTGAGTGGCTTGCCGGCCATGAACTCGCGCAGGGCGACCTCGGCGGTCTCCATGACCAGCTCGAAGTACTCAGTCTCCTCGATGGAGAGCGTCAGACCGGGCAGGGCGATAAACGTATCACGGGCGCGGCTCTTGAACCAGGGGTAACCGGCCAAGATGTAGCGGTCGTCGTTTTTCTCATGGATATGGAACTGATGGGCGGCGTTGACCAGGCAGTGGAAGAAGTTGTCGCGCGGGGTGCGCTCAGCTACTTCGGCATCGAAGAGGCGTTTCAGGCCCAGCGTCTTGCTCTCAGAGGTAGACGCGGCGAACACTACGCTCTCGCCCTTCTTGATATTCATCTGAAAATAACCAGGGACGTACAAGTCTTCATTAGAAGCATAACCGCGCTCCTGCTCTTTTGGATACTCCACGCCACGGTACCAGTCGGGCTGGAAGATAAACTCGTTTTTCTTGGAGAACTGCATGTACAGGTCGGGGTACCCGGCATACATACAGGTCTTGATGCCATTATCCACAGCCGCATAGTCGCGCGAGGCGACCGCATTTTCATGGGTAAACTGGCGCACGCTGCGGAACGCCAAGAATGGTCGGAAACGTAAAGTGGTGGCCGAGTGGGCGTCTACCAATGTATAGCGTATCAGGATACGGTCTTCGTAATGCTGAAAAACCACTTCGCGCTTCAGAATGACACCGCCCACCCGATAGAGGGTAGTAGGCACCTTATCGCAGTCGAACTCGCGGATATACTTATGACCCTTAGGACTAAAATTATTGCCTTGGTACTTGTGCAGACCCAGGTTAAACTCCGCCCCGTGCTGTATAACCGTCACATCGAGCGAGGAGAGAAGCACGTGGTTCTCATCGTCCAGCTGCGGAACGGGGACGACCAAAAGGCCATGGTACTTACGGGTGTTGCACTCTACAATAGTCGAGCAGGAATAAGCTCCAGAACGGTTAGTGCGGAGCAATTCCTTAGGCAACGACTCTTCGAGGTTAGTCATAAGAGTTTTCTCAAATCTAAGATAACTCATAAACTGGTGTTAAGATTTTATTTAATAGTTAAACGTTCTCACGGTAAGGCTACAGATAGCCACCGTATGCTTTTTCAAAAATACGACATTATTTGCAATTAGACAAATTTTTGCGGGAGATTTTAAGAAAATGGTAACAATTACGGCCAGACGGCCATTTTTCATGGATATTTTTGCCCGAACCAAGCCCGCTGAACGTAGCAGTCAGTGCCCCATTTGTCCAGGTATCTAACAGCATCGGCACCACCATAGAGGCGGTGCCGATACGTATGAGCCTATTCGGGAATGAGGAAGTTGATAACCTCTTGCTCGACCCTTATTGAGATGGGGGTCACTGGGGTGTTCATCAGGCGGCCGTCGACACCCACCATGGCCTGGGATATCTCGCTAAACTCTACCTCGCGGGTACGGTATGGGTGTACGCTGCGGTGGTTGAGTATCTTGCCACGCAAGAAGAGGTACCACCCTTCCACAAGCTGTACCATCTCAGTATGGTAGACCACCGATACATCCAGCATGCCATTGTATGGAACGGCATTAGGGGTCTGCCCATAACCAGGGGCATTACCCACACACACCGTCATCACTCGCCGGTCTATAGTCTCGCCGTTGATGTGCAGGCGCATCTTGTATTCAAGTCGCTGGAATACCATCAGCACAAAGGAGAACAAGAACGAGAGTGTCCGCGACACAAAGAAATGGCGTGTCTGCCGTCGCAGGTTCATAATAGCGGCTATCAGGCCCACATTGACGCAGTTGAGAAAGTAGCGGTGACAGGCTTCGCCGTACTTATTACGGTAGTTCATGCGCCCCACGTCAATGCGGCGTATGCGGCGCTTGCTGAGCCATTCCACGGTCTGCTCAACTTCGCCCTCGCGGAAACCCCAGAAATGGGCGAAGTCATTCATCATGCCATTAGGGATAACGCCAAGGGCAATACGGCTACGGGCCTCACTGTCCAGCTGCATCAGGCAGTTGACGGCATCGTTGAGGGCTGAGTCGCCACCCACAATAATAATGGTACGATAACCGTTGTTCACCATCATCTTGACAAGACGGTCCACGCTGCCTGAGTTCTCACTCTGGATATAGTCGTAGTCGATATGGTGGGCACGCAGGGATTTCTCTATACTCTCCCAGCGGGCCGCCGCGCGGAAACTGTGCTTCGGGCAATAGAGTATGCCCCACTTATTCTCATTTACTGCCATAATGGTACTATTAGTTATGGTCTTGTTGGCCTATCAGAGCTAATATTTGATTTACCTTTTCATCTATAGGCAGGGCCGCGCCTATCCAGTGGATGGTAAAACCGCGTCGCTCCATACCTCTGAACCAGGTCATCTGGCGCTTGGCAAACTGGTGGATAGCTATCTCTAAGCTCTTCACCATGGCATCATAGGTAGTGCGCCCTATCAGATATTCGGTGATATACTTATATTCTAACCCGTAGTATATCAGGTCTGCTGGCGATATACCCCGCGCAAGCAGTCCCCGTACTTCGTCTACCATACCATGGTCAAGGCGTTGGTAGAGACGCTCGGTAATCTTACGACGACGATCTTCCCTGTCAATATCTACACCTATTATTATAGAGCTTATGGCGGGCAATTCGCGGTCGGCCATGGGGTGCTCCATATTGTATGTCTCTATCTCTATGGCACGTATGGCTCGTTGGGCGGTGTCCACATCGGTGCGATTGTGCATTACCGAGTGATTATGCGCCTTCAGCTCGGCCAGCATCGTGGTAAGTTCCGCAAGCGGCTTGTGCGCCAACTGGTCACGCAACAACTGGTTCTGTGGTACTGGCGACAGCGCATAACCCTTCAAGACAGATTCTATATACAGCCCTGTACCTCCACAGAGTATGGGCGTGATGCCCCGGCTGGTAATATCTTGGTAAGCCCGATGGAAATCACGCTGAAATTCAAAGAGGTTGTACTTAGTGCCCGGCTCGCAGATATCAATAAGATGATAGGGGATGTCATGGCCATCTATGGTATAATCAGCCAAATCCTTGCCCGTGCCGATGGTCATACCGCGATACACCTGACGTGAGTCGGCACTGATAATTTCAGCACCCAACTTCAAGGCCAGCGCCACCGCCAGCCCCGTTTTGCCCGATGCAGTAGGCCCCAGTATGGTAATCATCTTGCTCATGCGTAAGCCGTTAACTATGATAAAAACTGTGCAGCCTCATAGCCAAGTACTTGTCCCCATGGCCGAGGTGCAGCCTATCCTATGCAAAGATAAACAAAAAAAGCCGTCCAGCAGTGCTGGACGGCAATTTTTTATTGCATGTGACTAAAATTAGCCGTTGTGCTTCTTCATAATCTTGATGAGCTCAACTACCTTGTGGCTGTAGCCAATCTCGTTGTCATACCAAGAAACAACCTTTACGAAGTTGTCTGTGAGGTAAACACCAGCGTTAGCGTCGAAGATAGAAGTAAGAGGACAACCCAGGAAGTCAGAAGATACAACTGCATCCTCGGTGTAGCCCAGAACACCCTTCAGCTCGCCCTCAGAGGCAGCCTTCATGGCAGCGCAGATAGCCTCCTTGGTAGCAGGCTTCTTCAGGTTTACAGTCAGGTCAACTACTGATACATCCAGAGTAGGAACACGCATAGAGATACCAGTCAGCTTACCGTTCAGCTCAGGGATAACCTTACCTACAGCCTTAGCAGCACCAGTTGTAGAAGGGATGATGTTGCCAGCTGCAGCACGGCCACCACGCCAATCCTTCATTGAAGGACCGTCAACAGTCTTCTGTGTAGCAGTGGTAGAGTGTACGGTTGTCATCAGACCGGTCTCGATACCGAAGTTGTCGTTCAGCACCTTAGCGATAGGAGCCAAGCAGTTGGTTGTACAAGAAGCGTTAGAAACGATCTTCTGGCCATTGTACTTGTCAGTGTTAACACCGCAAACGAACATATCAGCCTGACGACCGTCGGCACCTGCCTTAGAAGGAGCAGAGAGTACTACGTACTTGGCACCAGCCTTGAGGTGCTTCTCGGCCTTCTCATAAGCGAGGAAGAGACCAGTAGACTCAACTACATACTCAGCACCTACCTCGTCCCACTTCAGGTTTTCGGGATCGCGCTCAGCAGTTACACGGATATGGTTACCATTTACAATCAGCTCGCTCTTCTCTACGTCAGCCTCGATAGTACCGTCGAACTGGCCGTGCATTGTATCATACTTCAGCATGTAAGCCATGTAGTCAACAGGGCACAAGTCATTGATAGCAACTACCTGAACATCCTTTGCGTTCTCAGCCTCAACTGTAGAACGGAACACGAAACGACCGATACGGCCAAATCCGTTAATACCAATCTTAATCATTTTTCTTTTATTTATTAAAAGGGTTTATATTTATAATTTCCGTATTTTCAAACGCTTTTCTTACGTTTTCTGTCGCAAAGGTACAAAATATTTCCTATATTTGCAGCCGAATAGAGTATTAAATTAGTTAAAAAAAGAACGTTGCGAAACAGTTTTTGACCATCAGCTACAGGCCAGACAGCGTAGTGACAACTCTACTTAGCAAAACACCGATACTATATACATTAATTATAATAATAGCAAGTACAACTATGAGTAATTTTCTAACCGAATTTAAGGAATTTGCCGTCAAGGGCAATGCCGTAGACATGGCCGTGGGTGTCATCATCGGTGGCGCGTTTGGCAAGATTGTAACCTCACTGGTCGACGACATCATCATGCCACCCATAGGCTGGCTTATCGGTGGGGTGAGCTTCTCTGACCTCAAGTACACCCTGCCTCAGATAGACTTAGGCATTGAGAAACTGGCCCCGGCAACCATCAACTATGGCAACTTCATCCAGACCGCTTTCGATTTCATCATTATTGCGTTCTGTATCTTCTTGCTGGTCAAGGCGCTCAACACCTTATCACGCAAGAAGGCCGAGGCACCCAAGGCACCGGCTGCCCCATCAGCCGAAGAGAAACTTCTAACCGAAATACGCGACCTGCTTAAAGAAAAGAAATAATAGCCAACCAGCTGAAGACGGAGCCAAGCATCCCATCTTCAGCCACCAGCAAAGTAACCTGACACTGCATGAAAAAGCATATACTTCTGGCCATAGCCCTTATAGCCACCTCATCCTGCCTGGCCCAGACCGATACGATACAGTACCGCACCTTTAAGGGCTATCTCAACCAGCACAATCGTGGCACTATCCACATTCCCAACATATTAGGCTACCGCACCATCAAGGCCGACCTGCACCTGCACACTCACCAGAGCGATGCCTGTGTGGCTCCTTATTTCCGTGTGTGGGAAGCCTACCAGGAGGGCCTTGACGCCATCGCACTCACCGACCATCAGCCCCAACCCAGGTATAACAAGAACCCTGACGGTAACATCTCACACCTACAGGCTATGAGAGATGCCGAGGTCAAGGGCATCACCCTCATACGTGGTGCCGAGCTGACAAGCCACGCCTATAAAGGCAATTACAAAGATGTGGGGCACCTCAACATACTGTTCACTACCGACAACAACCGCTATTATCCCCGTACGGACGACCTCAATGCCCACCAGGCTGACAGCATCCTGGCCATTGCCCAGACCGACAGCGTATGGGTCACGACCAACCATCCCGGGTGGCCCGACAAGGATAGCGAGTTCTCAGCCTGGCTCATCGGCCAGATTAAGAAAGGACGCATACAGGGCGTTGAGATTTTCAACGACCAGGAGTTCTATCCCCGTGCCATCGACTATGTCTACGACTACAATCTGGCCCCCATCGGTGCCACCGACTGCCACTGGCCTATAGCCTGGCGGTTCGACCTGATCCGTGCCCACCGTCCAATGACACTTATCTTTGCTCGCGACAACAGTGTCAAGGCTATCCGCGAAGCGCTTTTCGACCGCCGCGCAGTAGCTTATGCCGACAACACACTGGCCGGACGCAAGGAATATGTTGAGCCACTGCTGCGGGCCTCACTAAGTGTCCAGAAAACGGGGCGCAGAAATAAGACCGGATACGAGGTGGCGATAACCAATGAGAGCGACATACCCTACACATTGGCCGACACTACGACCAACCGCCTGATAGCAGCTGTTCCACTCACCACCACCCACGTGTGGATGACCAGCGACGAGATGGGCCGTCTATGGTTGGTAACCAATATCTATATCCGCCCCAGCAAGCACCTGGAGATACAGCCTCTGTCGCTACAAAGATAACCACGCGCCTCAAATGATGGGGCAGTCCACTCCCTCGCACCATCCAGTTGAAGCTATCCACAAAAGACAGATGGCGAGCCGTCAGCCTGTTGACACTGACAGCTCGCCATCCACTTGTCGCTTATAATATCGCAGGGCGCCTTAATGTCGCTTACACTCCAGGCAGCGATAATGGTAATGGTCGGTAGCACGGCTGCAGATATAGCAGGTAGTGCCGCCCGAATTGTGGTAAGGAGCCATGCTCGAACCAGCAGCATACTGATGGGCCACAGGGTCGTAGCCCGTACCGCCACACTTAGGACAGGTGCCGCTGCGACGGTTGCTGCTGCGTCCGTTGTCGCGCGACGACGAGCGACCGCCTCCACTGCCTCCACCACGACCGTCGGTCACGGTGACACGACCGTTCTGGTCATACCCTACCCCACTGCCATCTGGATAGACCGTACTGGTCAAGGTGCTATACCCCTGGCCATGACAGTTCTGGCACACCTTGTTGCCAGCGCAACTCTTACAGGGATACCACATACCGCCATAAGCCCGGCCGTAAGTGCCGCCAAGCCCATGGCAGATGGCGCACACCTTGGTGCCATGACACCACACACAGGGCACTGATGTAACAGAGATAACGGAGCCATCGGCCTGACGGGTGCTCTGCCTAAAGCCACCGCCAGGCAGCTCCTCGCGCCAACTATTGTCGCCAGGCTTATAGGTGTTAGAGTACCCATTGTTACTCTGGTTAGAGGCGACATTGTTAGCCGGTCTGTTCTCTGGGTTGCCACCACCGATATAGTGCAATTTCATGCCCTTGTCCCAGTTCTTGTTAATCCAAGCCGCCATGCCGTTATAGTCTATGTTATATGCCTGCTGCGGAGTACGCCCTTTCAGTTTGCCATAAACCAGAAGATACTGCCCACCGCCATACTCGACCAGATGCAAGCGATAACCCTGATTCCAAATCTTCTTCACCTCGCTGCCCACATTGCCGTCGGTAGCCCAGGCATAGCCCTGAGTCTCTATATTGGTGCCACGGGTTACTACCCACCACCATTTGCCCGAACTGTAAGTGGCCTGAGTAAGGAAGTAACCCGCGCTACGCTTCTGGTTATACCAGGTCTTGAGTTCGCTCAGCGTGGCATGCTTATAGCTCTGGTCGGTGTAGCCCCGGTACTTAGACATCACCACAAACCACTTACTCTGATTACAGGTAATAGCAGTAATGTAATAGTCGGCATCCCACTTTTCCTTAATCCAGTCGCTGGGAAAATCGGCCGAATACTTGTAAGACTGATTACTGAACTTGGAGTCCTTGCTCATGGCCACCGACCACCCGTTCTCGGTATAGGCCACCGCTGTGATATAGCGGTCGTTGTCCCAGTGCTGCTTAATCTTGTCACAGTCCAACTCATTGCCCACACCACTGGAGAACCAGTACTGCTGGCCATACTCGGGGTTCTGCTCCATGAGCATAAAAGTACGGTTCTGAGCCCGCATCGCCATCAGGGGCAACAGGGTCAGTATCGCTGTAAGGATTATATTCTTTCGCATATGTCTGTCAACAGGTCTTTAAAGGTTAGGAGATAAAGGAAGCCCTGCCCATAAGCAACAGGGCTTCCCCATAGTGATGCCCGAGTGGTGAACTTACTCCCACTCGATGGTCGAAGGCGGTTTTGACGAGATGTCGTAGCATACTCGGTTCACGCCCTTTACCTTATTTATAATCTCATTGCTCACCCGGGCCATGAAGTCGTAGGGCAGATGGGCCCAGTCGGCCGTCATGGCGTCGGTCGAGGTTACGGCACGCAGAGCCACGGGGTGCTCGTAGGTACGCTCGTCGCCCATGACACCCACGCTGCGTACCGTAGAGAGCAGCACGGTACCCGCCTGCCATATCTGGTCGTACAGCGACACCTCTATCTCGCCATCGGTCATCTGGGCAGGCACTCCGGCGGCCAGCACCTTACGTGCCTCCTCGCCCGTGAGTCTTACCTTGTACTCGCGAAGGCCCTTGATGTATATGTCGTCGGCATCCTGCAAGATACGCACCTTCTCAGGCGTTATATCGCCCAGGATGCGCACAGCCAAGCCTGGTCCCGGGAAGGGGTGACGGGTGATGAGGTGCTCGGGCATGCCCAACTGGCGGCCCACACGGCGCACCTCGTCCTTGAACAGCCACTTTAGGGGCTCGCAGAGCTGCAAGTGCATGTCCTTGGGCAGACCGCCCACGTTGTGATGGCTCTTGATGACCTTGCCGGTGATGTTAAGGCTCTCGATACGGTCGGGGTAGATGGTACCCTGAGCCAGCCACTTGGCGCCCTCTACCTTCTTGGCCTCGGCATTGAACACCTCTACGAAGTCGCGGCCTATTATCTTACGCTTCTTCTCGGGGTCGGTAACGCCCGCCAAGTCTGCAAAGAACTTAGCGCTGGCATCTACGCCTATCACGTTGAGTCCCAGACACTCATAGTCGTGCATTACATCGCGGAACTCGTTCTTGCGCAGCATGCCGTGGTCCACGAAGATACAGGTAAGGTTCTTGCCGATGGCACGGTGCAACAGCACAGCGGCCACCGACGAGTCTACACCGCCCGAGAGGCCCAGTATGACACGGTCGGAGCCCAACTGCTGTTTCAGTTCGGCCACGGTGGTGTCAACGAACGAGGCGGCGCTCCAGTTCTGCTTAGATCCGCAAATATCTACCACGAAGTTGCGCAGCAACTGGGTGCCCTGTACGGTGTGGAACACCTCGGGATGGAACTGCACGGCCCACACGGGGTTAGCGGTACTGGCGTAAGCGGCATACTTGACATCCTCGGTCGAGGCGATAACCTTGCAGTCGGCCGGAATGGCGGTGATGGTGTCGCCGTGGCTCATCCACACCTGCGAACCAGGCTCAAAGCCCTTGAAGAGCGGGTTCGACGTGTCTACCGTCTGCAGATGGGCACGCCCATACTCGCGGCTGTCGGCCTTTTCGACACGCCCGCCCATCGAGTAAGATATAAACTGCGCCCCGTAACATATTCCTAACACGGGCAGGCGGCCCACCAGTTTACTGAGGTCTACCTGGAACGCCTCGGGGTCGTGAACCGAGTAGGGCGAACCACTCAGGATGACACCGATGACGCTGGGGTCGTCCTGGGGGAACTTGTTGTACGGGAGGATTTCGCAGAAGGTGTCGAGTTCGCGTACACGGCGGCCGATAAGCTGCGTGGTCTGCGACCCGAAATCGAGAATTACTATCTTCTGTTGCATGATTAATTATAATTAGGTATTATATAGTCGTAAGGAAGTGGTCGGCCTGGGCTATGGTGTCCTGCTTGCCCACGTCCATGAGGCGCAGGCCGGGCCAGGCACAGCCGTTGATGTCGTGGCTGGCACAGGTACCTAAGTAGAAGTCGATGATGCCAAACTCGTCGGGCCACTTGTCGAGCAGGGGGAAAAGACGGGGGCTGAACACGTGGATACCCGAGAAGGCATAACGCTCACAGCCATCGGGATTCAGGCCGGCATGGGGCGAGCGCACCTCGTGGGTCTCTACATTGGTCCATCCCATGAGCCTGTGGCCCTCATTAGGGTCGAAGAGCAGGTAGCGCTTGGTCTGGCGCTCGCTCACCAGCAGGGTGGCGTCGCCATGGGCCTGGGCGTAGAAGCTGCGCAGGTCCACATTGCTCAGTATGTCTACATTATGTATAAGGATGGGCTCCGTAGAGTCAAAGAGAGGCCGCGCTTTCTTGATGCCCCCGCCCGTATTGAGCAGCTGCTGGCGCTCATCGCTGATGCGTATGTCTATGCCGAAGTTCTGCTGGGCAACCAGGTACTCCTCTATCTGGTCGGCAAAGTGGTGTACGTTGACCACGACATGGGTAAAGCCCGCGTTTTTCATCTGCACAACCACATGTTTAAGCAGTGGCTCGCCGCCCACCCTGACCAGCGCCTTGGGCATGTGGTCGGTCAGTGGCTTGAGCCTCGTGCCAAGCCCAGCCGCGAAAATCATAGCTTGCATCATAGTGCAAAGTTACGGCAAAATGGTGGGAAACACAAAAGAAATTGACAAAAAAATAGGGCACCGACATAAATAGCCACCGGGCGATGGTCGCGGGGCGGCCCGGAGCCGTCATTAGCGAGGTGGGAACCGCCAGCAGCGTGCAGCCGACGACTCGACGGACAGGAGCCATGGTGGCGGCAAATCTCGGCATCGGCACTACGGAATATGGTAGGCACAACCCTACGGAAATCCATAGTTTTCAGCTGTCCGCATGTACTTTGCGGCTCACTGGCGATGCCAGCGGTAAAAATATTCGTAGCTTTGTAACAATGAATAAGACATCAATAACCCAACCATTTAGCAATATGACACACTTCTACAAGACTGCCCTACTGGCCCTAACGCTGGCCGTGGGTACAGGGGCCTACGCGGCCCAACCCGAGAAGCCGCGCTCCATACGCGCCATCAAGGCGGTAAAGAGCGCAGAGACACTGAACCTGCTGGACCGCGTGGAGAGCGACCGCTACCGCCGTGAGTACCAGTACAACGACTATGGCTACATCACCTCGATGAAGGTGTACACCAACGGGGGCGACGGCTGGGAGCTGGATACTGACCAGTCGTACGAACAGACTTATGCCTTTGACACCAGCGGACAGTGTACCGAGCGTGTACGCTACCAGCTCGAGGCCAACGGCCAGCGCGGCAAGGTAGACGAGCGGGTAACGCTGGTCAAAGAGGGCCTCTATACCTGGGAGCGCACCTACGAAACC
The DNA here is from genome assembly GCA_934204655.1 of uncultured Prevotella sp. Taxonomy (GTDB): domain Bacteria; phylum Bacteroidota; class Bacteroidia; order Bacteroidales; family Bacteroidaceae; genus Prevotella. The sequence goes on along the minus strand of CAKPZJ010000001.1, from coordinate 75,261 downwards.
ACGCCCGACGGCAAGGGTACCTATCTGAGCAGCGCCATGGGCTACGATAGCTATGGCAACCAGTGCGTAGAGATAGAATACAAGTATGACGAGTCGCAACAGAAAGCGTATGCCTACGATTACCACGAAAGACACTACTGCGGCAAGCTGCCCGATGAGGACCACTATGACTATACCCACTACTATAGTGCCTACTGCACCTACGATGTCAAGGCTTACAGCTATGGCAACGGAGAACTAACAGTTACGGAAGGCTGGAAAATAGCAGACGAGATAGCGAACGGGGTGCTGACACGCAAGAAGTACTATGCCTCTTACTCTGGCGATTACAAACTGAGCGACATAGACAACCACTGGGAGCTGAATATGACCGAGCAGTACACGCTCAACGCCGACGGTACCCGCCCGGTTGAGTATAAGGTGGGCAATGAGGTGCGCGACACCTGGGAGTGGGATCATCTGAACCGCCTGGTCAAACACGTGGACAAGGTGAAACACTCGTCCTACCCTGGAGGTACCACCTACTGCGACAGCTATACCTATGCCGATGACTACGCAGCCCAACTGTCGCTCTACGATGTGATAGGCGACGTGGGCGGCCTGTACCCCGAGCAGTCTGCCTGTATCTACGGCCATGTAGCCACCTACCACTCGCAGGACATGTATGGCTACGAGGACCAGGTGGCCGAATACGACACCAACGGCCGTCTGAAGAAGGTAACCTATACCGAGGTGACCTATCCTGAGGACGGCGGGAGCAGCAGCGAGCCCGACGTAGACCGCGGCTACTATCTCTTCGGCTACCGCGCCGACGGCCACCTGGCCTACGCCATCGATGCCTGTCCCGACGAGGACTCGTACTCTAAGGACGAGTATGTGTACAACAGCCGCGGTGTATGGACGGGTGTCAGAGAGTATGAGGGCAAGAGCGAGAACGGCCCCTGGGAGCTTACCTATGAGAGCGGCCGCCAGGCTCGCCACCGCGCGCCCCTGCGACACATGGCCCGCCAGCAGCGTATAGGCGAGGACATGAGCGATGGCTATCACGAGATAGAGGAGAACGACGGCGTGTGGAAACGTAATGGCTTCTACCAGGTAGAAGAGGGCAAGATAGTGTACGGGCGCTATGAGGAGCGGCCTGTTAACACGGCCAGCGTACCTCAGGACCCCGACCTGAACTATACAGACCCACTCATGCCCTTAGAGGGTGTCCAGGACGAATACCAAGCCACTGAGGAAATTCCCCGTACCTACACATGGGACCAAAGCAGTAATAAGTGGCACCTGGACTACAGCCCCACCTACATACATCGTATCTACCAGGACGGCAACCAGGTAAAGCGCGACCGCTACAACAAAGACCTGGAGAAGGTGCGTACCGAGGTATTCTCGTTCGATGGCGAGGAGCGGCTCGTCAAGCACGAGTGGAACAACCTGGACCGCAACACTGCTGGCCACTACGACTATAGCTATCTGGACGACGGCAGCAACTATCTATCGCAGCGCTACGAGGAGAACGAGCGCTACACCGAGACACGCCGCTACTACTACAGCCGCCACAACTACAGCGACCCCACGGGCATAGACGAGATAAAGACCACCGGCAAGGCCGACCCGTACTACTATGACCTGCAGGGACGCCGTGTAGAGCACCCCTCGCGCGGCATCTACATACACCAGGGCCACAAAGTGGTGGTAAGGTAAAAAAACAACAGGCACTATAACGCTAAAAGCCCATCTGGAAATTGCTCCAGATGGGCTTTTAACGTTGCCGCAAGGGCTACTGTCGGCGGGGCAGGGTCTGGCTGATGCCCTGCTCACGGTGGCAGATGCGCACCTCGATGCCAAACTTGTCGTGCAGATGCTCGGCCAGATGCTGGGCGCTATACACGCTGCGGTGCTGACCGCCCGTGCATCCGAAGGAGAACATGAGGTCGGTGAAGCCACGCTGCAGATAGCGCTGCACATGGGCATCGGCCAGGCGGTAGACGCTGTCAAGGAAGGTGAGTATCTCGCCGTCGTCCTCGAGGAAGCGGATGACAGGCTCGTCGAGGCCGGTAAGTTTCTTGTAAGGCTCATAGCGCCCAGGGTTATGGGTGCTGCGACAGTCGAAGACGTAGCCACCGCCATTGCCGCTCTCGTCCTCAGGGATGCCACGGCGATAGGAGAAACTGAAGACACGAACCACCAGCGGCCCACGGCCGTCGTACTTAGAGAAGGTGGCCGGGCCGTCCTGGGGATGGGCGGTGTAGACATTGGTGTCGGCCGTGCGAAGCCCGTCGGTGCGGTTGGCAGCTGGCTGACTGATACGGGTAAAGGCGGGCAACTCTGTAAGCCGCTGGAGCATATCCATCATGTAGGGATAAGGGAAAGCACTGCGCAGCTGGAGCAGTTGGCGCAGATTGTCGATAGCGGGGGGAATGCTGTCGATAAAGTGGCGCTTGCGCTCGAAGTAGCCACGGAAGCCGTAGGCGCCTAAGACCTGGAGGGTGCGGAAGAGGACAAAGAGGCTGAGGCGATGGACGAAGTGGCGCTCGCTGGGAACCTCGGTATAGTGGCGCAGCGACTGGTAGTACTCGTAGACCAGTTCGCGGCGCAGCTTGTTAGGATAGCGGGCAGAAGCCTGCCAGAGGAAGGAGGCCAGGTCGTAATAGTAGGGACCGCGGCGGCCACCCTGGTAGTCTATGAAGTGGGGCTGGCCGTGGTCGTCGAGCATCACGTTGCGTGCCTGGAAGTCGCGGTAGAGGAAACTGTCGGATGGTTCGGCCGTCAGGTCGCGCGCAAACATACGGAAGTCGGCCTCGAGCTTGAGTTCATGGAAGTCGAGTTCAGTAGCCTTGAGAAAGCAGTACTTGAAGTAGTTGAGGTCGAAGCGCACACTGTCCTCGTCGAACTCAGGCTGAGGGTAGCAGACCGTCCAGTCGAGCCCGCGGACACCACGCAACTGTATATTGGGCAGTTCGCGGATGGTGCGGAGCAGGAGCTGACGCTCGTGCTGGTTGTAGCGGCCGCCGGCATCGCGCCCGCCCTTGAGGGCGTCGTAGAGAGAAGTGGAGCCGAGGTCGGTCTGCAGATAGCGAAGCTCGTCGTCGCTCACGGCAAGGATATTAGGGACGGGCAGCTGGCGGGTACCGAAGTGGCGGGTAAGGTAGATGAAGGCGTGGTCCTCATCGCGGCTGGTACCCACCACGCCGATAACCGTGTGGCCGTCGGCATCGTAAAAACGGTAATAGGCGCGATTGCTGCCGGCCCCTGCCAAGGGTTCTACCCGGCTCGGGGCGGCGCCGCGCCACGATGTGTATAGTTCTATCAGTCTGTCCATGACATGCGCGTTACATATTATAATATAGGGGCGGCTACGGCCACCCTGCGGACAAAGGTAGCAAAAAAATGGCAGACTATGGCGGCCGCGACCGACAAATGTATGGGCGACAACCAAAAAGTCCCTGGCCGCCCAGTGGCTGTGGGCCAGGGGGCAGCAGGGACTGGCCGTAGCGGGCGGGGGGACCAGGGCTCACGGGCCGACGCCCCCCACGATGGGCGCGCTACTGGATGGTGATGTAGACGGGAGTGCCAGGCTGCCGGCGGTCGAGCAGCTGCATCAGGCGGTGCAGGTATATGGCCGAGTTGAGCACCATACCGGGCTTCAGGTTCTGTCCCACCAGGATGCAGCCCGCCGTGTCGGCCGCCGTGTTACCTGCGTGGATGCGCACGCCCTCAAACTGGGGTACGCCCCACAGCAACGGCAGCCACCGCTTGAACCGCGGGCTCAGCGTTACTACCACCGGGTAGCGCCCTTCTGGGATGGCAGTTTGGCCGCGTAGCTTGCGGGCACCGTGGTGCAGGTCGCGCCAGGTGGGTTCGAGTGTGTCACAGAGATACTGGCCGTCTACCTCCAGGCGGCCGATGGTATAGCCCTTACGTTTGGCTATCCGGGTCAGTTTCATTTCCATAGTCATTGTTTTACTGTTAATGGTTCATAAGTCAGTTGGCATAAGCGGCCAGCAGCGTGTGTACGGCCATGCCGGCCACACCGGCCATCCAGGTCCAGAAGCCCAGTTCGCGGAGCCCCTCGGGGGTCTGCAGATAGCGTACTAAGAGCCGCTGGCGGTAAGAAACACGGCGCGACAGGCGGGCGAGCCGCCTACGCAGGGATAAATGGTTGTTCTTGTTCATGTCGTTCTTGTCTTTTAATGGATTTGTTGTACTTGTAACCGGTTACGGCAACAAAGGTACAACAAGCCAAGGCCGACATGAAGAATATCGGGAGGATGATACGTATCTACATCGTAACACGATAGATGACAGGAAGATACGGATAAAGAAGAGATAAGGGCACGGAGATGTATCAGGCATGTACCTGGTCTACCAGGTGGTCTACCAGGCTACGGAGGTGCTCATCGCCGGTGAGGGCGCGGTTAACCGAGGAGCGCATGTCGCGGCTGCCTAAGGCGAGACGACGGCCATACTCGGCCTGGGTGACCGTCGCGTCGTAGACACCGCGCTCTATGAGCCGCCCGATGACCATACATACCAGGCGGGCGTTGAACAGGGTGTCCTTGGCACCGTTGAGCCGGGCCAGGCGGTCGGCCAATGCGGTGATGAGCGTCTGCCACAGGCCGACTATATGAGACTGCCACAGGGGTGTGGCACAGCTGTCTATGCGGCGCACGTACTCGGCCACGGCCTGGCGCATACGCTGGCGGTCCCCGGGGCTGTCGGCCTGACGGGTAAGGGCCTCTAACAGCAGCTCGCAACTGACAAAGCGGCGCAGGGCATGGCGGGGCACGCGGAGGTAATAGGCGATGGAGACAAAGTCGGAGATGGAGAGGGTGTACTCGCGGTGCAGGTGATGGGGGAAGGCATCGAGCGCCTGGGCGAGCAGCTCGCGACTGACGGTGTGGTGGCGCTGGGCCATGGCCTGGAACCGGGCACTACGGGGGCACTCGTCGCTGATATGACGGGCGGTACGCTCGCAAGCCTCATTGCTACCCATGGCGGTGATGGTTACCTCTAACCGCTGGCCATAGGCACGCAGGGTATCGTCGGGGCTGGCTCCGAGCAGGTCGGCTATCTGCCGGCGACACGCGGTGGCCTCGCCGCTGATGTCCAGAGGGGTCTGCTGCAGATACTTGTCGAACTCGCTGATGAGCGGAGCCGTCGCGGCGGTACTCTGATGGAGCATGCTGAGTATATCGCGTTCGAGCATAAGCATCTGGAGGTCGGCGTCGCCCATCCTGACCAGTGGCAGGTCGGCCCACTGGCTGTCCCACTCGTCAAAAGAGCCGTCGCCGGGAGCAGGGGCCACATCAACAGGACGCTCTACCTCGATGCTGGCCGTACAGCGTTGGTCGCTCACGTTGACCTGGGTAATATTGCCGTAGAGCAGACCATACTCGGTATCGTCAAGATAAGCGGCTATGCGGTGACACTCGTCATTGGTAACATAGGCCACCACCTCGGCACCCACACAGGCCACAGCGGCCTCGGCATTGCGGTGGTTCTCGCTGTCGCGCATCAGCACTACCCTACTGCCAGGGGCCTTGGCGAGCCGCTGGGCCAGCAGGGTGCCCTGCCAGGCATGATGCCTGAAGCCTACGAGTGTACAGTGTATGGCGGTCATAGTGGTGGGTGGTATAGTGGTAATCGCGGATACGAGGGTTGAGTCTGATAGCGCTTGTTTTAGTATCGTCGGGGCAACGGCCGTAGCCTGCCCCTAAGTTCAGGGGCATCGCGCCCCTACTGCCTACAAAGGTAACGTAAAAATATGATACAACGGTCAAAATATAGGAAGAAAAAAAAGTAAAAGAGTTAGGTTCCCTCGATTTTTGTGATGTTTTCCACATTACCAATAATTAGCATAAGTGATGCCGTGGTGGCAATGCGTAATCATGTGTGAGCAACGCGCGTTGAAAACGCAGAAGTTTACAGCCTGGGGCAGCGTCCCAGGTAATACACCCACCAATCTATTGTCGCGCTACAGGCGCAAAAGTAGCGAAGCGTTAAGTCAGGGGAGTAATACGTGTACTCATTATTGTGTAAACAGAAAGCACCCCATTTACCAGGCAGCCCTGAAAGGCAACACCTACGGCTACTTCTATAGAAAACAGGCTGCGTCGCGGCCATCCGAGTAAGCTCGTGGCACTCGGTTTGCACTGTTTTTGCGCCTGTGGCGCGCATTGCTCGTGTGGGGACTATACCTGGGACGCGGCCCCAGGCTGTAAACTTTTGCGCTTGCAGCGTACACCGGTTGCAAGGCATCCCCCATCCGTCCTAAAATGACCGTAGGTATTCCCGTAACCATCGCGGTAAATGAAAAGACCGACCTTTAGTGTTCTAACGACGGCTCCCAGCTCACCAAAGACGGCTCCGGGAAACGTAAAGGTCGACCTTTTCATCTTCCATGATAGCCATAGATGTGCAGTAGTCCGTTAGCAGCGTACTGGCAGCACTTTTTACTTTTTTACTCTTTTATCTTTTTACCTTCCAAAACGCTTTTTACCCCTTTACTCATTTACCTTTTTACCTTTCAAATTCCCTTTTACTTCCTTATCTTTTTTCGATAAAAACACCGAAGCCCGTACTCCACAGGTGGGAAGTGCGGGCTTCGGCGTTAAGGGTTGTCGATAGGATGGTGGCGGGTGTACTAATTGTTGACCGAGCCACCCACGATGTCGAGCAGTTCGCTGGTAATGGCGGCCTGACGGCTCTTGTTGTACTGCAAGCGCAGGGTGCGGAGCAGCTCATCGGCATTGTCAGTAGCCGTCTGCATGGCCACCATGCGGGCAGCATGTTCTGAGGCTATACTGTCAAGCAGGGCGGTGTAAACCATCAGGTTGAGCAACTTGGGAACCAGCGAGCGGAGTACGTACTCCAGGTTGGGCTCCACCAGGAAGTTGTCATTAAGCGGCTTGGCCTCCTTAGCTACGTGCTGGCGCTGGCGGTCGCGCTGGCGCAGATACTCCTGGGCCTTGGCCGTGGCCACATTAGAGGTGAGGTCACGGTCGTTCATCACCCCAATCTTCTCAGTAGAGAGGTCGATGGGCAAGAAAGTACGGCGGGTGAGTATCTGGGAACCGGCACTCTTGAAGTGGTGATAGACAAGTTCGACCTTGTCTATCTCGTGAGCCATGTACTTGCGCGTAATGGCCTCTGACACCACTGCGCAGTCGTGCGCGTTGGGCTTGTCGGCCAAGGCTGAGAAATCGCCGGCCGACTGCCAGCCGTTCTTCTGCACCCGTTCAGCCACCTTGCGGCCAACGGGGTAGATGACGACATCGGTAATGCCCTGCGCCGCGTACTCGGCCACGATATGCTCCATCATCTTGAGCACGTTGGCGTTGAACCCGCCACACAGCGAGCTGTTGCTGGAATAGACCACCAGGGCCACCCGCTTCACCTCGGCATGCCCCTGCTCCAGAATACTGGTAACGTCGGGGGTGGAAGCCAAGAATGACTTCAGGATGTGCTCCAGCAGGTTCTCGTAAGGCAGCATATTCTGTATGGCGACCTGAGCGTGATGAAGTTTGGACGACGCTACCATCTTCATGGCACTCGTTATCTTGCGGGTGCTGTTGACACTGGCTATGCGGGTCTTTATTTCTTTCAGTGAAGCCATACGCGCTTATGCTTTAAACAGGGCGGCTACGCCCGACATTACTTCCTCGATGGTCTTGATTATCGTATCGTCTATTTTGCCTGATGCCAGGGTGTCTATCGCATCCTGATGCTGTGAGCGCATCTGGTCAAGGAACTGGTCCTGACACTGGCGGACGCGGTCAACGGGGACATCGCGCAGCAGGCCATGGACTCCGCAGTAGAGAATGGCTATCTGCTCGCCTACAGGCATAGGAGAATACTGCGGCTGGATAAGCAGCTGATTGTTCTTGCGGCCTCGGTCGATGGTCATGGCCGTCACGGGGTCCATATCGCTTGAGAACTTGGAGAAAGCCTCCAACTCGCGGTACTGGGCCATGTCCGTTTTGAGCGTACCGGCTACCTTCTTCATACTCTTGACCTGTGCCGAACCGCCCACACGCGACACGGAGATGCCCACGTTGATGGCAGGACGGAAGCCCTGGTTAAACAGGTCGGTCTCGAGGTATATCTGACCGTCAGTGATAGAGATTACATTGGTAGGGATGTAGGCCGACACGTCGCCAGCCTGCGTCTCGATGATAGGAAGGGCCGTGAGCGAGCCACCGCCCCTTACATGACCCTTCATACATGATGGCAGGTCGTTCATCTGCTCTGCTACTTCCTGCTGGTTGTTGATGCGGGCGGCACGCTCGAGCAAACGGGAGTGCAGGTAGAACACATCACCAGGATAAGCCTCACGGCCAGAAGGACGGCGGAGGATAAGCGACACCTCGCGATAAGCGACAGCCTGCTTGGAGAGGTCATCGTAAACCACAAGGGCCGAATAGCCACGGTCGCGGAAGTACTCGCCGATGGCGGCACCAGCAAACGGGGCGTAGTACTGCATGGCAGCAGGGTCGGCAGCAGTGGCGCTCACCACAATGGTGTAAGGGAGAGCGCCGTGTTCCTTCAGGTTCTGTACCAAGGCTGCTACAGTAGAGGCCTTCTGGCCAATGGCCACATAGATACAGTAAACAGGATGGCCGGCCTCGTAGAAGCTGCGCTGGTTGATAATGGTGTCGACGGCGATGGCTGTCTTACCCGTCTGGCGGTCGCCGATGATAAGCTCGCGCTGGCCGCGGCCGATAGGTATCATTGAGTCGACAGCCTTCAGACCGGTCTGCAGCGGCTCCTTAACGGGCTGGCGGTAGATAACTCCGGGCGCCTTGCGGTCCAAGGGCATCTCAAACGAGTCCGTAAGGTCTATCTCACCCAGGCCGTCAATGGGCTGACCCAGGGGGTTGACCACGCGGCCCAGAAAGTTGTCATTGACACGGATAGAGGCAATGCGGTGTGTGCGCCTAACGGTCTGTCCCTCCTTAATGCCAGCTGTGGGGCCCAGAAGCACACATCCTACGTTGTCTTCCTCCAAGTTCATCACGATAGCCATGGTTCCGTTCTCAAATTCGAGCAGCTCGTTGGCCTCAGCGTTGTTCAGCCCGTAGATACGAGCCACTCCGTCGCCTACCGTCAGTACTGTACCAACTTCATCGAACTGCTCGCTGCTGACAACTTGGTTAAGCTGCCGGAGAAGAACCTCAGATACCTCACTTGGTTTTATTTTATCTGACATATTAATTGTGTTTAATTGGCCATCTGCCATCACCATGACGGTGCAGCAGGTGGCCCGTTCATTCTTTAGTTACTTTAATTCTGCAAGAATTTTCCGGAGCCCGCTCTTGACGCTGGCGTCCATACGATAGGTATCGTACTCGAGGATAAACCCGCCAATGATGTCTGGGTTGACCTCTGTATTAAATTCCACAGTTCCACGAGTTTTGCTTTCTACCATCTGCCGCATCTTCTCCTCTATCGCGGGAGTTACGGCAGTGGCAGTAATCAGTCTGCCACAGGTGATATTCTTCTGTTTCCTATAAAGCGTAACATACGAGGCGGCCATAAACTGCAGAGCGTTCTCTCGCCCCTCTTTCAGGACAAGTTCCAGGAAACGGCGGGTCAGCTCGGTAGGCTCAGAGCCTGTCGCCGTGACCAGCAGGGCTTCCTTCTTATCGGCCTGAAGCATCGGGTTGGCGATAGCCGAGCGAAGTTGGGGAACCTCCAGGTAGCAACGGCTCAGACAGAGCATGTCGCGGCACACGGCGTCCTCATTATTCAGCTCGGAGGCGCTCTTCAGAAGAGCGCGGGCATATCTCACAGATATCACTCCTAAATCCATAGCCTATCAGTTGTTTTCTTTATGTTGTGGAATATCATCCAGTATTCTGTCTATCAATGCCATTTGCTGGTCATTGTCAGACAGTTTCTCACGTAGTAGCTTCTCGGCTATCTGCACAGAGAGCTCAGCGACCTGCGAGCGTACCTGGCGCATGGCGTTCTGGCGCTCGCTGTCTATCTGCTGGCGCGCCTCGGAGAGCAGTCGTGCTCCCTCGTCGCGTGCCTGTCCCTGCGCCTTCTCCACAATGGCATCGCGGGCAGAGCCGGCTTCCTGAAGAATGTGGGCCTGTTTCTCGCGAGCCTCTTGTAGGATAGCGTCTCCTTCCTGCCTGACGTTTTCCAGGCGCTCGGAGGCTTCATGGGCCTTACGCAGACTGTCGTCGATATACCGCTTACGGTTTTCAACCGAACCGACTATCGCCGGCAGCGCATATTTGGCCATGAAACCAAGCACCACCAGAAACGCCAGCGCCATCCAGAAAAGAAGTCCTAAATCAGGTGTCAGTATTGATGGCAAATTCATTATTCGTATTCCTTTCTTTGATTAGATAAGAAACGCACAGGCTGCAATAGCGAAAAGGGCACAACCCTCGACAAAGGCAGAGGTAAGAATCATGTTGGTCATGATCTTTCCTGAAGCCTCAGGCTGGCGTGCGATGGCGTCCATGGCCTGTCCGCCAATCTTACCGATACCCAAACCTGCACCAATAACTGCAATACCTGCACCCAGACCGCAGCCCAGCTTAGCCAGACCTTCTGCGGCTAATAAAGTTGAAATAATCATAGTTGTAATGTTTATTTGTTGTTAAATTTTAATTGTTATTCTAATTCTATTCATTATCAGCCTGACACCCTACTCGGCCTCGGGCTCCTTGTGAGCCAGCCCGATGAACACGGCACTTAGCAGGGTAAAGACATAAGCCTGTACAAAGGCCACCAAGAGCTCCAGGCAGTTCATAAAGAGCAGCATGACCGCACTGAACAGGTTGAGCCCGATGCCAAAGCCTACGCCCAGCGACCAGCCGAGGAATATCACACAGGTAAAGCTGAGGATTACCGCATGGCCAGCCATCATGTTGGCGAAGAGACGTATCATCAGCGCAAAGGGCTTGGTGAATACGCCAAACAACTCAATGACGGGCATCAGGGGGATAACCTTGAGGAACATAGGAACCTCTGGCCAGAATATATCCTTCCAGTATTCCTTGTTGCCGAACAGGTTGATGGCTATCATGGTACACACGGCCAGGAAGAGCGTTATGTTGATGTTTCCCGTAACATTGGCTCCACCCGGGAAGAACGGTACCAGACCCACCAGGTTACACGTGAGGATAAAGAAGAACACCGTGAGCAGATACGGAGCGAACCGCCGATACTGGGCCTCGCCTATTGACGACTTCACGACATCCTCGTGGATGGTCATGACTATCAGCTCCATGGTGCCCACAAATCCCTTGGGTGCCTCGGCCAGCTCGTCGTGTCTGCGGTACCACCGGGCACTGCACCCGAATACTACCAGCATCACAGCTACGGCTATCCATATCTGCAACACATCCTTGGTAATGCTCAGGTCTACCGGGCGCTCGCTGGTGCCGTCGGGCATCTTCTCATAGATTTTCCCGTGATGTGCCGCGTCAAAGTAGAAACCCTTGGGCAGCGTACTCGCGGTACAGAGATGCCACTCGCCCGTAGCACCGCTACGGATGATGATAGGCAGGGGGATGCTTAGGCTCTTGTCCTGATACGTGGCAATGTGCCACTCATAAGAATCAGCCAGGTGTTCCAGCACTATCTCCGGAATATCCAGTGTCTCCTGCTTGCCACCGTTGGCCGCCATGGCGTGCCAAGGCGTCAGCGCCAGCACCAAGAGCAGTATGAATGTTTTAATCTGTTTCATATTATATATATAATGTAACACGACTTACTCCCTCGTGTCCTTCTTGCGCCTACGGGCAAAGAACAGGGTATGATGGAGGAGCACTGCCACATAAAAAAGAGCAAATATCAGGATAAAGGTGCCCATGTCGGCCTTGCCGGTCTTTCCGGCCAGCAGGAAGTAGACAAACATCACCACCAGGGCCACCATGAACCGGAGACCAGATACCGCCATAAAGAAAGTGGGCATGCTGTCGGGCGACCCGGCGGCCACCTTTCTCCAGGCTACGGCATCGGCCACCTCGACCACCAGCGCATAGACCGCGCTGACGGCCAATGGAAGCACCAACGATGGGTACTGTGAAGCCATCAACAGCAGCAGGAAGAACAGGGCGGCACAGAGACTCACCCCCTGCCGCAGATATTTCCAATAGCGCTTGTCAATGTCGTCTGGGCGATTATCCATATTTGTCATTCGAGAGTTTATAATTCTACACACAAACTGATTTGATTCTTCTGAACCTCGACAAATCCTCCGCGGATGGCCAACTGGGCCCGCTCGCCCTGAACGGGCTTATAGACCACCGTACCCTTCTCAAGCGAGGATATCAGGGGAGCATGGCCGTCCAGCACCTCGAACTCGCCGAGGGTGCCGGGTACGGTAACGCTCTCCACCTCACCGGTGAAGATTATCTTCTCAGGAGAAATAACTTTTAGTGTCAGCATATAGATACCTTATTATATATACATCCTACGCCTGGGCTGCAGCCAGCAGCTTCTTGGCCTTCTCCTTAGCATCCTCGATGGTTCCCACGTTGAGGAATGCCTGCTCGGGTAGGTCGTCTACCTCGCCATTCAGGATGGCGTTGAAGCCCTTGATGGTGTCCTCGATAGGCACCATCACGCCTGGCAGACCCGTAAACTGCTCGGCCACGGTAAATGGCTGCGAGAGGAAACGCTGTACACGGCGGGCGCGGTTCACGGTGAGCTTATCCTCATCCGAGAGCTCGTCCATACCGAGGATGGCGATGATGTCCTGCAACTCATTGTAACGCTGAAGCAACTGCTTGACACGCTGGGCGCACTCATAGTGCTCCTTGCCTACAATCAGGGGGTCCAATATACGCGAGGTACTGCCCAGGGGATCTACAGCAGGGTAGATTCCAAGCTCTGCTATCTTACGCGATAGCTCGGTAGTGGCATCCAGGTGCGAGAAAGTGGTCGCAGGGGCCGGGTCGGTCAAGTCGTCAGCCGGCACATATACTGCCTGCACCGAGGTGATGGATCCGTTCTTGGTCGAAGTGATACGCTCCTGCATGGCACCCATCTCGCTGGCCAGCGTAGGCTGATAACCCACAGCCGAAGGCATTCGGCCGAGCAGGGCAGATACCTCTGAGCCAGCCTGAGTGAAGCGGAAGATGTTATCTATAAAGAACATGATATCAGCTGCCTCTCCGTTCTTGCCTCCGTGGTCACGGAACTCCTCAGCCACGGTCAGTCCTGACAGGGCTACCGATGCACGTGCCCCAGGTGGCTCATTCATCTGGCCATAGACCAGGGTGGCCTGACTCTTGGCCAACTCCTCCTTGTCAACGAGCGAGAGGTCCCACTTGCCCTCCTCCAGGGCCTTGTTGAAAGCCTCTCCGTACTTGATAACGCCACTCTCCAGCATATCGCGGAGCAGGTCGTTACCCTCACGGGTACGCTCACCAACGCCAGCGAATACCGAGTAACCGTTATGACCCTTGGCTATGTTGTTGATAAGCTCCATGATGAGCACGGTCTTACCCACGCCGGCGCCACCGAACAGTCCGATTTTTCCACCTTTCATGTATGGCTCCAGCAAGTCTATCACCTTGATACCAGTGGCCAGCATTTCCTTATGGGTAGACAGTTCATCAAACTTAGGGGCAGGACGGTGGATGGGGTACGAGCCCTTCATATCCAGCTGTTCCATACCATCAATAGGACGGCCAATGACATTCATCATACGGCCCTTAATCTGCTCGCCTGCCGGCATGGTGATGGGGCTTCCCGTAGGTATCACTTCCAGTCCGCGTTGCAGACCATCGGTGTTGTCCATGGCCACACAGCGCACGGTGTCTTCACCGATGTGCTGCTGCACTTCGATGATAAGCTCCTCGCCATTAGGGCGCTTCACCTTGAGCGCCTCATAAATCTTGGGGAGCACCTTCTCAGCTTCCTCGCCCTTGGTATCGAAATATACATCGATAACCGGGCCGATAATCTGAGAGATGCGTCCATTTATCTGTGACATAAGCTATGTATTTTGTGATTTGAATATTCTTGTTAATAGTTTTAGATACTAAGCTCATCGAGTACCTTGATGAGCGACTTGTCAAACGGCTTGTCCGAGCGGATGGCCTCCGACAGTGGCACATACACTATCTCGTTGTTGCGCACGCCCACCATCACGTTGCGCTGGCCCTGCATGATGGCCTGGATGGCTCCCACACCTGTGCGAGAGGCCAATATACGGTCGTGGGCCGATGGACGGCCACCGCGCTGCAGATGGCCTAAGATAGATACACGCACATCGTAGCCGGGGAACTCCTTGCGTACACGGTCGGCATAGTAGAGGGCACCGCACTTGGGACTCTCAGACACGATAACGATGCAAGAGCGCTTAGACTTACGTATGCCGCGCTCCATAAACTGGGCCAGCTGGTCTACATCGGTAGAGTCCTCGGGGATAATGGCGGCCTCGGCACCCGAGGCGATGGCGCTGTTCTGGGCCAGGAAGCCTGCATCGCGTCCCATAACCTCGACAAAGAAGATGCGCTCATGGCTCTGGGCGGTGTCGCGGATGCGGTCCACACACTCCACGATGGTGTTCATGGTGGTGTCGTAGCCGATGGTCGAGTCGGTGCCGTAGAGGTCGTTGTCGATGGTACCGGGCAGACCCACGCAGCACACGTCGAACATCTCGGCGAAGTCGCGGGCACCGGTAAGCGAACCGTTACCGCCGATAACTACCAGCGCGTCTATCTCCTCTTTCTTCAGGGTCTCGTACGCCTTCTGCTTTCCCTCGTCGGTCATAAACTCCTTGGAACGGGCTGTCTTCAGAATGGTTCCACCCGACATGATGATGCCGCTCACGTTCTCCGTGGTAAAGTCCACGACCTCGTCGTTGATCAGGCCGTCGTACCCGCGGTAGATGCCCTTTATCCTAAATCCATTGCAGATGCCCGAACGGGTTACCGCCCTGATGGCGGCGTTCATGCCGGGGGCATCGCCTCCAGATGTAAGTACTCCGATTGTTTGAATCCTTGCCATATCTATTTTTTATTTCAATTTCCACCTATTTATATTATAAGCATCAGCACTAAGCCGACGGCTGCGCCTACCAGGGCTTTCCACCCCACGTGGCTAAAGTACCACCCTAACTTTACACGCTCGGCCCGCAGCAGGGCCATACCGCTTATGGAACCTATGCAGAAGATGTTGCCGCCCATGGCGGTGGCAAAGGCGATAAGGCTCCAGTACCCGTCGTTGAGGGCACACTGCTTGCCGAGGGTGAAGAAGCTCACCGCCGAGGCGAAGCTGTCCAAGAAGGTGCTCACGCCACCGGCCACGATGCCCATGAGCCACGGTGTGCCGAGATATATGTCTATCTGCCGGGTCAGCCAGCTCACGGCACCCGTCTCCTGTACCACGCCCACCGCCAACATGATGCCCATCACGTAGAGCATCATCTGTATGACGCCATACTGTAACACCCGGGGTATGCGGCGCTGTATCATCTCGTCAACGTTCATAAACCGATGGTTCATCACCTCATTGACAATCCACAAGACCGACAGCACGCAGAACGCGCCCAAGAATGGACTCAGCTTGGTAATGCTGTGGAATGTGGGGATGAACCACAGACCGCCAATGCCCACGATGAGCATCAGCAAGCGCTGCCATACGTTGAGCCTGGTATCGTCGCCACGATAGGGCATGGTCACCCACTCGGTATCGATATGCTCGGGCAGACTGCGACCTATCCACCAGGTGGGCAACAGCCACGCCACCAGGCAGGGAACCGCCATGGACAGCGAGTAGGCCGTGGGCGTAACGTGGCCCATATTCCACAGGAACAGGCCCGCCGGGTCGCCTATCACGGTGAGGGCTCCGCCGCAGTTGGCAGCCAGCACGATGGCCGAGCCGTAGTACAGCCGCGACCGCCAGTGGGGCACCACGCTGCGCATCATGGTGAGCATCATCACCGTGGTGGTGAGATTGTCCAGATTGGCCGATATGACAAACGTAGAAAGCGACAAGGCCCACAGCAGCCTACGGCTACGGCGGGTCTTCATCAGCTGGGTAATAAAGTCAAAGCATCCGTTGTTGTTGAGTATCTCGACAATGGTCATCGTGGCCAGCAGGAAGAGCACTATCTCGGCAGCCCGGCCCACGTACTTGAGGAACACGTTCTGTGCGATGTACTCCTTGACCACTACGCTGGTGGTCCTGGCGCCGGCCAGGAAGTCGGTATAATCGGCCAAGTGCTGACTCATCACGTAGTCTGTACCATAGCAGATGTACAAAATCCACCCTACTGTTCCCGCAAACACAGCAACAGCGGCCTTGTTCACCTTTGTCAGGGCTTCCGTGGCAATCAGGATGTAGGCCAATACCAATATGACTACTATGACGAGTGTCATCGTTTCTTTTTTATGACATGTAGATGGCTGCCTGCCATCGGCATGGGGGTAACCACATGCCCGAGGCTCCGCCAATCTTCTGCAAAGATAGCCAAATATTATGGAAACGGACGAAAAAGCCGTAGTTTTTTTTCATGGGTTTAACAAACTTTTAAGCCATTGTAACACTAACGATGCCCGAGAGGACAACTACGGGTACGGCGATGGCTAAGCAGAAGATTAACAGCTATTTATGACAGCTATACATGCCTATCGAAAAGTACGATTATACTCACCCTCGGACGGCTGGACCTCACGGCTTCGGCCAAAGCCATCCACAGCACAGAGCCGGCCATCGGCAGAACAGCCCGAAGAGCCTCGGTTACAACCTGTGCAGCCACCGCTTGAGCCCGAAGTACACCTGCTCCTGCCAGCAGAACAGGCGCCAACTGCAGCGCAGAGGCATATAGCCCAACTTGTAGTGGTTACGGGCGTAGAGACGGCCCACCTCTATGCCGCGCCACACGCGGCGCATCTCGGCCTGTGCCCGGCGGCGCATCCAGGGGCCCATCTCGCGGCGGTGCAGGTAGTAAAACCGGTAACAGTCTACCAGTACCAGCCAGCGCACGTTCTCGTACTCGCTGAACACGTCGTCGGCTACGCCGAGCTGCATCAGCTGGCGCCGCATGCTCTCATTGGCCCGCAGATAGTCAAAGTGGCGCAGGCTGACCTGGTGGGTAACCGAGCCGGCATGCTGACGGTAATAGTAGCGGCCATGGCAGCGGCGCACGTGGCGTGCTATATAATAATGTATGCGCGTAGTATTGTCGTCGCTATACGCCCGGCACGTGTCGTCGTAAGGATAGCGGTGATGTATGCCTGCGCGCACCATGTACACACCGTGTATCTGCCAGGTAAGGCTCTTGCGAAAAGCCTCGTAGCCTGTCAGGCTATCAAAGGGCTCACTCTGGGCCAACTGCCAGTCGTCGGCCGAACGCCACATCACCACGTCAAAGAGCACGCAGTCGGTATCAGGATAGCGGCTGAACACGCTGACGGCCTGCTCGATAGCATCAGGGGCATACCAGTCGTCGGCATCCAGGAAGCAGATGTAGCGGCCCGAAGCCAGACCGAGCGCCTGGTTGCGCGCATAGGCTTGCCCATGATTGCTCATAAGCGCCAGACACTTTACGCGGGCATCGGCCCGGGCATAGCGCCGCGCTATCTGCAGGGTGCGGTCGGCCGAACCGTCGTCGACCACTATCACCTCTATATCGGCCAGCGTCTGCCCCACCAGCGAGTCCAGGCACTGGGCAAGGTACTGCTCGGCGTTGTAGGCCGCCACCAGTACCGAGCATACAGGCATTGCGGTGCTCATACGCGGGGCCCTCCATCGGTTATCTGACGCCGCCGCTGCCGCACGAAGAGCCACCGCGAGCAGGCCAAGCTCAGCGCGAGCAGCACCGCTCCCCCACCCCAACAGGCACAGGGCGACGGCACACCGGCAAGCAGATGGGCTGCCACCACGAGGGGAAGCTGCAGACCCACGCACAGCAGCGTGGAACGCGAGGGCCGGTAGCCGTAGCGCCAGCGGTTATAGGCGAGCAGCAGGGCAAGGTCCAGCAGGGAGCCTATGAGCAGGGCCACGCCGGTACCGGTGATGCCCCATCGGCCGAAGCACACGTACATCAGCGGCAGTATCATCACCACGTAGGCACTCTCCATGAGCAGGTACGAGCGAGAGTCGCTGCGGCTCAGCGGAATGTAGGCTATGGGCAACTTGACGGCTCGCACCATGAGGGCCACTATCGTGAACTGCATCATGCCGATAACGGGCATGAAGCGACCGCTGAAGAGCAGGGGCAACAACACGGGCAGTCCGAACATGAAGGCCACTAACAGCGGGGCGATGAGCACCACCGACACCTCTATCTGCCTGTTGACACAGCGGTTCATCGCGGCACCCGGGGCGGCCACGGCCGAGAGCCGGGGGAAGTAATCGGTCTCCATGGCGGCAAAGACCATGCCGCCATAGGTCATCGTCATCATGTAGCCGGCATTGTACAGGCCCACCGTAACGAGCGACCCGGCCACATTGAGGTACGAGCGTATCGCAAACTCCATCCCGCTGCCCATCATGCCTACCACGACAAACGAGATGCCCAACCGCAGCATCCTGTCGCCCCTACGCAGGTAACTCAGGCTAAGCGACACGCGCGGCGGAAAGAGCCTGAACGAGTAGGCCATGGTGAGCACGGCCTGTATGAGGGCCGCAGCCACCAGCGAGGGCACTATGGCGGCCTCGCCGTATATATAATAAAGAGGTATGGTAACCACCAGCACGGCAAAGACATTATAGACCGACACCTTGGCCAGCGCGCGCAACCGTCTGACAGCCTTGAGCACCGCCATCTCGCCTCCCGTAAGGGCCATCAGCGCCACTACGGGCGACAGGAGCAGATAGTGCAGGGTGTGGCTGCCCCAGGAAAACGAGCAGCTGTCTATCAGCGGAGCCGCCAGCACGCACACCACCAGTCCCAAC
This sequence comes from uncultured Prevotella sp., assembly GCA_934204655.1. Lineage (GTDB taxonomy): Bacteria > Bacteroidota > Bacteroidia > Bacteroidales > Bacteroidaceae > Prevotella. The sequence continues at coordinate 56,382 of CAKPZJ010000001.1, read as the reverse complement.
AGGGCCACCACCATGCTCCACGACCTCACCAGGCGCACCTGTTCGGCCAGCGCAGTCGCATCGCCCTGCTCGTAGGCTTCCGAGAGGGTCTTCACACCACTTACCGACACGCCCATGTTGGTAGAGTCGGACACCAACTTGATGGTAGAGTTGAAGAGCGATATGAGGCCCATGCCGTTAGGGCCGAGGATGACCGCCACCAACTTGTTGCGTATCATCCCCACCAGTATGTTCAGTCCCTGGATGCCCCCGAATAGGCTGGTGTACTTCAGTATATGTCTATACGAGTCTGTCTGTCGTTCCATTCTACCTAATATAACGCACCAAATGCCCAATTATTTCCACGGGGCATAAAAAAAACGATTTTAAAAAGCAAAAAGGTACTTTTCAAAAGTAAAAGGTAAAAGAGCCAAAAGGTAAAAAGCGCTGGGAAAAGGCCGGTGACGTTTTTCTGCCCATCAATGGCCATTGTGGGAGATAAAAAGACCGTCTTTACATTTTCCGGAGCCGTCATTAGCGAGCTGGGAGCCGTCTTTAGAAACACAAAGACTGTCCTTTACACCTCCCCCGATGTCACAGGCTCATCTGTGATGGTTCGCCAGCTGCGCTTTTTACCTTTTTACCCTTTTACTTTTTTACTTTTCATCTCCCGTGACCGCCGCGAGCATGCAGCAGCATGGCCCTTGGCGCAGAAGCGAGGGCAACCGCCCTCACCCACTGGGCTCAGGCGGACGAGTCGGCCGCGCTCATTATCAGCGCAGTAGCCACGGGACTCATAGGGACAATAAAAAAATATGCTAAAAAAATGTAGGAAAAATTTGCAGGTATCAGATAAAACCGCTACCTTTGCACACGCATTTGAGAAACAATGCTTGGCTATCAGAGCGATACCCCTGGAAGGATGGGTGAGTGGCTGAAACCAGCAGTTTGCTAAACTGCCGTACGGGTTTACTGTACCGGGGGTTCGAATCCCCCTCCTTCCGCAGGCAGAGTTTGACAATGCGACTAACGGTCGGTTCATCTAACGGTTAGGATACAAGATTCTCAATCTTGGCATAAGGGTTCGATTCCCTTACCGACTACTACTTAGCAGTTATGATTCTCCTATTAGGATATAAACATAACTATCCATACTATCCTTTTTCATTCTCTGCACTTTCTCCTTAATGTATTACAAGTTTATTATAAAACACATAAGGCTATATTGCTATAATACATTTTCCCTAACTCATTAAGTATGAAAGCAAAACTCCCACATATAGCAATTATTTATGATAACCCGTTGGCGGAATTAATATAAGTTGATAAACATGAATAAGAAGGGGTCACCTGCAAAAGCGTGGCAAAAGCGTGTGGAAATCGAAACACAATAAAACTCCAAGTTGTACGTTTTAATAAACAAAAAGCGTCACGTGCCATATTGTATCGTAGAAAATTACAGCTATCAGCTTTGACCCTCTAATGACCATCTCTACACTTCTGGCAGCCATCACTGCTTGCCTAAAGGCCATCTCTACATCCCTATAAGCCACAAGGCCCTGAGACGCGATGGTCTCAGGGCCTTGTATAAAGGTTATGTATTGTCTGTCATTCGTTTACTTCAAAGTAACTATCCAATTCTTGCTCGGCGCTGCCCTCATGGTTGGGCAAATCCTTAACAACACGCCCATGCTCTAACAGGACTACACGGGTAGAGATGTCGATAGTGTGCTGGAGATTGTGGCTACTTACAAGTACGGTTGCTTGATTCTGCTGGACATAGTCAACCAAGAGCTTCTTAAGCAATATCTGGCTCGAGGGGTCAAGGAAGTTGAACGGCTCATCAAGGATAACATACTCGGGATGGCCCAGCAAGGCCGAAACGATACCCACTTTCTGCTTATTGCCCGCAGAAAAATCGCGGATATACTTTTTCTGCCCCATAACCTCGCCCGCCATGAAACGCTCGAAGAACGACAGGCGCTCAGCGATAGTCTCCTTGGTAAGGCCGTTGACCTTGCCGACAAACTCGAAATACTCCTCGGGCGTAAGGAAGTCTATCAGAAAGCCCTCATCGATATAGGCTCCCACCATCTGCTTCCAGTCTTCGCTGGCGGCAGGGTTTATGCCATTAATGGTTATCTCTCCAGTGTCAGCGTTAAGTAGGTCGAGCACAAGGCGAAACAGGGTAGTCTTGCCAGCCCCGTTGTTGCCTACAAGTCCGAGGATATCCCCGTCGTTAATGGTTAACTCGGGAATATCTACGGCTGTCTTGTCGCCAAACTTCTTCAGTAAATTACTGACAGTTATCATCTTTATCGGATATTTCGGCCGTGGCAGTTCTTGAACTTCTTGCCAGAACCGCATGGGCATGGGTCATTAGGACGGGGCATACGCTGGGCAACATACGGAGTATGGTTGACCTGGTCGGCAGCCTCGCGTGTATCGTGCTGAGCAGCAGCCTGCTGAGCCTCATCCTCCAAGCTCTCTTTCTGCTCATTATAGCGCTGAGAGCGAGCCTCGGGGGCAGCCTCCTGAACGCCTTGCTCTATCTCGGGTATCTGACCGCGCATGAGGATAGAAGCGATACGGGTATTCATGTCGTCAATCATAGAGTCCCAGAGCTTTGCACTCTCCAGCTTGAAGATAAGGAGCGGGTCTTTCTGCTCATACGAAGCGTTCTGGACGCTATGACGAAGGTCGTCGAGCTGACGGAGGTTCTCTTTCCAGTCATCATCAATGATGCGGAGCACTACCGACTTCTCGAACTGCTTTACCACATCCTTGCCCTCGCTCTCGTAAGCTTCCTTCAGGTTGCAGGGGATGTAGAACAGCTGACGGCCATCGGTAATGGGCACATTGATGCGCTCTATGCGGTCGCCCTGAGCCTCGTAGACCTGCTTGATAACGGGGTAGGCTACGCCCTGAATACGGTCGGTCTTACGTTTGAACGCGGCCATTGCTTCCTGGAACGCGCGCTCAGCTAAATCATCGGGCTTGCCAGAGAGAAATTCCTCCTCACTAAACGGGCACTCCATGGCGAGTACTTTCAGGAATTCCTCCTTGCACCCAGCATAGTCATTGCGCTGCACAATGGTAACACAGCGATCCCAGATGACATTGGCAATATCCATACCGATACGCTCGCCCATAAGGGCATGGCGGCGCTTCTCATAAATCACGGTACGCTGCTTGTTCATCACATCATCGTATTCGAGCAGATGCTTACGGATACCGAAGTTGTTCTCCTCGACCTTCTTCTGAGCACGCTCGATGGCACGCGACATGATAGGAGCCTCGATACGCTCGCCGTCCTCAAACTTTAGGCGGTCCATAACCTTGGCGATACGCTCAGCGGCAAACAGACGCATCAGCTTATCTTCCAACGAAACATAGAAGACCGATGAGCCGGGGTCGCCCTGACGACCGGCACGACCACGGAGCTGACGGTCTACACGACGGCTCTCGTGGCGCTCTGTACCAATGATGGCCAGACCACCAGCCGCCTTCACCTCGGGCGACAACTTGATATCGGTACCACGACCAGCCATATTGGTGGCGATGGTCACAGCACCCAGGCCATTCACGCTCTGACCTGCCTTGGCCACAATGTGGGCCTCGCGCAAGTGGTTCTTTGCATTGAGCACCTCGTGAGGTATCTTGCGCATGGTAAGCATCTTACTGAGCAACTCAGAGATTTCTACCGAAGTTGTACCCACCAGACAGGGGCGCCCTGCATTACGCATAGCCTCTATCTCCTGGATAACCGCACGATATTTCTCACGGTTGGTCTTATACAGACGGTCGTCCATATCAATACGGGCAACAGGCTTGTTGGTAGGTATCTCGACCACGTCCAACTTATAGATGTCCCAGAACTCGCCAGCCTCTGTCGAAGCCGTACCAGTCATACCCGACAGCTTATGATACATACGGAAGTAGTTCTGCAAGGTAATGGTGGCGAATGTCTGAGTGGCAGCCTCAACATGAACGTGCTCCTTGGCCTCGACAGCCTGGTGCAGTCCATCGCTCCAGCGGCGTCCCTCCATGATACGGCCCGTCTGCTCGTCTACAATCTTCACCTCGCCATTGATAACGACGTACTCGTCATCCTTATTAAACATGGTGTAAGCCTTCAAGAGCTGCTGCAGCGTATGAACGCGCTCACTCTGCACGCCATAGTGGGCCATCAGTTCGTCTTTCTTATCTACCCGTTCCTGGTCTGTCAGCCCCTTGTCACTCTCCAGGTCCGACAGCTCCGAGGCTATATCGGGCAGCACGAACAACTGGTCATCGTGAACCTGCTGGGCCAGCCATGCGGTTCCCTTGTCTGTCAGGTCAGCGCTATTCAGCTTCTCGTCCACCACAAAGTACAACGGGGCTACAGCCTCGGGCATGCGGCGGTTGTTGTTCTCCATATAGGTTTCCTCCGTGCGCTGCAGCCCAGACTTAATGCCATCTTCTGACAGGTACTTAATAAGCGCCTTGTTTTTAGGAAGGGCCTTGTAAGAACGGAAGAGGGAGAGGAAACCCTCCGTGCGAAGTTCCTGAGCTTTCTTAGCATCAGGCTCATTCTGCGCAGCCGTTATTTTCTGGCGGGCCTCGGCCAGCAGCTCGGTAGCCTGCTTACGCTGAACCTCATAGAGCCGCTCTACTAATGGCTGGTACTGCTCGAACATCTGGTCGTCTCCCTTGGGCGTAGGACCAGATATAATCAGAGGTGTACGGGCATCGTCTATCAATACCGAGTCGACCTCGTCGACTATCGCGTAGTTATGGCTGCGCTGAACCAGGTCTGCGGGAGATATGGCCATATTGTCGCGCAGATAGTCGAAACCAAACTCATTGTTGGTTCCAAAGGTTATATCTGCCTGATAAGCCTTGCGACGAGCCTCAGAGTTGGGCTGATGCTTATCGATACAGTCTACACTCAAGCCGTTGAACATATAGAGCGGGCCCATCCACTCAGAGTCACGCTTGGCCAGATAGTCGTTCACTGTCACCATGTGTACACCGTTACCGGTAAGTGCGTTAAGAAAAACAGGCAACGTGGCCACCAGGGTCTTACCCTCACCAGTTGCCATCTCGGCTATCTTACCCTGGTGAAGAGCAATACCACCAAACAACTGTACATCGTAGTGTACCATGTCCCACTTTATCTTATTGCCACCGGCTGTCCACTCATTATGGTATATCGCCTTGTCGCCATCGATGGTGATAAAGTCATTGGCAGGGTTGGCGGCAAGTTCGCGGTCAAAGTCGTTGGCCGTAACTACAGTCTCCTCATTCTCAGCGAAACGGCGGGCGGTGTCTTTCACGATACTGAAAGCTACCGGCATCACCTCGTTCAGTGCCTTCTCATACTTTTCGAGCGCATCCTTTTCCAGGCTGTCTATCTTGTTGAATATCTTCTCACGCTCGTCTATCGGGGTGTTCTCGATGGTAGCTTTCAGATTGGCTATTTCTTCTTTCTCTGCCTTAGCAGAGTCCTGTACATATTTCTGGATTTCCTTGGTTTTAGCACGCAGCTCATCATTGCTTAGAGCCTTGATGGCTGGATATGCCTCTTTTACCTTTTCAACTAAAGGTTGTATCAGCTTCATGTCACGGGTTGACTTATCGCCAAAGAGTGACTTGAGTAATTTATTGAAGTTCATTGTTTATATGTTTTTTTATTTTTCCCATTATCAGAATGCAAAGTTACGAATATTTTTTCACAATTTCGCACGATGCCGTTGTAATTAATTCGCTCAATGGAAGTTAGCCCTTTCATGCCGCCATCAATAATACTGACAGAAACGCCCTCGCCACGCTGACCATGAGGGCCAGCAGCAACACCGCAGCCACTCCGAACAACGAGACCAAACTCAAGGGCACGCTCCCACTATCTGTCCGACTGCCAGAGACGGCCACCGGACTTATCAGAACAGCGGTTCTGCCTTGCAGGCATTAGGGGCCCGGATACGGATGGCCTTGGCTATGGTAGGAGCTATACGCTCTACGGTTACCGGCAAGTTAATATGTTCAGCCTTGGCGCCTGCGCCATAGAAAATAATAGGAAAGGGGACAAACGAAGAGCGGCTGGTGTACTTCTCCTGATTGTCCTCATTATATAATTGCCACCCCGAGGCCACCTCGACGATGATGTCGCCGCTCACGGCAGGGTGATGGCCGTTGCGGAGTTTGCGGACATCAGCATTGCCACTCAACAGGCGGTCGGTGGTGTACACATCGCGGACACCCGAGTTCTGGATTAAGAACTCCTGACTGCGCCCCAGCACCTCGCTCAGGCTGAGTCGCTTCTGCTCAATCAACTTATGATTGAGGTAAATCTCGTTATGAAAACAGGTCTCCACATATTTGCCCTGCCCGTACACAGCGCCTAAATAAATATTAAGGAGGTTGGCCGTACGGTTAATATAGAAGGTGCCAGTGGGTATCCGATACTTGGAATAGTCTACATTCTCTTCATCCGTGTACCCCGTACTGGTTACCATAAAGAGCACGTTCTGCTTGCCCACCTGCTTTTCGATATTCCCTATCAGACTGGCCAACAGGGCATCCAGCTTGGTGTACACGCCCTCCATGTCTGTCTGCCAGTTAGTGGCATTACGGCCTTTGGCAGAAAGCGTTACGGCCAGATAGTCTGTGTAGGCGTCGCGCCCCAAGGCATTCTCGGTAACACAAGCCTCGGCGGCATGGGCCACGGCCAGGTTCTTAGTCCGGTCATCGGTCGCCCGCTGCGAATATACGGCATTGTAGGCTTCCAGCCATTTCCTGACCTTTGCCGGATAATAGTCCGTGGTGGTCAGCACGCCCTTCTTGTCGTCTATCCACACGGCGCCGTCGGCCGCATGGCCTGCCGACAACACAGCGGCATCACGGGCCGGTGCCAGGGCATATACCAACGAAGAGCCATTGGTAGCCACTTTCAGCTCATCGCCAATAGTCGATGTAGAGAGTCGGCCTGGCGATGTACTGTACTTCGGGTCATCCACGCAGAACACCGGCCGCAACGAACTGCGATCCAACCACTGCGTGCCTACTATATTATTATAATAAGGTGTAGTGCCGGTGCTTACAGAGGCCACGGCCGAAGCTCTGTCTACCGGGGCAAAATCATAGCTTGCCGCCTCGTAGACCCTGCCCTCCGAAAGCAACTTTTTAAAGCCGTTCTGCCCATACAGCGGAGAGAACGCCTCGATATAATCAGTGCGCAACTGGTCAATGGTGATATTCACCACAAGTTTAGGGGCGGGTTGTAGCGACTGGCCATAACCCGACGCTGTCATTGCGAGCAGTATCGCCGTAAAACATCTATTCATATCACTCTTTTTCGTTTACACCAGTGATGTAGCACCATCAACCTTAACAGCAAAGATAATGCCACAATATATATAGAGCTGTCATAATGCTGCCAGATGCCCAAAAGGAGCGACAATCCTAACAGGGCCAGTGACACATACAGCCCCTTGCTCCACTTCCGCTTACGCAGATTGCGCAGAGCGGGCCACAGGACTACCAGCGACCATGGGCACAGGCAAAATATCTGAAAATTAAGACTTACCGTTGGATGCTGCGAGAATATCATCAGCACCAAGATTAGCCCGGCTAATCCGTTGGCCAACAGCCACAGCCCGTCAAACGCCCAGTATATCTTATGCGAATAACATTCTGCCAACGACACCGCCAACACTACTGCCAGCAACAGCAGCGAGCACCCCAAGGGTGTCAGTCCGCAGCCCTCGTCGGCCACCGCTGCCCCCGGCTGATAGAGCATCTCGCTCCGCGACACTAAGGGTATCTGCTGGCCCGTCGGGAGGATTATTTTTGCCCCGGCGAAACTCTTGCGCAGACTGTCTGGCAGAAACTGTCTGTCACGGGTGGTCACTTCGCGGTCTGCCTTAACGCCCAGCAACAGGTCGTTGCCCAACCGGCACCAGGGCGAGTCCTCATTCCACTCGTGTATCATGCCCCGGTAGGTTATACCGGCATTACTCGGCGTCGGGAACTCCACCTTATTATATATATGGTCTATTATCAGGTCGCGGGCCTTGGTCGTACAGTTGTTATAGAAGAAGTTGTACCGATAGGTGCGGTTCTCTTCCTTATAGTTGTCCATCAGGGCGGTACGGATGGCAAGCCTGTCTGCTGCCGAGAGGTTCAGCGTCTGCTGATAGACCCATCTCCCTTCTGCCTCGTACTCTGCCATAAAATCCCCGAAGGGTATGATACCCATCTCGTAGTCAGTGATGCCGAAGACGAAGCGCAGTATAAAGAACCGCTGACGAAAGGAGAACATGCCGTAGTTGACCACCCAGTCCTCGCCCGTCCGGCGGTCGTTGTAGCGCAGGGCCGTATGGCCATAAAGCGAGTAGACCTCGTGGCCGGGGCCACAGGTAAGTAGACTTATTTCCACCGAGTCAACCTCCGGAATACTCCCCCCGTCATCCGCCTTGGCCGATGTACATGTTAAAGACAGTAAAATAGCCCAAAGTGATACTCTAAAAAGTATATTAAAATGTTTCACGATGCAAAAATAGTTTGTTTTTTTGGATTTTTCGTTCTGTCGTTTCGTTTTTTTTCAATAATTTTGCACGCTATATAGATTATCATTATAATGAAAAGAGCACTTTTGAGCGTTGCCCTCTTTGTCTGGGCAACTATAAGCATAATGGCACAGAGTGGAACCAACTCTCCCTACAGCCAGTTTGGTTTAGGCTTACTCGCCGACCAGTCAAGCGGTTTCAGCCGTGGCATGAACGGATTAGGTCTGGGTTTCCGCGAGCACAACCAGGTTAACTACCTCAACCCTGCCTCTTACTCGGCCATCGACTCCCTTTCTTTCATTTTCGACGCTGGCTTATCGGGACAGATTACCAACTTCAACGAGAATGGCCAGAAGCGCAATGCCAATAATGCCGACCTCGACTATGTGATAGCTGGTTTCCGCGCCTTCCGCCATTTCGGCATCGGTTTCGGTCTGCTGCCCTTTACTACGGTAGGCTACAACTACGGTACCACCTCTTACGTCGGCAACGCTCAGACCACCCTGTCTTCTAACACCTATTCGGGTAGCGGCGGTGTGCATCAGGCGTTCATCGGAGCTGGCTGGGAGCCTTTCAAGGGACTGTCCATCGGTGCCAACTTCTCTTACCTTTGGGGCGACTACAACCGCAGCCTGGTCAATAGTTATAGCGACAGCTATGCCAATACTATTTCGCGCTACTATTCAGCCGATATACGCAGTTACAAACTAGACTTTGGCATCCAGGGAGCCCTGCCACTTAGCAAGAAAGACCTACTGACGGTTGCTGTAACTTACAGCCCCGGTCACAAGTTAAATGCCGACCCTGAGTGCCTGGTCATCAAGACCAACTCGCAGGAGAGCAAGCCCGACACACTCCCCCCTTTGCGTATAACCAATGGCCTGGCTATCCCCGACATGTTTGGCTATAGCTTTACCTATAACCACAACAATCAGTGGAAGGTAGGAGTAGACTATACGTTACAGAAATGGGGTTCGGTAGATTTTCCCGAGTTCTCGTCTGTCGATGGCGAGCCTCAGTTCACCCTGCAACGCGTGCTCAAGGACCGTCACAAGGTTACCTTGGGTGGCGAGTACTGCCGCGAGGAGATGGGACGTAGCTTCTTCCGTCGACTCAAGTATCGTGCTGGTGTGTCGTATGCCACTCCCTATGTTACCGTCAACGGCCAGGACGGCCCCAAGGAAATCAGTGCCAGCATGGGTTTCGGCATCCCCATCGTAAATGCCTACAACAACCGCTCATACCTCAACATCAGCGGACAGTGGGTACGTTCTTCGGCCCCTGGCTTTATCAAGGAGAATATTTTCCGCATCAATATCGGCCTGGTGTTTAACGAGCGCTGGTTTGCAAAGTGGAAAGTAGATTAACCCAGGCCACATCACTATCGGTTTTGAGACACGCTGCCCTTATCCCCATACTTGCAGTCATCCTTATCTCTTCCTGTCAAGAACAGCAAGAGCACACTGCGCCAGCCATCAATCCCCGCGACTCTGTCGCGATGATGGTTTCGTATGGTGTCAACACCCTTATCTCCGACTCGGGGGTCATCAAGTACCGCATCGTCACCGAGCGGTGGGAAATCAACCAAAACAGGCATCCCTCCCGCTGGATTTTTGACAAGGCCCTCTTCCTGGAGCAGTTCGACGAGAAGTTCCACGTACAGTCCTACATCCAGTGCGACACCGCCTACTACTTTGACGAGAGCCGCGTATGGGAACTACGTGGCCGCGTACGCATACTCACCAAGGACGGCCTGCGCTTTTCCAGCGAACAACTCTTCTGGGACGAGAACCAGCACGAGCTGTACTCCCATGTATTCTCCAAGCTCATTACCCCTGAGCGCGAAATCCAGGGCAGCTACTTCCGTAGCGATGAGAAGATGACTAAGTACTTCATCTCTAACAGCAAGGGTTCCTTTGAGAAAGGCGACTTCGGCAGCGACGATGACACCCTGCGCACCGCACCCGACACCGTCAAGAGCCAGCTACGCCCGGCACCTATGCCTCAGCCCCGCAACACCTCAATACCTCTTACGCATTAATTATGGAAACTACGATAGACATACCCCTGCTCATCAGTATTCTCATTTCCATGGTTTTCTCGGCCTTTTTCTCCGGCATGGAGATAGCCTTTGTGTCCAGCAACCGCATGCGGGCCGAGATGGACCGGGAGAAAAACGCCTTCGCCCAGCGACTGCTCTCCGTATTCTATAGTCACCCCAATGGCTTTGTCAGCACCATGCTGGTAGGCAACAACATCGTGCTGGTCATCTACGGCATACTCTTTGCCCAGTTTTTTGACAAGACCCTCTTTGCCTCTTGGGACCCGGGGGCCAAGGTCGTAGCCGACACCCTGCTATCCACGTTGGTGGTACTCTTCACGGGCGAGTTTCTGCCCAAGACGCTGTTCAAGAACAATGCCAACAAACTGCTTACCCTGTTCGCGCCCATCGCCTACATCTTCTATATCGTGCTGTGGCCCATCAGCAAGTTCTCCACTTTTATGTCCAAGTGCCTGCTCCGCATAGTGGGCATCCGCATGGAAAAGGAGGACGATGATGAGGGATTTTCCAAGATTGACCTCGACTACCTGGTACACTCCAGCATCGACAGTGCCAAGGACGACAAGGACATTGACGACGAGGTGAAGATTTTCCAGAACGCGCTCGAGTTTTCCGACATCCGCGTACGCGACTGCATGGTGCCCCGCACCGAGATTAATGCTGTGAGCATCGACTGCAGTATCGAGGAGCTGCAACAGAAGTTCATCGAAAGCGGCAACTCTAAGATTATCGTGTACCGCGACGACATAGACCACATCGTGGGCTACATCCACTCGCTCGAAATATTCCGCAACGCCGCCCAATGGAAGGAGCACATCTACTCCATTCCCTTTGTGCCCGAGAGCATGGCCGCCCAGAAACTTATGCGCACCTTCCTCCAGGAGAAAAAGTCGCTCGGCGTGGTTATCGACGAGTTTGGCGGCACCAGCGGCATCGTGTCGCTCGAAGACATCGTCGAGGAGATTTTCGGTGACATCGAGGACGAGCACGACAGCTCCAAGTATGTCGCTAAGAAGCTGGACAACGGTGAGTATCTGCTGTCGGCCCGCTTAGAGATAGACAAGGTCAACGAACTGTTTGATCTCCACCTGCCCGAGAGCGACGACTATATGACCGTCAGTGGCCTCATCCTGCACTACTACGAGAGCTTTCCTAAGCTCAACGAGGTTGTCAAGATAGGTAACTTCGAGTTCAAGATAATCAAAAACACCACCAGTAAAATCATCCTTGTACAACTAAAAGTTAACGGCTGACAGCAATTTTCCCCCGAAAAATTCTGTTAATTAATATTTTTGTACTATTTTTGTACGCATTTACGTCTAACAGGCAAAAAAACAAATACAAATAAAATTATAAATAATGGCAGCATTAGGAAAAATCAGAAGCAAAGGCGTTCTGCTTATCATCATCATAGCAGTGGGCCTTTTTGCGTTCATCGCCGAAGAGGCGGTTCGTTCGTGCGAGTCTACTAAGAACGAACAGCGCCAGCAAGTCGGCGAAGTATTAGGTGAGAAAATCAGTGTTCAGGACTTCCAGAAACTCGTCGACGAGTACTCCGAGGTTATCAAGATGCAGCAGGGCACTGACAATCTGAACGAGGAGCAGCTCAACCAGGTCAAGGACATGGTTTGGAACAGCTACGTACAGAGCAAGATGATAGAGTCTGAGGCTGAGAAGTTAGGCCTGAGAGTTACTGATGGTGAACTCCAGAACATCCTCAAGCAGGGCACCAACCCTCTGCTCATGCAGACTCCGTTTATCAACCAGCAGACGGGCCGTTTCGATGTTAACCAGCTCCAGAAGTTCCTCGCCGATTACAAGACCCAGCAGGGTGCCAACCCTCAGCTGGCCCAGCAGTACCAGACACTCTACAAGTACTGGAGCTTTATCGAGAAGACTCTCCGCCAGCAAACCCTCGCTCAGAAGTACCAGAGCCTGCTCGCTCACTGCCTGCTCTCTAACCCCATCGAGGCCAAGGCTTCGTTCAAGGAGGAAAACGAGGAGGCACAGATACAGCTGGCCGCCCTGCCCTACTCGTCTATCGACGACAGCAAGGTGCAGATATCCAACTCAGACCTGAAGGCTAAGTACAACGAGCTCAAGCCCCGTTTCGAGCAGTTTGTTGAGAGCCGCGACATCAAGTACGTTGACGTAGAGGTAACACCCTCTGCTGCCGACCGTGCCGCCATCCAGAAAGAGTTTGCCGGTTATACCAAGAGCCTCAGCGAGGCGGCCGACCCCACAGAGGTGATACGCAAGAGCGCATCACTCGTGCCTTACCTGGGACTGCCTGTAACCAAGGCTGCCCTGCCTGCCGACATCGCCGCACGCATCGACTCTATGGGCGTAGGCCAGACTTACGGCCCCGTGGTCAACGCTCAGGACAACACGCTCAACCTTATCAAGTTAGTAGCTAAGACCCAGATGCCCGACTCGGTACAGTACCGTCAGATACAGGTAGCCGCCGAGACGCCTCAGGCTGCCCAGACCACTGCCGACTCTATCTATAAGGCTCTGGCTGCCGGTGCCGACTTCGAGGCCCTGGCTAAGAAGTACAACCAGACTGGCGACAAGATGTGGATTACCTCTGCCCAGTACCAGTCGGCTCCCTCTATGGACAATGACACCAAGAACTTCGTAAACAGCCTCAACACTATGGCTGTCAACGAGACCAAGGTGCTCAACTTCACCCAGGGAAGCGTAGTACTCCAGATAGTAGACCGCAAGGCTATGGTTACTAAGTACACCGCAGCCGTCATCAAGAAGAATATCGAGTTCTCTAAGGACACCTACGGTGCCGCTTATAACAAGTTTAGCTCATTCGTAAGCGCCAACAACACCGAGGAGCTCATCGTGAAGAATGCTGCCAAGAATGGTTATCGCGTGAGCGAGGCCAGCGACATCACTACCGCCCAGCACTATCTGGCCGGCATCCACAGCACCCGCGAGGCTATGAAGTGGCTCTTCGAGGCTAAGGAAAAAGAGGTTTCGCCCATGTACGAGTGTGGCGACAACAACCATCTGCTGGTAGTTATCCTGGACAAGATACACGAGAAGGGTTACCGTGGCCTCGATGACAGCCAGGTACTCGACATGGTGAAGGCCGAGGTACTCAAGGACAAGAAGGCAGAGATGCTGGCAGCCAAGGTTAAGGGTGCCAAGTCTGTTAAGGACGCTCAGGCCAAGGGTGCCAATGTATCTACCGTCAACCAGATTACTTTCGCCGCTCCAGTATTCGTTCCGGCTACAGGTGCCAGCGAGCCCGCCCTCAGCGGTGCCGTTGCTGCCACAGCCAAGGGCCAGTTCAGCAAGACCCCAGTTAAGGGCAATGCCGGTGTCTACGTATTCAGCGTTACCAACAAGACCATGCGCCCTGGCAAGTACGATGCCAAGACACAGGAAGCCAAGCTCCGCCAGCGCGTCATGCAATATGCCGGCAATTTCATGAGCGAGCTGTATGCTAACGCTAAGGTCGTTGACAACCGTTACCTGTTCTTCTAACATAGAAGCAACTCTATTCACCCCACATATCCATCCCGGTGCCCACCAAGGCACCGGGATTTTTTTTATATTGCTGTCGCTAAAAGTTTTCGACCGCTATAAAATTAGGACTGACACTTCTCACGAGGAAAAAGACGAGGATGCCACCTGAAACTATTACAACCTGATTAGAGAGATAGCTTTTAGGAAAAAAGCCGACTTTATAGTACACAGCGATGCAACCATAAACAACAACTCGCTGATACAGCATGAGAGACAAGTTGACTATTATTGCTGTCCGCTAAAACTTTCAGCCAAAAGTGAATGTAAGTAGAGATGTCTGAATTTTGTGAAAAACGTGTCATAAATATCATATTTACGGCTGATTTTTCCAAAAATCAATACTCTTGGTTACAATTACAGTCTTTTGCAAAAAGTAAGCCCCAATGCAAGCAAATAGGTTTATCGTATTGTGTGTAAACTTGTTATCTGCTTATCATTTGTTTTTAGCGGACAGCAATAATATCAAAACATAACGCGCCAACAACCGCGGCCGCTATAAATATGTCAGAATACGCTTCCCCACCAAGGATGAGAACCATAAAAAACAAGCCTATGCCAAGTGGGTGTTGCCCCTCTCGCATAGGCTTGATTTTTCATTACACTATCCGTGTTTACTCATCCCAATCAGGTTCGCTGTCATCGTATCGGGGAGCGGTAAGTTTGCCTGGCTTAGTCTCAACTACTTTTGATGTACCGATTACTGCATCCATTAGATTATCACCTACAGCTACTACCAACATACTCGGTTTAATGTACGCTTCTTTTACTTTGTCCATTATTTGTAATATTATTATGTTATTTAACCATTATCTTACGTCCATTTTGGATATATACACCCTTTGGCAAACCTGCGGTAGAAGTACCAACCTCTACACCCTGCAAGTTATACACCTTAGCAGCTACACTATTCACATCTGTAGTAACATCCGTAATGCCCGTAGCCTCACCTTCACCAATGACTTGGAAACGGGGAGCGGCGGCGGTCTGCGTAGGAACAATAAATTCATTAGTTTTACGGTTCTGCATAGTCAAGTAGAATGAGAATGGGGGTATCCAAGCCTCTACATTGTTATTATAAACCAATGACTGGGTTTCCGAACGCAGATAGTATCCATACTTATCCGCAATAGTAGTGTTTTCCATCACTCCATGGAACACATAATACTCATCTGTTGACGAACAATCACTGGGAGTTTTTGCGGTCACCACATCTGCTTTTCCTACATTTAATGTAGAATAACCCGTAGTAGTGGTCTTGATGAGATAAGCCTGATACGCCTCTATCTTAGTGCCAGCTGCCAATTCCCTGAATGAGAACACCGTGTTGCCATTGTCCAAATCACAATTATACAATTTGGCAAAACCAAAGTTCTGCAGCATTTCTGCGGTCAATACAAAATCGAACGGAGCCACAAACGAGTGCCAATTAGTATTGGCAAAGTTTACTTTCAAACTTATATCAACGCCAGGCACATCTTTAGTAATTAGCATTTTGTTCAGCTTATCAGCATCAATTTCCACTTTACCGCCTGTCTCCACATTGGTATAGCTGTCCGCATATACCAGCATAGCGTCGCCTACCTCGGTTATGCCATAGGTACCGTCGGCGTTGGGAGTAGCGGTGAAACCGTCTACGCAGTAGGCTGACACATCGCTGCTGAAAGTACCATGATGAATGGTTATGGCCTTGTCAGCATCAACATCATCAGCGGCTTTCACAACATCAATAGCCGACTTACTACCTTTGATAACGGCATATGGGTCAGAACCTGGAGCTACGTTGATACTTACAGTCTTAACAGACGGATAACCACACTCGCTGTCATACACAATGCCACTGGTACCTACCACGACACGTGAGTCACCCACCTTACCGGTGAGGTCCTTATCACCCGTAGCAATTACATAACCGCCGGTAAAGTTGAGTTTGCCACCACGCATTACGATACCTGCGCCATTGATAGCAATAATTCTTGCTGACTTTTCCGGGGTCTTCGAGCCATAGCGAATCGTCAATTCTCCATCTTGAGGATGATAGATGCCACAGGCAACATAACCTGGAGACTTAATTCGGCCGATAAGCGTACATGCTCCATTAATATTGATTTTAGTGCCGTTATCTATTGCATTTCCACTACCCATGATAACAGCATTATCCAACGACTCCATCACAGGAGTGCCTTTAATATTCAGATTAGCTCCTTTACCACGAACTGAAGCACAAGCCTCTTGTGCCTTGATATAGCCACCATATATATTAATAGTAGAAGATATCTCGTCTGCAGAAGTAGTACGGTTGCCATCAGCAAGTATAGCATAGCTCTTCGTAGATTCTACCATGCCGCCATAGAGGGTTACCACACCGCCATTTACGACCGATATTCTTCCTGTGAGTGACAAGGTTCCACTGTTGTTATCATAGGATACGGTATAATTGCCATCGTTGGACACTGTTACATTTGTCGCACGATTGATATTTCCAATAGAGAGTGAGCCATTCTCACCAACAGTAATTGACTGGCCGTTTATCATATAACCTTTGCCCTTAGCCTTGTCATACATAAACAGTTTAACAGACTTGTTAATAGTGAGAGTTTCGAAGTTTTCTATATCATTTATCACCTCTACGGTCTGTCCGTCGGTGGCAGCGGTGAAAGCCTCCTTGAGAGTAACATACTTCTGGTCGCCCACCTTAGCATAGTAGGTGGTGATAGAGTAGGTGTTGTCTTCGTTCTTAGCTGCTACTGAGTTCTCATCCAGCAGGGCCGACACGTCGCTGCTATAAGTACCGCCCTTGAGTTGTACGGCCTTCTTGGCATCAGCTACATTGTTTGCGTTAAGCAGTTCTACAGCTGCCTTGGCGCCACTCACCTTGGCATCCTTGTCTATCTTCACCTCGGCCGTAGTCACAGCAGGATAGTTGCTGTCGCGGTCTAACACCACGCCACTGGTAGGAACTACCTGGCGCGAGTCGCCCACAGTTCCGGTCTTCGAGACATCGCCTGTGGCGTTCACCTCGCCGCCGGTCATGTTCATCTTTCCGCCACGTACCAGCACACCTACGCCATCGGCTACGTTGATGGTACCGCCAGTAATATTGAGTGTACCCTCCTGCGGATGATAGATACCACAGGCTGCCGAAGCCTCATCGGCCGCAGTAGCCGTAAGCATACCACCACTGATATTGATAGTGGTGCCGCCAGTGTCTGTTCCATTGCCAGCGATACAAGCCAAACCAGAAGCTTTCAACTCGCCTCCAGTCATATTGACAGTGGCACCCTTGTAACACACAAAGACAGGGGTGCCCTTTGTTTCGACAACACCACCCTTAATATCAAATGTAGACTGTATCCCTGTTTTATCATCACCATATACTCGAACAGCTACATTGCCAACATTGTTATTATTATAGGTGTTTGTTATCTTTCCACTTTCTAACACCAGTTTGCCGCCAGCTTTAATACAAGCAGCATAATTTGATGTGTTAGCATCGAGTACGCCTGTTTGCCCCTCAGAAGAGTCTTTAATCGTCAACTTGCCCGAAGCACCAACAAGAATATCACGATATTTAATGCTCTTTCCATTCAAGTCAAGAACTATATCCTTATTAGTTACACTGGGCTCATAAGACAGCCCTACTTCATCTTTCAGTATTTTCACAACATCCCCCGTTACGGCTTCTTTAAAAGCATCACGTAAATTTAAATACTTCACATCACCTATCTGTGCCTTAAAATCTCCAACGAGATAGGTATCCCCATGTTTATTGCACTCTACCGTAGAACCCAAACATGATGAAATATCAGAAGAATAATTACCAGTAGTAATATCAAACACGCCCGAAATATCTTTGGCATCATTATTTATCACCTGTATCGCTGAGTTAGGGCCTGAAATATTTATTTTTCCTGTACCTGTTATACCTATCTTGGTATTGGCCACATCATAATAATTGCAATCGCGGTCAAATACGATGCCGCTGGTTCCTACCACTACAGGAGAATCTCCTACCTTTCCAGAAAAATTCTTGTCACCCGTAGCTATAACGCTACCAGCCTTGAAGTCCAAAGTTCCACCACGCATCACGATACCAGCGCCATTAACAGCTATTATCTTCGGTTCACCACCGCTCGCATATTTAACAAGTAAATTGCCTTCCTGTGGATGGTATATACCACAAGCCGCATAGCCTTTACTCTGAATACGCCCTATAAGTGTACACTTCCCACTAATAGTAATAGTCGTGCCGCCACGTTTCTCCGTTTGGGTGTTGGTACCATTCCCAGCTACAACAGCATTATCCAACGACTCGAGTACACCTCCGGAAATTATAGCTGTTGCGCCCCTTCCTTGCGGGCTCACACAAAACTCCTGAGCCTTGATATAGCCACCAGTAATTTCAATTGTAGATTCAATTGAATTTGCACCAGTAACATCGCCTTGGGCACAAAGAGCCATAGTGGTAGTTGAAACAACCTTTCCACTTCCCACCTTAACAATAGCTCCATCTGTAGCGGTTATACTGCCCGTCAACTCTAACGTACCTCCTGTAGAATAAGAAACCATGTAATTATCATCAGTACTCACAGTAGGAGCCTTTGCCCTTGAATCTATAATATTGAGAACCGCATCCTTGCCTTTAACAATAATATTGTTTCCCTTTACAATATGTTTTTGCAAATTGACAGTAACATACTTACCCTCATACTCTATTTTATCAAAAGAGGCATCAGCCAATATATAAATATAAGTCTTTTTCGTACTTGTTGCAGATGAATACGCAGCTGCCGCATCAAAAGCCTCTTGCAGAGAGGCATACTCTGTGGTGCCGATTTTAGCCACATTCTGTGCGAGGGCACCGGTGGCTGCGCCCAATGCTATGAGTAGCAGGGCGAGGAACTTGTGTAAAAATTGATTTTTCATGTTGATAAATTAGTTTGCGGCCTACTCCTCTATGGCCGAGTGACAATGTTTTAAGTTATTGATGTTACCATGCCTGACAACAAGTCGGCGGAGGAGCCCCACGTTGTCTACGCTATCCAGCAGGGTGTCATACGGCGGCGAAGTGAAACGGGCAGACTACGGGTGGGCACGTCCTTTATTATCAGCAAGTTGACCAGACAGATGGAGGCAGTTACCATCGCTCGTCTGACAATGGGCAAAGATACAAAAACTATCTTTATATTAATTTTTATTGTTATTTTTTTTTTGTTAACACAAAAAGCCGTTTTTACGGCTTTTTGTGCCACCGAAGTACTCATTTTAGGTGAAATAAGGGTGAAGAAGCGGGCCTGAACCATTTCCGCGACACCAAAGACGACCTCTACGATGCTAATGATGGTCTCTACGATGCTAAAGACAGCTCCCAGCACGCTAATGACGGCTCCCACTCGTTAAAGGTCGGTCAGGAAAAGGCGGGTGGGGCAGAGGACGGGATGGCAGAGGGCTGCGAGCGTGCCGGGAAGAACCTGGGCAGGAAGAACGAGGGACGCAGAAGATGGCATAGAACCAGCCCAGGGCCTTTGCGGGCTGCTCCTCATCCCCATTTATAGGTATTTTGCCCACACGCGACATGGATTAGCAAAATACTGGGGCTTGGGCTTTGCGCTTTGTGCAGTTTACGCTAACTTTGCAGTCGAATAATCATAAGGAAAGACAAGTAATTCATGAAGCTATCAGAACTAAAGACAGGCGACAAGGGCGTTATCGTCAAGGTGATGGGCCATGGCGGTTTTCGCAAGCGTATCGTTGAGATGGGATTTATCAAGGGCAAGAAGGTAGAGGTGCTGCTCAACGCGCCCCTGCACGACCCGGTAAAGTACCGCATCATGGGCTACGAGGTGTCGCTGCGCCACAGCGAGGCCGACATGATCGAGGTGGTTACCCCCGACGAGATGGCCAAGGCCGAGCAGACCCAGGTACGCCCCGACGAAGCCGAGGCCGACACACAGGGTGCCTGTCAAGACACCCCCACAGACCAGCAGCTCGAGAATGAGGCCATCCGCAAGAGCCACGACATAAGCGTGGCCTTAGTGGGCAACCCCAACTGTGGCAAGACGTCGCTTTTCAACTTTGCCTCGGGTGCCCACGAGCGCGTAGGCAACTACAGCGGTGTGACCGTCGATGCCAAGGAGGGCATAGCCCAGTTCGAAGGTTACACCTTTCACCTGGTAGACCTGCCGGGCACCTACTCGCTCTCGGCCTATTCGCCCGAGGAGCTCTATGTGCGCCGGCAGATTATAGACAAGACACCCGATATAATCATCAACGTTATCGACGCGAGCAACCTGGAACGCAACCTGTACCTGACGACCCAGCTGATAGACATGCACGTGCGCATGGTGTGCGCCCTCAACATGTTTGACGAGACCGAAGCCCGCGGCGACCAGGTAGACAGCGACCACCTGGGCCGGCTCTTCGGCGTGCCGATGATACCCACCGTGTTTACCACCGGCAGGGGCGTAGACCAGCTGTTTCGCACTATTATAAATATGTATGAGGGCAACGAGGGCGACGACCCCCACTACCGCCACGTACACATCAACCACGGACACGAGATAGAGCATGGCATCGAGGAGATACAGGAACACCTGAAGCAGGCCCCCAACCTGCGCCAGCGCTACTCGACACGATACCTGGCCATCAAACTGTTAGAGAACGACAAGGACGCAGAGCGCTATATACGCACCCTGCCCGATGCCGACGAGATACTGCGCCACCGCGATGAGGCCGCGGCCCGCGTCAAGGAAGAGACGGGCGACGACAGCGAGACGGCCATCATGGATGCCAAGTACGGATTTATCAACGGTGCGCTGCAGGAGGCCGGCTACATGCCGGGCCACAAGAAAGACACCTACCAGGTAACCCATGTGATAGACAGCATCATCACCAACCGCTTTGTGGGCTTCCCCATATTCATCCTGCTGCTCTTCGTGATGTTCAGCGCCACCTTCCTGTTGGGGCAGGTGCCCATGAACTGGATAGAGAGCGGCATAGACTGGCTGGGACAGATGGTGGGACAGCACATGCCCGAGGGCCCGCTCAAGGACATGCTGACCGACGGCGTCATAGGCGGCGTGGGCTCTGTCATCGTGTTCCTGCCACAGATACTGATACTCTACTTCTTCATATCCTACATGGAGGACAGCGGCTACATGGCACGCGCCGCCTTTATCATGGACCGACTGATGCACAAGATGGGGCTGCACGGCAAGTCGTTCATACCCCTTATCATGGGTTTCGGCTGCAATGTGCCTGCCGTGATGGCCACCCGCACCATCGAGAGCCGTCGCAGCCGCCTGGTCACCATGCTCATACTGCCCATGATGAGCTGCTCGGCCCGCCTACCTATTTATATTATGATTACGGGCACCTTCTTCGCCGTGCGCTACCAGTCGCTCGTCATGCTGTCGCTCTATCTGATAGGCATAGCCATGTCGGTGGTGGCCAGCCGAGTACTCTGCCGCTTCGTGGTCAAGGGCGAGGACACGCCCTTCGTGATGGAGCTGCCGCCCTACCGCTTCCCCACATGGAAGGCCATAGGCCGCCACACCTGGGAGAAGGGCAAGCAGTATCTGCGCAAGATGGGTGGCATCATCTTAGTGGCCTCTATCGTGGTCTGGGCATTGGGCTATTTTCCCCACAACGACCAGCTCACCGAGCAGCAACAGCAGGAGCAGAGCTACATAGGGCGCATCGGTAAGACCATAGAGCCCGTGTTTACGCCCCAGGGGTTCAACTGGAAACTGGATGTGGGCTTAGTGGCCGGCGTGGGTGCCAAGGAGATAGTGGCCTCGACCTTAGGCGTGCTCTATGCCAACAGCGAGGACATGGCCGACGACAGCGACGGCAACGCGCACAAGTACCAGGTACTGCACCAGCTGATGAGTGCCGACGGGGTAACCCCGCTCTCGGCCTACTGCTTCCTGCTCTTCGTACTACTCTACTTCCCCTGTATAGCCACCATAGCGGCCATCAAGTCCGAGACGGGCTCGTGGCGCTGGGCGCTGTTCGCGGCGGGCTACACCACGGTGGTGGCCTGGTGCGTGTCGGCCGCGGTGTACCAGATAGGGTCGCTCATAGGATAAACTCTCTAACAATACAAAACTCATGAAATCGCTCAAAGAACTATATAAGATAGGTAAAGGCCCCTCATCAAGCCATACCATGGGGCCACAGCGCGCGGCACAGATATATGCCAAGCGCCATGCCGATGCCCGCCTCTTCGACGTAACCCTCTACGGCAGTCTGGCTGCCACGGGCAAGGGCCACATGACCGACATAGCCATCGACGAGGTGCTGAGCCCCATCGCGCCCGTCAACATACACTGGGAGCCCAAGATATTCCTGCCCTACCACCCCAATGGCATGAAGTTCTGTGCCGACGGCCACGACGAGTGGGTGGTGTACAGCGTGGGCGGCGGTGCCCTGTCTGAGGGCAAGTCCGATGACATGTTTGACACGCCCGAAGTGTACGAGATGGGCACCCTCACTGAGATACAGAACTGGTGCGAGCAGCACGGCCGCTCGTACTGGGAGTATGTCGAGCTGTGCGAGGGCAAGGACATCTGGCCCTACCTCCAGAAGGCGTGGCAGACCATGCAGGAGTGTGTCAAGCGCGGCCTGAACCACGAGGGCGTACTGCCCGGCCCGCTCAACCTGCCCCGTAAGGCGGCCACCTACTATGTCAAGGCCACGGGCTACAAGCAGTCGCTGCAGACGCGGGGCTTGGTCTACGCCTATGCCTTGGCGGCCAGCGAGGAAAACGCCTCTGGCGGCACCATCGTAACGGCTCCCACCTGTGGGGCGTGTGGCGTGGTGCCGGCGGTGCTCTACCACCTGTCGCACGGGCACCAGTTCTCCGACAGCCGCATCCTGCACGCCCTGGCCACGGCGGGTCTCATAGGCAACCTGGTCAAGCAGAATGCCTCCATCTCGGGTGCCGATGTGGGCTGTCAGGGCGAGGTGGGCGTGGCCTGCGCCATGGCCAGCGCGGCGGCTTGTCAGCTCTTCGGCGGCAGTCCGGCGCAGATAGAGTATGCGGCCGAGATGGGACTGGAACACCACCTCGGCATGACCTGCGACCCTGTATGCGGACTGGTACAGATACCCTGTATAGAGCGCAACGCCTTTGCCGCCACCCGCTCGCTCGATGCCAATCTCTACTCGGCCTTCTCTGACGGCAAGCACCGTGTGAGCTTCGACCGCGTGGTACAGGTAATGAAGCAGACGGGCCACGACCTGCCCTCGCTCTACAAGGAGACCAGTGCCGGCGGTCTGGCCAAGACCTTTAACCCCTAACGGCCCCACTCGCCATGTCTATACAGCACCTGATACTCTATCTGATACTGGCGGGCTGTGCCGTGTACATAGCCCGCAGGCTCTACCTGCTGCTGAAGTGTGGGCGCACGGGGTGCGAGGGCTGTGCTTTTTATGCCAAATGCAAGCGACAGCAAAAAAAACATCCCTAAAAGTTTGCGCATCACAATTATTTGCACTACCTTTGCACACACAATCGCAAAGGGTACCTTGGCCGAGCGGTTAGGTAACGGTCTGCAAAACCGTGTAGAGCAGTTCGACTCTGCTAGGTACCTCTTCTAAAGGATGTAAGGCCACGGCCCTGCATCCTTTTTATGTACCCCCATGACCCAGGCCGACCGGCATAGTCCAAAACTGCTACTGGGTGATAGCGTGGCCACACCCTGCTACCGTGGACGAGCCTCCACCAGACACCGCCTGCAACATTTCATATCTTTTTCTTTGGCAAATCCAACTATTTACGTTACCTTTGTACCTATAGGTCATCATAGCCAATATCTGTAAGTATCTGGTATGAGCGACAGCTAACGCAACATTAACCAACAATATCAGTATATATGAGAAAAATTTACATCTCTATGGCCACGGCCATTCTCTTGGGGGGGGGTACAAGCCCACGCCCAGCACTTTGTTACAACCGTTGAGCAGGCAAACGCCTTAGCTGCATCACCGGCACGCGTAGTCCAGGCCGCACCTGGCAGTATATGGCGCCCCAAGGCAGGTACCTACTATACCACCAAGGACAACGGTGCCACCTGGACCAAAAGCAGCGACATAGCTTTCAGCTACGACAATAAGGGTAATCTGCTCAGCCGAAAGGAAACCAGCACCGTATCTGGCGGCATAAACCTTACGGAATACACGTACGATGCCCAGGGGCACAACACCTCTTCCAAATGGACTATCAACAACACGCCCTATTCCTACAACGAGTTTCTCTATGACGACCCCATACTGAAAGACCTGTACATGGGCTGCCTCAGTTACAGCTATGATGAAGCCACGAAGAAATGGATTAACCCGAAGGAACAAAACAGGCTGTCCTTTACGCGCAACAGCCAGAACAACATTACAGAGGTAAGCAAAACCAGTATCAGTTCTTCTGACATAGCCAGGGATATGCTGTCTAACACGTACGACAAATCGGGTACCAAGATAACCAGCATGATTACTAAATTCTACTCGAGTTACAGGGGAGAAACATCCTATGGCAAACAGGCTCTCGACCTGGTATGGCACAAGACCAATGGCCAGGTGTACGACTTCGACAAGGTATGCTTTACCTCTCTGGAATTAGATGAAGACAATGACAACCTGCTGAAAAGCGGCAATATATATATTCTCACCCCGGATGGTACTGGAGTGAGCAATATATACACGCTCAAAAACACCTATGACGGCAAAGGCGGATACGTACGCGAGACGGAAAGCTACTTTAAGGTTTTAGAACGTACCAAAAAGACCGTCAGCGATGATGGTACCGAACACTATATAAACGAAAGCTACGAAGATTACAACAGCGACGGCACATATAGCAGCAATGAGATAGTCCAGAAGCGCGAGACCGTAATCAAGACTATCAATGGAAGACGCTTACAGGAATGGTTTAAGAGCTGGAACTACAACGAGGATGGTACCGAGGAATCGCGCTACAAACTTACATCTACCCACGACGAGCATGGAAACAACACCTTCTATGCAAGGTGCTGGTCGTTCGACAAGGGACAGACCTGGAGTATAGTCGAGAACGAACGCCACACCTACGAGTACGACGAGGCCACAGGCGAAATGCTGAGCGATCTATATGAGCGCTACAACACAGAGACACAGCAATACGAGAAGCGCTCAAAGTATATGTACAGCCAGATAGAGGATGTGGCTACGGCCGTAGACCTACCCTCGGCCAACAACAGCGAGGCTCCCACCGCCGTGTACAACCTGCAGGGCGTGTACATGGGCACCACGACCAACCAGTTGCCGGCTGGCATCTACATCATAAAGCAGGGCGGCAAGACCTATAAGACCCTAAAGCGATAAGGCGGCCACGCACTAAGCCTGCACAACAACAGATACGCCCGGCAAGTCTCTTACAGATTTGCCGGGCGTATGGCATAAATACCCTTCTACTATCCACAGAAGCAGCAAAGCAATCTCTATAACCCAAGCGCCCGGCCATTCTCGTTACAGAATGGCCGGGCGCAATGTGTATATACGCATGTAAGCGATTATATCTTGGTAGGGGCTACCTTGACAATAGGCTTACGCAGGCTGACAGTAGCAGTAGTGCGTATATCCTCGACCGAGGCACCCACTGACAGGGCATATTGCCCAGCATCGGTAACCCAGGCCATACGGCTCTCATCGAACGAGGCCAAGTCGGCCACGGGGAACGACATGCTCACCACCTGGGTCTCCCCAGGCTGTAACAGGCGAGTCTTGGCAAAAGCCTTGAGCTCACGGGCAGGCTTGTCGAGCTTGCCCTTGGGAGCGGTGGCGTAGAGCTGCACAGCCTCCTTACCAGCCACGCGGCCTGTATTGGTGATGGGCACCGACACCAGGCAACGCCCCTTGACGATGCGGGCCGTGGCCTGGCCGTAACCGAAGGTGGTATAAGAGAGGCCATAGCCGAAGGGATAAGCGACAGCCTTCTGCTGGGTATTGAAGTAGCGGTAGCCCACATAGATGCCCTCGGCATAGTCAGTATAACCTAAGTTCTTCTTAGCCAGAGCCACCGAGTCGGGGCGAAGCAGTTCGTCCCAGTTGAACTTGTAGTGCAGGGGAAAATTATCTGCCGACGGATAGTCCTGGTACTTGTTGGCAAAGGTTACAGGCAACTTGCCCGAGGGGCACACACGCCCGGTGAGCACATCGGCCACGGCATTGCCGCCCTCCTGGCCAGGCTGCCAGGCCAGTACGATGGCGTCGACCTTGTCGCGCCAGGGCGCAACATCAATCACGCCACCCACATTGAGTACCACAATGACAGGCTTCTTCTGGGCGTGGAAGGCGGTGCTAACATTGTCTATCAGGGTGAGCTCGGCAGACGTAAGGAGGTAGTCGCCCTCGCGGTAATCACGGTCTTCGGCCTCGCCCGAGTTACGGGCTATAGTGATAATGGCCTTAGAGCAGTCCTTGGCACGGTAGCCTATAAAGGCGGGGTTGATAGTAGCCTCCTGGGGTTCGCGCATACCGAAGAACCAGTTCTTAAAGGTAGGCGTATTGGACTCTTTGAGCAGCAGGTTCTCGTTGGCCATATACTGGTTGTAATACTGGTCCAGCAGGGTGTCTACCTGTACCTTGTCGTTGTACAGTCCCTGCACCAGGTTGACGGTGTAGGACTTGTAGACATCGGCCGCACCGCGCCCATTGGCATAGAACTTATACGAGCCGACACCGAAGAGGGCCACGCGGTCGTCGCTGCGCAGAGGCAGAGGCTGGGCCGACTGGCCCTGAACGTCAGTGGCAACGAAATGAGCAGGAAGTGCGTTCTTGAGCAGCACGACACCCTCAGAGGCAGCCTCGCGCGACAGCTGGGCATGGCCCTTGAGGTCGGGCTTATAGTCGCCCACATGATGGCGGAAGTGCGGGGTGCGCATGATGTAACGCAGCACACGGGCCACATTGGTGTTGACATCGGCCATGGACAGCCGCCCGCTCTTCACGTTGTCCAGTATCTCCTGAACCTGCTGCGGTGTGCCGCCCATGAGCAGGTCGTTGCCGGCATGTACCTGCACGGGCGTGTTGCGCGACTCTACCCAGTCGGTCATCACTATGCCGTTAAAGTGCCACTCGCCCCGCAGCAGGTCTGTGAGCAGCGGCCGGCTGAACTGGGTGTGCAGTCCGTTGATGCGGTTGTAGGACGACATGACCGCCCAGGGGTGCCCCTCGCGTATGGCCACCTCGAACCCGCGCAGATAGATTTCGCGCAGGGCTCGCTGAGATACGCGGGCATCGTTAAACATACGCATGGTCTGCTGGTTGTTGGCAGCGAAGTGCTTGACGGTGGCTCCCACGCCACGCGACTGCAGTCCCTGTGTGGCGGCAGCAGCCATATAGCCCGAGAGCATGGGGTCCTCGGAGTAGTACTCGAAGTTGCGCCCGTTAAGGGGATTGCGGTGGATATTAAGACTGGGGGCCAGCAGGATATCGCCATCGTAGGCCAACAGCTCATCGCCCATGCCCTGCCCCACCCGGCGTACCAGGTCGGTGTTCCAGGTGGCCGCCAGCATAGTGGCGATGGGAAATCCGGTGGCATAGTATGCCTTGCCATCGCCACGGATAAGTGTGTCCATACGCACGCCGGTGGCACCATCCATCATAATGGTATGCGGAACACCCAGACGGGGTATGGCATAGGTAAGTCCGGCTCCGTTGGCTATAATGTCCAGCCCCTCCTTGGACTTGACGCCCACTAACAAGTGGGCTTTCTCGTCTAAGGTCATGGCCTTGACAATCTGACTGATAGGGGCCTTGCCCAACTTGGGCAACGATTTCTGCGCCATAGCTGGCAATGCACACGGCAGCGCCAGCAGCAGTAAGAGTTTTTGGGTTAATTTCATGATAATATGGGTCTGTTATGTTTGTTTCTTTTTAAGTTGTCATTTTTCAGTCTGGCATAGTTGCAGTACTTGGGGGCACCACACCGGCCCGACACCTGTCGGTCTACGCGCGCGTGTATATATAATAAGGTGTAGCGGCAGCCATCGCCTGGCGGCGGTCCGTCAGGGTTGGGAACCGTCAGAACCCGCCCCTGCGCCCGAAGCACCCGCGCGCAACAGGCGGCAGATAATGCGGGCCGCGTTCTCGGGGGCCACCGCGTCGCCCAGGCGCCTGGCCACCTCGGCATATCCGGTCAGCATAGCCTGGCGCCCGGTTCCGCCCGGCAATATGCGCTCCAGCCAAGTGCTGATACCCGTCAGCGTAAACCGGTCGGCCATCAGCTCGGGTACCACCTCGGCATCGGCTATCAGGTTGACCAGCGATATATACCTCACCTTGATGATGTGGTTAAAGGCGAACCGTATGAGCCGCGGGACGGGGGTACGGTAGCACACCACCTGGGGCACGCCGAAGAGCGCAGTTTCTAAGGTGGCCGTACCGCTGGTTACCAGTGCCGCCACGCTATGGGTAAGCAGGGCATAGGTCTCATTGCGCACCAAGGTCACCGCGTGGCCCGCTGTAAAGGGGGCATAGTACGCGTCGTCGATAGACGGGGCACCGGCCAGCACCATCTGGTAGCGGCCTGTCCATCCCCTCTGGGCCAGCAGCTGTTCGGTGGCCGTGAGCATAGCGGGCAGATTGTCCTTGATTTCCTGACGGCGGCTACCCGCCAAGAGGGCTATGATGGGGCGGCCGTCAATCCTGTGCCGACGGCCATAGTCGGCCCTTGACTCGTGGTACGAGGCCCTGAACGAGCGCACCTCATCGGCCGTGGGGTTGCCCACATAGTGTATGGGATAGTGGTGACGCTGCTCGTAGAAGGGCACTTCAAAGGGCAGGATGGAGAACATCTCGCTGACATCACGGCGAATACGGCGGATGCGCCACTCTTTCCACGCCCATATCTTAGGAGAGATATAGTAGTAGACAGGGATATGCGTGTGGGCATGTACATAGCGGGCTATGTCGAGGTTGAAGCCTGGATAGTCGACCAGGATAACCACGTCGGGGGCCCAGGTACTGATGTCGCGCTTGCACATAGCCATATTGCGGAAGATGGTACGCAGGTGCATCAGTACAGGCACAAAGCCCATGTAAGCCAGCTCGCGGTAGTGGCGCACCCGAGTGCCGCCCACGGCCGACATGAGGTCGCCCCCGAAGAACCTGAAACTGGCCTGGGGGTCGTGCTGCTGCAGAGCCCGCATCAGATGGCTGGCATGGAGGTCGCCACTGGCCTCTCCTACGATGAGATAGTATTTCATAAGTTCCAGTTGTTCAGCGTATCTATCATCGCGTAAGCGGTCACGTCGATAGTGGTGGGTGTAATGGCTACATAGCCATGGTTAATGGCCCACTGGTCGGTATCGGGCGCATCGGGTTCGTCGTTGCGGTACTCGCCTACCATCCAGTAGTAGTCGTAGCCACGGGGGTGGCGCTCCTGTACCACTTCGTTAACCCATTGGCCACGGGTCATGCGGCAGGCGCGGATGCCCTCGAACTGCTTACGGTTGGGAAAATTGACGTTCAGGCACACGCCATCGGGGAGCCCGTCGGTCAGCACGCGCCGAACCACCCGACGCACATAGTGGCGCAGATGCTCCTGACTGGCCTCGGTATCGTAGTCGCAGTTAGAGAACGCCACCGAGGGGATGCCCTTCAGACAGCCTTCGATGGCCACACCCATGGTGCCTGAGTAGTGACAGTTAACGGTAGAGTTGTCGCCGTGGTTGATGCCCCCTAAGACCAGGTCGGGCACCCGTCCGTCGCAGAGCTTGCTCACAGCCAGCTTGATGCAGTCGACCGGAGTACCCGAGCACGACCACACCACCACCTCGCCCATGTTGTGCCGACGGCGGAGCCTCAGGGGATCTTCGGCCGAAAACGCGCGTGAGAACCCCGACCGCGCTGACTCGGGAGCGCATACCACCACCTCGCCCATGTCGCGCACCATATCTACCAGGGCCCTTATGCCAACAGCCTGATAGCCATCGTCGTTAGAAATCAGTATCAAAGGCTTTCTATTCATCATCATTACAATTCTAATGGTACTCTCCAGAGGCGCCGGAGCCGTCGCGAGCGAGCCCGCGACCGTCAGCTTGCCCCCACTTTTGGTCACAAAAGTACGAAAAAACCTTTAAGATGACGACTTTATCACATAAAATATGTAACTTTGCAACCTAAATAATTCTTAGAAAGACTTATAAAATGGGAAAAATAATCGCTATGGCCAACCAGAAAGGTGGTGTGGGCAAAACCACTACTACCATCAATCTGGCTGCCTCGTTGGCAACATTAGAGAAAACTGTACTGGTGGTAGATGCTGACCCGCAGGCCAACGCGTCAAGCGGCCTGGGCGTAGACATCAAGGAGGTGGAGTGCTCGCTGTACGAGTGTATCATAGACCATGCCGATGTACGCGACGCCATATACACTACCGACATAGAAGGCCTCGACATCATTCCCAGCCATATAGACCTGGTGGGCGCAGAGGTCGAGATGCTCAACCTGAAGAACAGGGAGAAGGTAATGAAGGAACTGCTGGCGCCCATGAGGGCCGAGTACGACTACATACTGATAGACTGCGCACCCTCGCTGGGCCTTATCACCGTCAACTCGCTCACGGCGGCCGACTCAGTCATCATCCCGGTACAATGTGAGTACTTCGCACTTGAGGGAATAAGCAAGCTGCTCAACACGATAAAGATTATCAAGAGCAAGCTGAACCCGAAACTGGAAATAGAGGGCTTCCTGCTCACCATGTACGACAGCCGCCTGCGCCTGGCCAACCAGATTTACGACGAGGTGAAGCGCCACTTCCAGGAGCTGGTCTTCAAGACCGTCATACAGCGCAATGTTAAGCTGAGCGAAAGCCCCAGCCACGGACTGCCCGTCATCCTGTACGACGCCGACTCGGCCGGAGCCAAGAACCACCTCAGCTTAGCTAAGGAAATCATCGAAAAAAACAAGTAAGACACCATGCCTCCACACAAGAAATTCAATATATCCAACAAGGGTAACGCGCTGGGACGCGGACTGGACGCCCTCATCTCTACCGATACCGTCAAGACCAGCGGATCGTCTACTATTAACGAGATAGCCATAGACCAGATTGAGGCGAACCCCAACCAGCCGCGACACGAGTTCGACCAGGAAGCCCTGGAGGAATTGGCGGTCAGCATACGCGAGCTGGGCATCATACAGCCCATCACCCTGCGCCAGGTGGCCGACAACCGCTATCAGATTATAGCCGGCGAGCGCCGCTGGCGTGCCTCGCAGTTGGCCGGGCTCACCTCTATACCTGCCTACATACGCACGGTAAACGACGAGAACATCATGGAGCTGGCCCTGGTAGAGAACCTGCAGCGCCAGGACCTCAATGCCATCGAAATAGCCCTGGCCTACGAGCACCTGTTAGAGGAGAGCGGCATGACGCAGGAACGTATCAGCGAGCGGGTAGGCAAGAGCCGCACCGCCATAACCAACTACCTGCGGCTGCTCAAGTTGCCGGCTCAGGTGCAGATGGCCCTGCAGAAGAAGGTACTCGACATGGGTCACGCGCGGGCCCTGCTCTCGCTCGAGAGTCCCTCGCAGCAAATCAAGCTGTTCAAGGACATCATCAAGAACAACTACTCGGTACGCAAGGTCGAGGAGCTGGTCAAGCGGATAAAGAATGAGGAATTAGGCGACAAGGAGCAGAAGATAGTGGCCAAGCCCCAGCTCACCGAGAAGATGGGCACGCTGACCCGGCAGCTCTCCACGGTATTTGCGACCAAGGTACAGATGACCTGCTCGGCCAAGGGCAAAGGCAAGATAAGCATACCTTTTGCCAACGAGGCCGACCTGGAGCGCATCATACTCTTAATAGACAAACTGAAAGGCTGACGCACGGTGAAGATTATCCATAAGTTAGGTGTGGTTCTCATGGTAGCTGTCCTGTGGACGGTTTTACCTGTATTGGCTTACGCGCAGTATGCCGATACCACTAAGGTGGCCGGTCGGCACACAGTGGCCAAGGACACCGTGAAGTCTGCCGACACACAGACAGCCCTACGACTGGATACGCTGACGGCCAAGAGCACCGACACGCTGAAGGTGAAGCCCAAGCGCGACTGGGCCACTTGGCGGCCCGAGGCCAAGCGTGCGCTGTGGCTCGCCCTGGTGCTGCCGGGCGCTGGCCAGATATATAACCGTAAGTACTGGAAGTTGCCCATCGTGTATGGTGGTTTTGTAGGCTGTGCCTACGCCCTGCGGTGGAACAACATGATGTACAAGGACTACGCCCAGGCTTATATGGATCTGATGGACGACGACCCCAATACTCAGAGCTACAACCAGTTCCTCTATTTAGGCAGCAAGATAGACGACAGCAACCGCGAGTACTACCAGCGGCTGTTCAAGAACCGCAAGGACCGCTACCGCAAGTGGCGCGACATGAGCGTATTCGCCATGGTAGGCGTGTACCTGCTGTCGGTAGTAGATGCCTACGTAGACGCATCGCTCTCCGAGTTTGACATTTCCAAGGACCTGAGCCTCAAGATATCGCCCTCGGTCATCAAGAACCAGCAGGAGTGGGCCGCGGCCAGTCCGCTGACCTCCTCGGCCATCGGCCTGCAGTGCTGTCTGACGTTCTGAGCCCCCTACACAAGTGAAATTATTATTTTAAGCAACATATTTAATTAGAGTCTGCACGAAAAGACCTACCATAGTAATGAAGAAGATATATACGATAATCGCCCTGCTGATACTGAGTGCCACGGCCACCCTCCGGGCACAGAACAACGAAACCGAAATAACCGTTACAGACAACAAGGGCAAACAGGAAGTTATCGATCTGCCAGAAGGTATGCTGTCTGAAGTGGACAGCCTGCTGTACCTATACAACTCGAAGACGTATATGAAGCCGGCATCCGACTGCAACATGCCCGATGTGAACCCTATATATACTAAGGAGGAGTACATAAGCCGACTGAAGCGCATCCCGTCAGTTATCGAGATGCCTTATAACGACATCGTCCAGAAGTTCATAGACCGCTATAGCAGCCACCTGCGCCGCTCCGTAAGCTACATGCTCGGCGCGCAGAACTTCTACATGCCTATCTTTGAGCAGGCGCTCGAAACTTACGGGCTGCCCCTGGAACTGAAGTATCTGCCAGTCATCGAGTCGGCGCTCAACCCCAAGGCGGTGTCGCGGGTAGGCGCCACGGGACTGTGGCAGTTCATGCTCAAGACGGGCAAGAACTATGGGCTGGAAATCAACTCGCTCGTAGATGAGCGCCGCGACCCCATCAAGGCATCGTATGCGGCAGCCAGGTACCTGAGCGACCTCTACAAGATATTCGGCGACTGGAACCTGGTCATCGCGGCTTACAACGCAGGGCCCGACAAGATTAACAAGGCCATCCACCGGTCCAAGGGAAAGAACGACTACTGGGAGATATACCCCTACCTGCCCAAGGAGACCCGCGGCTACGTGCCAGCGTTTATCGCGGCTAACTACATAATGAACTACTACTGCGACCACAACATCTGCCCGATGGAGACCGACCTGCCGGTAAAGACCGACACCGTCATGGTGACCCGCGACATACACTTTGAGCAGATAGCCAAGGTGCTGAACATGGATATAGCCCAGATTCAGGAGCTAAATCCGCAGTACAGACGCAACATCATCAACGGCAGCTCACAGCCGTCGACCCTGAAACTTCCCTCGACCCTCATCACTAACTTTATAGATAAGGAAGACTCTATCTATGCCTACAATACCGACGAGCTGCTTACCAAGCGCACCGAGGTAAAGGTCAACGAGGACACCCCTGTCTACACCAAGCAGACCAAGAGCCGCTCTAAGAGCAAGTCTAAGTCCAGGAGCCGCAAGAAGAAAGGCGGCAAGAACGTAACGGTACGCAACGGCGATACGCTCTCCGAGATAGCCGAGCGCAACCACACCACCGTGGCACGCCTGAAGAAACTCAACAAGATTAGCGGCAGCAATATCCGCGCTGGCAAGAAGATTAGGGTTAAGTAACAATTCACCTGTTTCACATAAAGGGTACCATCATGGACACGCAGCAACCTAAGACCAAGGAAGAGTTGGAAGAGAAAATGGTAGATGATGCCTTTCAGCATCTGAAGGATACCTATCTGGCCTCCAGGCACCGAAAGAAGATAGACATCATTAACAAGGCTTTCAACTTTGCCCGCCAGGCACACAAGGGAGTCAAGAGGCTGTCTGGCGAGCCCTACATTCTGCATCCCATAGCCGTGGCCCAGATAGCCTGCGAGGAGATGGGCTTAGGGTCTACCAGCATCAGCGCGGCCCTGCTACACGATGTGGTCGAGGACACCGACTATACCGTCGAGGACATCGAGAATATCTTCGGGCCGAAGATAGCCCAGATAGTAGACGGTCTCACCAAGATAAGCGGAGGCATCTTTGGCGAGCACGCATCGGCCCAGGCCGAGAATTTCAAGAAGTTGCTGCTCACCATGAGCGACGACATACGCGTCATACTCATCAAGATATGCGACCGGTTGCACAATATGCGCACCCTGGCATCACAGCCGGCCAACAAGCAGTACAAGATAGCCGGCGAGACACTCTACATCTATGCCCCGCTGGCCAACAGGTTAGGGCTCTACAAGATTAAGACCGAGCTGGAAAACCTGAGCTTCAAGTTTGAACACCCTGAAGAATACGCCAACATCACTAACAAGCTGAACTTTACCAAGGAGCAGCGCGACAAACTCTTTGAGGACTTCACGGCACCCATCCACCAGTCGCTCGATGCCGCCGGGGTAAAGTACAAAATCATCGCACGTGTAAAGAGTCCCTACTCCATCTGGAACAAGATGCAGACCAAGCACGTGACCTTTGATGAAATATACGACATACTCGCCGTGCGCATCATCTTCACCCCCAAGGTGCGCGAGGAGGAGATTAACGAGTGCTTCAACATCTACGTGGCCATCAGCAAGATTTACAAGTCGCACCCCGACCGCCTGCGCGACTGGCTCAACCATCCCAAAGCCAACGGTTATCAGGCTCTGCACGTCACGCTGATGAGTAAGCAGGGTCGGTGGATAGAAGTACAGATACGGTCGGACCGTATGGACGAAATAGCAGAGCAAGGGTTTGCCGCGCACTGGAAGTATAAGGAAGGGGGAGACATCCAGGAGGACGAGGGCGAACTGAACAGCTGGCTGCGCACCATCAAGGAGATACTGGACGACCCGCAGCCCGATGCCATGGACTTCCTGGACGCTATCAAGCTCAACCTATTTGCCTCGGAGATATTCGTCTTCACGCCCAAGGGCGAAATCAAGACCATGCCGGCAGGCTGTACGGCGCTCGACTTTGCCTTCCAGATACACACGTTCTTAGGCAGCCACTGCATAGGGGCCAAGGTAAACCACAAGTTGGTTCCGCTGAGCCATAAGCTACAGAGTGGCGACCAGGTAGAAATCTTGGCTTCCAAGGCGCAGCACGTTCAGCCCTCGTGGATTAACTTTGTGTCTACCGCCAAGGCCAAGGGAAAGATACAGGCCATCCTGCGCCGCGAGAACAGGGAGATACAGAAGCGGGGAGAAACCATCCTGAACGAGTGGATGCTGAAGAACGATCTGGCAACCACCACCTCGAACCTGGACAAGCTCTGCGAGTATCACGACATATCCAAGCACGAGGACCTGTTTCTCTCCATCGGCGAGCGAACCATCATCCTGGGCGAGAAGGACCTGGCCAAGCTCAACGAGAAAGACAAGAAGAGCAGCGTCACCACGGGCTGGAAGAAGTATGTGCCCTTCCTGAACCTCAGCAAGGACAAGAAGAGCGAGTCCACAGCTCCCGCTGAGCCATTTACGGTCAAGGATGGTTTCAACAAGAAGAAACCGTGTATCATCAACGAGGAGCATATCAGCAAGTACGTGTTCCGCCACTGCTGCCACCCCATCCCCGGCGATGACATCTTGGGTTACATAGATAATAAGAACCATATCGAGATACACAAGCGCAACTGTCCGGTGGCCAGCAAGCTCAAGACCAGCTTTGGCAACCGCATACTCGATGCTAAGTGGGACATGCACCGCCTGTTGTTCTTCGACGCTACGATAGAGATTAAAGGCATAGACCGCAAGGGTATGATACTCGATGTGGCGAAGGTCATTACCGACGAGTTAGACATCAACATCCACAAGGTGACCGTCACGGCCGACAAGGGCATATTCGACGGAACGATAGAGCTGCGCGTTCACGACCGCAGCGATGTAAAGCTCATCATGGAAAAGCTCAAGAAGGTAGACGGATTGCAAGAAGTAATGCGCATAAACTAACCCTTATACACACCCACACATACTTAAAGACCGTGACTACGGCTATCTATGCCGAGGTCACGGTCTTTCGTCTATTTGATGGGGCCTGCCCAGCCCCCCACATATATCCTTATACTATTCCTGACAGGTGGCGTTTCAGCTCCTGCAACTGGCTGCGCACTGACAGCAGCGTCTCCAGTACTTCGCTACTCTTATCTACTCCCTTACGGTTCTCGCTAAGCATCTTACGGGCGGCAGCCAACTTGAAACCACGCACCTTGACCAGGCTGTAGATGGTCTTGAGCAGCTCCAAGTCCTCGGCCGTGTACTGGCGCACCTTATTGAGCGCCTGCGTCTTCGGTCTGAGCTGTGGGAACTCTTTCTCCCAGTACCGTAGCGTACTCTCATTAACACCCAATAGCTGAGCTGCCTCCTTGATGGAGTAGTAGAGCTTGAGCTCCTTGTCCTTTGTAAGCATTTATTTGCACCTTTTTATACAATTACTTGCAAAAATACGCATTTCTTGGTACCTTTGCAAGAGTTTTTGGAAAAAGATGAAATTATAAAGCATATTAAAGCAAAAACAAATATGATGACAGCAAATGAAATCCGTGACTCGTACAAAAAATTCTTCGAGTCTAAAGGACACGTTATCGTCCCGTCGGCACCAATGGTTATCAAGGACGACCCCACGCTGATGTTTACAAATGCAGGTATGAACCAGTGGAAGGACATCATACTGGGTACCAAGGCCCCCGAGCCTCGCCGCCGCACCGACTCACAGAAATGTCTGCGCGTGAGCGGCAAGCACAACGACCTGGAGGAGGTGGGCCACGACACTTACCACCACACCATGTTTGAAATGCTCGGCAACTGGAGCTTTGGCGACTACTTCAAGCAGGGAGCTATCGACTACGCCTGGGAATACCTCGTCGACGTGCTGCATCTTGACCCCAAGGATCTGTATGTTACTGTTTTCGAGGGCTCGCCCGAAGAGAATATTCCCCGCGATGACGAGGCCGCTGGCTACTGGGCCAAGCACCTGCCTGCCGACCACATCATCAACGGTAACAAGCACGACAACTTCTGGGAGATGGGCGACACGGGTCCCTGTGGCCCCTGCTCTGAGATACACGTTGACTCGCGCCCCGAGAATGAGCGTGGTGACGTGCCCGGACGCGACCTTGTCAACAAGGACGACCCTCAGGTCATCGAGATTTGGAACATCGTGTTCATGCAGTTTAACCGCAAGGCCGACGGCAGCCTCGAGCCGCTGTCTATGAATGTCATCGATACCGGTATGGGCTTCGAGCGCCTGGTTCGCATGCTCCAGGGCAAGCACTCTAACTACGATACCGACATCTTCCAGCCGCTTATCCATGAGGAGGAGCGCCTTACCGGACTGAAATACGGGGGCAGCGAGGACACCGATGTGGCTATGCGCGTGGTGGCCGACCACCTGCGGGCCGTAGCGTTCTCCATCGCTGATGGCCAGCTGCCCTCTAACGCCAAGGCAGGTTACGTTATCCGCCGTATCCTGCGTCGCGCCATCCGCTACGCATACACTTTCCTCGGCCAAAAGGAGGCTTTCATCTACAAACTTCTCCCCGTGCTCATCCAGGAGATGGGCCAGGCTTACCCTGAGCTCCCCGCACAGCGCGAACTCATCGGCCGCGTTATGAAAGAGGAGGAGGATTCGTTCCTGCGTACCCTCGAGAAGGGCATCAACATGCTCCAGACGGCTATGGACCATCTCAAGGCCGAGGGCAAGACCCAGCTTGACGGTGTCCAGGCCTTCCGGCTGTTTGATACTTACGGTTTCCCGCTCGACCTTACTGAGCTTATCTGCCGTGAGCATGGCTTCACGGTCGATGAGCAGCAGTTTGACGCTGAGATGCAGAAACAGAAGGACCGCGCACGCAACGCCGCCTCGGTCGAGAACGGCGACTGGGTAGAAGTGGCCGAAGGCAACCAGCACTTTGTGGGCTACGACTACACTGAGTACGAGTGCCACATCCTGCGTTATCGCAAAGTTACCCAGAAGAAGACTTCGTTCTACGAACTGGTGCTCGACTACACGCCATTCTATGGTGAGATGGGCGGCCAGGTAGGCGATACGGGTGTACTGGTCAACGGCGACGAGACCGTAGAGGTCATAGACACCAAGCGCGAGAACAACCAGTCGATACACATCGTCAAGCAGCTGCCCAAGGACATCACGGCGCAGTTTATGGCTTGCGTGGATGTAGACAAGCGCGAGGCCAGCGCGGCCAACCATACCGCTACTCACCTACTGGACTACGCGCTCAAGCAGGTGCTGGGCGACCATGTAGAACAAAAGGGCTCGTATGTGAGCGCTGATACCCTTCGTTTCGACTTCTCTCACTTCCAGAAAGTTACCGATGACCAGCTGCGCCAGGTAGAGCGTCTCGTCAACGACATGATACGTCAGGACTTGCCTCTCGACGAGCATCGCGACGCGCCGTTAGAGGAAGCCAAGAAGTTGGGAGCCATCGCCCTGTTCGGCGAGAAGTACGGCGACAAGGTGCGCGTGGTTCGTTTCGGTCCATCGTGCGAGTTCTGCGGTGGTATTCACGCCAAGAGCACCGGCCGCATCGGCATGTTCAAGATTATCAGCGAGAGTTCGGTAGCTGCCGGCATCCGCCGTATCGAGGCCCTTACCGGCAAGACCTGCGAAGAGACTTTCTACGCCTTAGAGGACACCATGCGCGAGATTAAGAGCCTGTTCAACAACGCCAAAGATTTACAGGGTGTTATCGCCAAGTACATCGAGGAGCACGATGCTATGAAGAAAGACATCGAGAGCTTCCGTGCGCAGGCTGTAGACCGCATGGCCAAGACGCTGGTAGATAAGGCTACCATAATCAATGACGTACACGTGGTCAAGGCCATCATCCCCTTTGAGCCGGCATCGGCTAAGGATTTGGTGTTCAAGATACGCGAGGCATTGCCCACCAACTTGCTCTGCGTCATTGGTTCTACGGCTCACGACAAGCCCCTGCTCTCAGTTATGCTGAGCGACGATATGGTAAGCGACCATGGTCTCAACGCGGGCAAGATGATACGCGAAGCTGCCAAACTCATCCAGGGTGGTGGCGGCGGTCAGCCCCACTATGCCCAAGCTGGCGGCAAGAATATTGACGGCCTCAGTGCCGCTGTAGATAAGGTGGTCGAGCTGGCCAACCTCTAAACACTATACTCCTTTAGAACTCTATACCAAAAGTGGCAGCCATCGCGGCTGCCACTTTTTTTGTCACCCCCCAAGGGGGCACCGCACAGGTAGACAGCAGCATGGCCTCCCAGGGTAACGGCAGTTACAGGAAGAAACCTACGGACGGTGCTCATTTTTACGCCAAAAGCCTTGGCCAGACGGGATTAATGCACTACATTTGCAGCTACAGACTTCAACTTAACTCCCTACCATGCGAATAAGACTAATAGTACTCACCGTGGTCCTCATGGCCCTAACCGCCACCGCCCAGACCCATCTGCCACCCGTATTTACTGCAACCGACAGCGCGCGCATGCGCCCCGACCCCATAACCCAGGTGTACCTGGTGCCCCAGCGTATCGTGGCCACCCACCGCGCCACCCAAAGCGAGGCCCTGCTACGCCTGACCAACGGGCAGACCGAACTGGGACGGACGGGGATGTGCGAGATGAGCACGGTGGCGGCCGACACGGCCTCACTGGTGCTGGACTACGGGCGCGAGCTACACGGCGGACTGCGCCTGGTCATGGGCAGCAGCACCAAGCCCGAACCCTCGCTGGTGCGCATACGCTTTGGCGAGTCGGTGCAGGAGTGTATGAGCACCACGAGTAACTCCAAGCCACGGGTGGGCTACTCTACCGACGACCATGCCAAGCGCGACATCATCATGGAGATACCGCGCGACGGGCAGATAGAGATAGGCAACACGGGGTTCCGCTTTGTGCGCATAGACCTGCTGCGCCCCGACGTCGCGATACGCATCAAGGAGGCCGCAGCCATCTTCCGCTTCCGCGACATACCCTACAGGGGCAGTTTCAGGTGCAGCGACACCCGGCTGGACTCCATCTGGCTTACCGGAGCCTACACCGTACATCTAAACATGCAGGAATTTCTGTGGGACGGCATCAAGCGCGACCGGCTGGTATGGACTGGCGACATGCACCCTGAGGTGGCTACCATCAATGCTGTCTTTGGCTACAACGAGGTGGTCCCGCGCTCGATAGACTTTGCCTGCCGCGAGTTTCCGCTGCCCAAGTGGCTCAACAACATGCCCGCCTACTCCATGTGGTACCTCATTATACAGTACGAGTGGTGGATGAGCCACGCCGACCACGACTACCTGGAGCGCCACCGCGGCTACATCACCGGCCTGATAGACCAGCTGGACCATGCCGTTGACAGCGAAGGCGAATTTCACGGCAACTGCTTCTTAGACTGGCCCTCCCAGGCCGACAAGCGCGGGGTGCGGACGGGCGTAAAGGCGCTGCTCGTATGGAGTATGACCGATGCCGCCGAGCTGTGCCGGGTATTGGGCGACACCGCGCGTGCCACCACCTGCCGGGCCATAGCCACCCGATTGTCGGCCCACATCGCCCCGCCCACATCGCTGCGCCAGGCGGCCGCACTCATGGCCATCAGCGGTACCCTGCCGCCCCAGACCATGTACAGCCGCTACATCGACGGCATCAGGGGTTTCTCTACCTTCTACGGCTACTACCTGTTAGAGGCCGAGGCGCGTGCCGGACGCTACCGCGAGGCCATCGACGCCATACGCCAGTACTGGGGCGGCATGCTGGACCTGGGTGCCACCACCTTCTGGGAAGACTACGACCCTGCCTGGGGCCAGGGCACCAACCGCATAGACCAACTGGGCGACCCGAAGAAGAAAAACGCTCACGGCGACTTCGGAGCCTACTGCTACCCGGGCTTCCGTGGCAGCCTGTGCCATGGCTGGGCCTCGGGGCCCACTGCCTGGCTGTCGCGCCATGTGTTAGGCGTCCAGGTCAAGGAGCCCGGTTGCCGCCGCATCAGCATAGAACCTCACTTAGGCGACCTCAGTTGGGCCGAAGGCTCCTACCCCACCCCCTACGGCAACATACAGGTACGCCATGAGCGGCGAGCCGACGGCTCGCTGCACACACGCATAACGCGGCCACGACAGGTACAGGTAGACTGTGCCGTGGCCGACTGTACGATTAAGGTAAGCAGATAAGGGGCCACCCATCGCCCCACGGGCCGCGGCTATCCGCCTGGCTCTATCTGGCTCTTGGGCCAGTTGACAAGATACAGACGCTCGGTGGCGCGGGTAAAGGCAGTGTAGAGCCAGTGGATATAATCGGGCGTAAGCATGTCGTCGGTCATGTAGCCCTGGTCTACATACACGTGGGCCCACTGGCCGCCCTGCGCCTTGTGGCAAGTAACGGCGTAGGCAAACTTAACCTGGAGCGCGTTGTAATAAGTATCGGCACGCAGGGCCTTCATACGGTCGGCCTTGCGTGGCAGGTCGGCATAGTCGGCCATTACGCCCTCGTAGAGCTGATCGGCCTGCTCGCAGGTGAGTGCCGGGGTCTCGGTAAGCAGGCTGTCGAGCACCAAGGTGGCCTGAAACTCGTAGTCGTCATAGTCAGGAAAACTGAGCCACACATCGGCAAAGCGCAGCCCGTAGAACTCGCGCTGGCGGCGCACCTTGATAACCCGGCAGCGGTCGCCATTGGCGATAAAGGCGAAAGGGGGCGCGTCGCCCGAGCCCTTGGGGGTGGGCGGCAGATAGTGGTTCTTGACCACCATGAGCATGTCGCCCGTGGCCAGGTCGTCCTCGCGGTCCAGTATCATGGCGCGTATGCCCAGGTTGTACACCTTGGCCCGCTTGTTGGACCTCGTTATCACCATCGTGTCGTCTATGCCCACGGCATGATAGCTGGCGGCCAACGCGTCGACCAGCTCGTTGCCCGGCACCACGCATATATCGGCAAAGCCGGCCAGCTGTATGCGGGGCAACTGGGTGGCGGCATCGTGGGTTATCATGGCCCTTATCACGGTGGCGTTATAGAGTATGCCGCTCAGGGCTGCCTGGCGCACCACCTCGGTCAGGTCGGCCCGGTACACCCTCAGGGCGTAGCCCTCTAACACCCCGGCGCTCAGGGCAGGCGACTCCTCCTCGCCCACGGGGG
The DNA here is from genome assembly GCA_934204655.1 of uncultured Prevotella sp. Taxonomy (GTDB): domain Bacteria; phylum Bacteroidota; class Bacteroidia; order Bacteroidales; family Bacteroidaceae; genus Prevotella. Next base: position 13,782 of record CAKPZJ010000001.1, on the reverse strand, counting down.
GCAGCTGGGCGCTGTCGCCTATCACCATCAGCCGGCAGTTGCGTCCGCCATACACATAGGTTATCAGGTCGTCTAACAGGCAGCCCGTACCGAAACTGCTATCGCCTCCGGCGCCGTTGGCTATCATCGACGCTTCGTCTACCACAAAGAGCGTGTCCGTATGTAGGTTGTCGTTCAGGTTGAACACCCCTCCCCCACTCGCCACGGCCCGCTCGCGGTATATCTTGCGGTGAATGGTGTAAGCCGCCATGCCACTATAGAGCGACAGCACCTTGGCGGCGCGTCCCGTAGGGGCCAACAGCACCATACGCTGGCCCAGCCGGGTCAGGGTGCGTACCAGCGCTGCCGTGAGCGATGTCTTGCCGGTTCCGGCCGAGCCACGCAGTATCATCGCCACCCGTGTTTCGCGGTCGGCGAGGAAGTGGCCAAACTCGTGCAAGGCCCTGTGCTGGTCGGCCGTGGGCTCGAAGCCCAGCTGCTGTTGTACCTGGCGTACAAATTCGTCAATGCTCATATTCTCGGGGTCTGTGACAACAGCGCAAAAGTAAGCATATTTTTTCTAATCGCCCCCTATACGCCTCACAAAGTTCTCCCCTCCCCCCGTTTTATCGCTCCCCACACTCCCCCCGCCCCCTCGCGCGCGCACGCGTATATATAAATAAGGTGTAAACGATGAGAAGCCAGCGCCCGAGCAAACTTTAAAAGTAAAAAGCGTTCCCTGGGCGCTGGTGGTGGATTGGGGAGGTTACGCATAAGCAGCGCGCGCTGATTGCGGGAGCCTCTCTCACTTCACAAGGACATCTCTGAACCATCCCAAATTAGTTGTTGGTTCGTCCGAAATAATCGCGGATTTTCTAAAGATGGTTCCCAGTTCGCTAAAGATGGCTTCCAGCATCGTAAAGACCGGTCTCCACGCTTTTAATGACCGTTTCCGTCATCACCGCGGGGGCTCCCATCCCAGCGCTTTTTACCTCTTTACCTTTCCGAGCGCTCTTTACTTTTTTACTCTTTTACCTTTTTGCGTTTCAAACTACCTTTTTTACCTTTCTGATGGCCTTGGCCGATTGCACAATCACCGCTATTTGTGCACAGATAGCAACGGTCTGTGCAAATTTAATTACAATAATTTGGTCAACCTGTAAAATATTAGTAATTTTGCGACCGTAATTTATATCGAAATCAATATAATTTTAAATATTTCTTATGAGTTTGAAAATCGTTGTACTTGCGAAGCAGGTACCAGACACAAGAAATGTGGGCAAAGACGCTATGACCGCCGAGGGCACCGTTAACCGTGCCGCGCTGCCCGCTATCTTCAACCCCGAAGACTTGAACGCTCTTGAGCAGGCCCTCCGCCTGAAAGAGCAGAACCCCGGCAGCACAGTAGGCGTGCTCACCATGGGCCCTCCCCGTGCTGGCGAGATAATCCGTCAGGGACTTTACCGCGGTGCTGATACCGGATGGCTGCTTACCGACCGTCTCTTTGCAGGTGCCGATACACTGGCCACATCGTATGCGCTGGCCACAGGCATCAAGAAGATAGGCGATGTAGACATAGTGATAGGCGGCCGACAGGCCATCGACGGCGATACAGCCCAGGTGGGCCCTCAGGTGGCTCAGAAGCTGGGCTTGAACCAGGTAACTTACGCCGAGGAGATACTCAAGGTAGAGAATGGCAAGGCCACCATACGCCGCCACATCGACGGAGGCGTGGAGACCGTAGAGGCACCGCTGCCTGTAGTGGTAACGGTTAACGGCAGCGCCGCCCCCTGCCGTCCCTGTAACGCCAAGCTGGTCATGAAGTACAAGTATGCCACCTGCCCCATGGAGCGCAAGGGAGATGAGCCATGGGCAGCCCTCTATGAGGAGCGCCCGTACCTGACGCTGAACCAGTGGACCGTGGCCGACGTAGACGGAGACCCTCAGCAGTGTGGACTGGCCGGCTCGCCAACTAAGGTGAAGGCCGTTCAGAACATAGTGTTCCAGGCTAAGGAGAGCAAGACCCTCACGGCAAGCGACGCCGATGTAGAGGGACTGATAAAGGAATTGTTAGACGAAAAGATTATTGGTTAATAGATATGAACAACGTATTTGTATATTGTGAAATCGAAGGCACCCAGGTTGCCGAGGTTTCTCAGGAATTGCTAACTAAGGGCCGCAAGCTGGCCAATGAGTTGGGGGTAGATCTCAACGCTATCGTGGCTGGCACCGGCATCAAGGGCAAGGTCGAAGAGCAAATCTTGCCTTACGGCGTAGATAAGTTGTTCGTATTCGATGCCGACGGCCTGTTCCCCTACACATCGGCCCCGCATACCGACATACTGGTTAACCTGTTCAAGGAGGAGAAGCCGCAGATAGCACTCATGGGCGCCACCGTAATAGGCCGCGACCTGGGTCCCCGCGTATCTTCGTCGCTTACATCGGGTCTCACGGCCGACTGTACGCAGCTGGAGATAGGCGACTACGATGACAAGAAGAGCGGCAAGCACTACGACCACCTGCTCTACCAGATACGCCCCGCCTTTGGCGGCAACATCGTGGCCACCATCGTTAACCCCGACCACCGTCCTCAGATGGCCACCGTGCGCTCTGGTGTCATGCAGAAAGCCCTCTACGACGGCAAGGCCAAGGGCGAGGTGGTTTATCCCGAGGTTAGCAAGTACGTGTCGGCCGAAGCGTTCGTTGTCAAGGTTCTTGACCGTCACGTAGAGGCTGCCAAGCACAACCTGAAGGGCGCTCCTATCGTTGTGGCCGGTGGTTACGGCGTGGGCAGCAAGGAGGGCTTCGACCAGCTCTTCCAGTTGGCCAAGGAACTTCATGGTGAGGTTGGCGCCAGCCGTGCCGCTGTCGACGCAGGTTGGGTAGACCACGACCGCCAGATTGGACAGACCGGCGTTACCGTTCATCCTAAGGTGTACATCGCCTGCGGTATCTCCGGCCAGATCCAGCACATCGCCGGTATGCAGGACTCGGGCATCATCATCTCTGTAAACAGCGACCCCGACGCTCCTATCAACAAGATAGCCGACTACGTTATCGTTGGTACCGTCGAAGAGGTGGTTCCCAAGCTCATCAAGTATTACAAACAGAACTCTAAGTAACAGAAGCCCCACCCCAACCCTCCCCCAAGGGGAGGGAGTGCTTACACTGTACGGGGGTACTGCTGACAAAAGATGGAACGACCACACCCTAAATATGGGACGGCTTAGCCCGACCGCTACACATTGCTAAAGGCATTTGCACGGGAGAACCGCAGAAAGATGACACCCAGCGAATCATTACTTTGGGAGTATCTACGAAATCATCTGAGTGGCTTCCACTTCCGAAGGCAGCACATCATAGGGGATTACATCGTCGATTTCGTTTGCCTGAGCGGCCAACTAGTCGTTGAAATAGACGGAGGCTACCACTCGGAACCACGACAGGCTGCAGAAGACGCACTGCGCACCGAACGGCTCACCAACATGGGCTACCGGGTAATAAGGTTTACCAATGAGCAGGTAACAAACAGCATCGAAGAGGTAATAACTATTATAAAAAACAACATTAAACAATAAACAAAAACAATCCTCACCGACTCCCTCCCCTTGGAGGAGGGCTGGGGTGGGGCCTAACAAAAAACCCCCGACCTGCTCCCTCCCCTTGCGGAGGGCCTGGAAAGGGCTAAAAAAAAGTCCCCAACTTACTCCCTCCCCTTGGGGGAGGGCTGGGGAGGGGCTCTAAAATTATGGCAAACTATTATACAGACCACCCAGAGATAGCGTTCCACCTGAACCATCCTCTGATGAAGCGCATCGTCGACCTCAAGGAGCGCGACTATGCTGACAAGGACAAATTTGCTGACGCCCCCGTAAACTTCGAGGACGCCATAGAGAACTATAAGCGCATCCTGGACATCACCGGAGATGTGGCTGCCAACATCATTGAACCCAACTCGGAGGCCGTGGACCTCGAAGGCCCACACCTGGAGGACGGCCGCATGATATACGCCAGCAAGACATTCGAAAACCTGGATGCCACACGTAAGGCAGGGCTCTGGGGCATCTCCATGCCCCGTCGCTACAACGGCCTGAACATCCCTAACGTGGTGTTCTCTATGCTCTCTGAGGTTATCTCGGCTGCCGATGCCGGCTTCCAAAACGTCTGGAGTCTGCAGAGCTGTATCGACACTCTCTATGAGTTTGGTTCAGAGGAGCAGCGACAGAAGTATATTCCCCGTATCGCCGCCGGCGAGACCATGTCGATGGACTTGACCGAGCCCGATGCCGGCTCTGACCTGCAGCGAGTAATGCTCAAGGCCACGCAGGATGCCGACGGCACCTGGAGGCTCAACGGTGTGAAGCGCTTCATTACCAATGGCGACTCAGACATACACTTGGTGCTGGCCCGCTCGGAAGAGGGAACCAAGGATGGCCGCGGCCTGTCTATGTTTATCTACGACAAGCGCGACGGAGGCGTCACGGTACGTCACATAGAGAACAAGCTGGGCATACACGGCTCTCCTACCTGCGAGCTGGTGTACAAGAACGCCAAGGCCGAGCTCTGCGGTAACACCCGCATGGGTCTTATCAAGTATGTGATGGCTCTGATGAACGGCGCCCGCCTCGGCATAGCCGCCCAGTCGGTGGGTGTAGAGCAGGAAGCCTACAATGAGGGCTTGGCGTATGCCAAGGAGCGTGCCCAGTTTGGCCAGAAGATAGTAAACTTCCCCGCTGTGTACGACATGCTTTCTCGCATGAAGGCCAAGCTCGATGCCGGCCGCTCTCTGCTCTATCAGACAGCCCGCTACGTAGACATCTACAAGGCTCTCGAGGACATCGCCCGCGACCGCAAGCTCTCCGCCGAGGAGCGCGCTGAGATGAAGAAGTACACTCGCCTCGCCGATGCATTTACTCCTATCTCCAAGGGTATGAACTCTGAGTACGCCAACCAGAATGCTTACGACGCCATCAGTATTCACGGTGGTTCGGGCTTTATCATGGAATACAAGAGCCAGCGCCTGTTCCGCGATGCCCGCATCTTCTCTATCTACGAGGGTACTACACAGCTTCAGGTGGTAGCTGCTGTACGCTACATCACCAATGGCACCTACCTCACCATTATGAAGGAGATGCTCGAGGCCGAAGTGAGCGACGGCATGAAAGGCCTGCGTGACCGCGTGGCTAAGATGGTCGAGCAGTACGAGGCTGCTGTCAACTACGTCAAGGAAGCACAGAACCAGGACGTTCACGACTTCCTCGCGCGTCGCCTCTATGACATGACAGCCGAGATTATCATGTCCCTGCTCATTATCGATGATGCCACACGCGCCCCTGAGCTCTTCCAGAAGAGCGCTAACGTCTACGTGCGTATGGCTGAGGAAGACGTGCTGGGCAAAGCAGCCTACGTACAGAACTTCAAGGCCGACGACCTGGCTGATTTCCGTGCCGTAGAGCCTGCTGAGGCCGAATAAGCCTACTATACATTATTATATATAGGGGCGCAACTCTCATTAGGGTTGCGCCCTTTTACATTTTTATAGTAATATTTATCACCACGGCACCGCCCATTCTCAAAAAAAATTTCTAAATTTGCAACTATACTTACAGGGGCCTTCAGGGCTATTTCTAAGATGGAAAATGCAAGGATAGACAGTGCTACAATAGAAAAAATTAAGGACGCCACAAATATAGTAGAAGTAGTGTCCGAATTTGTGTCGCTCCGCAAGCGAGGCATAAACTATGTTGGCCTATGCCCTTTCCACAATGAGAAAACTCCTTCATTCTACGTTTCACCTACTCGTGGTTTTTTCAACTGCTTTGGTTGTGGTAAAGGAGGTACAGCTATCACCTTCATCATGGAACACGAGCAGATGACCTACCCAGAGGCTCTGCGCTGGCTGGCTAACAAGTACCACATAGAGATACAGGAGCGCGAGCTTACCGACGAGGAACGCCGTGAGCAAAGCGAGCGCGAGTCGATGTTTATCATCAACGAGTGGGCCGCCAAGTACTTCGAGCAGCAGCTCCAGACTGAGGGCGAGGGCACTACTTACGGTCTGCCCTACTTCCGCAGCCGTGGCTTCCGCGACGACATCATCGCCAAGTTCCGCCTGGGCTACGACCTGCAGTCGCGCTTTGCCCTGCCCGATGCTGCCAAGGTCCAGGGCTATCAGCCCGAGTATCTCCTCAAGACCGGCATCTGCTACCAGAACGACCGGGGCGAACTGATAGACCGCTACGCTGGTCGCGTGGTTTTCCCCTGGATTGGCCTCAGCGGCAAAGTGGTGGGCTTCACCGCCCGCGTACTCGACTCGCGCACCAAAGGGGTCAACATGAAGTACGTCAACTCTCCCGACTCAGACATCTACCACAAGGCCCACGAGCTCTACGGCATCTACCAGGCCAAGAAGGCCATTGTAAAGAACGACCGAGTGTATTTAGTAGAGGGACAGGCCGACGTTATCTCCATGCACCAGGCTGGCATAGAGAACGTGGTAGCCGGCTCGGGCACCGCGCTCAGCTTCCCGCAGATACACATGCTCCACAGGCTCACATCCAACATCACCCTCATCTACGACGACGACGCGGCGGGCCTGCATGCCGCCCTGAAAGGCACCGACATGCTCCTGTCAGAGGGAATGAACCTCAAGGTACTGCTGCTGCCCGACGGCGACGACCCAGACAGCTTCGCCAGGAAGCACACGGCCGACGAGCTGAGGCAGTACATAGACGCCAACGAGACAGACTTCATCCAGTTTAAGACCGAGCTGCTCCTGAAGAACGAGACCGACCCCGTGAAACGCACGGCGGCCATCAACTCTATCATCAAGAGCATCTCGCTGGTAACCAATACCATCCTGCGCGACACGTATGTACAGACCTGTGTACAGCGGATAGGCGTGGCCGAGTCTACGCTTATCAATACGATGAACAACTTTATCCGCGAGGCCAAGGAGAGCAAGAACACGGAAGCCCGGCGGGGCGAGGAGGCGCCGCCCATGGTCACCGAGACGGCCACGCAGCCCTCTATAGGGCAGCCGGTGTCGGCCCAGGAGAAGGTGGAGCGCTTGCTGGCGCAGATGATTATCCGCAAAGGTGCCCGGAGGGTGTTCCGCCAGGTAGAGACCGAGGACGGGGGCACGGTAGACCTCACTGTGGCCCAGTACATATACTACGACTTACAGGCCGACAGCCTGCAGTTTAGCAACCCACTCTACCGCCGCATCTTAGATGAAGCCGTGGCCCATGCCGACGACCCCGACTTTGACAGCGAGAACTACTTCATACACCATGAGAACATCGAGATAGGGCGCGTGGCTGCCGACCTGTGTGTAGACCGCCTACAGCTGACGCGCAACGACGAGCCTGCCCCCCAGGATGCCTATATCGACGACAGAGAGCGGCAGAAGGAAGAAGAGGAACAGCTGCGCAACCAGACGCTGCACCTGGTGCTCGACTTCCGTATGGACTATGTGGAGCGGCGGCTCAAGGCCCTGAGTACCGAGATAGCCGCGGCCACCTCGGAGCCGGCCCGCATGAACGAACTGATAAAAGAATACACCCAGCTGCAGACCGTTCGCAACAACTATGCCCGCAGGCTGGGCACCAACATAGTAGTTTGACACACCGCCATGGAAGCTATACTCTCCACTATACTTCTCATCATCCTGCTGGGCTACGTGCTGTACCAGTCAGCCACGGCCCTGCTGCACCGCATGACCGACCGATGGCTGTCGGTCTTCAGGCCCGACCACGTAACCCTCGGCACTAACCGCGCCACCGTGACCGCCGCCCTAAAGCAGCTGTCGTGCCAGCCCGAGTGGTCCGAGAGCGATGAGAAGACCATCTGCCGGTACGAATACCAGAACGGCTACTTCTCCATAACCATTGCCCCAGACACCATGTACATCCAGCTGATGTACGCCTACATCTTTACCGCTCCCCTGGCCAACATTGAGTTGCTGCGGTCGGTCTGCAACCGCTGTCTGCTTATCGACACACCCATCAAGACCTCCTACACCATAGACGACGACAACCCCAAGGTACACGTGCATACCATGGCCTCGCTCCTGGTAAACCGCTACAACGCCAAGGAGGTTCTGACCGAGTGCATGCGCGACATGTTCAGGCTGCAGCGTACCGTGATGAGCGAGTACGAGGACAATGAGAAGAAGATGACGGCTGCGCCAGGCCGGGATGTGGAGAAGGCCAACGCCGAGTGGCACAATGAGCTGGCCCTCATCAACGAGCTGCACATGGCCAACCACCCGGCAGAGCTGCCCACCCACGAGCAGGCCGGGGCAGCCATGGCTACCGCGGGGCAGATGGCTGCCCGTGCGCTCAACATACCCGGATTTGCCCCACAGACCATGGTGGTGAGCACCGAGGACGGCACCACCGACACCCTGACCGTGCCCGAAGCCATAGCGAACTACGCCTTGGGCCGACTGCTCATCGCCGATGGACGGTTTGTACGCTCGTGGGCCATGGCCGACATCAGCTACTGCAGCGCTGACCGCCCGGACACCCTGCAGCACCTCATCCTGCACCTGTCGGCCGAGGATGCCACCGCCGCCGTACTCTACTACCGCGTAACGTGTACCCTGGTGCCGCTGCCCGACCACTTCGGCCAGGCCGGACTGGTGAGCAGCGAGCCCCGCACCCTCTCCATCGTCATAGGTCACGACCTGAAACCCATCAAACAGCTGGTAGACCAGTTTAGCTACCAGTGGAAGGAGGCTCGCGACAAGGCCCACGCACCCAATGACCCCAAGCTCACCCCCACCCAGCACCTGCTGGCCCTGTGTGCCGACCGCGGCCTGGCCTGGACCATCTACTACGGACACCGCCTCTACCTGGACCACCGTTTCTACGAGGCCCTGCCCTTCCTGAGCGCTGCCTACGAGCGCTACGCACCCCGTTTCGACCAGCTCTCGCACAGCGAGCAGCGCAGCTACTACGAGCTGAGCTACCTCGTGGGCAGCTGCTACTACCACACGGGCCAGCTCACCCAGGCTTACTACTACCTGCTACATACCCTACCCTTTAACAACATTATCTACGCCGAGCAGTTTGTCAACTGCCTGGTGGGCCTGCGCGACAACGAAGCCCTGCGCTATATTAACGACGGCATGGAGAGCGTAACACGCGACGGTGCCATAGAAGAGCAAGACCACAACCAGCAAGCGTTCTACTACTTTCTGCAACGCCGCAAGGCCGACCTGCTCCTGGCCCTCTGCCGCCGCGACGAGGCCACCCAGCTGCTCCGGCAGATGCTCGACAACACCCCTAACAGCGACTACGCCATATACCAGCTGGCCCAGTTGCAGAAAGACTCTCCCCAACCATGATATACCTATACTGGATAATTTTCCTGATATACACCGCTGTCATCGTGTTTGCCCTGGTGCGCGTGCTGATGGACAACCGCCAGCCCGCCAAGACCCTGGCGTGGATACTGGTACTCTCGTTTATCCCAGTGATAGGCGTGGTGTTCTATTTCTTCTTCGGGCAAGACACGCGAAGGGAACGCATGATCAGCGAGCGTAGCTTGCAGCAGCTCACGAAGCGCAGTATGCTTGAGTTTGCCGAGCAGAGCGGACTGGCGCTACCCACGGCACACGAGCGGGTCATTCGCATGTTTGCCAACCAGAACTGGGCGCTGCCATTCAAGGACAACCACGTAGAGATACTTACCGATGGCTATCAGTTTGTACACTCCCTGCTCCAGGCCATAGGCAGCGCGAAAGCCCACATACACATGGTGTCGTACATCATCGTAGACGACGCGCTGGGCAACCTGGTGGCCGACGCGCTCATAGACAAGGCGTGCCAGGGAGTAGAGGTAAGACTGATATATGACGACGTGGGATGCTGGAATGTAAGTAACAGGTTCTTCGAGCGTATGCGCGACGCCGGGATAGACGTCCAGACGTTTATGCCGGTACGCTTTCCGGCCTTCACGAGTAAGGTTAACTACCGAAACCACCGCAAGCTGTGCGTAATAGACGGCCGGGTGGGCTTCATAGGGGGCATGAACATCGCCCTGAGGTACGTGAAAGGCACCGCGAGGCACGCCTGGCGCGACACGCACCTCAGGGTCGAGGGCGGAGTGGTCTACGCCATACAGCGAGCGTTCCTGATAGACTGGTACTTCGTAGACCGAACGCTCATCACCAACCGCAAGTACTACCCCATGCTTGACACCGCGCCCAATGACTGCATTGCCCAGGTGGTAACCAGCAGCCCCATCATGCCGTGGCCCGATATTATGCAGGGGTACGTGCGCATACTGCTCGAGGCCCGCCACTATGTGTACATAGAGACTCCCTACTTCATGCCCACCGACCCGGTGCTCTTCGCCCTGTGTACGGCGGCCCAGGCAGGGGTCGACGTGCGTCTGATGGTGCCCGCCCACTCTGACGCCAAGCTGCCCGAGTGGGCCACGCGCTCCTTTGTAGGCCAGGTGGTGGCTGCCGGAGTCAAGGTATATCTCTACCAGGCCGGGTTCAATCACTCCAAACTGTTAGTGACCGACGACAGCCTATGTACCTGTGGCTCCACGAATGTAGATTTCCGTAGTTTTGAGAACAACTTCGAGTCCAACATATTTTTCTATGACTCGCAGATGGCTCTCCGTATGAAACAAGTTTTTAATGACGACCTCGCCCACTGCCAGTTACTCACCAGCGAATCGGCCTTTATGCACCGCGGTTTCGGCCAGCGCCTGTGGGAGAGCATTATTCGTCTGTTCTCGCCACTGATGTAGCCCCGGCCCCGCGGTCAGCGGAAGATAGAGAAGTTGACGCTGCCATAGGCCCGGTGCTCCACAAAGCGGGGATGGTCCGAGAAGTCGTAGCCCTTGCCGTGCTCGAGCACCAGCACGCCATCGGCCTTCAGCAGACCGCCGTCGAGTACCAGGGCAGGTATCTGGGCCAGCTGCTCCAGCGCATAGGGCGGGTCGGCGAAGATAAAGTCGAACTGCTGACGGCAGCTCTTGACAAACCTGAACACATCGCCCCTGATGAGCACGTTGGCGTGGGTTCCCAGCTTCTGCATGCACTGCCTTATAAAAGCGGCGTGGTCGCGGTCGGCCTCCACGCTTATCACCTGAGCGCAGCCGCGCGACAGCAGCTCAAGCGAGATGCTGCCTGTGCCGGCAAAGAGGTCCAGGGCCGTAGCCCCATCCAGGTCTATGTACCCATTGAGTACATTAAAAATATTCTCCTTGGCAAAGTCGGTCGTGGGCCTTGCCTTGAACGAGCGGGGAATGTCAAAGTGACGTCCCTTGTTGATACCTGTTATAATTCTCATCGTCCTTTCAGAAATAGAGTTACCATATCCAGCGCCATCCCTTTGATTTCGGTAATGGGCGCACGGTTAAACTCGGCCGCGGGGTTCACTGCGTAACACTTGCGCAGGTAACGCCTGAGCAGGCCCACCATCTCGTCGCGCTCGGGCACGTTACCAGCCAGGTACAGTTCGTCACGGTCGGCATCGAGCTGCAGCTGGCGCCACACGTAGAGTATGAAGTACACACAGTCGTTGACATGGCTCACGTCGAAGGCGTTGCAGTAGCGGAAGCGGTTCTTGTCAAAGGCGAACACGCTGACGCGCTCATCATGGAAGTAGGCATAGAGCCTGTGGCAGGTGTCAGAGAAACTGCGGCGGTGCAGATAGCTCCACACGGGCTGCTCTACCGGCATGTAGCGCACGTCGGCATAACGGTCGTCTATCACCTGGCGCAAGTCGCGGTTCACCCCGAAGAGGGCCACGCTGTTCAGCGTGGGCACCACGCTGCTCATCACCACACTGGTGGCCGGCGTTACCAGCGTATAGCGGTAGAAGGCATCGGCCGTGGCCTCATCGTACTCCTCGATGGGCACCAGCAGCGCGGGCGCGTCGATGAGCACCTGTGCCCGGGCACACTCGCGACCGAGCAGGGCCGACGCGCGGAGCGCCTCGCGCAGGTTGGCAGCCGTAGAGATGCCACTCTTGGCGGTATAGGGTTCAAAGGCCACCCCCTTGACGGCCAGGCTGTCGGCCATGGCAAAGGCCATCGAGTGGTTACTTATACGGAGCGTCATCCGCGGCTGTCTTGAGGTGTCATTCCCAGTTTCCTGCATTGTCATTGGCTGTCGTTAGGTCTCCTATTTTCAGTCCGGCATACTGTCCGGCCTCCTCGGCCTGCCGGGTCATATTGTCTATCTCCGTGGCATCCATCCCGCGCAGATAGTCGGCATACGCGGCGCCACACTCCATGAGCGGTACGTTGCGCCCCGACCTTCCGGCCATCACGGTGGTACTCAGCTCGAACCGCTTGCCCCCTGCGTAGGGTATATACTGTACAGAGTCGGCCATGTAGCCGCCTGCCACCAACGTATGCAGGTCTGCAGCATAGCTGCCCTGGGCTCGTAGGTAGGCGGCCTGGGCCTGGCGTATCAGCAGGAGCCGCTCCTTGACCACGGCTTCGCGCTGCTGCCGCTGTCGGGCAAACCGCAGCGGGGTGCTCACACTGGCCCAGCAGAGCACGAGCAGCAACAGCACACAGGCTGACAGCAATCCATTGGTACGAAGGGATGGTTTCATATCATTATAATAATGTATGCAAAGTTAGCAAAAAACACCGAAACGCCATCTCGTTTTAGGGCTAAAATAAGTGTTATCACTGAGGGAATGGTAAAAAGATAAAAAAGCAAAAAGATAAAAAGCACCGGGGCGCGAACCACCGGGGTGATGACAGAAACGGTCATTAAAACCGCGGAGACCGGTCTTTTAGATGCTGGAAGCCGTCTTTAGCGAGCTAAAGGCCGTCTTTAGAAACGTAATAGTCGGTCTTTAGAAAATCCGTGATTGCTTCGGGCGAACCAACAACTATTTTTGGATGGCTCAGAGATGTCCCTGTGAAGTGGGCGAGGCTCCCGCCATCAACGCGGGGCTCACACGCGTTTTCCATGGACCACGGCGCGCGGAGCAGGAGGTTCAGTCGTCGGCATGGCGGGCCCTGAAGTCGCGCGGCGACATGCCTAACTCGCGGCGCACGTACTTGCCAAAAAAGGAGAGATTGGAGAAGCCTGCATCGGCAGCTATCTGCTTGACGGTCTTGTCCGACGATAGGAGCATATTGCGTACATAGCTGAGCGTGGTGGCATTAATGAGCTCGGTGGCCGTCTTCCCGCTCTGTCTATTGCATATCGATGAGAGGTACTTGGGGGTGATACAGAGCGCCGTGGCATAGTAACGCACATCGCGCCGCCGTGGTGACTCGCGCGAGAGCAGTGCCCCGAACCGCTTGAACAGCGACTCGGCCGATGTATAGGTGTACTGCTCTTCGGACAGTTGCAGGCGCGGGGTCAGCCGGTCGTAAAACTCGTACAGCAGCGACTGCAGGAGCAACTGGATGCTCTGGCGGTAATGGGGCATGCCGTTCTGGGTCAACTTGCGCTTGATGATGTCAAAGTCAAAGAGGATGTTGGCCATCTCCTCATCGTCCAGATGCAGCACGGGAGTACGCTGGAGCACCATGCTCACGTCCCAGTAGTTGCCCCCCACGACAAATATGCATTCCAGATAGCGTGGCGACAGGATAAGTCCTCGGCAACGAAAATCGAGGTTAACCATGGCGCTATTGACGAAGAGCATGGGGTAACAGATAAGCATGTCGCCACGGGCGATATGGTACTCGCGGCCCTCGATACTGCACTGGGCACACCCGGCCAGACATATGGGTCACCTGCAAAAGCGTGTGGATTAAGCAAAAATCTTTGTTAGTCTGAAAAGGAAAAACTTCTTGTCAATAATT